>NZ_CP088245.1:1854642-2460357 GCF_021117275.1 Metabacillus sp. B2-18
ACTGGAGAAGTGAATATACAATTGATGAGTATTTTAAAATGAAAAACATCCCTGGAATCTCAGGCATTGATACTCGTAAGCTTACAAGAATTATTCGTATGCACGGTACATTAAAAGGAGCAATTTGCTCAGCAGATGCAAACCCTGAAGAAGTCATTAGTAAGCTAAAAGGAACACAACTTCCTACAGATCAAGTACAAGTTGTTTCAACAAAAACAGCCTATCCAAGCCCAGGCAGAGGACATCGTGTAGTGTTAGTTGATTTTGGAATGAAGCATGGTATTTTAAGAGAATTAAATAAACGTAACTGTGACATTGTTGTTGTACCTCATAATGTAACAGCCGAGGAAGTACTACAACTTAAACCAGATGGTATTATGCTATCAAATGGTCCAGGAGATCCAAAAGATGTACCAGAAGCAATTGAAATGATCAAAGGAATTCTTGGTAAAGTTCCATTATTCGGAATTTGTTTAGGTCACCAATTATTTGCCTTAGCTTGTGGTGCAGATTCAGAAAAAATGAAATTCGGTCATCGTGGGTCAAACCACCCGGTAAAAGAATTAAGCACAGGGAAAGTTGATATTACTTCACAAAACCATGGATATACAGTTAGAGAAGATTCAATTAAGGATACAGATTTAGAAGTAACACATGTTGCATTAAATGATGGAACAGTAGAAGGTCTCAAACATAAACAAGCACCTGCATTCACAGTTCAATACCATCCAGAGGCTTCACCAGGCCCTGAGGACGCGAACGGATTATTTGATCAATTTATAAACTTGATGAATGAAGCTAATAAGAAAGAAGGGGTTCTATAATGCCAAAACGTACAGACATCAATAAAATTCTTGTTATCGGTTCAGGTCCAATCGTCATTGGTCAAGCAGCAGAGTTTGATTATGCTGGAACACAAGCATGTATCGCATTAAAAGAAGAAGGATATGAAGTAGTTCTTGTTAACTCAAACCCAGCAACAATTATGACGGATACAGAAATTGCAGATAAAGTATATATCGAGCCTCTTACGGTTGAATTTTTAAGCAACATTATTCGTAAAGAACGTCCAGATGCCCTTGTTCCAACTTTAGGAGGGCAAACGGGTCTTAACATGGCCGTTCAATTAGCAGAATCAGGTGTACTTGATGAATGTGGAGTGGAAATTTTAGGTACTAAGCTTTCCGCAATCCAACAAGCAGAAGATCGTGATTTATTCAGAAGATTAATGAATGAATTAAATGAGCCTGTACCTGAAAGTGAAATTATCCATAACTTAGATGAAGCTTTTGCGTTTGTTAATCAAATCGGATATCCAGTTATCGTAAGACCTGCCTATACATTAGGTGGAACTGGTGGAGGTATTTGTGAAAATGAAGAAGATCTTATCGAAATTGTTACAAGTGGATTAAAAAACAGCCCTGTAACACAATGTCTTCTTGAAAAAAGTATTGCTGGATTTAAAGAAATTGAATATGAGGTAATGCGTGACTCAAATGACCATGCCATTGTTGTTTGTAACATGGAAAACTTTGATCCAGTAGGTGTTCATACAGGTGACTCAATCGTTTTTGCACCAAGTCAAACGTTAAGTGACCGTGAATATCAAATGCTGCGAAACGTATCATTGAAGATTATCCGTGCATTGAAAATTGAAGGTGGCTGTAATGTTCAGCTAGCACTTGATCCAGACAGCTTTAAATACTACATTATTGAGGTTAACCCACGTGTAAGTAGGTCATCTGCGTTAGCTTCTAAAGCAACTGGATATCCGATCGCTAAATTAGCAGCGAAAATTGCTGTTGGTTTAACACTAGATGAAATGAAAAACCCTGTTACAGGGAGAACATATGCATGCTTTGAGCCAGCATTAGATTACATCGTATCAAAGATCCCACGCTGGCCATTTGATAAGTTTGAGTCTGCAAACCGTCGTTTAGGAACTCAAATGAAAGCCACTGGTGAGGTTATGGCGATCGGTCGTACACTTGAGGAATCACTCTTAAAAGCAGTTCGTTCACTCGAGTCTGATGTAGATTATCTTCGTTTAAAAGATGCTGAACAATTCACAGACGAACTAATTGAAAAGCGTATCCGTAAAGCTGGTGATGAGCGCCTATTTTATATCGCTGAAGCTCTTAGAAGAGGTGTTACGAAAGAAACCATTCATGAGTGGAGCCAAATTGACTTATTTTTCTTAATGAAGATTGAAAAAATTATTGCATTTGAAAAAAATCTTCAAGAAAACCCTTATGAATTAACAACATTACAAACAGCTAAAGAAATGGGCTTTGCAGATTCTGAGATTGCTAAGCTTTGGAATACAAATGATCGTGAAGTTTATGAATTAAGAAAACAAGCAGATATTATCCCAGTTTATAAAATGGTTGATACATGTGCAGCGGAATTTGAATCTGCAACACCATACTTCTATGGATCATATGAAGACGAAAACGAATCAATTGTAACTGAGCGTGAAAGTGTTGTTGTTTTAGGCTCAGGTCCAATCCGAATCGGTCAAGGTGTGGAGTTCGATTATGCAACAGTTCACTCTGTATGGGCAATTAAAGAAGCAGGGTATGAAGCAATCATTGTAAATAACAATCCCGAAACAGTTTCAACAGATTTCAGTATTTCTGACAAGCTTTATTTTGAACCATTAACAATTGAAGATGTTATGCATATCATCGATTTAGAAAAACCAAAGGGTGTTGTTGTTCAATTCGGTGGTCAAACAGCTATTAATTTAGCGGATGAGTTACAAGCTCGAGGTGTAAAAATACTTGGAACATCTTTGGAAGATTTAGATCGTGCGGAAGATCGTGATAAATTCGAACATACTTTAGCTACTCTAGGAATTCCTCAACCACATGGAAAAACAGCTACTTCTGTAGACCAGGCTGTGAAAATTGCAGAAAACATTGGTTATCCAGTATTAGTAAGACCATCTTATGTACTAGGTGGACGTGCAATGGAAATTGTTTACCAAGAGGCTGAGCTTTTACACTATATGAATAATGCGGTAAAAATAAATCCGCAACATCCTGTATTAATTGATAAATATTTAACAGGTAAAGAAATTGAAGTTGATGCAATTTCTGATGGAAAAACAGTTCTTATACCTGGAATTATGGAGCATATTGAACGTGCAGGTGTTCACTCAGGAGATTCAATCGCTGTATACCCACCGCAATCTTTATCTGAAGAAATTAAAAATAGTATTATTGACTACACAATTAAACTGGCTAAAGGGTTAAATATTATTGGATTGTTAAATATCCAATTCGTATTATCAAAAGGAGCGGTTTACGTACTAGAAGTAAATCCTCGCTCAAGTCGTACGGTACCATTCCTAAGCAAAATTACCGGAGTACCGATGGCTAATTTAGCAACAAAAGTAATACTTGGTGCAAAACTTGAGGAACTCGGCTATGAAACAGGATTACATCCAGAAAGTGAAGGTGTGTATGTAAAAGCTCCTGTCTTCTCATTCGCTAAGTTACGCCGAGTGGACATCACATTAGGACCAGAGATGAAATCAACAGGAGAAGTAATGGGTAAAGATATTACTCTTGAGAAAGCTCTTTATAAAGCACTTGTTGCATCTGGTATTCAGATTAAAAACCATGGATCAGTTTTATTAACAGTAGCGGATAAAGATAAAGAAGAAGGTTTAGAGATTGCTAGAAGATTCCACCAAATTGGATATCAAATTCTTGCGACAAGTGGAACAGCAGATTATTTAAGAACCTACAATATTCCGGCAAAAGTTGTTAATAAAATTGGTGCTTCTGAACCGAATTTATTAGATGTTATTCGTAAAGGTGAAGCACAATTTGTGATCAATACGTTAACAAAAGGAAAACAGCCTGCTAGAGACGGATTTAAAATTCGCCGTGAATCAGTAGAAAATGGAATTCCTTGTTTAACTTCATTAGATACAGCAGTTGCCATTTTACGTGTATTAGAGTCGATGACATTCTCTACAGATACGATGCCAAAGATCAACAAGCAGCTAGAGGTGAGCTTAACGTGATAAAAAAAGAACTAATGGTCGTGACAAAACACGAAAAAATTGCAGAACATATTTTTCAGCTAACACTACAAGGTGAACTTGTTTCAGAGATGGGTAACCCAGGTCAGTTTGTTCATTTAAAGGTGTCTGAGGGTAGCACCCCTTTATTAAGAAGACCGATTAGCATTTCTGAAATTGATAAAGATAAAAAGCAATTTACAATGATATATAGAGCAGAAGGGGCTGGTACTCAGCTCCTTTCTAAAAAGGTCGTTGAAAACGTAGTGGATGTTTTAGGACCATTAGGAAATGGATTTCCAATTAATCAAGTTGAGAGTGGACAAAATGCTTTGTTAGTTGGTGGAGGAATAGGTGTTCCTCCCTTGCTTGAACTATCAAGACAATTAGTCGCAAAGGGTGTAAAGGTGCAGCATGTTTTGGGCTTTCAAACAAAAAATGCTGTTTTTTTAGAAGAAGAGTTTTCTAAACTTGGAACAACGGTTATAACAACCGATGATGGTTCTTACGGATATAAGGGATTCGTTACTGATGCCATTAAAGATTACGACCTACAATTTGATACAATGTTTACTTGTGGTCCAACACCAATGTTAAGAGCACTAGAAAAGCTTCATGGACATAAACCTTTGTTTCTATCATTAGAAGAAAGAATGGGCTGTGGAGTTGGAGCTTGTTTTGCGTGTGTTTGTCATACCGGAGATGACCCTACTGGAACAAGTTATAAAAAAGTATGTAGTGATGGGCCTGTGTTTAAGGCTGGAGAGGTGGTTTTATAACATGCTAGACATCAACTTACCCGGTTTGTCACTTAAAAATCCTATCATGCCTGCATCAGGATGCTTTGGCTTTGGTAGAGAATATAGTAAGTTTTATGACTTGAGTCAGCTTGGATCAATAATGATTAAAGCCAGTACACAGGAGCCCCGATTTGGTAATCCTACTCCTCGTGTAGCTGAGACAGAAGCAGGCATGTTAAATGCTATTGGACTACAAAACCCCGGTGTTCATAAAGTCATTTCAGAAGAGCTTGCTTGGCTTGAGCAGTATGATGTTCCGATTATCGCAAATGTAGCAGGCTCTCAAATTGAGGACTATGTATATGTCGCAGAAAAGATCAGTCAGGCAAACAATGTACATGCTCTTGAATTAAATATTTCATGTCCTAATGTAAAAACAGGTGGCATTGCATTTGGAACAATTCCTGAAGTTGCAGCACAGTTAACAAAAGCTGTGAAAGAGGTATCAGCTGTACCTGTTTATGTGAAATTATCACCTAACGTTGCGAACATCGTTGAAATGGCAAAAGCTATTGAAGATGCAGGTGCTGATGGTTTAACAATGATTAACACTTTAATAGGAATGAGACTTGACCTTAAAACAGGTAAGCCAGTTATTGCAAATAAAACTGGTGGGTTATCAGGTCCAGCTATTAAACCAGTAGCTATACGCATGATTTATGAAGTAAGTCAAGCTGTATCAATTCCGGTCATTGGCATGGGTGGCGTGCAAAACGTTGATGATGTGATTGAATTCTTATATGCTGGAGCAAGTGCTGTTGCTGTTGGTACTGCTAATTTTGTTAATCCATTTGTATGTCCGGAAATTATCGAGCAGTTGCCAGCAAGATTAAATGAACTTGGTTTTGAACATGTTACGGAATGTATCGGAAGGAGTTGGAAGGCTAATGCAAAGACCGCTCATTATAGCTCTTGATTTTAAAGATCAGCAAGAGGTAAAAGAATTTTTACAGCACTTTCAACAAGAACAGTTATTTGTCAAGGTAGGTATGGAATTATTTTATCAGGAAGGTCCTGAGATTATTTCCTATCTTAAAAAACTTGGCCACAACATCTTTTTAGACCTAAAGCTTCACGACATTCCGAATACAGTTAAACAAGCAATGCGTGGGTTAGCCAAGCTTGATGTGGACATTGTAAATGTGCATGCTGCAGGCGGAAAGAGAATGATGGAAGCAGCTATTGAAGGACTTGAGGCAGGAACTCAAGAAGGTAAAAAAAGACCAATATGTATTGCTGTTACTCAGTTAACTAGTACTTCTCAAGATATGATGCATGAAGAGCTATTAATTAATGAAGATATCAATAATGTTGTTCTTCATTATGCACAAATGGCAAAAGAAAGCGGCTTAGATGGAGTGGTTTGTTCTACTCATGAAGTAGAAACATTAAATGCAAAGCTTGGATCTTCTTTTATGACTGTCACACCGGGAATTCGTTTGAAGGAAGATTCGACAGATGATCAAACTAGAATAGCTAGTCCAGACCAAGCACGTCGTCTAGGTTCGACAGCTATTGTAGTCGGAAGAAGCATAACAAAACAAAACAATCCATATGAGGCATATTTAAAAGTGAAAAAAGCTTGGGAGGAATCAGAGGAATGAAACAAACGATTGCAAAAAACCTATTAGAAATTAAGGCAGTTTATCTCCAACCAAATGACCCCTTCACTTGGTCCAGTGGATTAAAGTCACCAATTTACTGTGATAATCGTCTTACATTATCATTTCCTTCTATTCGTACTCAAATAGCTGAAGGTCTTATTGATTTAATAAAAGAGCATTACCCTGAGGTTGAAGTGATCGCAGGGACTGCAACTGCAGGTATCCCTCACGCTGCATGGGTAAGTGATAAAATGGATTTACCAATGGTTTATGTTCGAAGCAAGGCAAAGGGACATGGTAAAGGAAATCAAATTGAAGGACAAGTTAAGCGAAATCAGAAGGTAGTGGTTGTGGAAGATTTGATTTCAACTGGCGGAAGTGCCATTACAGCTGTTGAAGCTCTTCGTGAAGCAGGCTGTGAGGTTTTAGGGATCGTAGCGATTTTTACATATGATCTTGCACTTGGAAAATCAAAACTGGAAGAAGCGAATATTAAAGCACAATCGTTATGTGACTATAACACTTTAGTTGAAGTTGCTGCTAAAGAAGGTTATGTAACAGAGCAGGACATTAGTAAATTAAAAATGTGGAGAGAAGATCCATCTTCTGAACGCTGGCTTAATGTATAACAAATAAATGTAAGTAAAAAGCGTCTTTTATCGTATGCTCAAATAACGTTCATTAACGTGGAAGGATGCAATAAAAAGGCGCTTTTAAATTTTTGATAGAATTAGAAAGAAGGAACTAAACGAAATAATTAGAAATACGATTAAGTAGCTTGGATAAATGAAACGTTCAGGAATTTTCACCTTTTTTAATAAGCTCCATACTGCTATACCAAGGATAGCAAAAATGAAGGAATGCCTTACAGCTTTTAACTGATTCAATAGTTCTTTACTTGGCTTGTACATAAAAATATGAGCGATACTGAGACAAAATAGATAAAAACCAATGAAGACTAAACAAATATTAGCCACGATCTCCCACATAACAATCCTCCTTACACCTTCTATTAAATAGTACAAGTTTATGTATATGATTTTGCTTTTATGATTTATTATAAGAATTTAAGATATTGAATAAAAATTATTAATCCGATAAGTAAACTCGGGTTGACATTTGTTATAATTGTGTTAAAATTTTGAATCAAATAGCATATTATCATAGTAGGTGTGAGTAAGAAAATGCTGGGACAGTAATAGTAACGCTTTTTATACGATCACAAAGTTTAAAATTTTAATAAAAATAATCTAGTAAATGTATTGTCAAATCACAGATAAGGTGTATAATTCATACTATATTAATAGGTTTTACACTTAATCCCGAGTATTAATGTGTGAATAAACGGGATTCTAATTCCGAGTTGAGTAGTATGAGAGAAAGAGGTGAATCGTATGTTAACATATGAAAACTGGACAGAACAAACTGATTCATTTGAAGTTGATGAAACGTATAAAGGTGCACTTAATGTTTTAAATTGGGCATATGACCATTACGGTGAAGAGGTTGTATATGCTTGTAGCTTTGGAATTGAGGGGATCGTTCTAATTGACTTAATTTCTAAAGTGAAACCAGATGCTAAGATCGTTTTCCTTGATACAGATGTACATTTTAAGGAAACGTATGAATTAATTGATAAGGTAAAAGAAAAATATCCATCATTAAATATTGAATTAAAAAAGCCAAAATTAACACTTGAAGAACAAGCTGAGCAATATGGTGATAAATTATGGGAAACAAACCCTAATCAATGCTGTAACATCCGCAAAATTGTTCCTCTAACTGAAACATTAAATGGTGCAACAGCATGGATTTCAGGTTTAAGACGAGAACAGTCTGAAACAAGAAAGAATGTAAATTATATTAATAAGGACGAACGCTTTCATTCAGTAAAGGTTTGCCCGCTTATTCATTGGACGTGGAAGGATGTTTGGAGATACGTTCATAAAAATGACTTAATCTATAACCCTCTTCATGATAGAGGATATCCAAGTATCGGTTGTTTTCATTGTACAAAGCCTGCCTTTGATGAAAATGATTTAAGATCAGGTAGATGGTCAGGGCAAATGAAAACAGAATGTGGCCTCCACCAATAGGAGGATATAATCATGTTAGAAATCATTGCCATCATTATTAGCTTCTTTTTTGCAATGAACATTGGGGCGAGCGGTGCAGCTGCCTCAATGGGGGTTGCATATGGCTCAGGAGCGATTTTACGACCGAGAAATGCGCTTATATTATGTGGGATAGGGGTCATATTAGGAGCTGTTATTGGCGGTGGAGAAGTTGTCAAAACAATAAGTTCTGGAATCATTCCATCATCGCTTATATCGATAAAAATGGTTGTTATTATCCTCTTTTCAGCTACTTTTTCCTTATTCTTGTCCAATCTTTTAGGAATACCACTTTCTACAAGTGAGGTAACGGTGGGATCTGTAGTTGGTGTTGGTATAGCGTACCAAGCCTTATATGTTAATAATTTACTCTATATCATTATGTTTTGGATTATTGTTCCGATCGTTGCGTTTGCCATTGCCTTTCTTTTTATAAAAATCCTTCATTCCTTTAAGCTGACTCAAAAGTATAGCTTTGAAGGAAAGGTGATAACATATTTACTTATATTTGCTGGTTTCTTTGAAGCATTTTCAGCGGGGATGAATAACGTGGCAAATGCTGTTGGACCACTTGTAAGTGCTGGTATTCTAACGGTTTCAAAAGGAACATTAATTGGAGGAGTGTTTGTTGCTCTAGGTGCTCTTCTTTTAGGGAGACGTGTTTTAGAGACAAACGGTAAGAAAATAACGAGCTTCTCAAAAATTGAAGGTGTCTTGATTTCTGGTACTGGTGCTACGCTTGTTATTGTAGCTTCCATCTTTGGTATACCTGTGCCTCTTACTCAAATTACGACCTCGTCGATTTTAGGAATTGGTATTGCAAAATCTGGGTCAAACATCTTTCAACAAAAAATCGTAAAAAATATGCTTATGGTATGGTTAATTTCTCCACTTGTGTCACTAACGATGAGTTACTTCTTAGTGCAGTTGTTTATAGAAAGTGATTTATATACAATTTTTGTATTAGCAAGTCTTTTGCTAGCTACAATTGGCGCAAACACTTTAATGAAAGCAAGCAAACAAGAAAAGCGTGCTGTACACGAAGAAGGTGGAGGAATATAACTATTATTCCTATTAAACTGATTGGATTTCTGTAAGAATCAATCAGTTTAATAATTTTGGTCTATTACATTTTAATTGGAGGAAATGAAAATGAGCTTACTTCCACATGGAGGAACATTAATTCAAAAATTATCACTAGGAACAGATGTATCACATATTGAGAAAGAAATTGAACTAGATGCAATCTCTCTAAGTGATCTTGAACTAATTTCTATAGGTGGTTACAGCCCAATTGAAGGGTTCTTAACTCAAGAAGATTATGAGTCTGTAGTAGAGAATATGAAACTGAAAAATGGTGTGGTATGGAGTATCCCTATTACATTACCAGTATCAGAAGAGAAGGCATCTACTTTAGCAGTTGGTGACGAAGTTCGCCTTGTGCTTGATGAAGTTACATATGGCACAATTAAGGTTTCGGATATCTATACTCCTGATAAACAAAAAGAGGCAGTTAATGTTTATCGTACAGATGATCTTGCACATCCTGGTGTTAAGAAAATGTTCGAACGTGGTAATGTTTATGTTGGAGGAGAGGTAACATTAGTTCATCGCCCGGAAAAGAAATTTGCAGATTTCTATCTTGATCCTAAAGAATCAAGAGCTAAATTCGAAGAACTAAATTGGAAGACAATCGTAGGCTTCCAAACACGTAATCCTGTTCACCGTGCTCATGAATATATCCAGAAAACAGCATTAGAAACTGTAGATGGTTTATTCTTAAATCCATTAGTAGGGGAAACAAAATCTGATGATATTCCAGCACATATTCGTATGGAAAGCTATCAGGTTTTATTAAAAAACTATTATCCTTCAGATCGTGTACATTTAGCTGTATTCCCAGCTGCTATGCGATATGCTGGACCGCGTGAAGCGATTTTCCATGCCTTAGTTCGTAAGAATTATGGTTGTACACATTTTATTGTTGGTAGAGACCATGCTGGTGTAGGCGATTATTATGGAACTTATGATGCACAACTTATCTTTTCTAATTTTACTGCAGATGAATTAGGAATTACACCAATGTTCTTTGAGCATAGTTTCTATTGCATAAAATGTGAAGGTATGGCTTCATCAAAAACATGCCCACATGGTAAAGAAGACCGAGTTATTTTATCAGGTACAAAAGTACGTGAAATGCTTCGTAATGGTGAATTACCTCCTAGCACATTCAGCCGCAAAGAGGTTGTAGAAGTTTTAATTAGAGGTATGAAAGAAACGGTAAATGCATAAGGAGGTAGGAACAATGGCTGCAAATAACATTGTGTGGCATGATGCATCTGTCACAAAAGAAGAGAGAAGAAAGAAAAATAATTACGGAAGCTATGTTTTATGGTTTACTGGTCTTTCAGGGTCGGGTAAATCAACCCTTGCAAATGCCCTTGCAAGATACTTGTTTGAAAATAATATTCAAACCTATGTGTTAGATGGGGACAATATCCGTCATGGCTTAAATAAAGATTTAGGTTTTACTGATGAAGATCGCAAAGAAAATATTCGCCGAATTGGTGAGGTGTCAAAGCTGTTTGTTGATAGTGGGCAAATTGTGTTAACAGCGTTTATTTCACCATTCCGGGAAGATCGCCAGCAAGTAAAGGACATTCTTTCGGAAAATGAATTCTTCGAAGTATATGTAAAGTGTTCGTTAGATGAATGTGAAGTACGTGACCCTAAGGGATTATATAAAAAGGCAAGAAACAATGAAATTAAACATTTCACTGGTATTGATTCACCATATGAGGAACCTGAAAACCCTGCTATAATAGTTGACACAGAAACCCAAGACATAGAACAATCTGTTAAACAAATCGTAAGTTTCCTTGTTGAAAAAGGATTCATTCAAGAAAATAAATAGTGGTCGAAGTAATAGCAATTGGTGAATTCCAATTGCTATTACTTTCATTTGATGATATCTAATACCTTACAATACGCAACTAGAAAAGGGGGGAGAATGCATGGCGAAGGTTTTTTTAGTGGGAGCAGGCCCTGGAGATGAAGATTTGCTTACAATTAAGGCATTAAAATGTATTCAAAAATCAGATGTTATTCTTTATGATCGTTTAGTTAATAAAGAAATTTTAAAACATGCTAAAGAAAATTGTGAGCTTGTTTATTGTGGGAAGCTACCTAACTATCATACAATGAAACAAGAAACGATTAATACTTTTCTTGTTAAATATGCTAAAAGTGGAAAAATCGTTACAAGGCTTAAAGGTGGCGATCCGTTTATTTTCGGTCGGGGAGGAGAAGAAGCTGAAGCCCTAGCTAAACATCATATCCCCTATGAAATCATTCCTGGGATCACTTCAGGTGTTGCCGCAGCAGCATATGCAGGAATTCCAGTAACACATCGGGATTTAAGCGGTAGTGTTGCTTTTGTTACTGGTCATCGAAGAGACGGTATTGATGAGGATACGAAATGGGAATCCCTTGCGAAAGGAATTGATACATTAGCTATTTATATGGGTGTTAGCAATTTACCTTATATTCAGGAACAACTAATGAAGCATGGGAAAAATTCTCAAACACCGGTTGCGGTTATACACTGGGGGACTACTAATGTTCAACGCACGGTCACAGGGACATTAGAAAACATTTATCAACGTGTGTTACAAGAAAAAATAACAAACCCTAGCATGATTATTGTAGGTGAGGTTGTTTCTTTAAGAGAAAAATTAAGTTGGTATGAAGAAGTAATTGCAAAAAATGCACAAAGTGAGGCTCTATTACTATGAAACAAGCTGTTTTATATGTTTGTCATGGAAGTCGAGTACCAAAAGCTCGTGAAGAAGCCATTGAATTTATTTCAAAGGTTAAACCAAGAATAAATGCAAAAGTCCAGGAAGTGTGTTTTTTGGAGCTAGCCGAGCCCTCTATTGAGGAAGGATTTAAAAATTGTGTTAGTCAAGGTGCGACAGACATCGCCGTGATTCCTTTACTTTTATTAACTGCTGCTCACGCTAAAAGTGATATTCCAGAAGAAGTTAAGCATGTTTCATCGCTTTTTCCATCAGTTCGTGTTACCTATGGAAAACCAATTGGTGTTGATCTACGTTTAGCGGAAATGCTGGTTGATAAAATGAATGAAAAATCACCAACTGATAGCTCCAGAACGGCAATCCTTGTCGGAAGAGGAAGCAGCGACATGGATGTAGTAAATGACTTGAACCAAATTGCAGATTTTCTCCAGAATAAATCAGGTGTTAAAAAGGTACATACTTGCTTTTTAACAGCTGCTGAGCCTAAATTTAGTCAAATGATTGAAGATGTTTTCAATTCAGATGAACAATCTCTTTTCATCATTCCTTATTTAATATTTACCGGATTGTTAAAGAAGGAAATTGATCATACTGTTAAACAATATAATTGGGGAGATCGAAAGGTTGAGGTATGTTCGTATTTAGGCCCTCACCCGATTTTACTTGATCTATTTGTTGAACGTGTTCATGAAGCTATAGAAAATACTGATGGTTTGTATACCTTTCATAAAGGAAAACAACATGCTCCCACTTCATATTGATGTAAAAGATCGTTTGGTTCTAATCATTGGTGGCGGGAAAATTGCGTACAGAAGATTATCTTTATTTCTTGAGGAAGGGGCAGAAATTACGGTTGTGAGTCCTGATGTTGTGAAAGAAATAGAGAATCTACATGACGAGAACCTTTTAAATTGGGTGAAAAAAGAAGTTGAACTTAGTGATTTGGAAAATGCACATATCATTATTGCAGCAACTGAGCATCCTTCTATAAACGAATGGGTAGCAGAAAATGCAAACAAGTTTCAGCTGGTTAATGTAGTAAGCAATGTAGATAAAGGAAACTTCCTTGTTCCAAAGTCTGTTAAAAGGGGAAGACTTTCCCTATCAGTATCTACTAATGGTGCAAGCCCAAAGCTTGCAAAAGAAATTTGTGAAAACTTGTCTAATCAATTTGATGACGAGTTTATCGAAAAGCTTGATCACCTCTACGAACAGAGATTAAAGAAAAAGCAGAGAAAATAAAAGGGAATGTACTCGGTTTAAGTAAAATGTACCCTATAGAGTAGACACTTAAAAAAAGTGCTCTCTCTATAGGGTGCTTTTTTGTATAATGTAAGCATCACAACTACAGACATAACTTGGAGACGGAGAATCATGAGTAAAAAGCTATTTACAGAAAAAGAAATCAAACTATTATCTAAAAACCCATATGTGAAATCGGTCAGTTCAAAGGGAATTACTTACTCGGATGAGTTTAAACAACATTTTGTATCTGAATTCAGTAAGGGGAAGCTTTCAAGACAAATCTTTGAAGAAGCTGGATTTGATGTTGAAATTATTGGCATGCAAAGAATTAAATCTTCTTCAGAGCGTTGGAGAAACACTTATAAAACTGAAGGCTTGTTGGGGCTTAAAGACACTAGGAAAAATAATTCTGGAAGACCGCGAGTAAAAGAACTGTCCCTTGAGGAGAAGTATGCAAGATTAGAAGCTAAGATGAATCTTGTAAAGGCAGAAAATGAACTCCTAAAAAAGATTCGTATGTTAGAAAGGGGGCTGAAGAAGTAAGGCTTCCTTCTAGTCAGAGGTACATTCTTATTCGTGAGGTTATTGAAAAATACAACCTAAAACACATGGTGAAATTCCTTTGTGACGTTGCCGGGGTGTCACGAAGTGGTTACTATAATTATTTCTCAGCTAAGTCCGAAGAACAAAGGAAACGTCAGGAAGTGAGGGATGAAGAAGCTAAAGCATTAATTTTAAAAGCCTTCCACTTTAAAGGTCGAAAGAAAGGGGCACGCCAAATTAAGATGACATTGGCGGGTCAATTTCAGTGTGTCTTTAATTTGAAACGTGTTCGCAGAATTATGAAGAAATACAATATTTTCTGTCCTATTAGAAAAGCTAACCCATATAAAAGAATGATGAAGGCAACCCAAGAACATCGCGTTGTGCCAAACATATTAAACCGCCAATTTAAGCAAGGGATTCCATATAACGTACTTCTTACTGACATCACTTATATGCATTACCATAATGGCCAAAGAGCTTATTTATCAGTAATTAAAGATGGATCAACAGGTGAAATTCTAGCTTATCATCTATCGGATCGTATCACCATGGAGTTAGCTACAAACACCTTGCACAAGTTAAAGAAGAACCGAAACTATAAGAAAGCTAAAGACGCTCTCATTCATTCAGATCAAGGAACTCACTACACCCATCCAGGATTCCAAAAGCTTGTGAAGAAAATGGGATTACGGCAATCTATGTCTAGACGGGGAAACTGTTGGGATAACGCACCAATAGAATCATTCTTTGGCCACCTTAAAGACGAAGCAAATATTAAGCCATGTAAAACTTTGGACGAACTAAAACGCGAAATAGACAAATACATCACTTACTATAACCATCATAGATATCAATGGAACCTAAAAAAGATGACCCCTGTAAAATACAGAGATCATCTTCTTCAGGCTGCTTAATGCCTTTTTTTAAAACTGTCCTTTACAAAGGGTACATTTTAAAGAGTCATTCCCTTTTATTATTATATAATCTCACTAGCTATAGAGGGGCTGTCTTCAGTAGGTTTTCGTTTTTTTTCCTGAACAATAAATACTGCTACTAATACGAAGAATATACCGATATATTGCCATAGGCTAAGCATTTCCTTAAAGACGAAAAAGCCAACAAGAGAGGCCACTACTGGTTCTACAGTAGCCATGATGGAAGCGCGACTTGATTCAACCGTTTCAAGACCTTTCGTATATAGTAAAAAAGCAAATAAAGTTGAAAATAAGCCAAGTCCTAAAATGGAAAGCCAAACATCGGATCTTGATAATAAATACCCCATCTCCCATATCCCACTTACCGGTGTAATTGCGAGTGCTGCAAAGATAAATGTATAAACTGTAACCGTTAATGAAGAATATTTTTGAAGTGCAAACTTACCGAAAATACTGTATAAGGCATAGAAAAATCCTGAACCTAACCCAAGTATTAATCCATAAATCGAAACCGATTGACTTGTGGATGGAAACAGACCAATGACTAATGTACAACCCAAAAAAGTAATGAAAAGTGCAGAAATTTTTCGCAATGTTAGGGCTTCTTTAAAAAATAATCTTGAAAAAATCGTAACAAACGCGGGAGCGGTATATAATAGAATGCTTGCTACAGAAATGGACGTTTCCTTCATACATTGAAACAAACACCAGTTAAAAAAAACAATACTAATAATACCGGTTCCGATAAAATATTTACTATCTGAAAATTTGATTTTTAAGGCTTTTTTATTTTTAATAAGAATAAAAATGAGCAAAAATGAAGACGCGGATAATGCACGAATTGCCACTACATGAGTTGGGGTAAATCCAGCTTCATAGAGATAGGTAACAAAAAGTCCTATCAATCCCCATAGTGCTGCCCCTGAAAGTATAGATAGATAGGCTATATTTTTTTTCAAAATGTTCCCTTCCTCTCGTTAAATAATGCAAATCTAATCTTATCAAAATCAAGAGTGAATTTGTATAATTTTACAAAATACATATCTAATTGATAGTCATAGAAAAAAGAGCATTGAATAGATCAACGCTCTTTTCAACTATTACCCCTTACGAAGTTGAAATACTAAATCTTCGTTTGGAGTTACATAAACAGTTTGTTGATGATCATAAATTACATAACCAGGCTTAGAGCCACTTGGTTTTTTTACATGGCGAATGGCAGTGAAATCAACAGGGACAGAGCTGGAGCTTTTAGCTTTACTAAAGTATGCAGCGATATTGGCAGCTTCCAGTATTGTCTCTTCTGATGGATTACTGCTTCGTATCACAACATGTGACCCAGGGATGTCTTTGGTGTGTAACCAGATGTCATCACGGGCAGCAAATCTGTTTGTTAAATACTCATTTTGTTTATTGTTTTTACCGACAATGATTTCAGTACCATCTGAAGAAGAGTAATGCTCAAGAACGGGCTTTTGAGATTTCTTCTTTTTTATGTTTTTAGACTGTCTTTGTTTTAAGTAGGCTCCCTCTATTAATTCCTCACGAATCTCCTCGATGTCTTTGGGTGAAGCAGACTCAATCTGTTGAATAAGGCTATCAAAATAGTCAATTTCACGTTCTGCTATTTCAATTTGCTCATGAACCACTTCCACCGAATTTTTAGCCTTTTGATATTTCGAAAAGTACTTCTGAGCATTTTCTGATGGAGTTTTTTGAACATCTAATGGAATGGTAATCATATTGTTTTCTTCATCATAGTAGTTTATCACTTCAGCCTGTTTATCACCTTTGCTTATCGCATAAATATTTGCCGTAATCAATTCCCCGTATAATTGAAATTCATTTGCTTTTTCAGCTTGATCGAGAGTAGCTGTGAGTTTTTTAATTTTCTTTTCGTTCTTTTTCTTTTCATTAACCATAAATCGCTCTAAGTCATTTCCTTGCTGTTTCACTCGATCTCGTTCAGCTTTTCCGTAATAGTACCGATCCAATGTTTCAGAGATAGTTGAAAAACTCTTTGTTTTTGCTTCTGTTAAATGAGCAAGGCGGATCATATAGAACTGCTCACGATTATCTAGTTCATATATAGTAGGTTCAAATTTATGTTCTTTTACATCCGATACTATATCTAAAAAAGCATTCGGTAGTGTTTTGCGATTTACTAACCCAGCGCGCAAGGTGACCTCTTTGGCGAATAACGGAGAAATTCCCGCAAAATTTTGTACAAGCTGTTGATCAATTCTTCCGGTATTAAAATCTAATTTTTTTAGAAGTAAATCTTCATCAGCGCTCAGAGGATTTACTTTTTCTTGGCCAGGTGGCAATACATACGGATGACCAGGTAATACCGTTCTATGGCGATTAACCGCTGGTGAAAGGTGTTTTACACTATCTAAAATCATTTCGCGATCTTTATCGACAAGTATGATATTACTATGTCTTCCCATTATTTCAACCATAAGTCTTTTTACGGTTATGTCACCAAGCTCATTTCTGCTTCTAATATCAAAGATGATGATTCTTTCCATCTCAGGTTGTTCAATCTTTTCTATGACTCCACCTTCTAAATGCTTTCTCAAAAGCATACAAAACATTGGGGGCTCACTAGGGTTTTCATAGCTCTCGTTCGTTAAATGAATTCGAGCATAACTAGGGTGAGCAGATAGGAAAAGTTTATGGTTTTTTCCAGCCGACCTTACTTGAAAAATAAGATCATATTTATAGGGCTGATGGATTTTTGTAATCTTTCCGTTTAATAATACGCTCTTTAGTTCTTCAGTAATTGCATATGTAAATAAACCATCAAAAGACATGGCACAAACTCCTTTTTGTAAACACGCAAGGTGTATAAGTAAATTCTTCTCGGTTACGATCCTCCGGTTTCGTCTTATAAGACTGTTAAATCATTTACCACAATTAACTCTAGGGTAGCAAATAATTAGTGAAACCTTTCAAATTAAATAACTTTTCTAAATGATTATAGCATGTTTTAGGACGAGGCTGAATAAGTTGTCTTATAGGCTAGACAAGTACAAGTTGAACTTTGCAATAAATGCAAAAGACTTCGAAAATTTTTTTGTTTTAAAGGGGTGTGTAGGTGATTCATGAAGTGGCATGAGATGAGATCAGATGAAGTGATGGATTCCATTAATACGGACGGAGATTCAGGATTAACAAGTAAGGAGGTACAAAAGCGAACCCAGAAGTTTGGATTAAATGAATTAAAAGAGGCTGATAGACCATCAGCTATAATTATATTTTTAAGTCAATTTAAAGATTTTATGGTTCTTGTTTTATTAGCCGCTACACTCATTTCAGGACTGTTAGGCGAATATATTGATGCTATTGCCATTATAGCCATCGTTGTTGTCAACGGCGTACTAGGCTTCTTTCAAGAAAGAAAAGCAGAACGATCATTAGAAGCATTAAAAGAATTATCTGCACCACAAGTGAATGTGTTAAGAAATGGGCAATGGGAGAAAATTTTATCGAAAGAGTTAGTGCCGGGAGATATTGTCAAGTTTTCGAGTGGTGATCGAATTGGCGCTGACATGAGATTACTAGATACGAAGAGTCTAGAAGTTGAAGAGTCTGCCCTTACAGGAGAATCACTTCCTGTCCAAAAATCAACTCAACCTATTGCAGGTGAAGAAGTTGGACTAGGTGATTTAACGAATATGGTCTTTATGGGAACTCTTATTACAAGAGGATCCGGAATTGGTGTGGTTATAGGTACCGGTATGAATACCGCAATGGGACAAATTGCAGATCTTCTGCAAAATGCAGAAACAATGGAAACACCTCTTCAACGACGTCTAGAGCAGTTAGGGAAGATTCTCATTGTTGTTGCATTAGCTTTAACAGTTCTAGTTGTTGGAATTGGTGTAATACAGGGACATGATCTTTATAATATGTTTTTAGCAGGTGTTTCATTGGCAGTTGCAGCCATTCCTGAGGGACTTCCAGCTATTGTAACAGTAGCTCTATCTCTTGGTGTTCAACGAATGATCAAACAAAAATCAATTGTTCGAAAACTTCCAGCTGTTGAAACATTAGGCTGTGCCTCTGTAATTTGTTCCGATAAAACCGGAACAATGACTCAAAACAAAATGACCGTAACACATATCTGGTCTGGTGATAAGGTTTGGAATGTAACTGGAACGGGATATCATCCACACGGTGAATTTTTATATGATGATCAACAGGTTGATGTAAATAATACAAGAACTCTTCAACAAATATTAACATTTGGTTCTTTATGTAATAGCGCTTCAATAATTGAAAGCGAGGGTCAGTATCGTTTAGACGGAGACCCGACAGATGGTGCGCTTGTTGTTTCTGCTATGAAAGCTGGAATTAAGCGTGAAACCTTACAGAAAAATTTTGAAGTTGTGGACGAATTTCCGTTTGACTCTACAAGAAAGATGATGAGTGTAGTTGTTAAGGATAAATCAGGTAATCGTTTTGTTGTCACAAAAGGTGCTCCTGATGTGTTACTAGGTGTTTCTAGTAATATATTATGGAATGAAAGACAAGAGGTTTTAAACAGCAAGTATGAAGGGAAAGTAAAACATGCAATTGAATCACTGGCTTCTCAAGCATTACGAACTATTGCTGTAGCCTTCAAGCCATTAAAATCAACTGATAAAATTAACTCAAGCTTTGAAGCAGAAAAAGACTTGGTGTTTATTGGTTTACAGGGCATGATTGATCCGCCTCGTCCTGAAGTGAAACAGGCTGTTAAAGAATGTCGTGATGCTGGAATAAAAACGGTGATGATAACAGGAGATCATGTTATAACTGCAAAAGCAATTGCTAAGCAATTAAACATTCTTCCTCATAATGGGAAAGTAATGGAAGGGAAAGAGTTATCTAATCTTTCTGTTGATGAACTAGAAACCATTGTTGATGATGTCTATGTTTTTGCACGAGTGTCACCGGAGCATAAACTGAAGATCGTAAAAGCATTACAAAATCGGGGACATATTGTTGCGATGACAGGGGATGGGGTAAACGATGCTCCAGCTATTAAAGCGGCAGATATAGGTATATCCATGGGGATTACAGGAACAGATGTTGCCAAAGAAGCTTCATCACTTGTCTTAGTAGATGACAACTTTGCCACAATTAAATCTGCGATAAAAGAAGGCCGTAATATCTATGAAAATATACGAAAGTTTATTCGCTACCTTCTCGCATCAAATGTCGGTGAAATATTGGTTATGCTATTTGCCATGATCTTAGCTCTTCCTTTACCATTAGTCCCAATTCAGATTCTTTGGGTAAATTTAGTAACAGATGGTCTGCCAGCGATGGCTCTTGGGCTAGATCAGCCTGAAGGTGATTTGATGAGACGTAAGCCTCGACACCCTAAAGAAGGTGTATTTGCTAGGGGTCTAGGTTGGAAAGTAATATCACGAGGTTTTTTAATAGGTATAGTAACCTTAGCAGCCTTCATGATTGTTTATTACAGAAATCCTGATGAGCTAGCATACGCACAAACTATAGCTTTTGCAACTTTAGTTATGGCGCAGTTGATACATGTATTTGATTGTCGAAGTGAAAAGTCTATTTTTGAGCGTAATCCTTTTGGTAATATATATTTAATCGGAGCTGTCATTTCATCAATCTTGCTTATGCTTGTTGTTATTTATTATCCGCCGCTGCAACCTATTTTCCACACATTTCCAATACTTGCGAGAGATTGGTTATTGATACTCGGATTGTCCGCAATTCCAACTTTTTTACTTGCTGGATCACTTTTAACAAGAAAATCAGCTTAGATTATGTTATAATCCTAAAGGGGGTGACCCACAAAGTCATCCCCTTTGCTTGTTGGATTATATACATGATATTTTATGATATATAGCTATCTTACTTGTTGATTTCATAATGATCTATTTTATTGGTACTGTAAGCAACTATACATACATAAAGCCTTGAACGGGTAAGACTGCCTGTAAATAAATACCTGTTATCCGAATCAATACACGTTTTAAAAAAGCTGATGGGCCAATAAGTTCGTACGAGAAAGAGATGTGATACATAGTGGTACTAAGTATGACTGGCTTTGGCCGTTCAAGTGGTCAGATACAATCCTGTCTTTTTACGGTTGAAATGAAGTCGGTTAACCACCGTTTTTTGGATATCCAAATTAAAATGCCAAAGCAATTACTAAGTATTGAAGATAAAATTAAAAAGCTTTTATCAACATACATAAGTCGGGGACGGATAGAGGTTTATATTAATCTAGAGGGTGAATTGCAGTCATCGAAAACAATTCATGTTGATTGGGGTTTGTTAGATCAGTATACTGAATCATTACAGCAAATAAAAAAACACTTCTCTATTAAGGATGATCTTTCTTTAAATCATATTCTATCCCTAGGAGAAGGTATGGACATACGTGAGGAATCATTGTCGAGCGATGAGGTTGAAGATGAATTAATTCAACTTGTCGAAGTAGCTGTAAAGCAATTAGCTGATATGAGAAAAGTAGAAGGTGAACAACTGGCTATTGATATTAATAAGCGGTTGGATTTGTTGGCTGAGATTAATGGTGACCTTCAAAAGATGGCTCCTTTAGTGGTGGACCAATACCGAGAAAGAATAAGTAAACGTGTTTCTGAATTTTTATCAGGAAAGATTGATGAAACACGTATTTTGACAGAAGTAGCCCTTTTTGCTGATAAAGTAGATATTAGCGAAGAGATTATTAGAATACATAGTCATGTTCGACAATTTAAGCAAACTCTACAAACAAAAGAACCAGTTGGTAGAAAATTGGATTTTATTGTTCAAGAGCTAAATAGAGAGGCAAACACGATTGGTTCCAAAGCAAATGATGGGACAATTGCAAAAAATGTCGTCGAATTAAAAAGTATTATTGAAAAATTGAAGGAACAAGTTCAAAATATTGAATAGGTTTAATAACCATTGATTATAAAAGGGCTTAAAAGGCAAAAATAGTTTTGTCTATAACCAGGGGGAGCATATTTATGAGCATTAAACTTATTAATATCGGTTTTGGAAACATTGTTTCCGCGAATCGAATTATTTCCATTGTTAGTCCTGAATCAGCTCCAATTAAGAGGATTATTCAAGACGCAAGAGACAGAGGTATGTTAATTGATGCAACATACGGCCGTCGGACTAGAGCAGTTGTTATTATGGATAGCGATCATATTATTCTTTCAGCTGTTCAGCCGGAAACAGTTGCTCAAAGGCTTTCAAATAAAGATGAGGTATCAGATGAAGGGTAGGGAATAGAAGCATTGATTAAAGAAAGAGGATTATTAATCGTCCTATCAGGGCCTTCAGGTGTAGGAAAAGGAACGGTTAGAAAAGAGTTATTTTCACAAGAGGATACAGCATTTGAATATTCCATTTCAATGACAACGAGAAAACCACGTGAAGGAGAAGTGGATGGAGTTGACTATTTCTTTAAATCTCGAGAGGAATTTGAAGATTTAATTACTCAAAATAAGTTGCTTGAATGGGCAGAATACGTAGGAAACTATTATGGTACACCAGTTGATTATGTAGAAAAAACATTGAGTGAGGGTAAGGATGTGTTCTTAGAAATAGAGGTGCAAGGTGCCTTACAGGTAAGAAATGCATTTCCTGAAGGACTTTTTATCTTTTTAAGTCCACCAAGCTTAAATGAGCTTAAAAACAGAATAGTTACAAGAGGTACCGAGTCAGAAGAACTTATTAACAATCGTATGAAGGTAGCAAAGGAAGAAATTATCATGATGGATGCCTATGACTATGTCGTAGAAAATGATAATGTTTTATTTGCTTGTGATCGAATAAAAGCGATTGTTACAGCAGAACATTGCCGTCGTGAACGAGTAGCACCTAGATATAAAAAAATTCTGGAGGTTGAATAATATGTTATATCCATCTATTGATGTTTTAATGAATAAATTAGATTCTAAGTACACGTTGGTAACAGTTGCAGCTAAACGTGCGCGTGAAATGCAGGAGTTAAGTGATCAACAGATCGTAAAGCCGGTTTCATATAAGTATGTTGGAAAGGCTCTTGAAGAAATTAATGCTGGACTTTTAAATTACAAACGAACTGAAAAATAATTGTTTATATGATAACAACCTAGAATTAGGTTGTTATTTTTTTCAGGGTGTAGGATATTTTTCAACCTAACAATATAAATAATAAAATGATGTGAGTAGGTGGGGGAATCATGTTATCAAGAAAAAAAATATTATTATGCGTAAGTGGAGGTATTGCTGTATATAAGGCTGCTGCATTAACTAGTAAATTAGTACAAGCTGGTGCAGAAGTAAAAGTCATTATGAGTGATTCAGCCATTGAGTTTGTCTCACCTTTAACATTTCAAGCTCTTTCAAGAAATGATGTGTATTACGACACTTTTGATGAAAAAAACTCAAAGGTTATTGCTCATATAGATCTTGCTGATTGGGCGGATCTTGTTCTTGTTGCTCCAGCGACTGCAAATATTATTGGGAAACTTGCTAATGGTATAGCAGATAATATGTTAACGACAACATTATTAGCTACCACAGCAAATGTTTGGATCGCCCCAGCAATGAATGTACATATGTACGACCATCCAGCAGTACAGAAAAATATCCAAACACTTTATGACTTTGGATACCGTTTTATTGAGCCTAGTGAAGGTTTTTTAGCTTGTGGATATGTCGGGAAAGGTAGATTAGAAGAACCGGAAAAAATAGTCTCTTTGTTAACTAATTTTTTTGAACAAAGGGAATTTGGAATACCATTAAGTGGATTTAACATAATGGTAACTGCAGGTCCAACGAGAGAAAAGGTAGATCCCGTAAGATATTTTACGAATCATTCTACAGGTAAAATGGGCTATGCAATTGCTGAGGAGGCTGCAAAGCTTGGAGCAAATGTAACTCTAATAACAGGACCGACTTCAATAACACCACCAAATGTAACAACAATTAACATTGAATCAGCTCAAGAAATGTATGAGCAAGTAATGAAACGTTATCCAAACATGGATATTGTTATTAAGTCAGCTGCTGTGGCAGATTACCGACCAATAAGCATACATGAGCAAAAGCTAAAAAAACAAAGTGAAAATTTAACAATTGAACTTGCTAAAACAACAGACATCCTTAAAGAGCTAGGACAAAAAAAATCACATCAATTGTTAGTAGGGTTTGCCGCAGAAACAAATGATCTTGATGTGTATGCCAAAAAGAAATTGGCAACTAAAAACCTTGACTTAATTGTGGCTAATAATGTCACAACGGAAGGGGCCGGGTTTGGAACAGACACAAATATTGTTACAATTTATGATAAATTCTTAAACAAAATGGAACTTCCACTTATGTCCAAAAAAGAAGTGGCTAAGAACTTACTATTAAAAGTTAAAGACATGTTAAAGGATGTTAATGGATGAAGTATGCGAGTGTAATCGTTGATGTTCCTTCAATGCAAACAGATCGGTCCTTTGATTATAAAATACCTGAAGAGTGGCAAGGCTTTTTAACACCAGGTATGCGGGTCGTTGTACCGTTTGGACCAAGAAAGATTCAAGGATTTGTAGTTGAGACAAAAGAACATTCTGATTTTAAACGTTTAAAATCGATTACTGAATGTCTGGATTTAACGCCTTGTTTAACAAAAGAGCTATTACAAGTTGGTCACTGGTTAACAGAAAAAACACTATGTTTTAAGATCTCTGCCTTTCAAGCCATGCTACCAGCCGCTATGAAAGCGAAATATGAAAAAGTGTTATCTTTAACACAAGATGAACACCTTCTTAATATTTCTGATCAATTAAAACCGTTCTTTCAAAAACAAAGTCAAGTTGATTTTAAAGAGATCGAACAAGTTGTCTCTTTAAAAACGATACAAAAAGATATTGAAAATGGGTATGTGGAGCTTATCTATAAAGTAAAACAAAAGGGAAATAAAAAAAGAATTAAAATGATTAATCTTAATGTTTCTTTTTCCGAGCTTGAAGATAAGATGAATAACATACCTGTTAACGCTAAAAAGCAATTAGAAGTGCTGCAATATTTTAAAGATAATGAAGTGAAGACTATAACTTTACAAGATTTACTAGCAGCAACGAATGTATCAGATGCCTCTGTTAAAGCATTGATTGCAAAAGAAATTTTAAGTGAAAAATATCAAGAGGTTTATCGTGACCCCTATCAAGACCGTGAATTCAAGAAAACAAATGCGCTATTATTGAATCATGAACAACAGCAAGCGATTAAGCCAATTTTATCTTCAATAGAAGAAAACGAACATCATGTATTTCTAATGTATGGGGTAACAGGAAGTGGGAAAACCGAGGTTTATCTTCAATCGATTGAAGAAGTGTTGAAAAATGGAAAAGAAGCGATCGTACTAGTTCCAGAAATTTCACTTACACCACAAATGGTAAATAGATTCAAAGGAAGATTTGGTTCAAAAGTGGCTGTTCTTCATAGTGGACTTTCAACAGGTGAAAAATATGATGAATGGAGAAAGATACAGCGTAAAGAAGTTCAATTAGTTGTAGGAGCCAGGTCGGCGATTTTTGCTCCATTTGAAAACTTAGGTATGATTATTATTGATGAAGAACATGAATCAAGTTATAAGCAAGAAGAGAATCCTCGATATCATGCTCGAGATGTTGCTATTTATCGGGCTAGAAACCACCATTGTCCGGTTGTATTAGGGAGTGCAACACCAACATTAGAATCATTTGCTCGTGCTCAAAAAGGTGTGTACAAGCTTCTTTCTTTAAAAGAGCGTGTGAATAAAAGGTCTATGCCAGCTGTTGATATTGTTGACATGAGAGAAGAATTACGAAATGGAAATCGTTCAATGTTTTCTACCTCATTAATAGAAAAGTTAACTGAAAGACTAGAAAAGGGAGAGCAATCAGTCCTATTCCTGAATAAAAGAGGTTACTCCTCGTTTGTTATGTGTCGTGACTGTGGATTTGTCATTCAATGCCCACACTGTGATATTTCCCTAACTTACCATAGATTTGGACAACAACTTAAATGTCATTATTGTGGACATGAAGAGCATATGCCAAAGGTTTGTCCGGAATGTCAAAGTGAACACATAAGATTTTTTGGAACAGGTACACAAAGAGTTGAAGAAGAATTGGTTAAAGTGTTACCAGAATCTCGGATTATCAGAATGGATGTTGATACAACTGGGAAAAAAGGTGCTCACGAAAAATTATTAACAATGTTCGGAAATAAAGAAGCGGATATTTTACTTGGTACACAAATGATTGCAAAAGGCCTTGATTTTCCAGATGTAACCTTAGTTGGAGTTCTAACTGCCGACACAATGCTGCACTTACCTGACTTCCGAGCGTCTGAAAAAACATTTCAGCTATTAACACAAGTAAGTGGGAGAGCAGGAAGACATGAGCTTCATGGTGAAGTTATCATTCAAACATATACACCAGAACATTATAGTATCCAATTAGCAAGTCAATATGATTATGATGCTTTTTATGAACAAGAGATGTTTCTTCGAAAATCACATGCATACCCACCTTATTATTACTTAACACTTATAACAATTTCTCATCCTGAAATTACAAAAGTAGTTGCTGTAACGGAAAAAATCGTTCAGTACTTAAACCGAAATTTATCGAGTACTACAAAAATCCTCGGACCAGTCGCATCACCTATCCCAAGGATCAAAGATAGATATCGATATCAATGCATGGTAAAATACAAACGGGAAAACAACTTACATGAGACTTTACGCAAAATCATTGATCACTTTCAGCAAGAAATGAGTTCAGATGATCTAGCGATTACGATAGATTTAAGTCCAAACACAATGATGTAACATTTACTTACTTAGCTATAAATAGCAATCATCAAGAATTATATATTTTAATTTTAAGGAATATCCGAATGGTTAAATTCAGAAATACTCTGTTTTTACCATTCCATACATAATTTATTTTATAAAGATCTGTAAACGTTTGGAGGAATTTTTTTGGCTGTAAAACAGATTGTTATGTTTCCGGATGAAGTATTAGAAAGGCCGTGTGACAAAGTAACAGTTTTTGATAAAAAATTAACAAAGCTCTTAGGTGATATGTACGATACCATGATAGAAAATGATGGGGTAGGTTTAGCTGCACCACAGATAGGCATTTCTCAACAAATTGCGATTGTTGATATAGATGATCACCACGGGACAATCGAGTTAATTAATCCTGAAATAATAGAGCAACGCGGGAAGCAGACAGGTCCTGAAGGATGTTTAAGCTTTCCAGGTTTATTTGGCGAAGTAAGCCGGGCAGATTATGTGAAAGTTCGTACATATAATCGTAAAGGAAAAGTGAAAGTAATCGAGGCTGAAGGGTTCCTTGCTCGTGCCATTCAACACGAAATGGATCACTTAGAAGGAATTTTATTTACATCAAAAGTAGAAAAGTATTTAGAAGAAGAAGATCTTGAAAGTGCGGAAGGATGAATGTAATGACAAAAATTGTTTTTATGGGAACACCTGATTTTTCTGTTCCGGTTTTAAGAAGACTGGTTGAAGAGGGCTATAATGTTGTAGGAGTTGTTACTCAACCTGATCGGCCAAAAGGAAGAAAGAAAACATTAACTCCTCCTCCTGTTAAAGTTGAAGCTGAGAAACATAATATTAAGGTTCTTCAACCAGAAAAAATTCGTCATGAAGTTGAAACTGTTTTGGAATTGGAACCAGATTTAATTGTAACAGCTGCTTTTGGTCAAATTTTACCTAAAGAGCTCTTAGAAGCCCCTAAACATGGATGTATTAATGTTCATGCTTCACTATTACCAGAATTAAGAGGTGGAGCACCAATTCATTATTCGATCTTACAAGGGAAAACTAAAACAGGTATTACCATCATGTATATGGCTGAAAAGCTGGATGCTGGAGATATTTTAACACAAGCTGAAGTTGAAATTGATGAAAAAGATACAGTAGGTACTCTCCATGACAAGCTTAGTGAAGTAGGAGTTAAGCTCTTAATAGATACTATTCCACCATTATTAGAAGGGAAAATAGTACCGCAAAAGCAGGATGATTCTAAAGCTACTTTTGCTTCTAATATTAAACGGGAACAAGAAATGATTGATTGGACGAAGCCTGGAGAGGAAATATATAACCAAATAAGAGGACTTAACCCATGGCCTGTTGCGTTTACTAGCTTTCAAAATCAACCACTAAAAATATGGTGGAGTGAGAAGGTCGTAAATAAAAATGAATCTACTCCAGGAACGATTATTGGATTTGACCAAGATGGGATTGTTGTTGCAACAGGAAATGATACTGCGATAAAAATAACGGAGTTACAACCTTCAGGTAAAAAAAGAATGCGTGGGGAAGATTATTTAAGAGGTACCACAATGACAGTTGGTGAGAAATTAGGCGATGAAGATGAAAAACAAAATGACCGTACGTGATGTGGCTGTTGAGACATTACTTCAAATTGAAAAAAATCAAGCATACAGTAACTTACTTTTAAATTCTATGATTAAGAAATATCAAGTGAATACAAAGGATATTTCTTTGTTAACTGAAATTGTATATGGAACTTTACAACGAAAAGATACCCTTGATTATTACTTAGAGAACTTTATAAAGAAAACAAAAAAAATCGATGCGTGGGTAAGAATTTTGCTTCGCATCTCAGTTTATCAAATGGTTTATCTAGATCGTGTACCGGAGCGAGCAATTTTTTTTGAAGCAGTAGAAATTGCTAAAAAAAGAGGACATAAGGGAATTTCTTCTTTTGTCAATGGTGTACTAAGATCGCTACAAAGAGAGGGTTTATCAGATATAAACCAGATTGCTGATCCTGTTGAAAGACTCTCGATTAAAACGAGTCACCCAAAATGGTTAGTAGAAAAGTGGATTGATCAGTATGGGTATGAAGAAACAGAAAAAATGTGTGAAGCTAATCTAACACCACCATCACAAACTGCCCGAGTAAATCAAACAAAAATGACAGTTGATGAACTAATGAAGACATTAAATCAAAATGGAGTAAGTGTAGAACATGGTGATCTAGCGGTTGATGCAATTAAAGGGACAAAAGGAAACCTTGCCTTGACTGATGCATTCTCTGAAGGTTTTTTAACGATTCAGGATGAAAGTTCAATGCTGGTTGCAAGAGCGCTGAATCCACAAATTGGTGAAACAATTTTAGATGCTTGTGCTGCGCCTGGAGGAAAGTCTACACATATAGCTGAAAGAATGGAAGGAACAGGTACTGTTCACTCATTGGATCTTCATGAGCACAAAGTAAAGCTAATTAAACAACAAGCAGAACGACTTAATTTAACAAATATTCAAGCAGAGGCTTTAGATAGTAGACTTGCAGGAGAGCGTTTTGAGAAAAATAAGTTTGACCGAATTTTAGTAGATGCGCCATGCTCGGGATTTGGTGTTATTCGAAGAAAGCCGGATATAAAATATACAAAATCTCCTGAGGATGTTCTAAAGCTTGCAGAGTTACAGAAAAATATCTTACATGCTGTTGCCCCTTTATTAAAAAGTAATGGTGTGTTAGTTTATAGTACATGTACAATTGACCGAGAAGAAAACACGGATGTTATTCAATCATTCTTAAAACATCATCCTGAGTTTGAACTTGATCAGGGTGCAATTCATCATTTTCCTGAAAACCTTCATCCATATTTTAATGGAGGAGAAGTACAACTGTTACCACATTACTTTGGAACAGACGGATTTTATATAGTATGTTTACGAAAGAAGGGTTAAAATTGGAACAAGCAAAAGCAACGAGGACTAAAAAAGACAACTTAGAGAAGAATAGCAACCCATCCATATATTCTTTAGAACTTCATGAGCTTGAAGATTGGCTAAAAGAACATGGAGAAAAATCGTTCAGAGCAAACCAGGTTTTTGAATGGCTTTACACAAAGCGTGCAACAAGCTTTGAGGATATGTCAAATCTCTCAAAGAGCTTGAGAACACTATTAAATGAGAATTTTACTTTAACAACATTAAATACTTTAATTCAACAAACATCAAAAGACGGGACAATTAAGTTTCTTTTTGAACTTCATGATGGATACTCTATTGAAACGGTTTTAATGAGACATGAATATGGCAATTCTGTATGTGTAACGACACAAGTTGGGTGTAGAATTGGATGTACATTCTGTGCTTCAACTTTAGGTGGTTTAAAAAGAAATTTAGAAGCTGGAGAAATTGTTGCTCAAGTTGTAAAAGTTCAACAAGCCCTTGACGAATTCGAAGAGCGTGTCAGTCATGTAGTTATTATGGGAATAGGTGAGCCTTTTGATAATTATGATGAAATGATGTCATTCTTAAAAATTATTAATCATGATAAAGGCTTAAATATTGGAGCCCGACACATTACAGTTTCTACTAGTGGTATTATTCCGAAAATTTATAAGTTTGCTGATGAAAAGCTGCAAATTAACTTTGCGATTTCTCTACATGCACCAAATACTGAGTTGAGAACGAAGCTAATGCCCATTAATAAAGCATACAAGCTACCAGATCTTATGGAAGCAGTAAGGTACTATGTAGATAAGACTGGACGACGTGTGAGTTTTGAATATGGATTATTTGGTGGAGAAAATGATCAGGTAGAGCATGCTGAAGAACTTGCACAATTAGTGAAAGGGTTAAAATGTCATATTAATTTAATTCCAGTTAACTATGTACCTGAAAGAAACTATGTTCGTACACCAAAAGAGCAAATCAAACTATTTGAAGATACGCTTAAAAAGCACGGTGTTAATGTGACAACTAGAAGAGAACAAGGACATGATATTGATGCAGCGTGTGGCCAACTTCGAGCTAAGGAGCGTAAAGAGGAGACGAGGTGACCATTTTGGAACACATTTTTTTGACTGATAGGGGAAAGGTTAGACAACATAACGAAGATAGTGTTGGCGTGTTTGAAAATGAAACGGGGATATTAGCAATAGTAGCAGATGGTATGGGTGGTCATTTGGCTGGAGATGTTGCAAGTCAAATGACAATCTCTACTTTTAAGGAATTATGGGAACAAGCTCCAACTATTAATGGACCAAGTGATGCTGAAGCTTGGTTAATCGAAAAAGTGGAAGAAGTGAATAAAACTGTTTATGAGCATTCTCTAACTAATTCGGAATGTCAAGGAATGGGGACAACCATAGTTGGAGTTTTGGTTACACCTAGTTTTGCCACCATCGGTCATATCGGAGATAGTCGCTGCTACCTTTTAAATAATAGTGGCTTTAAACAAGTTACACAAGATCATTCACTTGTTAACGAATTGGTAAGATCAGGTCAAATTTCTAAGGAAGATGCAGAACATCATCCTCGTAAAAATGTTCTTTTAAGAGCATTAGGAACTGAACAAACGGTTGATCTTGATGTTAGAACAATTGAACTAGAGGAAAATGATGTACTATTGCTTTGTTCTGATGGATTGTCAAATAAAATATCTGACGAGACATTGGAGCATGAGTTACTTCAATCTAAAGATTTGTCTCATACTGCAAACCATTTAGTACAAATGGCAAATGATAATGGAGGGGAAGATAATATTTCCATTATCATACTAAAAAAGTCGACAAATAAATTAGGTGAAGATCCGTGCTAATAGGAAAAAGAATTAGTGGTCGATATAAAATTCTAGAAGTTGTAGGTGGCGGTGGCATGGCTAACGTTTACCTAGCCCGAGACATGATTCTAGAACGCGAAGTGGCAATGAAGGTGTTGCGCTTTGATTTTTCCAATGATGATGAATTTATTAAACGATTTAGAAGAGAAGCACAATCAGCAACTAGTTTGGCGCATCCAAATATCGTAAGTATATATGATGTTGGTGAAGAGGACGGTATTTACTATATTGTTATGGAGTACGTGGAAGGCCAGACTTTAAAACAATACATACAACAGTTTGCACCAGTTCATCCAAGAAAAGCAGTGAATATTATGGTGCAAATTGCATCGGCCATTCAGCACGCACATGATAATCAAATTATTCATAGAGACATAAAGCCGCATAATATTCTTATTGATCATCATGGAAATGTGAAGGTAACAGATTTTGGAATTGCTACAGCGTTAAGTTCAACGACCATAACACAAACAAATTCAGTATTAGGATCTGTTCACTATTTATCACCTGAACAAGCAAGAGGTGGACTGGCTAATAAAAAATCAGATATTTACTCTATTGGTATTGTTTTATTTGAGTTATTAACTGGACGATTACCGTTTGATGGAGAATCAGCTATCTCAATTGCCCTTAAGCATTTGCAATCAGAAACTCCATCCCCTAAAAGGTGGAATCCTGACATACCCCAAAGTATTGAAAACATAATTTTAAGATCGACTGCTAAGGATCCGTTTCACCGTTATGATTCAGTAGAAGAAATGGAAAAGGATCTTGAAACAGCCTTTGATGTTAGTAGAATTTCTGAGGAACGTTTTTCTATACCTGAAGATGATGAAGCCACCAAGGCTATACCAATTATTACAAATGAGAATTTTAATGAACATAAGGTAGAAGACACCATTGTCAGAAAACCTGTTGGTAACGAGAATTTTAATAATTCCAATCAGGAAGAAAATAGCAATAAAGGAAAAAAGCAAAAGAAACCCAAAAAGAAGAAAAGCAAGCTTGCTACCTTTATCGTTTCAGTATTTTTGATTTTACTTGTTGCAGGTATAGCTGCTTTTACAATCATTCCTTCCTTTTTCCTTCCTAAGGATGTTGAGGTTCCGGACGTTACAGGAAAGTCCTACGAAGAAGCTGTTAACATATTGCTTGATAGTGGATTTGAAGTGGCGGATCCAGTGCTGGTAACAGATGAAGAGGTTGAAGAGGGGTATGTTATTAAAACAGAACCAACCGCAAATGAAATCATCAAGGAAGGCTCTACTATTACAATCTATGAAAGTATAGGAAAAGAAAAAGTGGTATTAGAGGATTATGTTGGAAGAAAAATTGATCGTATTACCTCTATTCTTGAAATGAAGGGCTTTACAGTAGAGGTTGTAAAAGAAGAATATAGTGAGACCGAACCTGCTGGTAACATATTGTCCCAAGATCCTGAAATCGGAGAAGAAGTTGTACCAGAAGACACAGTGGTAGAATTTACGGTTAGTAAAGGGCCAAAACTAGTGAAAATAGAGGATCTGGTTGGGAAAACAAAGGAAGAAGTTAATAAATATATTTCAGAAACAGGATTTAGTGTTAATGTTGATGATGAGTATTCAGCAGAAGTGGAGAAAGGCTCACTCATCAGGCAAAGTCCAAAGGCTGGTACTGAAGTTGTACCAAAAGAAACAACATTAGAAGTTGTCTATTCTCTTGGTCCGGAGCCTAAGCCTTCTAAGACAGTAACAAAAACTGTTACAATCCCTTATGAAACGGAAGAACAGGGCAAAGAATTAGAAGTGAAGATTTCAATTGACGATGAAGAACATTCTATATCAGACGTATTTGAAACCTTTACTATTACTAGTCCTCGGGTAAAAACATTAGAATTTACAATACCACCAAATGACAAAGCTTTTTATCAGATTACTGTGGATAATAAAATTGTAATAACTGAGACTATTCCCTATCCAGAGGGATAGAAATGAACGACGAATGAGAATTCTAAATAGCAAAGAGTTTTTTTATGTTTGCATAGCCTTTTTTAGTAAATATTCACGATCATTTAATCGGAACACATCCAAGGAGGTTATCCATGCCACAAGGGAAAATTGTGAAGGCTCTTAGTGGTTTTTACTATGTTCAAGATCAAGAGAGATTAGTTCAGTGTAGAGGAAGAGGTGTATTTAGGAAGAATAAGATAACACCTCTTGTAGGCGACGAGGTAGAATATCAAGCCGAAAATGACTTGGAAGGATATATTCTTGAAGTCTTTGATCGTAAAAATGAACTTGTAAGACCACCTATTTGTAATGTTGATCAAGCTATTCTTGTATTTTCTGCAGTAGAGCCTGATTTTAGTCCAACGCTTCTTGATCGATTTCTTGTACTAATTGAAGCAAATGAGATCATTCCAATCATTGTTATTAGTAAAACAGATCTTATATCCTCTGATAAAATAAGAGGAGAAGTTCAGTCTTATGCAAAAGATTATGAAAATGCAGGTTATACCGTCTTGTTAACCTCAACGGTCGAATCAACAGTTGAAAATGATTTGCTACCGTATTTAAATGACCATATTTCAGTTTTTGCAGGTCAATCAGGGGTGGGGAAATCCTCTTTATTAAATGTATTAAGACCGGATCTAGAATTGAAAACGAATGATATTTCTTCCCATTTAGGGCGGGGGAAGCATACAACAAGACATGTTGAACTTATTTCAGTAGGAACAGGTTTTGTAGCAGATACTCCTGGTTTTAGTTCACTGGATTTTACAGGTATTGAGGTGGAAGATCTTTCATACTGTTTTCCAGAGATGCGTGAACGAAGTAGTAGCTGTAAATTCAGAGGATGCACTCATGTCAAAGAACCAAAATGTGCAGTAAAAGAGGCTGTTGAAAAAGGAGAAATACCGCAATACCGATATGAGCATTATTTAACATTCGTAGAAGAGATAAAAGATAGAAAGCCGAGGTATTAATATGATAAAAATTGCTCCATCGATTTTATCGGCAGATTTTGCTAAATTGGGAGAGGAAATTAAGGATGTTGAAAAGGGAGGTGCAGATTATATTCATGTTGATGTAATGGACGGCCACTTTGTTCCTAACATTACGATCGGACCACTTATTGTCGAGGCTATAAGACCTGTAACAAAGCTTCCTTTAGACGTTCATTTAATGATTGAACAACCTGATTTGTATATTAAAGAATTTGTCCGTGCAGGAGCCGATATTATTACTGTTCATGTAGAAGCTTCTAAACATCTGCACCGAACAATTCAACTTATTAAGTCTGAAGGAATAAAAGCTGGTGTTGTGTTAAATCCACATACACCAATTGAGTTAATATTACACATTCTTGAGGATATTGATATGGTATTGTTCATGACTGTTAATCCGGGCTTCGGTGGGCAATCATTCATACCGCAAGTCTTACCTAAGATAAAGGCATTAGCTGATATAATTAAAGAAAGAAATCTTTCAGTTGATATAGAAGTTGATGGCGGGATTAATGAAGAAACAGCTAAGCAATGTGTTGCTGCTGGAGCAAATGTTTTAGTTGCCGGTTCTTTTATATACAATAAGCCTGACCGTCATGAGGCAATACAAAGTCTTAAGCAAGCAGTTCTATCTTAAAGAACAAAACACCGTCATAAAATAAGTCAAAAAAACTCATCCTATTACAGTAGACTGCTAAGTGATAGGAGGGGGTAGAGTGAATATTTTAAGGGAAGATATTGCCATAATTGAACAAGCGTTAAAGGTCGCTTTACAAAATAGTTCAGATTATGAAGAAATTTCTCAGTATGAATCAGTATTACAAAGGCTTAAAAGCGGAAGTACTGACGCTCAGCATGATGGTTTTAGATATGATTATGATGATAATATGCAATAGAATGAAAGAAACGAAGTTCTGGCATTTCATATGCCAGACTTTTTTCGTAGTGAGGAGATAAAATGAAAACAATTGCACTAGTAGCAGGAGGTCCCAAGGAGAATCTTGCTGACTTAACAATATTTAATCAAAGAGAAATAATGTGGGTTGGGATAGATAGAGGTGTCCGTTATATTGAAGAAGCAGGATTTACACCTGCAAATGCATTTGGAGACTTTGATTCCATTTCGAGTGAAGAACATAAAAAGTTGAAAAAGGATCTTCCACATTTATCTACATATCCTTCAGAAAAAGATCAAACAGATACTGAAATAGCTCTAGAATGGGCAATTAATCAAAAACCAGACCAAATTTATCTTTTTGGAGCCACTGGTGGACGAATTGATCATATGCTTGCAAATTTGTATCTCCTTATTAAATCACCCTCTACTCTATCAAAAATTGAATGTATTGATCGTCAAAATCATATCACGCTCTATGGCCCAGGAACATATAAAGTAAAGAGGAAAAATGAATTGCGTTATATTTCTTTTATCGCCTTAACCCCAGATGTCATAGGCCTGACACTTGAAGGATTTAAATATCCTTTAAAAAATTGTCATATTAGGCTTGGATCAACATTATGTATTAGTAATGAACTCATTTATGAAGTAGGTACTTTTTCTTTCCTAGACGGCATATTAATAATGATAAGAAGCCGAGATTAAATTGTTGGTAAAAGACAATAGGGGATAGCGTCATTTTTTTACAGAGTATGAATATAATTTAAAGAAATGATTTATTTTATTATGACGCTTGAGCACCTTTGAACAAGCATGAAGACTTGTTTAAGATTTGGTTGAGGAGGGAAACAATGAAATTTTATACGATTAAGTTACCGAAGTTTTTAGGAGGAATAGTTCGAGCAATGCTCGGTTCGTTTAAAAAAGATTAAGAAAAAAAGCACCGTGATTATCGGTGCTTTTTTTCTTAATCCAGTGTTTTCTCTATAAAAGAAAAAACAAAGCTGCAGAATGCGGCTTTATTTTAACTGGATTGTTTTTATAGAATGTTAAAGTTAAACATCCATATAGAGAGAGCTTAATATAAATTAAACTCGCTCAACTTTACCTGATCTTAAAGCGCGAGCAGATACATATACTCTTTTTGGTTTACCGTTAACTAAGATGCGAACTTTTTGAAGGTTTGCGCCCCAAGTACGTTTGTTAGCGTTCATCGCGTGTGAACGTGCATTACCTGAGCGAGTTTTTCTACCAGTAACAACGCATTTACGTGCCATGTTATTCCCTCCTTACTACAAAAAAACCTTACATATTTTACGTTAATCATGTACATTGCCATGAGATACTTTAATAATTTATCACAACTCAAATGAGATTGCAATACTTCAACGTTAGTCTTTCAAGAATTTTTCCTTGACATAGTTATTTAAGTATTGTTGTATAATAATAAAGGTTGTATTAAGTAACTAGGATTTTATAATCACTTTTAAAATGGGTATGCTTATAGTAAAATAATAAAAGCCAGTGCGAACAATTCCAAAGGGGGAACAAACATGTCCATTGAATTAAAAACAAAGTACGGACAAATCGATATTTCCAACGAGGTCATTGCAACTGTTGCAGGTGGAGCAGCGATCGACTGCTATGGTATTGTAGGAATGGCTTCAAGGAATCAAATAAAAGACGGTCTTACGGATATCCTAAGAAAAGAGAACTTTAGCAGAGGCGTAATCGTACGCCAAGATGACGATTCAATTAATATTGATATGTATATTATCGTCAGCTATGGTACAAAAATTTCTGAAGTCGCGCATAACGTTCAAACGAAAGTTAAGTATACGTTAGATCAGACGGTTGGACTTGCTGTTGATTCTGTTAATATTTTTGTACAAGGTGTTCGTGTAGCGAACCCATAGTAAGGAGGAAACTACCTGTGTCTATTACAACTTTAGATGGTAAGCAATTTGCAGAAATGATCTTGCAAGGTGCTAACCACCTATCGAATAATTCGAAATTAGTCGATGCGTTAAACGTTTTTCCAGTTCCTGATGGTGACACTGGAACCAATATGAATCTATCTATGACATCAGGAGCAAAAGAGGTAAGAAATAATCCTTCTGCTCATATTGGGAAAACTGGTAATGCGCTTTCGAAAGGCTTATTAATGGGTGCCCGAGGAAATTCCGGCGTTATTCTATCGCAATTATTTAGAGGCTTTTCGAAGTTTATTGAATCAAAAGCAAGCATTAATGCAAGTGAATTTGCTGCAGCACTTCAAGCTGGTGTAGATACTGCATATAAAGCGGTAATGAAGCCTGTTGAGGGGACAATTTTAACTGTAGCAAAAGATGCAGCTAAAGCTGCTGTAACTGCTGCGCAAAATGAAACTTCGATTGTGAAACTTATGGAAATTACATTGAAAGAAGCTGAAGCATCATTAAAGCGTACTCCAGATCTACTTCCTGTATTAAAAGAGGTAGGAGTGGTTGATAGTGGCGGACAGGGCCTTGTATTTGTTTATGAAGGATTTCTTGCAGTTCTAAAGGGTGAAAAACTTGATACAACAAATGTGGCGACACCTAGTATGGATGAGCTTGTTAGTGCTGAGCATCATAAAAGTGTACAAAGCCATATAAATACGGAAGATATTGAATTCGGATATTGTACGGAATTTATGGTACGCTTTGAAAGTGGAAAAACGCCTTTTAATGAAGAAACGTTTCGTCAAGATTTAAGTCATTATGGTGATTCTTTATTAGTAATTGCTGATGATGAATTAGCTAAAGTACATATACATGCTGAACATCCGGGTGAGGTTTTATCATATGGTCAGAAATATGGAAACCTTATCAATATGAAAATTGAAAATATGCGTCAACAACATACTGATATCGTAGGTGAAAAACCACAAGTTCATTCTGAACAGAAAATCAAGAAAGAAAAGAACAAATACGGTATCATAACAGTGTCAATGGGAAAAGGTATTGCTGAATTATTTAGAAGCATTGGTGCTAATGAGGTTATTGAAGGTGGCCAAACAATGAATCCAAGCACAGAGGATATTGTTAAGGCTATTCATGATGTGAATGCTGAAAATATTATTATTTTACCTAATAACTCAAACATTGTGATGGCTGCTCAACAGGCGGCATCAGTAGTGGAAGAAAATGTTATTGTTGTCCCTTCCAAAACCGTTCCACAAGGAATGGCTGCTTTACTTTCTTTCAATCCTACGGTTGAGCCTGAAGAAGTCGGGCAAATTATGTCGGATGCATTAGGTAATGTTAAGAGCGGTCAAATTACTTATGCAGTACGTGATACGAACATTGATGGACTTGATATTGCAAAAGGCGATTTTATGGGAATATCTAATGGGAAGATTGTTGTTACTGATCGTGATCAGCTTTCAGTATCTAAAAAACTTCTTTCTGAAATGATTACAGAAGATGATGAAATTTTAACAATCATTCAAGGAGAAGATGCAAGTGATGTAGAAGTCGAGCAGCTTCTAGCATTTGCTGAAGAACAGTTTGAAGATGTTGAAATTGAAGTTCATAAAGGAGAACAACCACTATATTCTTATATTTTCTCTGTGGAATAAATAAGAAAACCCGGCTTATTAGCCGGGTTTTCTTTGGTTTCTGTTAGAAAAGAGATTTGCATTTATTAGAATAGTCCATTTTTTCTTGCTTTTCTTGATATAATAGTGTTTTTTAAAAAATCTGTTAAACTAAAGTTACATGAATCATATGAAGAAAGAAGAGCAACTAGCTTCAACAATACCAGTGCTATAGGGGGAGTGTGTCTAATGAAATATAGAAGTGTTTTTGACATAATTGGACCTGTTATGATCGGTCCGTCGAGTTCACATACAGCCGGTGCGGCAAGAATTGGACGTGTTGCACGAACATTGTTTGGACGTGAACCTAAATGGGTTATCATTTCCCTTTACAACTCTTTTGCTAAAACCTATAAGGGGCATGGTACAGATGTTGCTCTTGTAGGTGGTTTGCTTGATTTTGATACCTTTGACGAAAGAATAAAATCGTCATTAGAAATAGCTAAAGAGAAAGAAATTAAGATAACGTTTATAGAAGAAGAAGCAGTGGCAGACCATCCAAACACAGCTCGACTTATTATTGGTGATGACTATGGACAGTTTGAATTAGTTGGGATTTCAATAGGTGGAGGAAAGATTGAAATAACTGAACTAAATGGCTTTGAATTAAAATTATCAGGAAATCACCCTGCTTTACTGGTTGTGCATAACGATCGATTTGGTGTAATTGCCGCAGTTGCCAATGTGTTGGCAAAGTATGAAATAAACATCGGACATATGGATGTTTCCAGAAAAGAAGTTGGTCAGCTTGCTTTAATGACAATTGAAACAGATCAGAACATTACAAATGAAGTAATTGAAGAATTAAAAACATTAACAAATATATTACAAGTAACAAGAATTGATGATTAACAAAAACAAAGTAGATGATATTTTTATACAACTATGACAAAATGAGGGGGATATCATCATGTTTCGTAACGTAGAAGAACTAGTAGGATTAGCCGAAAGTAAAGGGGTAAAAATCGCAGAGATCATGATTGAACAAGAATGTAGAGTGACAGATCGAAAGCGAGAAGATGTTTTATTACAGATGGAAAAGAACTTAGAAGTAATGGAACAAGCTGTTGAAAAGGGGCTGTCAGGAGTAAAGTCTCATTCTGGTTTAACTGGTGGAGATGCGGTGCTCTTACAATCTTATCTTGAGAAGGGTAACTTTCTTTCCGGAGATACAATTTTAGATGCTGTAAGTAAGGCTGTTGCAACTAATGAAGTGAATGCTGCGATGGGGACAATTTGCGCCACTCCTACAGCTGGATCCGCTGGTGTTGTACCTGGTACACTTTTTGCCGTAAAAGATAAGCTAAAGCCAACAAGAAAAGAAATGATTGAATTTCTTTTTACTTCAGGCGCATTTGGTTTTGTAGTGGCTAACAATGCTTCCATTTCTGGTGCTGCTGGAGGTTGTCAAGCTGAGGTAGGCTCTGCTTCAGGGATGGCTGCTGCAGCAATTGTTGAGATGGCTGGTGGTACTCCCAGACAAGCTGCACATGCTATGGCAATAACATTGAAAAATATGCTCGGATTAGTTTGTGACCCTGTTGCAGGATTAGTGGAGGTCCCTTGTGTAAAAAGAAATGCAATGGGTGCTGCTAATGCAATGATTGCCGCTGATATGGCATTAGCAGGTATTACAAGTAGAATTCCATGTGATGAAGTAATTGATGCCATGTATCGAATTGGGCAAACGATGCCTACAGCATTAAAAGAAACTGCACAAGGGGGGTTAGCTGCGACTCCGACAGGTCAAAAGCTCAAAAGGGAAATATTTGGAGACTCGCACAAGTGACGTGAAAAATATGTTATTGGATCCTATTACCAACTTAAAGGGAGTTGGTAGTGAAACAGAGGAAGTACTAAATGATGTTGGAATTTACACGATTCATGACCTTCTTGAATATTTTCCATATAGATATGAAGATAATAGTTTAAAAGATTTAGAGGATGTAAAGCATGAGGAACGTGTTACTGTTGAGGGAAGAGTTCATAGTGAGCCTTCTCTCCAGTTTTACGGTAAAAAAAGGTCGCGTCTTACGTTCCGATTGTTAGTAGGACGATATTTGCTTTCAGTTGTTTGCTTTAATCGCCCTTACTTTAAAAATAAGCTGTCTATTGATGCGACGGTTACTGTTACAGGGAAATGGGATAAACATAGACAAACGATTACAGTTTCAAATCTTTTATTTGGCCCAAAACAAGAAGTATCAGGAATTGAACCTGTTTATTCTGTTAAAGGAAAATTAACAGTAAAAGGCATTAGGAAATTTGTTTCAATTGCACTTAAGGATTATCTTGAAGGAGTTACTGAGCTCTTGCCTGATCATTTACTTAATAAATACAAGCTAATGACAAGAAAAGAGGCTCTTAAGACGATTCACATACCTGAGGAAAAAGAAGACCTTAAACAAGCGAGAAGACGCTTTGTTTATGAAGAGTTTCTTTTATTCCAACTCAAAATGCAGACGCTAAGAAAGGTTCAGCGAGAACAATCGAAGGGGGTTGTTCATCAATTTTCTAAAGAAAAGCATAAGATTTTTCTTGATTCTTTACCTTTTCCATTAACGAATGCCCAAACACGTGTTGTAAATGAAATCCTAAGTGACATGACATCACCATATCGAATGAATCGGCTATTGCAAGGGGATGTTGGTTCCGGTAAAACGGTTGTTTCTGCTATTGCTATCTATGCAGCTTTCTTGTCTGGATACCAAAGTGCGTTAATGGTGCCTACCGAGATATTAGCTGAACAGCATGCTGAGTCACTTTTTCAATTGTTTGAACCTTTTGGAGTATCAGTAGCTTTGTTAACTAGTTCAGTAAAAGGGAAGAAAAGAAGAGACTTACTAGAAAGAGTAGCAAACAATGAAATTAATTTATTAATTGGGACACATGCACTTATTCAAGATGAAATCATGTTCCATAAGCTTGGACTTGTTATTACAGATGAACAACACCGTTTTGGAGTTGAACAAAGGCGGCTGCTAAGAGAAAAAGGTGAACAGACCGATGTATTATTTATGACAGCTACACCAATACCTCGGACATTAGCGATAACTGCCTTTGGTGAAATGGATGTATCAATTATAGATGAACTGCCAGCAGGAAGAAAAACAATCGAAACATACTGGGTAAAGCCGGATATGCTAGAACGTATATTAGTCTTTATTGAAAAGGAAGTTTCTAAAGGACGGCAAGCTTATGTTATTTGTCCGCTTATTGAAGAATCTGATAAGTTGGATGTGCAAAATGCCCTTGATGTTCATGGTATGCTTACTCAATACTATAGAGGTCGCTATAAAGTAGGTCTTATGCATGGCAGGTTAAGCTCAGATGAAAAAGATGAAGTAATGAGGAGCTTTAGTCAAAACGAGGTTCATATTCTTGTGTCAACGACTGTTGTTGAAGTTGGTGTAAACGTGCCAAACGCTACCACAATGGTTATTTATGATGCGGAACGTTTTGGATTATCTCAACTCCACCAACTCCGTGGTCGGGTTGGAAGAGGAAGTGATCAGTCATATTGTATTTTGCTGGCCGATCCTAAGTCGGAAACAGGGAAAGAACGTATGAAAATAATGACTGAAACAAATGATGGTTTTGTTCTCTCTGAGCGAGATCTTGAGCTTAGAGGCCCTGGTGATTTTTTCGGGAAAAAGCAAAGTGGTGTTCCTGTTTTTAAGGTTGCAGATATGGTTCATGATTACAGAGCCTTGGAAGTAGCAAGGCAGGATGCAGTTGAACTTGTAGGTTCGATGGAATTTTGGAAGGGAAATCAATATGAGGCTCTAAGAAACTACCTTACTAACTCGGGAGTATTAGATGGTGAAAAATTAGATTAATGCTCTAGCTCTATATCACAAAGTAAAACGCTACACCTAATAGATTTAGGACAACAATACTTTTTAGAAAACAGATTGCAATGACTTGCAATCTGTTTTCTTTATATATATACTACTATTAGTACCTAGTCTTAATAGTTCGGACGGTGTCGTATACATAATGAGGAAGAATAAGAAAGAGAGACAGTCTTTATTACAAGAAACAATTGCTATCACTCCATTTATAACAGATGAAGAATTAGCGGAAAAATTTCAAGTGAGTATTCAAACAATCCGTTTGGATCGCTTAGAACTATCAATTCCTGAATTAAGAGAGCGAATAAAACATGTAGCGGAAAAGAAACTAGATGATGAGGTAAAAGCGCTGCCGATTGAAGAAGTCATTGGTGAAATTATTGACCTTCAGCTTGATCATTCTGCGATCTCTATCTTAGAAATAAGAAAAGAGCATGTATTTAGTAGAAACCAAATAGCACGGGGACATCATCTTTTTGCACAAGCAAATTCGTTAGCTGTTGCTATGATAAATGATGAGCTTGCTTTAACGGCGAAAGCGAATATTCGATTTACCACACAAGTTAAAGAAAATGAACGTGTCATTGCCAAGGCTAAAATAGTGAAAAACGATCCTGAACAAAGACGAACATTAGTAGAAGTGAACAGCTTTGTGGGCAATGAATTAGTGTTTTCGGGTGAGTTTGAAATGTATCGCTCAAATCCAACACAAAGGTAGGTTACATAAATGAAGCTCGCAATTGATGCGATGGGTGGAGACAATGCACCACAAGCAGTAGTAGAAGGAGTAATGAAGGCTATCACTGCTTTTCCAGATTTAGAAGTAACATTAATAGGGCAAGAAGATAAAATTAAAACATACTTAACAGATTCCACACGAATCTCAATTTTACATACAGATGAAGTGATAGAAGCTACTGATGAGCCCGTTCGCGCGGTTAGACGGAAGAAAAATGCGTCAATGGTTTTGATGGCAAATGAAGTAAAAGAAGGAAGGGCAGATGGTTGTATTTCTGCTGGGAACACAGGAGCACTAATGACAGCAGGTCTCTTTGTTGTTGGTCGAATCGAGGGAATAGAAAGACCTGCTTTATCACCAACTTTGCCAACATTAAATGGAAAAGGTTTTTTATTTTTAGATGTTGGTGCAAATGTAGACGCTAAGCCGGAACATTTATTGCAATATGCAATAATGGGTTCTATATATGTTGAGAAAGTTCGTGGAGTTAAAAATCCACGCGTTGGTTTGCTAAATGTAGGTACAGAAGATAAAAAAGGAAATGAGTTAACAAAACAAACTTATGAGCTTTTAAAACAAACAGATTTAAATTTTGTAGGAAATGTTGAGTCAAGAGATTTAATGGAGTCCGTTGCTGATGTTGTTGTAACAGATGGGTTTACCGGAAATATAGCTTTAAAGACAATTGAGGGTACAGCACTCTCTGTTTTTTCTATGCTTAAATCAGCTTTAACGAGTAACCTTAAGTCTAAAATTGCTGCGGGTATCCTGAAGCCTCAGCTAAAATCAATAAAACAACAGATGGATTATTCAGAGTACGGTGGTGCTGCGCTCTTTGGCCTTAAGGCACCTGTAATAAAAGCGCATGGCTCTTCAGATGCTAATGCAATATACAACGCAATTCGCCAAACAAAAGATATGGTGTCTTATGATGTTGCTGAAACCATTCATGCATCGCTAAAAAGTATGAATAAAGAAGATTAACAGGATAGAAACGGGGGAACACTTTCATGACAAAAATCGCTTTTTTATTTCCAGGCCAAGGTTCACAGACTGTTGGAATGGGAAAAGATTTTTATGAAGAAGTAGAATCATCCAAACAAATTTTTGATCAAGCAGATGAACGATTAGGTCAAGAATTATCGAAACTTATTTTTGAGGGACCACAAGATACATTAACTTTGACTTATAATGCTCAACCGGCGCTTCTTACAACAAGTATTGCAATATTAAACCATTTCAAACAATTTAATATTCAACCAGAATATGTTGCTGGACATAGCCTTGGTGAATACTCAGCGCTTGTTGCAGCTGGTGTACTTCCTTTTGAAGATGCAGTTTATGCAGTTAAAAAGCGTGGGGAATATATGGACCAAGCGGTTCCAGCAGGACAAGGAGCTATGTCAGCGGTTTTAGGCATATCAGCTGAAGAATTAGAAAAAGTAACAGCTCAGGTTTCTGATGAAGGAGATTCGGTACAACTGGCTAACTTAAATTGTCCAGGTCAAATCGTTATTTCAGGTACGGCTGAAGGAGTTGAAAAAGCTTCAGCACTGGCAAAAGAAAATGGAGCGAAAAGAGCCATTCCACTTGTAGTTAGTGGTCCGTTTCATTCTGAATTAATGAAACCTGCTGCACATAAGTTTCAAGAGGTATTATCTCAATTAAACTTTCAAGATGCATCTATTCCAGTTATAGCAAACGTAACAGCTAAGCCAGTGAAAGAGAGTCTTGAAATTAAAGACTTACTAGTAAAACAGTTATACTCTCCTGTAAGATGGGAAGAATCAGTAAAAACAATGATGGAAAATGGTGTGACGACGTTCATAGAAGTAGGTCCTGGTAAGGTATTAACAGGATTAGTGAAAAAAATTGACCGCTCTGCAACGATTCACAACGTTTTTGATCTTGAGTCATTACAAGCTACTGTAGAAAAGCTTAAGGAGGAACAATAAATGTTGGAGAATAAAGTTGCTCTTGTAACCGGAGCTTCTCGTGGAATTGGTAAAGCGATCGCATTGGATCTTGCGAGTAATGGAGCAAGCATTGCCGTGAACTATGCAGGAAATGAAGCGAAAGCAAATGAAGTTGTCGATGAAATCAAAGCAAATGGTGGAAATGCAATTGCCATTAAAGCTGATGTTTCAAATGGTGACGAAGTTCAAGCTATGATTAAAGAAGTATTAAATGAGTTCGGTCAATTAGATATTCTAGTAAATAATGCTGGAATCACAAGAGATAATCTTCTAATGAGAATGAAAGATTCTGAATGGGATGATGTTATTGACACAAACTTAAAAGGTGTTTTCCTTTGTACGAAAGCTGTAACAAGACAAATGATGAAGCAGAGAAACGGTCGTATCATTAATATTACATCTGTTGTTGGAGTTAGTGGTAACGCTGGTCAAGCTAACTATGTTGCGGCGAAGGCTGGGGTTATTGGATTAACAAAAACAACAGCAAAGGAACTGGCTTCAAGAAATATTACTGTAAACGCAGTTGCTCCTGGCTTTATCACAACTGACATGACAGATGAACTTAATGAAGATATAAAAGCAGATTTATTAAAACAAATACCACTTGCAACTTTAGGTGAACCTAGTGATATTGCTAATGTTGTAACATTCCTTGCTTCTGAAAAAAGCAAATATATAACCGGACAAACGCTGCATGTAAATGGCGGAATGGTTATGTAATCTCCCATATAGATGTTGAATCTATGTTTAGGGAGCTAAAATTATTGAAAATACTAGAGAGAAGCCTAGTTTTTCAATTAAAAATCATCTATAATACTTGAGGGGAGGTGAACGAAAATGGCAGATGTATTAGAACGTGTAACAAAGATCATCGTTGACCGCTTAGGCGTTGATGAAGCTGAGGTAAAATTAGAGTCTTCTTTTAAAGATGATCTTGGAGCAGATTCCCTTGATGTAGTTGAGCTTGTTATGGAACTTGAAGATGAGTTCGATATGGAAATTTCTGATGAAGATGCAGAAAAAATCGGTACAGTGGGTGACGCTGTTAACTACATAAATAGCCAACAGTAATGTTGATGATAAGTCCCGTATTTATTACGGGGCTTTCCCCCTTTTATTAGATATTTTTTAATAGTAAAATGTAAAAAGCAAGCCCCAAAACCTTTTTGCCCAGGTACGAAGCTCTCGTTACAAAACTTGAGTACGATTAACAGGTCATAAGCCACTTCATAATTCAAGGGAATAATGTCACCTTCAATTATGAAGTGTCTTATATAAGGATCAAGGCGTCGCTGCAGCTATAAAATTGGAGGTGCCTGATGATGGCAAGACATATTAATTATAAAGAAAGAAGATCTTTTGCTAAAAAAGCAGAGGAATTCAAAAAATTCCAGGAGCGTATTGGTCACACGTTTACTAATGAAAAATTACTCTATCAAGCATTTACTCATTCTTCCTATGTAAATGAACATCGTAAAAAGCCATACGAAGATAATGAAAGACTTGAATTTTTAGGTGATGCTGTTTTAGAATTGACCATTTCTCAATATCTTTATAAAAAATATCCAATGATGAGCGAAGGAGAATTAACAAAACTGCGTGCCGCTATTGTTTGTGAACCTTCTCTTGTATCGTTCGCGAATACACTTGCTTTTGGTAGCTTAGTTCTACTTGGAAAAGGAGAAGAAATGACAGGGGGACGAGCTCGCCCAGCCTTGCTAGCAGATGTTTTTGAAGCGTTCATTGGTGCACTTTACTTAGATCAAGGCCTTGAATCTGTTGTTCAATTTTTAGATAAATTTGTTATTCCAAAGGTTGATGAAGGGGCCTTTTCTCATGTTATGGACTTTAAGAGTCAGCTTCAAGAACTTGTTCAGCGTGATACTAAAGGTACACTTGAATATAAAATTCTACAGGAAAAAGGTCCAGCTCATAACCGAGAATTTGTATCTACTGTATCATTAAATGGTGAGGTTTTTGGCACAGGAAGTGGAAAGTCAAAAAAAGAAGCTGAGCAACATGCTGCACAAGAAGCACTTTCAAAGCTTCAACAAATAAATAAATAAGATGCTATGAAGGGCAGACTCATATTAGTATTGAATGAGTTGTCCTTTTTTTAAGGTTTTTACATGTTATCATTGATATTTTACGTTGATTGTTCTTATTTTTATGATGTCAAAATATCCAAATGTATGAACCGAGGTTCGACAAATTGTGATAAAATATGAAGGAGTTTGTCAGAAGAATAGTCTTATTAATAACATTACAAAAAAATAACTTAAAAGAAAATAGTAAGGAGGATCACAATGTTCCTCAAACGATTGGATATTGTAGGATTCAAGTCCTTTGCTGAACGAGTAACTGTTGATTTTGTAAAAGGTGTTACAGCAGTAGTTGGACCTAATGGTAGTGGTAAAAGTAATATAACAGATGGAATAAGATGGGTATTAGGTGAACAATCAGCTAAGTCTCTTCGTGGAGCCAAAATGGAAGATATTATTTTTGCTGGAAGTGACTCTAGAAGAGGGCTGAATGTAGCGGAGGTAACCCTAACTTTAGATAATGATGACTCTTTCCTCCCAATTGATTATCACGAAGTTAGTGTAACACGTCGTGTATATCGTTCAGGGGAAAGTGAATTTTTTATTAATAAACAAAGTTGCCGTCTAAAAGACATTGTTGATTTATTTATGGATTCTGGTTTAGGTAAAGAAGCCTTTTCCATAATTAGTCAAGGGAAAGTCGAAGAAATTCTCAGCAGTAAATCTGAAGAACGTAGAACGATTTTTGAAGAGGCTGCTGGTGTTTTAAAATATAAGTCGCGTAAAAAGAAAGCAGAATATAAATTAGCTGAAACCCAAGAAAATTTAAATCGTGTTCAGGATATCCTTCATGAATTAGAAGGTCAGGTTGAACCTCTAAAAATACAGGCTTCAATCGCTAAAGATTATTTAGAGAAAAAAGAAGAATTAGAGAAAATTGAAGTAGCGCTTACGGTTTTCGAAGTAGAAGAGTTGCACGGGAAATACGAAGCTCTTTCAAAATCAGTAGAAGAGGGAAAAGACCGCGAATTAAAGCTTGCTGCAACAATGCAAAAACGTGAAGCCGATGTTGAACGAATGAAAGAGCATCTTAGTGCTTTGGATGATTCAATTGACGATCTACAACAAGTTCTCTTATTAACAAGTGAAGAACTGGAAAAACTAGAAGGTAGAAAAGAAGTCTTAAAAGAGCGAAAGAAAAATGCACATCAAAATAAAGCTCAGCTTGAAAGAACAATTGAAGAACTATCGGTTAAAATTTCTCAGTTAACTCATGAAAAGCAGGAACAAGAGAATCTATTAAATTCATATACAAATGAACTAGAAAAAATTAAAAGTGAACTGTCAGAAAAGCAAAAACTTGCCTCCACTTATGATCAAAATCTTGATGAAATGATTGAAGAATTAAAAAGTGAATATTTTGACCTACTAAATGAGCAAGCTTCATCACGTAACGAGATAAATTACTTAGAAGAGCAGCTTTCACAGCAAGAAAGAAAAAATACAAGACTGCTAGATTCTAATCAAAGATATGTGACTGAGCGTCAGGAAATCTTAGAAAAGAAGCTGAAAATTGAAGCAAATTATTCACTTATTGAAAAGCAATTATCAGACCAGATTAAAAGCTTTCGTGATACAACTGCGAAATTAGAAAACCTGAAGAATTCATATCAGAAAAAGGAGACAGCTCTTTATCAGGCTTATCAATTATTACAACAAACACGTTCGCGAAAAGAAGTTCTTGAATCAATGCAGGAGGACTATGCAGGCTTTTTCCAAGGAGTAAAAGAAATTCTAAAAGCGAAAGATGAGCTTGGAGGAATTCACGGTGCTGTTGCTGAATTAATTACAACAGATAAGGAATATGAAACAGCAATTGAAATTGCTTTAAGTAGTTCTATGCAGCATGTCGTTGTTCAAGATGAATCAGCAGCTAGAAAAGCTATACAATTTTTAAAGCAACATTCATTTGGACGAGCTACATTTTTGCCTCTATCAGTAATAAAGGAGCGTTCTATTAACCATCATGATTTAGCGTTGATTGAAAACCATCCTGCGTTTGTTGGGCTTGCGAAAAATCTTGTTAAGTATCAAGCTCAATTTCAATCAATTATTGGGAATTTATTAGGTACAGTCATTGTTACCTCTGACTTAAAGGGAGCAAATGATATTGCCAAGTTAATGAATTATCGCTATCGCTTAGTGACCCTTCAAGGTGATGTTGTGAATCCTGGGGGCTCGATGACAGGTGGTGCGGTAAAACAAAAGAACAATTCCTTACTGAGTAGACAACGTGAACTAGAACAAATTGTAGAAAAGTTATCTGTAATGGAGCAGAAGACTGAGGAGCTTGAAAAAGATGTTAAATCCTCAAAAGAATTAATTCAACAGCATGAAAAAACGCTAGAGGAGCTTCGTTCTAAAGGTGAAAACCTTCGATTAGAAGAGCAAAAAATCCGTGGTAACATACGAGAGATTGAATTGAATGAAAAAAATGTAAATGATCATTTGAAATTATATGATTCTGAGCGAGAAGCCTTTGAGTCTGAGAAAACAAGAATGATAGGTCGAAAAGATGAACTTCAGGTGAAATTAAAAGAGATTTCAACAAGTTTGGAAAAACTGGATAAAGAAATCGAAGAATTGTCTGTAAAGAAGACAACACAACAAACGTCTAAAGATGAACTGCAGAATCAACTTATTGAATTAAAGGTAGTACATGCAAGTAAGCAGCAAGTGTATGAGAATCAAAAAGAAAAAGTTGAACGTATAAAATTAGACTTACAAGAATCTCAACAAAAGCATAAAGATGCATCTGAAGATTATTCACTTCTTTCAAATGAGATGAGTTCAAGTTCTTCAGGTGAGGAAAAACTAGATGAAGCTGCTAATAAGAAGCTACAAGACAAAAACAAAACAGTTGAATTAATAGCTAGCAGACGTGAAGAGCGTCTTCAGTTACAAGAAAAGCTTGAACATGAAGAGCGGGAGCTAAAAGAATTAAAACGTCAGGATAAACAGCTTCAAGATATTTTAAAAGATGAGGAAGTAAAGTTAAATCGATTAGATGTTGAACTTGATAATCGATTAAATCATCTTCGAGAAGAATATTTCTTAACATTTGAAGGTGCTAAAGAAAAATATACTCTTGAAATAGAAGTTGATGAAGCGAGAAAACGTGTGAAGTTAATTAAACTTGCAATTGATGAACTTGGAACAGTAAACTTAGGAGCGATTGATGAATATGAACGTGTTTCTGAGAGATTTACGTTTTTAACAGAACAACGCGATGATTTATTAGAAGCAAAAGATACGCTATATCAAGTGATCGATGAGATGGATATCGAAATGAAAAGAAGGTTCGAACAAACATTTAATGCTATTCGTTCTCATTTTGAATCTGTTTTTCAGGCATTATTTGGTGGAGGACGGGCTGAGTTGAAACTAACTGATCCTAATGACCTTTTAAATACTGGTGTTGATATTGTGGCACAGCCTCCGGGGAAAAAACTTCAAAACCTTGGCTTGCTTTCTGGTGGAGAACGTGCCTTAACAGCTATTGCCTTACTGTTTTCTATTTTAAAGGTACGACCGGTTCCTTTTTGTGTACTAGATGAAGTGGAAGCGGCACTTGATGAAGCAAACGTACACCGATTCGCACAGTATTTAAAAAAATTCAGTCATGAAACACAATTTATTGTTATCACGCATCGGAAAGGTACTATGGAAGAGGCTGATGTATTATATGGCGTAACAATGCAGGAATCAGGTGTTTCTAAGCTTGTATCTGTTAGACTTGAAGAAACAAAGGAATTAGTGCAATCTTAGTGGAAAGGAAACGACAAAGATGAGCTTTTTTAAAAAATTAAAAGAAAAAATTACTCAACAAACAGATTCTGTTACTGAAAAATTCAAAGAGGGCTTAACAAAGACAAGAGATTCTTTTGCTGGTAAAATGAATGATCTTGTAGCTAGATATCGTAAAGTGGATGAAGAGTTTTTCGAAGAGCTTGAAGAATTACTCATTAGTGCCGATGTTGGTGTTGCTACTGTTATGGATTTAATTGATGAATTAAAGATGGAAGTGAAACGTCAAAATATCCAAGATACGAAAGAAGTTCAAGCTGTTATTTCTGAAAAGCTTGTTGAAATATATGAAGGTAGCGATCATGATGAGTCGCTCAATAAATTGGAATTACAAGCTGGAAGATTAAATGTCGTTTTATTTGTAGGTGTAAATGGAGTAGGGAAAACTACGACAATTGGCAAGCTAGCACATAAACTAAAAAGCGAAGGAAATTCTGTTTTATTGGCTGCTGGTGATACTTTTAGAGCAGGAGCTATTGAGCAGTTAGAAGTGTGGGGAGAGCGTGTAGGTGTTGATGTTATTAAACAATCGGAAGGTTCTGACCCTGCTGCGGTTATGTATGATGCTGTTCAGGCAGCTAAGGCACGTAATGTCGATGTTTTACTCTGTGATACAGCTGGAAGACTACAAAATAAAGTTAATCTGATGAAAGAGCTTGAGAAAGTTAAGCGTGTAATCGAACGTGAAATACCTGGAGCTCCTCATGAAGTATTGCTTGTACTAGACGCAACAACAGGTCAAAATGCTATGACACAAGCAAAACAATTTTCCCAAGCAACAGATGTATCAGGAATAGTTCTTACAAAATTAGACGGTACTGCAAAAGGTGGTATTGTGTTAGCGATTAAAGGAGAGCTTGATATCCCTGTGAAGTTTGTTGGTTTGGGAGAAAAAATGGATGATTTACAAGAGTTTAACACGGAACAATATGTTTATGGTCTTTTCTCAGGAATAATTGAAGCACAAGAAGAAGAGTAAATAATCATTATTAAAGCTATCAATTTCATTTATTGAGATTGTTAGCTTTTTTGTTTTATTCAACACAAAACGTGAGTAAGAATGTGCTTATACATCGTCGCTATCACAATTTTCATATACAATTACTTGACAAGAAAAAGCTTCCTATGTAGACTAATAAGTTGTAAAGGTAATTCACTTAACAAAGGGGTGAATCGGCATGATGCTTGAAAAAACGACGAGGCTTACGTATTTATTTGATTTCTATCAATCGTTGTTAACACCTAAGCAGAAAAGCTATATGTCGTTATACTATTTAGATGATTTCTCCCTTGGTGAAATTGCGGAAGAGTATGATGTGAGTAGACAAGCTGTTTACGATAACATTAAACGAACTGAAGCAATGCTGGAGCAATATGAAGAGAAGCTATTATTATTTCAAAAATTTCAAGAGAGACAAAAGTTAATGACAAAACTACGTGAATTTTCTCCTAACATTGAGAACAAAGCTATGTTTGATTCATTACTAAATGAACTTGAGAAATTAGATTAGGAGGCGGCATATTATGGCATTTGAAGGATTAGCCGACCGACTGCAGAATACGATGGCCAAAATTCGCGGCAAAGGGAAAGTATCTGAAGCAGATGTAAAAGAAATGATGCGTGAAGTACGCCTTGCTCTTTTAGAAGCGGATGTTAACTTCAAAGTCGTGAAGGACTTTATTAAGCGCGTTAGTGAGCGCGCTGTTGGTCAAGAAGTTATGAAAAGCTTAACTCCAGGCCAACAGGTCATTAAAGTGGTTAAAGACGAGCTGACTGAACTGATGGGTGGAGAGCAGAGTAAAATAGCTGTGTCCAACCGCCCGCCAACGGTTATTATGATGGTTGGTTTACAGGGTGCTGGTAAAACAACAACTACCGGTAAACTCGCAAATTTATTAAGAAAAAAGCATAACCGTAAGCCGTTACTTGTTGCTGCTGATATTTACCGTCCTGCGGCGATAAAGCAGTTAGAGACATTAGGTAAACAATTGGATATGCCTGTTTTCTCATTAGGTGATCAAGTTAGTCCAGTTGAAATAGCAACAAAGGCATTAGCCCACGCAAAAGAAGAACATCATGATTACGTAATTATTGATACTGCAGGTCGTCTTCATATTGATGAAAATCTTATGGAAGAGCTTGAGCAGGTAAAAGAAATTGCGAAACCAGATGAAATTTTTCTTGTTGTTGATGCGATGACGGGTCAAGATGCGGTGAATGTTGCCAAAAGCTTTAATGAGCAGCTTGGGTTAACAGGGGTTGTTTTAACCAAACTTGACGGTGATACTCGTGGTGGAGCGGCACTTTCTATTCGGTCTGTTACTAATACACCTATTAAGTTTGTTGGGTTAGGTGAAAAGCTTGATGCTCTTGAGGCGTTTCATCCAGAACGGATGGCTTCAAGAATTTTAGGTATGGGTGATGTTTTAACACTTATTGAAAAGGCTCAAACAAATGTAGATGCTGAAAAAGCAAAAGAGTTAGAACAAAAAATGCGTACAGCATCCTTCACATTTGATGATTTCCTTGAGCAGCTTGGTCAGGTGCGCAATATGGGACCTTTAGAGGATCTAATTGGCATGTTGCCGGGGGCTAACAAGGTGAAGGGTTTGAAAAACCTTCAAGTTGACGAAAAGCAAATCAGTCATGTAGAAGCAATTATTAAGTCCATGACAAAAGCTGAAAAGATAAACCCTGAAATTATGAATGCTTCTCGAAAAAAGAGAATTGCAGTTGGTAGTGGTACATCCGTACAAGAGGTGAACCGACTATTAAAGCAATTTGAAGATATGAAAAAAATGATGAAGCAAATGACAAATATGTCAAAAGGAAAGAAAAAAGGCGGAATGAAGTTTCCGTTCATGTAATTCTATGATTTTAAGTCTCGTTTTTTAGAAAATATCATAGCAAAAAATAAGTTTTTTAAGGAAATTTTCTTCTGACAAGAAAAAAACCTTTACATCATATCACTTATTTGATAATATACTATCTTGTTGAAACATTTTCGGAGGTGCTTTATAAAATGGCAGTTAAAATTCGTTTAAAACGTATGGGAGCAAAAAAATCTCCTTTTTATCGTATTGTAGTAGCAGATTCTCGTTCACCACGTGATGGACGTTTCATTGAAGTTGTTGGGACATACAATCCAGTTGCTCAACCAGCAGAAGTGAAAATCAATGAAGAATTAGCATTAAAATGGATGTCAAACGGTGCTAAACCTTCTGACACAGTTCGTAACTTGTTCTCTAACGAAGGCATTATGGAAAAATTCCATAACGCAAAAAATAGCAAGTAATGACTGTTAAGATGAAAGAGTTAATCGAAGCAATTGTTAAACCACTTGTTGATTCTCCCGATTCTGTTGAGATAACTGAATTTGAACAGGAGCATCAAATAATTTATTGCCTTTCTGTTCATAAAGAAGATGTCGGCAAAGTCATTGGGAAACAAGGTCGTATAGCAAAAGCGATTCGAACTGTTGTGTATGCAGCAGGATCTAATTCATCTAAAAGAATCCAACTAGAAATTAATGACTAAAAAAGGGTGAGGAGGTTCCTCCCCTTTTTTTGTACGTAAAAAAAAATAGTAATAAATCAAATTAGAATATGAATGGTTTTTCAAAGTATTATGCTTGTAAATGGGAGGAACAATAATGAAGATACTCCACCAGGTTACAGTGAAGCAAATGATAACCGAAACAAGTAAGGAATTATTGATAAAACAATTTACACAGCGCAAAAAAAGCCTGAAACAGGAAATGGATCAATTATATTTTGAATATAAAAAACTAGAGAAAACGAGTAAACAGCTTGCTGGACCGTTCTTAAAAGAAATTGATAAAAGGCGGGAAAAGATTAAGCTAGTGGATTTTCAACTAGAACAAGTACATACATTACCAATTGGAAGCGAAATTAAAGATAAAGAAGTAGAAGCAATTGTCGAAGTAAATGTAGGAGACAATTGGGAAGAATTAATGAAAGAAAAAACGATTATCATTAGAGATGGAATCGTAGATCAAATACGCCTGAGGTGATTAATAGTATGACAGAAAAATGGTTTAATGTAGGGAAAATTGTAAATACACACGGAATTAGAGGAGAAGTTCGTGTTATTTCAAAAACAGACTTTGCTGAAGAAAGATATGAGCCAGGTAACACTCTTTATATATTTAAAGAAGGTTCTGATCAACCTATTGAAGTAGTTGTTGATAGCCATCGTGTTCATAAGAATTTTGATCTATTAACGTTTGAAGGAATGCCTTCAATTCAGGATGTTGAACAATTCAAAGGCTCACTACTTAAAGTGACAGAATCACAACTTTCTGAATTGGAAGAGGGTGAGTATTACTTTCACGAAATAATCGGTTGTAAAATGTTTACCGATGAAGGTGAAGAAATCGGGACAATTAGAGAAATATTAGCAACTGGTGCAAATGATGTATGGGTTGTACAAAGAAAGATAGGAAAAGACCTCCTAGTTCCTTATATTGAAGACATTGTTAAAGAGATTGATATCGTAGAGAAAAAAATTATTATAACACCTATGGAAGGGTTACTAGACTAATGAAGATCGATTTTTTAACACTTTTCCCAGAGATGTTTCATGGAGTCTTGAATGAATCTATCCTAAAGAAGGCACAGGAAAAGGAAGCTGTTCAGTTTAACGTGATTAACTTCAGACAATATTCCTCCAATAAGCATCAAAATGTCGATGACTATCCCTATGGTGGAGGTGCTGGAATGGTGTTAACTCCACAACCGATCTTTGATGCTGTAGAAGATATTCGTAGTAATGGGAATACTGAACCGAAAGTGATCTTGGTGTGCCCTCAGGGAGAACGTTTTACTCAGTCAAAAGCAGAACAATTAGCAAAAGAAGAACATCTTCTTTTTATCTGTGGTCATTATGAGGGGTATGATGAACGTATTAGGGAACATCTTGTAACAGAAGAGATCTCAATTGGGGATTTTGTTTTAACAGGTGGAGAACTCGCGTCAATGGTCATAACAGACAGTGTTGTAAGGCTTTTACCAGGAGTCTTAGGAAACGAAGATTCACCTGTACTAGACTCATACAGCTCAGGCTTACTAGAACATCCGCATTACACCCGTCCAGCAGATTTTAGAGGGTTACAAGTACCTGAAGTTCTTCTATCAGGGAACCATAAATTAATTGCAGAGTGGCGTGAAGAACAATCACTCCGTAGAACGTTTGAGAGACGTCCAGACCTGCTAAAATCATATCCTTTGACTGACAAGCAAAAAACCTTGATAAAAAAATGGGAAAATGAGAACTAGCTATTGCAGCCTAACAGTCTATATGTTATGATAAATCTCGTGACTTGCAGATGAAAAGTTTTTATTTAAACTATTTTCCTTTATGCAGTCTTTTATAACGATGTTCCGCTGCAATAAAAGTATTGGAATGAGCATCTGTTGGAAGGAGTTGAAAACGATGCAAAAATTAATTGAAGAAATCACAAAAGAACAATTAAAAACTGATCTACCTGCATTCCGTCCTGGTGATACTGTACGTGTACACGTAAGTATTGTTGAGGGTACTCGTGAGCGTATTCAGGTATTTGAAGGTGTTGTGATTAAGCGTCGTGGTGGTGGAATCAGTGAAACATTTACAGTTCGTAAGATTTCTTACGGTGTAGGTGTTGAGCGTACTTTCCCTGTACACACACCAAAGATCGCGAAGCTAGAAGTAATTCGTCGCGGTAAAGTTCGCCGTGCTAAACTTTACTACCTACGTCAATTACGTGGTAAAGCTGCGCGTATTAAAGAAATTCGATAAGATTGCTTAGTAGTCTACTAAGCCTCAAATATATGGGTCAGGTACACTGTCCGTATAGTTGAAAAGGAGCTTGTTACCTAACAAGCTCCTTTTTCAATAAAAAGGCTGTTTCATCACATGAACAGTAAACTCACCATACAAGTATAGTAATAAACAAATAATGGACATAATGATTGCTAGAAGCAGGTGAATTGAATGACCAAAAAGAAAAATGAACTTTTTGAATGGATAAAAGCATTGGCTATTGCCGTTCTTTTAGCAGCTATTATTAGGTATTTCTTATTTGCTCCTATTGTAGTTGATGGGTTCTCAATGATGCCAACTTTACATACACAAGATCGAATGATTGTTAATAAATTATCATACAAAATTGGAGAACCTGAACGTTTTGATATTGTGGTTTTTCATGCAACTTTAGAAAAAGACTATATAAAACGAGTAATAGGTTTACCGGGTGATAAAGTAGAATACAAAAACGATACGTTATACATTAACGGAGAAGCTTATGAAGAACCCTATCTGAATGAATATAAAGACGATTTAATTGACGGCCCGCTAACAGAACCTTTTGACCTCGATAGCATTATTGGGCAAGATACTGTACCAGAAGGTCATTTATTTGTCATGGGGGATAACAGAAGGCAAAGCAAGGATAGCAGACATATAGGAACAATACCGATAGAAGAGGTTATGGGTAAGGCAAGCTTAGTTTATTGGCCAGTATCAGATATACGGTTTGCTGAGTAATTTAAAGAAGGTGTTATGAAATGACGATACAATGGTTTCCAGGTCATATGGCAAAAGCGAGAAGACAGGTTACTGAAAAGATAAAACTTATTGACATTGTTTTTGAACTTGTAGATGCGAGAATTCCTATGTCTTCTAGAAATCCGATGATAGATGAAATTGTTTCATCTAAACCAAGAATAGTACTCTTGAACAAAGCTGACAAAGCTGATGATTCAATTACTAAGCAATGGATTGAATATTTTAAAGAACAAGATATACCCGCCATTGCTATAGACGCTCAATCTGGAACAGGATTAAAACAAATCACTGCATTGTCAAAAGTTCTTCTTAAAGAGAAATTTGATAAAATGGCTGCGAAGGGAATTAAACCTCGTGCCATACGTGCATTGATTATTGGTATCCCGAATGTTGGGAAATCCACTCTTATTAATAGACTCGCTAAAAGAAATATTACAAAAACTGGAGATCGTCCGGGAGTAACGACGGCACAACAATGGGTAAAGGTTGGAAATGAGCTAGAGCTTTTAGACACACCTGGTATCCTTTGGCCGAAGTTTGAAGATCAATTAGTAGGTCAAAAACTTGCAACAACAGGAGCAATCAAGGATGCTATTTTGAATCTGCAAGAAGTCACTGTTTTTGCATTAAACTTTATGAAAGAACATTATCCTAAAAGATTGTTAGAGCGCTATAATCTTAATGAAATTCCTGAAGAAATAGTCCCGCTATTTGATGAGATCGGGAAGAAACGGGGCTGTATGGTATCCGGGGGCTATATTGATTACGATAAAACATCTGAATTAATTTTAAGGGAAATAAGAACAGATAAGTTAGGGAAATTATCTTTTGAAATTCCTGCTGATTTTCAAGATGAATAAACCATTTTTAATCTGACCCGCATTTAATTATGACGGGTCTTTATTTATTTGAATTACGGCCGATATAATGATAAAGAATAATTTTAGATATTATACATATAAAAGACAAAACATGTGCACGAGGAGAACAAATAATGCCATTAACAACAAAAGAAGTTCAAAAAAAATTAGTGGAAATTACGGATATGCAAGATCCATTTCTTAAAGAGTGTCAAGCTGATACTAGAAAAGGAGTACAGCAACTCGTTGAAAGATGGTTTAAAAACTACGAACACGAGAAATTGTTACAGAAGCAATATTATGAAATGCTTAGTTATGAAAGAGCAGCAAAACAGGAGGGTTTTGAGTTTATTGCTGGAATCGATGAAGTTGGCAGAGGACCTCTGGCAGGACCTGTAGTTGCTGCAGCTGTCATTTTAAAAGAAGATTGCTATATCCCCGGCTTAACGGACTCTAAAAAGCTTTCTGAATCTATGAGAAATCACTACTATGATTTGATAAAGGAAAATGCTGAAGCTATAGGTATTGGCGTTATCTCACCAGATATAATTGATAAAGTTAATATTTACGAAGCTACAAAATTAGCGATGAAAAAAGCGATTGAGGAATTAGCTATTCAGCCAACTTATTTACTACTTGATGCGATGAAGTTAGATCTGCCAATTCAGCAGGAGTCTATCGTTAAAGGAGATTCAAAAAGTGTCTCTATTGCTGCAAGTTCAGTAATTGCTAAGGTAACACGAGATAAAATGATGGTCGATCTTTCTAGTAAATATCCACAGTATGGATTTGAGCAACATATGGGATACGGGACAAAATTCCATCTAGATGCGCTAAAAGAGTTTGGGGTAACAGAACACCACCGTAGGAGTTTTGCGCCTGTAAAGGGATTGTGCAACGTCCTATAAGGCTATTGAAGTAGGATATGGTAAAGAAAAGAGGCATTTTGAGAAGGGAGGAATAGGCTAATGGTTTATCCACTTGCAATAAAAAATCTTATTCAGACTACTGTTGAACAAATGACTATGCCCCAAAACCAATTAACATTAAAAGAAAATCAAGTCGTAGTTGGACATGTTCTAAAGCTCTTTCCTGACCAAAAAGCTCTTATTCAAGTTGGGCAATCTAAGCTTGTTGCACAGCTTGAAGCACCAATTAATGCTTTACAAAATTATTGGTTCCGTGTTAAAGGATCTAATCAACAAGGTATTGAGCTGAGGATTATTAAATCAGTGGAAGCTGATAAACTATCAAAACAGGATGCTTCTGCAAAGGACTTTCTTTCATTATTTCAGCAGAAACCAACAAAGGATAATATACTACTTTCAAATGTTTTGTTAAAGGAAAATATACCAGTTACAAAGGAACAGCTAGTATCAGCAACTGAGATCGTAAAAAACACACCGAAAAGTTTAATTCCCCAAACAATTGAAGCTATTAAATTTGCCCTCAAGCAACACTATCAACTTTCGGAAAATGTTGTAAGTTCTCTAGTTCAAGCTAATTCTAAAATCCCTTTAGCTAAGCAAATGGATACACTTTTTCAGTCACTTCAACAAGTGGACCAGCCAAAAGACCAAGTCAACCAATTGCGTTCCATTTTGGCCAATGTTATACAAAAACCTGTTGAACAGATGGTGGAAAAACTTATTCAACCAGAGTTTATCAAGACTCTTTCAAATGTTGAACAAAAGGTCGTAAAGGGAATAAATCAAAATGATGCTCATCAAATGAGCGGATTAAAACAAGTAATAAAAGAAGTGTTTCAACAAACTAGTACTCCTTTACAGCCTATTCAACCAAAAGATCATGCTGTAATAAATCAGTTCAGTCAAAATGAAATAGATATTATTCAAAAAATAGTTAACAAGGTCCCGTTTTTTTCATCAAAAGAAGATGTTCTTTCTCTTTTCTTTCATCATAGAAATGAACAATTTGAATTGCAAAAGCTTAATATGAATTTGGAATCTGGAAATGCAAGAGAACTCCAAATACTTAAAGAAACATTACTAGCTGCTAGCAAGGAGCTAGAAGGGTCTGTTATAAAGGAACAAGTGGATCAGCTTACAAACCGTTTAAACGGACAAACTCTGCTTCAGCAAGACACTGGACCGACGACGCAATTTATTACACAAGTCCCGCTGTTTGCTTTAAATCAAACAGATTTAACAATTCAATGGAATGGGAAAAAACGTTCAGATGGAACAATCGATCCATCTTTTTGCCGAATTCTTTTTTACCTACAGCTTCCTAACCTGTCTGAAACAATGATTGATGTGCAAATTCAAAACAGAGTGATGACGATAACGCTTATTAATAATAATGAGCATTTAAAAGAACTTGTTTCATCTAGTAGTGAAGAGCTAAAAAAGGGCCTTCAGACTATGAATTATCAGGTGACTTCGGTTCAAGTAAAGCCATTTGAAGAAGAAAAGAAAATTGGTTCTAATACAAATTTTTCTGGTGTTAATACTTCTTATACAGGAGTTGACTTTAAAATATGATAAAAAAGGAAGAACCAACAAAAGCAATTGCCTTAAAATATGATCAAAATAAAGAAAATGCACCTAAAGTCATTGCAAAAGGAAAAGGACTGATTGCAAAAGAAATTCTTGAAACAGCAAAAGAAAATCATGTACACGTACATGAGGACCCGGCACTTGTGGAACTTCTGACAAAATTGGAAATTCATCAAAAAATACCTGAAGAGCTTTATGAAGCTGTTGCAGAAATATTCGCTTTTGTTTATACGTTAGATAAAAAGCTATCAACATAAGAGATAGAATAATATAGTGACTAACCTTAAGAGTTTAGGCTGTTTAATATATAGACTACCTACATTTCTTAGGGTTTTTAATGTTCAAAAAGTATTTATTTTACTTTTAATTTTTAAAAGTTTTATTGTAAAAAAATAAAAATTGACTTGAATTTTACTATTTTATGTGTAATTGTAGACAAGGTTCGAACTATTATATAAAATGAAAGCGCAGTCTAATTTTATATTGCAAATTGGTTAGGAGGATGGCTAATGAATATCCATGAGTACCAAGGGAAAGAACTCCTTCGCAAATACGGAGTATCTGTACCAAACGGACGAGTGGCTTTTTCTGTAGATGAAGCGGTAGAAGCTGCAAAAGAGCTTGGAACAGACGTAGTAGTGGTAAAAGCACAAATCCATGCAGGTGGACGCGGTAAAGCAGGCGGGGTAAAAGTTGCAAAAAACCTTGACGAAGCACGTACATATGCAGAAGAAATTCTAGGGAAAACACTTGTAACTCACCAAACAGGTCCAGAAGGTAAGGAAGTTAAACGTCTTCTAATTGAAGAAGGTTGTGACATTAAAAAAGAATACTACGTTGGTTTAGTACTAGATCGTGCTACATCTCGAGTAGTTTTAATGGCTTCTGAAGAAGGTGGAACTGAAATTGAAGAAGTGGCGGAAAAAACGCCAGAAAAAATCTTCAAAGAAGTGATTGATCCTGCGGTTGGACTTCAAGGCTATCAAGCTAGAAGAATTGCATTCAACATTAATATTCCTAAAGAGTTAGTTGGTAAAACAGTTAAATTTATGATGGGATTATATCAAGTATTTGTTGAAAAGGATTGCTCAATTGCAGAAATCAATCCATTAGTTATCACTGGTGATGGCAACGTAATGGCTCTTGACGCAAAATTAAACTTTGATTCAAATGCATTATATCGCCATAAAGATATTGTAGAATATCGTGATTTGGAAGAAGAAGATCCAAAAGAAATCGAAGCATCTAAATATGACTTAAGTTATATCTCATTAGACGGTAACATCGGCTGTATGGTAAATGGCGCTGGTCTTGCAATGTCAACAATGGATATTATTAAGTATTATGGCGGCGAACCTGCAAACTTCCTTGATGTTGGGGGCGGTGCAACTGCAGAAAAAGTTACAGAAGCATTCAAAATTATTCTTTCTGATAAAAATGTTAAAGGAATTTTCGTTAATATCTTCGGTGGAATCATGAAATGTGATGTTATCGCAGAGGGTGTAGTTGAAGCTACGAAACAAGTTGGCTTAGAGATTCCTTTAGTTGTACGTCTTGAAGGTACAAATGTTGAATTAGGTAAGAAAATTTTAAATGAATCTGGATTAAATATTACTTCTGCAGAGTCTATGGCTGACGGCGCACAAAAAATAGTTTCATTAGTGAAGTAAGAAAGGCAGGGGACAAACATGAGTGTATTTATTAATAAAGATACGAAAGTAATCGTACAAGGTATCACTGGTTCTACAGCGTTATTTCATACAAAACAAATGCTTGAGTATGGCACAAATATCGTTGGTGGGGTTACACCTGGTAAAGGTGGAACAGAAGTAGAAGGTGTACCTGTTTTCAATACAGTTCAAGAAGCAGTTCAAGCGACTGGTGCAAACGCGTCTGTTATTTATGTACCTGCTCCTTTCGCAGCTGATGCAATTATGGAAGGTGTAGACGCAGAATTAGATTTAGTTATTTGTATTACAGAGCATATTCCAGTTATGGATATGGTGAATGTTAAACGCTACATGGAAGGTAAGAAAACTCGCCTTGTAGGACCAAACTGCCCTGGTGTGATTACACCTGAGGAGTGCAAAATTGGAATTATGCCTGGCTATATTCATAAGAAGGGCCATGTTGGTGTTGTTTCACGTTCTGGTACTCTTACTTATGAAGCCGTTCATCAATTATCACAAGCTGGTATTGGTCAATCTACTGCTGTAGGTATCGGAGGGGATCCTGTTAACGGGACGAACTTTATCGATGTTCTCAAAGCTTTTAACGAAGATGAAGACACATATGCAGTTATCATGATTGGTGAGATCGGTGGTACAGCTGAAGAAGAAGCTGCTGAATGGGTTAAAGCAAATATGACAAAACCTGTTGTAGGCTTCATCGGTGGTCAAACAGCACCTCCTGGAAAACGTATGGGTCATGCTGGTGCGATTATTTCTGGTGGTAAAGGTACGGCTGAAGAAAAAATTAAAACAATGAATGCCTGTGGAATTAAAGTGGCTGACACTCCATCTGTTATGGGTGAAACACTTATTTCTGTTCTTGAAGAACAAGGTTTATTAGAAAAATGTAAAACACACTAAATAAATTAATAGTAGGAACAGGTTTTTAACCTGTTCCTATTAATCGTAGAAAAAACAGGAGGATTTTATGGACGATGTAACAAAAAAATTATTTTTGTTAGCTCATTGTAAGGAACTTAATAGTCAAATGATTTATAAATTACTAACAATAGATCCATCGTTGCAGATTTTTTTTCAACTAAAAGACGATGAATGGTTACATTATTTTAATGTGAAGAAACATAAAATAGATAACATAAAAACTGAGTATTTTTCTCACTCAGCTGAGCTCCTCATTAAAAAATATAATCAGCAAAATATTTCTTTCCTTCCCCTTTTTGATCCCAATTATCCTTATTTGTTAAAGCAAATTGCTGATCCGCCTCCATTTTTATTTTATAAAGGTAATATCACCCTTGCTTCTCGTAAAAATCTTATTAGTGTAGTAGGTACAAGATATCCGTCTGAATATGGTGTTAAAGCCCTTGAGCATGTGTTAAAACCTCTTATCCAAGAAAAATGGGTTATTGTAAGTGGTTTAGCTAAAGGAATCGATACTTTAGCACATGAAGCAGCACTAAACCATGGGGGTGAAACAATTGCCGTAATTGGTGGAGGATTAGAGCATATATATCCTAGGCAGAATCAAACGTTGGCAAACAAGCTAATGACTTCACATCTTATTCTTTCAGAACATTCTCCTTCGACATCACCTCAAAAATGGCATTTTCCTAAAAGAAATCGAATTATTAGTGGTATTTCTTTGGGGACACTTATTATCCAAGCTAAGCAAAGAAGTGGTTCACTAATAACTGCACATCAAGCATTGGAGCAAAACCGAGAAGTATTTGCCATACCAGGATCTATTTTTGATGAGTGTAGTATTGGTGGAAATGAACTAATACAAAACGGGGCAAAATTAGTACAACATGCATCACATATATTTGAAGAATTTCCTCAAGAAGTTGAAATGTAAATTCAGGTGTTTTTTTGACAATTAAGTAAAAATATTCATGTTATTTGAGCTTGAATTAGGATATGATTAGTGTAATTTCTTTTTATTATGTTTGACAAATGATATAGGAATATTTAATAATAGTGGAGATTTAAGTATAGATTTTGAAGAAACACAGTGATAATAGGAGTTTAATCAAATCTACTAGTTATTAACTACTTGGAGGAAAACCCTTCAATGTATAAATAGAAATTTAATTAATGAACTAAAAATTTCAAGAAATATAAAAGAGAGAATACCTCTTAAGGAGGATACCAGGCATGTCGGACTATTTAGTCATTGTGGAATCACCTGCAAAGGCGAAAACAATCGAACGTTATTTAGGGAAAAAATATAAGGTAAAGGCATCGATGGGTCATGTGCGTGATCTACCAAAAAGTCAAATTGGTGTTGATGTTGAACATAATTTTGAACCAAAATACATTACTATAAGAGGAAAAGGTTCAGTACTTAAAGAATTAAAAACAGCTGCTAAAAAAGCAAAAAAAGTATACTTAGCGGCTGACCCGGATCGCGAAGGGGAAGCGATTGCATGGCATTTAGCACATAGTCTTGACGTTGATGTAAACTCTGATTGCCGTGTAGTATTTAATGAAATTACAAAAGATGCTATAAAAGAATCTTTCAAGCATCCACGCTCAATCAATATGGATTTAGTTGATGCCCAACAAGCAAGACGTGTATTAGACCGATTGGTTGGTTATAAAATAAGCCCGATTCTTTGGAAAAAAGTAAAAAAAGGGTTAAGTGCAGGGAGAGTTCAATCTGTAGCTGTACGTTTAATTATTGATCGGGAAAATGAAATTAAAGAATTTGTACCAGAAGAATATTGGTCAATTGAAGGTCAATTTTTAAAAGGTCAAAAAGAATTTGATGCTTCTTTCTATGGAATAAATGGAGAAAAGCAAGATCTTAAGAATGAATCAGAAGTAAAGGCTGTTTTGAGTAACATTAAAGAAAATAAATTTAAAGTGGAAAAGGTGACGAAAAAGGAAAGAAAAAGAAATCCAGCCGTACCTTTTACAACTTCCACTCTTCAACAAGAGGCAGCGCGTAAGCTGAATTTTAGAGCAAAGAAAACGATGATGATTGCTCAGCAATTATACGAAGGTATCGATTTAGGTAAAGAAGGCACTGTTGGATTAATTACCTATATGAGAACGGATTCTACCAGAATATCAGAAACGGCCCAGACTGAAGCAACTGGTTACATTACTGAAAAATATGGTGAAGAGTTTATTGGCACACAAGCAAAAACAGCGAAGAAAAACAGTAATGCTCAAGATGCCCATGAAGCAATTCGTCCAACATCAGCCTTACGTGATCCAGCATCAATAAAAGAATTTCTGAGCAGAGATCAGTTAAGATTATATAAACTGATTTGGGAAAGATTTGTTTCTAGTCAAATGGCACCAGCTGTATTAGACACAATGAGTGTTGACCTTGTAAATAACGGTGTCATGTTTAGAGCTACAGGTTCTAAAGTTAAGTTTCCTGGATTTATGAAAGTATATGTTGAAGGAAACGACGATCAAATTGAGGAAAAAGATAGATTACTCCCGGATTTAAAAGAAGGCGATGAAGTCTATTCAAAGGATATCGAACCAGCGCAGCATTTTACACAGCCGCCACCACGGTACACGGAGGCTCGTCTTGTAAAAACGTTGGAGGAACTAGGAATAGGTCGACCATCGACTTATGCACCTACACTAGATACGATACAAAAGCGCGGATATGTTTCACTCGATAATAAACGTTTTATCCCTACTGAGTTGGGTGAAATCGTTTTAGAACTGATCAGAGAGTTCTTCCCAGAAATAATCAATGTTGAATTTACAGCAAATATGGAAAATAGCCTTGATGAAGTTGAGGATGGCCATATTCAGTGGATTCAAATTATTGACAATTTTTATAAGGATTTTTCTCCAAGACTTGAAAAAGCAGAAAATGAGATGGAGAAAATTGAAATTAAAGATGAACCAGCTGGTGTTGATTGTGAAGAATGTGGTCATCATATGGTTTATAAAATGGGTAGATATGGAAAATTTATGGCTTGCTCAAATTTCCCGGATTGCAGAAATACGAAGCCAATTGTAAAAGATATTGGGGTAAAATGTCCAAGTTGTGATGAAGGAACAATTGTTGAACGAAAGTCAAAAAAACGCCGCATTTTTTATGGCTGTGATCAATATCCTGAATGTGAGTTTTTATCCTGGGACAAACCAATAGCAAGAAGTTGTCCAAAATGTAATCATATGTTGGTTGAGAAAAAGCTTAAAAAAGGTGTTCAAGTTCAATGTATGGAATGCGATTATAAAGAGGAACAACAAAAGTAGGTGAGCAACTTTATGCTCACCTTTTTTAACTTATATTTTTTAGGACAACATAAGTAATAAGAATAAATGCCATTCTACATAAGGTCTTTTTAATTAATGGAGGGTCATGTCACGATGAATCAAGATGTAGTTGTAAATGTAGTAGGTGCTGGTTTGGCTGGAAGCGAAGCGGCTTGGCAATTAGCCAAAAGGGGTATTCAAGTAAAACTGTATGAAATGCGACCTGTAAAGCAAACACCTGCCCATCATACTGATAAATTTGCAGAGTTAGTTTGCAGTAACTCATTAAGAGCAAACAATTTAACAAATGCTGTCGGTGTATTGAAAGAAGAAATGAGAATTCTAGACTCTGTTATTATAAAGGCAGCAGATGAGTGTGCAGTTCCGGCTGGTGGAGCACTTGCTGTTGACCGGCATGAATTTGCCGGTAAGGTGACAGAGTTAGTAAAAGGTCATCAAAATGTAACTGTTATGAATGAAGAGGTAGAAGAAATTCCTTCAGGACCAACGATTATCGCAACAGGTCCACTGACCTCCAAAAGCTTATCAGAACAATTAAAAACTTTAACAGGTGAAGAGTATTTATATTTCTATGATGCAGCTGCTCCAATAATTGAGAAAGATAGCATCGATATGAACAAGGTATATTTAAAGTCCCGATATGATAAAGGCGAAGCAGCCTACCTTAATTGTCCTATGACAGAAGAGGAATTTGATCGATTTTATGAAGCTTTAATTGCTGCGGAGACCGTGCCATTAAAGGAATTCGAAAAAGAAATATTCTTCGAAGGATGTATGCCTATTGAAGTGATGGCACAAAGAGGAAGAAAAACAATGCTCTTTGGCCCTTTAAAGCCAGTAGGTTTAGAAGATCCAAAAACAGGGAAAAGACCATTTGCTGTGATACAACTTCGACAAGATGATGCAGCTGGAACTTTATATAATATTGTAGGATTTCAAACACACCTAAAATGGGGACCGCAAAAAGAGGTTCTTTCCTTAATTCCAGGTTTAGAAAACGCAGAAATAGTTCGATATGGCGTTATGCATCGTAACACGTTTATTAATTCACCAAAACTTTTAAGATCAACTTACCAATACAAAGACCGGGACGATTTGTTTTTTGCTGGTCAAATGACGGGTGTTGAAGGATATGTCGAGTCTGCCGCATCAGGGTTAGTTGCAGGAATAAATGCTGCACATCTTATTTTAGGAAAAGATTTAGTGGACCTACCAAATGAAACAGCTATTGGGAGTATGGCCAAGTATATTACAAATGCAAACGCAGATAACTTTCAACCAATGAATGCAAATTTTGGGATTTTTGCTCCATTACCTGAGCGTATAAAGAGTAAAAAAGAACGTAATGAAACACTGGCAAATCGCGCGCTAGAAACAATTCAAAAAATTTCGAAAAATTTATAGAAATTATTTGCAAGGGCTACTATTGTTGTGATAACATTTAGTAGCCCTTGTGTTGTTTGTGAGGTGTAAAATGTGAGAAATGTTAAGAATTATTTAAATTTGTTTATTGAATATTTACAAATAGAGAAAAATTATTCAAAATATACAATTGTGAATTACAGCAAAGATATTGAGGATTTTTTTTCTTTTATGGAAGAACAAGCAATGATCCATCTAGAAGACATGACATATAATGATACACGTTTATACTTAACGAAGTTACATAATAAAAAGTATTCTAGAAAAACAATATCAAGAAAAGTATCAACTCTTAGAAGTTTTTATAAATTTCTTGTTAGAGAAGAGATACTAACTGAAAATCCATTTACACTTGTTACATTGCCAAAAAAGGAGCAAAAAATTCCAAAATTTCTTTATGAAGAGGAAGTTGAGCAACTTCTTACCATATCTGACTGTAATACTCCTCTTGGGCAACGAAATCAAGCGCTCATTGAAGTGCTTTACGGTACTGGGATCCGTGTAAGCGAATGTTGCAACATTAAACTATCAGATATTGATTTTTTTATTGAAACGATTCTTGTATATGGAAAAGGTGGAAAGCAGCGATATGTTCCTTTCGGTAGCTATGCTCATGATGCAATTGATCAATATTTATCGGTTGGAAGAAAGGTGTTAATGAGCAAACTGAAGGTAAGTGATCAACACAATTATTTATTTGTGAATCATCGTGGGACACCGCTTACAGATCGTGGTGTAAGATATGTTTTAAATGACATGATAAAAAAAGCAGCATCAACACTTCATATTCATCCACATATGTTGCGCCATACATTTGCTACACATCTGTTAAATGAAGGTGCAGATATGAGAAGTGTACAGGAGCTTTTGGGTCATGAACATTTATCATCTACACAAGTATATACACACGTCACAAAGGAGCATTTGCAACGAATCTATATGTCCCATCATCCTCGGGCATAAAGGACTCAATTTAGGAGGTAGAACTATGTCTGAATTTCATGCAACAACAATATTTGCGATTCAACATAATGGTAAAGCTGCGATGGCAGGTGACGGTCAGGTAACTTTTGGGAATGCTGTTGTTATGAAACATACAGCTAAAAAGGTAAGAAAGCTTTTTAATGGTAAAGTAATTGCTGGATTTGCAGGATCTGTAGCTGATGCATTCACACTATTTGAGTTATTTGAAAATAGACTTGAAGAGTATAATGGGAATTTGCAAAGAGCTGCTGTTGAGCTAGCAAAGGAATGGCGTAGCGATAAAGTGCTAAGAAGACTTGAAGCTATGCTGATTGTTATGGATGAAAATGATCTTCTTTTAGTTTCAGGAACAGGTGAAGTGATTGAACCAGATGATGGGATCTTAGCAATTGGTTCAGGTGGTAATTATGCTTTGTCAGCTGGTCGTGCATTGAAGAGATTTTCAGGTGATTCCTTATCTGCAAAAGAAATTGCTGAGGGTGCTTTAACAATTGCAGGAGAAATTTGTGTTTATACAAATCTAAATATTATTGTCGAAGAACTTTAATAAGGGAGGCAAATAGTATGAATAAACAGTTAACCCCTAAAGAAATTGTTGAGCGTTTGGATCAATATATTATAGGACAAAAGGATGCAAAAAAAGCGGTAGCAGTAGCTTTAAGAAATCGCTATAGAAGAAGCTTACTAACTGAAAAGCTACGCGAGGAAGTTGTACCTAAAAACATTCTTATGATTGGACCTACAGGTGTTGGGAAAACCGAGATAGCAAGGAGAATTGCAAAACTTGCGCATGCCCCTTTTATTAAAGTTGAAGCAACAAAATTTACTGAAGTCGGCTATGTTGGTAGGGATGTTGAATCAATGGTGCGTGATCTGGTTGAGACTGCCGTTCGACTAGTAAAAGAAGAAAAAATAGCTGATGTTAAAGGGCTAGCTGAGGAAAATGCTAATAAACGGTTAATTGAGCTACTTGTTCCAAGTAAGAAAAAACAATCAGCAGCGAAAAATCCTTTGGAAATGCTTTTTGGAGGAGCGAGTCAACAATCTCAAGATCAAGAGGAAAGCTCAACTGAAGAATCTACTCTTCAAGAAAAGCGTCGTAGAATCTCACATCAATTAGCATTAGGTGAATTAGAAGATCATTATGTAACTGTCGAGGTTGAGGAACAACAAGCATCAATGTTTGATTTACTTCAAGGCTCGGGTATGGAACAAATGGGGATGAACATGCAGGATGCTCTAGGAAGTTTTATGCCTAAGAAAAAGAAAAAGAGAAAGTTAACTGTTAGAGAAGCAAGAAAAGTTATAACAAATGAAGAAGCAAGTAAACTAATTGATATGGAAGATGTAACACAGGAAGCTATTATACGTTCTGAACAAACCGGTATTATTTTCATAGATGAAATCGATAAAATAGCAGGTAAATCTAAGGGTGGATCTTCAGCGGATGTTTCCAGGGAAGGGGTACAACGTGATATTCTTCCGATTGTGGAAGGATCTACTGTTGTAACGAAATATGGATCAGTCAAGACAGATCATATGTTATTTATTGCTGCTGGTGCCTTTCATATCGCTAAGCCATCTGACCTTATCCCGGAACTACAAGGAAGATTTCCAATTCGTGTAGAATTAACAAAACTTAGTGTAGATGATTTTGTGAAAATCTTAGTAGAACCTGATAATGCTCTTTTAAAACAATATCAAGCGTTAATTGAAACAGAAGGTATACAATTAGAATTTTCTGACGATGCTATTCGTAGAATAGCTGAAGTTGCATTTGAGGTGAATCAAAATACTGATAATATTGGTGCAAGGAGATTACATACAATTCTTGAACGATTATTAGAAGATCTATCATTTGAGGCACCTGATATAAATTTAGAAAAGATTGTCATTACGCCACAGTACGTCGAAGACAAACTTGGGAAAATATCTAAAAACAAAGATTTAAGCCAGTTTATATTATAAAAAATTACAATTTCATATGTTTACAGGAGGAACCAATAAATGGCTCTATTACAGAAAACACGTAAAATTAATGCAATGCTCCAAAGAGCAGCAGGGAAACCAGTTAACTTCAAAGAGATGGCTGAAAAGCTAAGCGAAGTGATTGAAGCAAATATCTTTGTTGTAAGCAGAAGAGGAAAGTTACTAGGCTTTGCAGTTAATCAGCTTATCGAAAACGAGAGAATGAAAAAAATGCTTGAAGACCGTCAGTTTCCTGAAGGTTATACAAACAACCTTTTTAACATAACAGAAACATCTTCAAACATCGATGTATATAGTGAATATACTGCATTTCCAGTTGAAAATCGTGAATTATTTAAAAATGGCTTAACAACTATCGTGCCGATCATTGGTGGTGGAGAGCGTTTAGGAACTTTAATTTTAGCAAGAGTACAAGAACAATTTGAAGATGAAGATTTAATTCTTGCTGAATATGGAGCTACTGTTGTAGGTATGGAGATTCTGCGTGAAAAAGCTGAAGAAATCGAAGAGGAAGCACGAAGCAAAGCGGTTGTACAAATGGCTATCAGTTCTCTATCATACAGTGAATTAGAAGCGATTGAACATATATTTGAGGAATTAAGCGGAAATGAAGGTCTTTTAGTAGCTAGTAAAATAGCTGATCGTGTTGGAATTACAAGATCTGTAATTGTAAATGCATTACGTAAGCTAGAGAGTGCTGGTGTTATTGAATCCCGATCTCTAGGGATGAAAGGAACATATATAAAAGTTCTTAATGCGAAATTCTTAGTTGAATTAGAGAAATTAAAAACAAATTAATAATAAAAGGCACTTTGAGGATTATATCCTTAAAGTGCCTTTTTTGAGTTTTTGTAAATCTTTTTTGATTTATTCAATAAGATAGAAAATCCGACTTTTTTTTACAAAATCTTAATAGACTTTAAGACTAATATTTCATACAATGAGTAAGAAGAAAACACATATTTCGACATTATACGATACGTATGTACTTTACATTTTGTGAGGGGATATTATGAAATTATTTTCAAATACAATAAATAGTTTAGAAACCGCAATTTCTCAATCAACTGCTAAGCAAAAGGTTATCTCTAATAACATTGCCAATGTTGATACCCCGAATTATAAAGCTCAAGAGGTTCGGTTTAATACTGCATTATCAAATGAGATGCAAAAACTTCAGGCTACAAAGACAAACGCCAAACATTTTGAATTTGGTGGTTCTGATACATCAAGCTTTAAAATCGTTTCAAGAAATAACACCAATTATCATCATAATGGAAATAATGTTGACATTGATTCTGAAATGACAGAAATGGCAAAAAATCAAATTCAATATAATGCGCTAATCGAAAGAATAAGTGGGAAATTTAACTCACTAAAAACAGTGATTAAAGGTGGCAGATAAATATGTCTATTTTTCATTCAATAAACACATCTGGTTCGGCATTAACTGCTCAGCGGGTTAGAATGGACGTTATTTCTTCGAATATGGCTAATATGGACACAACCAGAGGAGAATTCATTGATGGTGAGTGGCAACCATATCGCAGAAAAATGGTTGTCACTCAGCCCCAAGGAAACAGTTTTTCCTCTTTTCTTAATAAGGCAATGGGCTCGGGCTCATCAGCAAAAGCCGATGGGGTAAAAGTAACGGAAATTGTCGAAGATGATACTCCATTTGAACTAATCTATGACCCAGAGCATCCGGACGCTAATGATGAAGGCTATGTCGCGATGCCGAATGTAGATCCTTTAAAGGAAATGGTTGATCTTATTAGTAGCACTCGATCATATGAAGCGAATGTTACGGCAATGAATGCTTCTAAAGGGATGCTAATGAAAGCATTAGAAATTGGGAAATAGGTGATTAGAAATGATTAATAGTATTAGTCCATTCCAAGTAACAACTACTCAGCCTGTTCAACCTAAGGCTATCAATATAACAAATAGTAAGACGGAAAATAAAACTAGTTTTGCAGAAACGTTAAAGCAATCTATTAATGAGATCAATAAAGTACAACTTGAATCAGATAAAATGACAGAGGCTCTTGCAAGCGGCAAAAATGTGGAACTTCATGATGTCATGATTGCATCCCAGAAATCAAGTATTACGCTTCTAACAGCTATAGAAGTCAGAAACAAAGCGATTGAAGCATATCAAGAAATGATGAGAATGCAGGTTTAGTAGTTTAGAGGAACCGTTCTATTAACAATAGAACGGTTCTGACTACGAAATGCAGAAAGTCATTGTGACCGGGGGATTTTATGGAATGAACGAAAAATTAATGAATACAAAAGATAAACTATCTGGGCTATGGCAAGGAAGAAGTAAAGGACAAAAAAACCTTATTATAACAGGCACGATTCTGTTTTTTGTTATAGCCGGGCTATTGACTTACTTTGTGTCAAAACCTACTTTAGTTCCTCTTTATTCTAATCTTTCTCCTGCTGAAACAGGTCAAATTAAAGAAACACTTGATGCGAAGGGTGTTCAGTCCGAAATCTCAAATAATGGTTCAACCATTATGGTACCAAAAGAGATGGTAGACACTTTGATGGTTGAGTTAGCAGCTGAAGGAGTTCCAAATACGGGAACAATTGACTATTCTTACTTTGGTCAGGATTCTGGTTTTGGAATGACGGATAAAGAGTTTGATGTGATTAAACTTAAGGCTACTCAAACAGAGCTGGCAAACCTAATGAAGGGAATAGAGGGAGTTAATAATGCAAATGTCATGATTAATCTTCCAGCAGAATCTGTTTTTGTAGGAGAACAAACTGAAGGTTCATCTGCTTCGGTTGTATTAAATTTAAAACCTGGAGCTCAATTGGACCAAGAAAAAGTAAATGCACTTTTTCACTTAGTTTCTAAAAGTGTTCCAAATCTTTCTACAGATAATATCGTCATTATGGATCAAAACTTTAACTATTATGATCTAAATAATGGTCAAAACTCTTCACCAGGTACAAGCTATGCATCTCAGCAAGAAATTAAAGCACAAATTGAACAAGATATTCAACGAGATGTTCAAAAGTTATTGGGTACGATGATGGGACAAGAAAAAGTTGTTGTTGCGGTAACAACAGATATTGACTTCACTCAAGAAAACCGTGAAGAAAATATTGTATCTCCAGTAGTCGAAGGTTCTGATGAAGGAATTGCTGTTAGTGTAGAAAGAATTACCGAAGCCTATACGGGAGATGGTGCTGCCGCCGCAGGTGGTCCGAATGGAACTGGTGAAACGGATGTTCCTAACTACGAAGCAACAGCAGAAGGCACTGGTAATGGAGATTATGAACGTATTGAAGAACGAATTAATAATGAAGTGAATCGTATTAATAAACAGATTGTGGAGAGTCCGTATAAAATACGGGACTTAGGAATTCAAGTAATGGTCGAACCACCAGATCCAGAAAATCTGGATTCATTCACACCAGAACGCGAAGAAGATATTCAACAAATATTATCAACAATCGTAAGAACCTCAATTAATAAAGAAGCTGATGCAGAGCCTTTAACACAAGAGCAGCTAGAAGAAAAAGTTGTGGTTTCTGTTCAACCGTTCGATGGTAAACAGCAACTTGCTGAAGCTGAAGCAACTCCAGTTATTCCAATTTGGATGTACATTGTAGGAGGAGTTTTACTATTAGCAATCATTGTTCTTATCATTCTGCTAGTTAGAAAGAAAAAGCAAGAGAATGAAGAGCTTGAAGAAGAGGAAGACGACTTACAGGATGGACCAACGTTTGATATTCAAGATATCAACAACAATGAAATTGAGACAGAGACTACAGTTCGTAAAAAGCAGCTAGAAAAAATGGCAAAAGAAAAACCAGAAGATTTTGCAAAACTGTTACGAACTTGGATTTCTGAGGAATAGGAGGTTAACTGATGGCTAGGAAAGATAATAATACATTAACAGGTAAACAGAAGGCTGCCATTCTTTTAATCTCTTTAGGACCAGAAGTATCAGCATCTGTTTATAAACATTTGTCTGAAGAAGAAATCGAAAAACTAACATTAGAGATTTCAGGTGTACGAAAGGTCGATTCCGAAAAGAAAGAAGAAATTATTGAGGAATTTCATGATATTGCAATGGCGCAAGATTTTATCACCCAAGGTGGAATTGCTTACGCAAAAGAGGTACTGGAAAAGGCATTAGGTGAGGATAAAGCAACTAGCATTATTCACCGACTAACATCTTCCTTACAAGTTAAACCATTTGATTTTGCAAGGAAGGCAGATCCATCACAGATTTTGAACTTTATTCAAAATGAGCATCCTCAGACAATTGCCCTGATTCTTTCTTATCTAGAACCGAATCAATCAGGACAAATTCTATCTGAGCTTCCACAAGAACTGCAAGCAGATGTTGCGCGAAGAATTGCTGTAATGGATAGAACAGCTCCTGAAATAATTAATGAAGTTGAACAGATTCTTGAACGCAAGCTTTCATCAACGGTTACTCAAGACTTTACACAAACTGGTGGAATTGAGGCAGTTGTTGAAGTATTAAATGGAGTGGATCGATCAACAGAAAGAACCATCCTTGATTCACTTGAGATTCAAGATCCGGTATTGGCTGAAGAAATTAAAAAGAGAATGTTTGTCTTTGAAGACATTGTTACACTTGATAATCGTGCAATACAGCGTGTGATTAGAGATGTAGAAAACGATGACTTAATGCTTTCACTTAAAGTTGCTAGTGAAGAAGTTAGAGATGTGGTCTTTAAGAATATGTCTAAACGAATGGTTGATACGTTCAAAGAAGAAATGGAATTTATGGGGCCAGTTAGGCTTCGTGATGTAGAAGAGGCTCAATCAAGAATTGTTGGTGTTATTAGAAGGCTTGAAGAAGCTGGTGAAATTGTCATTGCCCGTGGTGGAGGAGATGATATTATTGTCTAGGCTTATTAAGTCTCAATTCACTAATCATCATGATGACAAAAGAACAATAGCAGTCCAGCAACTTCAGGTATTAATGCAAGATAAAATAACTCAAGATGATCCTGAGTTATTAAAAGAATCTTCATATATTATTCAATCAGCTAGAGCAGAAGCAGAGAAGATCATCCAATCTGCACATGACGAGTCATCTAGAATAAAGCAGCAAATAGACGGTGAAAGAAATGAGTGGCATCAAGAACGCGAACAATTAATTGAACAGGCCAAGCAAGAAGGATATGCAGAAGGTTTGGAACTGGGAAGACAAGAAGCACTAAGACAATATCATGCTCATATAGAAGAGTCGAAAAGAATGATCGATATGGCAAAACATGATTATGATGAAATAATTCAATCTGCCGAAAACACAATCTTAGAACTTTCGATAAAAGTAGCAGAAAAAATTATTAGTTCTAAACTTGTTGACTCACAGGAGAATTTCCTTCCCTTAGTAAAAAAGGGGCTTCTTGAAGTAAAAGAATATGAAAATATTAAAATCCATGTTCATCCATGTTACTACGAATTGGTGTTAAATCAAAAAAATGAATTAAAAACATTGGTGACAAATGACACAGACTTATATGTATATGCTAATGCAGAATTAAATGAGCAGGATTGCTTTATCGAATCTGCTTTTGGGCGGATTGATCTGAGTATTGATACTCAATTAGAGCAGTTAAAAGAACAATTACTAGATTTACTTGATGAGAGGTGATTTCCAATTGAGAGCAGTGGATCTGATTCATACAATTGACAGTTTAGATTCCTATAAGCGTTATGGGAAAGTAAAAAGGGTAGTCGGGTTGATGATTGAATCAAGAGGACCTGAAAGCTCAATTGGTGACCTTTGTTATATTTATACCGGATCAACTAAGAAAACGAGAATTCCGGCAGAGGTTGTTGGTTTTAAAGATGAAAATGTTCTGTTAATGCCGTATTTGCAAGTGATGCATATATCACCTGGAAGTATTGTTGAAGCGACGGATGAACCTCTAACAGTAAAAATCGGTATGGGTTTAATTGGACAAGTAGTCGATGCTTTTGGATTACCTCTAAATGAATCCAATCTTCCAAAGGGCCTAGCAAGTGTTCCAACTGATCAATCTCCTCCCAATCCAATGAAGCGTCCACCCATCCATGAAAAAATGGAAGTTGGAGTCCGTGTTATTGATAGCTTGTTAACGGTTGGAAAAGGTCAGCGTGTAGGTATTTTTGCGGGTAGTGGTGTTGGTAAAAGTACATTAATGGGTATGATTGCCCGAAACACAAATGCAGATTTAAATGTGATCGCGCTCATAGGTGAACGTGGACGTGAGGTAAGAGAGTTTATTGACAAAGATCTTGGACCTGAAGGATTAAAAAGATCAATTGTTGTTGTTGCCACTTCAGATCAGCCTGCTCTTATGAGGATGAAGGCGGCGTATACCGCAACTGCTATTGCTGAGTATTTTCGTGATAAAGGGTTAAATGTTATGTTTATGATGGACTCTGTTACGCGTGTAGCAATGGCACAGCGTGAAATCGGGCTTGCAGTTGGGGAACCACCAACAACAAAAGGATATACCCCATCGGTTTTTGCCATATTGCCTAAACTATTAGAACGAACTGGTACAAATGAGCAAGGAACAATCACGGCTTTTTATACTGTTCTTGTTGATGGTGATGATTTAAATGAACCAATCTCAGATACTGTTCGAGGTATATTAGATGGTCATATTGTTTTGGACCGACAACTCGCAAATAAAGGACAATTCCCGGCAATTAATGTTCTAAAAAGCATTAGTCGAGTTATGAATCAAATCGTTGATTCAGGACACAAAAGTTCAGCATCAAAACTGCGTGATCTTCTTTCAACCTATTTAAATTCCGAAGATTTAATTAATATCGGGGCTTATAAAAGAGGTTCTTCACGAGAGATTGATGAAGCAATTAAATTCTATCCGAAAATCATTTCATTTTTAAAGCAAAATGTTGAAGATAAAGTCACTATTGAAGAAAGTATTTCTTCACTTAATCAGTTAATCGAAAAAGGTGATTTTTAATGGTAAATCCATTTCGATTCCAAAAAATAATGGATGTTAAAGAAAATGAAAAAGAACAATCACTAGCTGAGTATAATCAATCTGTAAATGATTTTGAAAATGTAGCGAACAAATTATACGATTCTTTGAAACAAAAAGAAGTGTTAGAGGAAACAACTCTTGCGCGATTAAATAGTGGAATGTCTGTTCAGGAAATTAGACATTATCAACAATTTGTTAGCAATATAGAAAAAACAATTACTCATTATCAAAAACTGGTTCAGTTAACAAGAAACAGAATGAATGAAAAACAAATGAAGCTTATGCAGAAAAATATTGAAGTGAAAAAATACGAAAAGTTGAAAGAAAAACAGCTGGAACAGTATATTTTGGCAACAAAACATTCTGAAAACAAGCAAATGGATGATCTTTCTATCCAATCTTATATGTATCGTGGAAGTTAGGTGAACCCAAAGTGGAAACTGAAACTGAAAAACAAGAATTCGGTAAATTTCAATGGTTTTTCTTTGTCATATTTATTCCGATGATTTTCACTTTAACGTTAGTCGGTGTTATTTTATCCGTAGCAGGCTTTGATGTACTGGGAAAAGCCAAATCAACATTAAAGGAAATACCTGTCGTTGAAAAATTATTCAAAGAAGAAGAAGATACAGCCGCTACTTCTCAGGTTTTGAAAGAAGAAGCTCAAAAAGAAGAAATGAAGAAGCTTGAAGAAACGGTTGAGGAACAATCAGTGATGATTACCGCTCTTGAAAAGGATTTAACGAATAAAGAAAAAGAAGTTCAAACTCTTACACAAGAAATAAGCTCATTGGAAAAACAACTTGAGGAAATTAAAAATACAGAAACAGAAACAAACAATCAGAAAAAGGATATTTCTAGCTTATACGACAATATGAGCAGTAAGAAAGCAGCGGAGATTATTCCGAATTTATCTCAAGAAGATGCTTTGTTAATTCTTACTTCATTAGATGATAAGCAAGTTGCTGATATATTAGCAAAAATGACGGTTGAAGATGCAGTGAAATATACTGGGTTATTGTCTTCTAATGAAGAATAGAAGGGAGGTGGAAATGTGAAAATCGCAAATTTGTTTGACGCTCAAAGTTTTTCACCAAAAAAGACGAATCAGAACAGTACGAGCAGTAGCTTTAAAGATTTTATATTTTCTGTACAACATTCCCATCATGGACAGCCAACTGCTGTTACCCCTAAACAAGATGTACAAAAAAAGGATTTATTAACAGGAGTTAAGAATGAGATACAAGAAATTCTAGGGGATCAGCTAGGTAAAGACACAACCATTAACGATCTATCTGAAGAAGATCTTTCAAGTATACAAACAAGTATGAATGAGCTATTAAATCAGTTTACATCTTTAGAAGACTTATTAAACTCATCAGATAAACTTCCAATTGGGATTAGTATCTTAGCCTTGGCTATAAAAATAGAAGATATAGCTAAAACGGACGGTTCTGTTGACATGACTCCATTATTGGGAAATTTACATGCATTATTAGAAAGTGAGTTTCCAAGCTTTTCTCCAGCAGAAGATCTTAACTTCGATCATATATTTTTTGCTCTAGAAAATATGAGTAAGGAAGATAAAGCTTTATTGGAAGGTCAAATGATTATTAGCACTGCAAGTGAACAAGTTTTAGATGATTTACGTTATTATAGTAAACTACTAGGCTTAATGGAAAATCCATCCGAAGCAAATTACGCCAAAAATTTGCTTAAAGACTCTTTATTAGCTGATTCTGATGTAGCTGATCACTTAAAGCAGATACTTTCATCAGATGATTTATCTAAAGTTAAGGAACTGCTGACAAAGCTAATGACTGTGGTAGATTCAGCAGAAAATACTGATCAAAATCATTCATTTAATAAAGATTTAGTTGCTAGTCAACATAACTCAGGTCTTTCATTAAATTCAGCTTCTGTTCCTGAAGAAACTTTTTCTATTCAATTAGATAAATTCGTACAAAAAGATCAGCTTATGACCGTTGGTGAAAATAAAAATACAAATTTATTAACTTCGACGAAAGAAGAATTTACAAATAAAATGATCGAGTTACTGAAAAATAGTAGACTCTCTCAATTTAACAATGGCACAAGCCGTTTGGTTATTAATTTGACTCCAGAGCATCTTGGGTCCATTACAATCAGAATTGTTCAACAACAGAATGGTGAAATGGTTGCTAAAATCATTGCTGCCACACAATCAGCAAAGGAATTGTTAGAACATAGTGGATCTCAACTAAGGCAGGCATTACCTAATGTAAATATAGAGTTTGAGAGATTTGAAGTTTTTACTGATGATTCCTCTAAATTCCTAAGAGAAAATAAAGATCCTAAACAAGGAAAAGAACATAGCAATCAAAATGAAAATTCCGATCAAGAAGAACAAAATAATGTGAACTTTAAAGATTCACTAAATGATGCATTAAACATTTCAATTTAAGGAGGCTGCTTATGTCTGTATCTATAGATCCAAGTTTATTATTGTCAAATAATACAAAAACTCGTAGTTCTGGATCCAATCTTGGAAAAGATGAATTTTTGAAAATACTTATGACACAACTTCAAAACCAAGATCCATTAAACCCAATGGAAGATAAAGAATTTATTTCACAGATGGCTAACTTTTCATCACTTGAACAGATAACCAATATGAATTCCCTGATGCAAAAGTTTTTAGATACACAAAAAGCAACAACGGATTCTATTTTAAAATATTCAGAGATGATTGGTAAATCTATTGAATGGTCAGATTCAGGTGCTGAAGAGGCTATACAAACTGGAGTTGTAAAAGCAATTAAACAAAAAAACAATAGCATAATTCTTGAACTTGATAATGGGAAAGAAATTACGAGTGATTTAGTTACAAAAATCAGCCAGCCTGAGTAAGGGGGTGTGTTGATGACTTTACCTATTAAACCTGTTACTTCACAAACATTAGATTTAATAAAATCCAGAACTAATCCCTTAAAATCTAATACTTCATTTAAAGAAGTTCTTAGTGAGTTGCAAAACCCAACTTTAAAGATTAGTAAACATGCACAAGAAAGAATTCAACAAAGAGATATACATATCTCTGATAATGAATGGAATTTGATCGAGGAAAAAGTGCAGGAGGCAAGCCATAAAGGTGTGACGGATTCACTTGTCATCTTGCATGATGCTGCTTTAATCGTAAGTGCAAAAAATAACACTGTTGTTACAGCAATGAATATAGACGAAGCAAAATCTCAAATTTTTACCAATATAAATGGAACAATTATTATGGATTAAAAAGCTGGCCCTACTAGGAAGCTTATGTTGTGGATCGACTGAAACAACAAAATCCAATATACAAGGGAGAGGAAAGTAAATGTTACGTTCAATGTACTCAGGTATCAGTGGTATGAAAAACTTTCAAATGAAGCTAGATGTTATCGGGAATAACATCGCAAACGTTAATACGTACGGCTATAAAAAATCTCGTTCAACTTTTAAAGATTTAATTAGCCAACAAATATCAGGTGCAGGTGCTGCAAACGGTGCACGTGGGGGAACAAATGCTCAGCAAGTTGGTTTAGGATCTCAAGCTTCTTCTGTCGATGTTATTCATACAACAGGAGCAACTCAAACAACGGCAAGAACACTTGATTTGGCTCTTTCTGGAGATGGATTCTTCCCTGTAGCTACTATATCTGATTTGGCACGTGTTGGTGTTGACCGAGGGAATCAAGTGGGGAACAACAAAATTACTGGGGCTATTGACCGTGCTATGAATCTTAGTTATACAAGAGCTGGAAACTTTTATATGGATGATAGAGGTTACTTAGTAACTTCAGATGGTTACTATTTAGTTGGTGAAACAGGTGAAAAAACGCCTCCAACAGCTGATCATATAACTAAAGGGAATAACGCTCTTACAAGTATTACCCAATTTGAAGGATCATATAAAAACATTACAAATGCTGTGAAGTTATTAGAAAAGAAAACAGATACATTACTTAGTGCTTATAATGAATACAACGATGCTGTATCAACTGGTATGAATGTTGCGTCCGCTCATAATGCTCTTACAACTGCTCATGCGGACTTCAAGAATTTTGTAGATGGTACTGGACCTTATAATAATAATGGTTTTAAAAATATTGCTATGGCATTTAACGATACAAATGTTGCAACAGAAGCAATTGCTATGATTAACAAGAGTATCTCGGATGCAACAAATGGATTTAATAGTACTACACCTATCACTGAGATTGTTAGCGAAATAAGTACATCAGTTAGACAGCTACAAGCTAATGAATATCCAGCAAATGTAGTTGCTTCGGGAACTGCTGCAACAACTGATCTTGATACAGTTAAAGCTCTAATGGATAAAATATCAAACTTCAAAGTTGATTTAGAGCAAGTAGCTCAATCAGTCGTTAATTATGAAAATGCAGCTGAAGCCTTACTCAAACCAACTTGGTCTGACAGCCTAAGCGGAGAAGCAGGACTTATCCAAATCCCACTTGACGCTCAAAGCTTCTCGATTGGACCTGACGGAACAGTTTCTTTCGTAAATAGCAGTGGTCAATTAAAGGTAGCTGGACAAATCCGCTTAGCAAACTTTGCTAACGCAGGTGGTCTTGAAAAAGCTGGTGGAAACTTATTCAGAGAATCTTCCAACTCAGGATCAGTTGATAAAAATGCTAATGGAATTCAATTAAATGAGCTTTTTGCACCAGGGACTAACGGAGTTGCTTCAATCGTTGCCGGTGCACTAGAAATGTCAAACATAGACTTATCTGAAGAGTTCACTGAAATGATCGTTGCGCAACGTGGATTCCAATCAAATACAAAAATCATTACAACATCAGACGAAATACTTCAAGAATTAGTGAACCTAAAACGTTAATAAGGGGGGAAGGGGCTGATATATAGCTCGGCTACTCAGCTCCTGTAAATATGATTCAAGTTACTAGGTTGAATGGTAAATCATTTACCTTAAATGCATTATATATTGAGGTAATTGAATCATTTCCTGACACAACAATTACTCTAACAAATGGTCACAAATATGTTGTGAAGGAGAATGAACAAGAGGTTCGAACAAAGATCTCTTCCTTCTATAGAAATATCAATGTATTGTCGCTGAGAAAAGACTCGGAGGTCTTGGAAGATGAATAAGAAGCTTTTAACGATAATGCTTGTCATTATAAGTTCTATAACATTAATTGGGGTTACAGCCTTAGTTGTTGTTACAAAATTTCTTGGAGATGAAGATGAGCATAAAGCACCTCCAATTAAAGAGGTGGTTGAGGCATCTGTAGATATACCGGAAATAACCACAAATTTATCCAGTGGTAATATAGTACGCTTATCATTTAAAATTGAAACAGACTCAAAAAAGGCCAAAGAAGAATTAACACAACGCGAGTTTCAAGTTCGTGATATTATCATTTCTGAATTGGCAAATATGAACGCAGATCAGCTTGATGGTACTGAAGGTATGAACAAACTAAAAGATACAATTAAAGTGAAAGTTAATGAGTTGATGCAAGAAGGCAAGGTCAATAAGGTTTATACCACTTCCTATATCCTTCAATAATAAATGACTAACAAATTTTAGTGGGAGGTGAAAACTTTGGCAGGTGATATTTTATCACAAAGTGAAATTGATGCCTTGCTGTCTGCTATTTCAACAGGTGAAATGGATGCAGATGAATTAAAAAAGGAAGAATCCAATAAAAAAGTTAAGGTCTATGATTTTAAACGTGCTTTGCGGTTCTCAAAAGATCAAATTCGAAGTTTAACCCGAATTCATGACAACTTTGCGAGATTATTAACAACACACTTTTCAGCTCAATTAAGAACGTATATACAAATAACTGTAGGTTCTGTTGACCAATTGCCATATGAAGAATTTATTCGATCTATTCCAAAGATGACTGTTTTAAATATATTTGAAGTTCACCCTTTGGAAGGTAGAGTATTAATGGAAGTGAATCCTAATATAGCATACGCTATGATGGATCGAATTATGGGTGGTATCGGTGCTAGTGTTAATAAAATTGAAAATTTAACCGAAATAGAAACAAAAATTATTTCAAATATCTTTGAAAAATCACTAGAAAACTACCAAGAAGCTTGGGATTCTTTAGTTGAAATTGATCCTGTAATGGCAGATTTTGAAGTGAATCCTCAATTTTTACAGATGGTTTCTCCGAATGAAACAGTTGTTGTTATATCATTGAATATTCAAGTGGGAGAAACGAGCGGAATGATAAATTTATGTATCCCGCATGTAGTTTTGGAGCCAATCATCCCAAAGCTTTCTGTACATTATTGGATGCAGTCTGATCGAAAAGAGCCTAAGCAAAACGAGATTGATGCTTTGAAAAAGCAAATTAATCTTGCTGATCTCACAGTGTCTGCAGAATTGGGATCATCTGATTTATCTATTCAAGATTTTCTTCAATTACAACCTGGAGACGTCATTCAATTAGATCGTACCATTGATCAACCATTGGTGGTTACAATAGGTGACAAGCCAAAGTTTACTGGACAACCAGGGAAATTAAACAAAAAATTAGCGGTTCAAATTATTGACCACTTATCGAGAGGTGACGAAGATGGTGAGTAATGATATGTTATCTCAGGATGAAATTGATGCTTTATTAAAAGGATCAAGTGTTGACGAAGAAGAAACTCCTGCTGATACAAATGACAAAGCTGAACTAAAGAACGAAGATTACTTTAGTGATATGGAAGAAGATGCCATTGGTGAAATTGGAAACATTTCTTTCGGTAGTTCTGCAACAGCTTTATCTACACTACTTCAACAAAAGGTTGAAATTACAACACCGAGTGTTTCAGTTGTTCATAAAAATAAGCTTGGAGATCAATTCCAACATCCTTATGTGGCAATTGAGGTGAATTATACAGAGGGTTTTTCTGGAAGTAACATTTTAGTCATTAAACAAAGTGATGCAGCCATTATTGCTGATTTAATGATGGGTGGAGATGGGACAAATCCTGATGATATGCTTGGAGACATTCAAGTAAGTGCTGTTCAGGAGGCGATGAACCAAATGATGGGTTCAGCCGCAACATCAATGTCTACTATCTTCAATAAAAAAGTAGATATTTCACCCCCAACAGTTGAGCTCCTAGATGTAAATGAGACTGAGGAAGCTAATACTATTCCGAATGAAGACTTGTTAGTTCAAGTATCATTCAGACTGAAAATTGGTACATTAATTGATTCGAATATCATGCAATTATTACCTTTATATTTTGCTAAAGATTTAATTGATCAATTAATTAACCCATCACAAGAGGTTGCTGTTACAGCTGAAGCAGTGAAAGAGGAAGAGACTATTCCTCAGCCAACAGTACAGCAGCACCAGTATGAACAACCAGTTCCACAGCAACCAATGTATCAACAACAGCAACAATATGAACAACCAATGTATCAACAAACACAACAACCATATATGGGGCAGCCTAATCAGCAGATGCATGCTCCACCACCACAATATGCTCAACCGCCGAGACCTCAGCAGCCAACAGTGAATGTGAAACCAGCTGAATTTGCTAGTTTTGAACCTGTGCAATATCAACAACAAGATATTCAGAATCTTGATATGCTTTTAGACATCCCTCTAAAAGTAACAGTTGAACTTGGTAGAACAAAACGTTCTGTAAAGGAAATTCTTGAATTATCATCTGGTTCTATTATTGAATTGGACAAGTTAGCTGGAGAGCATGTTGATATTTTAGTTAACAATAAAATTGTGGCAAAAGGTGAAGTTGTAGTAATTGATGAGAATTTTGGAGTACGTGTTACGGATATTATTAGTCAATCTGAACGTTTAAACAAACTTAAATAATTAATATAGTAGGAGTGGGGAAACTATGGCACACAAGATTATGATTGTAGACGACGCAGCTTTTATGAGAATGATGATTAAAGATATTTTAACTAAAAACGGATATGAAGTAGTTGCTGAAGCAGCAGATGGAGCTCAAGCTGTAGAAAAATACAAAGAACTTCAACCAGACTTGGTAACAATGGATATTACAATGCCTGAAATGGATGGGATCGCAGCGTTAAAAGAAATAAAGAAATTAAACAGCAATGCAAAAGTTATTATGTGTTCAGCGATGGGGCAGCAAGCAATGGTTATTGATGCAATCCAAGCTGGAGCAAAGGATTTTATTGTTAAGCCATTCCAAGCAGACCGTGTATTAGAGGCGATTGGAAAAACTTTAAGCTAAAGGTGGAGTGACATTGCTTCGTAGAAACTACGTCATCTTGATTTTATTAGCTCTTATTTTATTCTCTCCGCAAGCTGCATCAAATGTGCTTGCGGAGGATTCTTCGAACAAAAGTGTATATGAAAATCTGACTGATGAAGAACAAACGCAAAAACCTGACGAGACAAACATTGTTGAAGATAAGCAAGTAAGTCCGGATGAAAATGTTCAAGGTGATGCTTTATCTGTCACTGCATTTGATTTTATTAAAATGTTCTTTGCACTTGGAATCGTTCTTTTTCTCGTCTATTTTTTATTAAAGTTTGTTACAAAGCGAAACAGAGTTTTTCAGCAAGGACAAGCAATTGTTAATCTTGGCGGTACAAATGTAGGGCAAAACAAATCAGTACAAATGGTGAAAATAGGTGACAGAGTTTTAGTTGTTGGTGTAGGAGAGTCAATTTCTCTGTTAACGGAAATCAATGATGAAGAAGAAAATAAGAGGATTATTCAGGAGTTTGAGCTAAAGCAAGAACGAGTTGTTGAATCAAAAGACTTAATTCAAAAAGTGTTCTCATTTATTCAACAAGGTGCAAAAGGACAGAAACATAATGAGTCAACAATGACATTTTCAACAAAGTTAAGTGAACAATTGGAAAAAATGAAAAAAGAGCGGACAAAACAGATTGAGGATATTGAAAGAAAGGGTTTAGACAAGCATGAATGAGTTTATGGAGTTTTTTAACAATAGCAACCCTGAAGATGTCAGCACCTCTGTAAAGCTCCTTTTATTACTAACAGTTTTATCGATAGCACCTAGTATATTAATCTTAATGACTTGTTTTACAAGAATAATCATTGTTTTATCCTTTGTTCGAACGTCTCTTGCAACACAATCTATGCCACCAAATCAAATTTTGATTGGAATCGCGCTATTTCTAACCTTCTTTATAATGGCACCAACTTTTTCACAGGTAAACGAGCAGGCGTTAACGCCTCTTTTTAATGAGGAAATTACGTTAGAAGAAGCTTATGATCGAGCTGCAATTCCATTTAAAGAGTTTATGAGTAAACATACAAGGCAAAAAGATTTGGCGTTATTTTTAAATTATGCTGGAATTGAGCAACCAGAATCAGTAGAGGATATTCCTTTAACAGCACTTGTACCCGCTTTTGCCATTAGTGAGATTAAGACAGCATTTCAAATTGGATTTATGATATTTATACCTTTCTTAGTTATTGATATGGTTGTCGCAAGTATTCTTATGTCAATGGGTATGATGATGCTTCCTCCAGTTATGATTTCATTACCTTTTAAAATATTATTATTTGTTTTAGTTGATGGTTGGTATTTGATTATTAAATCATTGTTACAAAGTTTTTAGAATGGGTGTGAACGAATGAGTTCAGAATTTGTTATTTCCTTAGCAGAAAAAGCCGTATACACAACGTTAATTATTTGTGGACCATTATTACTATTAGCCTTGGTTATCGGTCTTGTTGTTAGTATTTTTCAGGCTACAACTCAAATTCAAGAGCAAACTCTTGCGTTTATCCCGAAAATCGTTGCTGTTTTGGTGGGGCTAATCTTTTTTGGGCCTTGGATGCTTTCAACTCTAGTATCCTATGCACAAGATATATTCGGAAACTTAAATAGGTTTGTGGGCTAGAATGATCACAATACTAGAGAATTATCCGGCTTTTCTTTTGATTTTTATGAGAATTACAGCATTTTTCGTTACAATGCCTTTCTTCTCATACCGCAATATTCCTAATACTCATAAAATTGGTTTTTCCTTCTTTTTAGCGTGGATTATGTTTTTCTCAATAGATCCTCCTGCTATTGAAGTGAATGGGCAATATATTATGCTGATATTAAAAGAAGTGCTTTTGGGATTAACAATCGGATTTTCAGCGTATTTTATCCTTGCTGCAATACAAATTGCCGGAAGTTTTATTGATTTCCAGATGGGTTTTGCGATAGCGAATGTAATTGATCCGCAAACAGGAGCACAAAGTCCTCTTGTTGGTCAATTTTTATACACATTTGTTCTCTTATTTATGATTACAACAAATGCTCATCATTTATTGCTTGACGGAGTTTTTTATAGCTACCAATTTGTCCCTATTGATCAACCTTTTCTTCCAATGGGTGAAGAAAGTGTTATTGAATTTATTGTTGAGTCATTTAATTCAATGTTTATCATTGCATTTCAAATGTCTATCCCGGTAGTAGGCTCACTATTTTTAGTTGATATTGCTTTAGGAATAGTAGCTAGAACTGTGCCTCAGTTAAACATTTTCGTTGTTGGTTTGCCATTAAAAATTGGTGTAAGTTTTATCATGTTAATTTTAGTTATGGGAGCTTTATTTATGCTGATGCAGCAGTTATTTGAAACAATGACTTATACAATGAGAGGACTTATGGAGTTGTTCGGAGGTGGAGGCAATGAATCTTCTTAGATTAGATTTACAGTTTTTTGCTGGAGAGAAAACGGAAAAAGCCACACCACGAAAAAAGCAAGATGCAAGGAAAAAAGGACAAGTAGCTAAAAGTGCGGATGTTATTACAGCAATATCACTTTTAGCAATATTTTTATCGTTTTTATTCATTGGCGCATTTATGAGAGATCGTATCCTGCTTATGATGAGAGGAACTTTTCAAGATTATTTGCTTATTGAACTATCAGATCAAAATGTTCATGACTTATTTATTACATCAGCTTATCAGTCTGCTATTATTCTGGCACCTGTAATGGGGGTTGCTTTAGTTGCTGGTATTTTGGCTAATTATTTACAAGTAGGGTTCTTATTTTCAACTGAAGCTATTCAAATGAAGTTAAATAAATTAGATCCAATTCAGGGCTTTAAGCGTATTTATTCAATGCGTGCCATTGTTGAATTATTAAAATCATTATTGAAGATTACATTTGTCGGGTTTGTTACTTTTTCTGTTCTTTGGTTAGATATTGAGAATGTTTTACGATTGTCACATATGACAGTTGAACAATCTTTAATATATATTGCTACTTTAACAGTAAAAATGGGGTTGTTTGCCTCAGCAGCTTTATTGCTATTGTCACTATTAGACTATCTTTATCAGCGCTACGATTATGAAAAAAACCTAAAAATGTCGAAACAAGACATAAAGGATGAATATAAAAAATCTGAAGGTGACCCCCTTATTAAATCGAAAATTAAGCAAAGACAACGTGAGATGGCAATGAGACGTATGATGCAGGATGTTCCAAATGCCGATGTAGTCATTACGAATCCCACTCACTATGCGATTGCTTTAAAATATGATGAAACAAAAATGGATGCACCCTTTGTTGTAGCAATGGGCGTGGATCTTGTTGCACAGAAAATAAAAGAAATTGCTAAAGCAAATGATGTTGTCATGGTGGAAAATCGACCATTGGCAAGGGCCTTATATGCCCAAGTGGATATTGGACAAGCAATTCCTGATGAGTTTTTCCAGGCGGTTGCAGAAATTATTGCCTATGTTTATCAAGCTAAATCAATTTAGTTATAAATTTATAGATTTTGTTATAAAAGGCAAACTAGAAACTTAATGAAGGATGCCTGAAGTGGAAATCTTAGAAGGTGTGTTAACACAGATAAAGATAGATAGAATGGGTTTTAAGGAGAGATAAACAACATGTCCGGAAAAGATTTATCTGTATTACTTAGTGTTATCTTAATAGTAGCAATGCTGATCATTCCGTTCCCGGGCTGGTTATTGAGCTTTTTAATTATTATTAATATTTCTCTTGCGTTATTGGTCATTCTTACGTCAATGAATATGAACGAGCCATTACAGTTTTCAATTTTTCCATCTTTAATACTGCTTTTAACACTTTTCCGTTTAGGGTTAAATGTTTCAACAACAAGAGCCATTCTTGCCGAAGGAGATGCAGGTAAGGTTGTTGAAACATTTGGTACTTTTGTTACCGGTGGGAATGTTCTTGTAGGTTTTGTTGTTTTTACTATCTTAATTGTGATCCAATTTGTTGTTATTACAAAGGGATCTGAACGTGTATCAGAGGTTGCTGCCCGTTTTACACTCGATGCAATGCCAGGTAAACAAATGAGTATTGATGCTGATTTAAATGCAGGAATGATCTCTGAACAACAGGCACGTGAGCGTCGAGATAAAATTGCAAATGAAGCAGATTTTTACGGAGCAATGGATGGTGCTAGTAAATTCGTTAAAGGTGATGCGATCGCTGGTATTATCATGGTTCTTATAAATATGTTATTTGGAATCATTATCGGTATGATGCAATTAGGAATGCCGATTGGTGAAGCGGCTTCTCATTTTACAATGTTAACAGTTGGAGATGGAATCGTGAGTCAAATACCTGCACTTCTAATCTCCACTGCAACAGGTATTGTTGTAACAAGAGCAGCTTCGGAAGGTAATCTAGGTACTGATATTACTTCACAACTTTTTGCTTATCCGAAAATGCTTTACGTAGCGGCAGGGACGATCTTTCTATTAGGAATCTTTACTCCAATCGGTATTTTATTAACATTACCGATCGCAGGTCTTTTAGCTTTTGGTGGCTATATGATTACAAGATCAAAAGCTCAAGAAATTCCGGATGAAGAAGAGTTGGAACAAGAAATAGAAATGGATGAAATGAAAAGCCCTGAGAGTGTGGTAAATCTATTGAATATTGATCCAATTGAATTTGAATTCGGATATGGATTAATTCCTCTTGCCGATACAAATCAAGGTGGGGATCTTTTAGACCGTGTAGTTATGATTCGTAGACAATTAGCAATTGAATTAGGTATCGTTATTCCTGTTGTACGTATACGGGATAACATACAGTTGCAACCTAATGAGTATCGATTAAAGATAAAAGGAAATGAATTAGCCAAAGGCGAGATTCTTCTTGATCATTATTTAGCAATGGCACCAGGAATTGAAGATGATTCAATTGAAGGAATTGATACCATTGAGCCTTCGTTTGGTTTGCCTGCAAAATGGATTACAGAAGAAATGAAGGATACGGCGGAAATGTATGGATATACGGTAGTAGATCCACCATCTGTTGTTTCTACACACATTACAGAGATTATTAAACAACATGCACATGAGCTATTAGGTCGACAAGAAACAAAACAATTAATAGATCACTTAAAAGAATCTTACCCAATTTTAGTGGAAGAAGTAACACCTTCACCACTTGGAATTGGGGATATTCAAAAAGTTCTTGCAAAGCTTTTGAGAGAAAAGGTATCTATTCGAAACTTACCAATTATCTTTGAAACATTAGCAGATTTCGGAAAAATGACTTCGGATACGGAACTATTAGGAGAATATGTTAGACAAGCGTTAGCTAAACAAATTACTTCCCAATATGCTGATCAGGAACAAATGATGAAGGTTGTCACCTTATCAGGTAGGGTAGAAAAACTTATAGCAGAAGGTGTCCAGCAAACAGAGCACGGAAATTATTTATCATTAAGCCCGGATGTTTCACAACAACTTATTGAAGCTATAGCAAAAGAAATTGAAATGCTATCACTTCAACAACAAACACCAATTGTATTATGTTCACCTGCAGTGAGAATGTATGTTAGACAGCTAACAGATCGTTATTTCCCTCAGGTACCTATATTGTCATATAATGAACTAGAAGCAAATGTCGAAGTACAAAGTATTGGGGTGGTAAACGTCGAATGAAGGTAAAAAAATATGTCGCACCATCTATGCAAGAAGCAATGAAAAAAATCCGTGCTGAAATGGGTAATGATGCAGTTATTTTGATTTCCAAAAGTATTCAAACAGGTGGTTTTCTAGGTCTTTTTACTAAAAAAAAGATCGAAGTGATTGCTGCTATGGATCCGGAAGTACAAGTAGATCAGCAGCCAAAGAAAGAAACAAAAGCAATTGTTCAAGAAAACACAGTACCACAAACAAAGTTCAATTCTGAGCCAGCAAATCAAAGCACACCAAAACCAGTTGAAAAAGTAACTGATCACAAGCCCCTTTTAGACGAAATAAATGAGTTGAAGCGACTTGTTCAAACCATTTCCAGTGATGAAAAAATGGGACAATACCCTGAACCGCTTCAACTAATTTTACAAAAGATGATTAAACAAGATATTAGTTCATCTATAAGAGCTCAAATTATGGGTGAACTTTTGGAATATTGGTATAACAAAAAGGGTGACGTCACAGTTGAACAGCTATTTAAGAAACAAATGGAACTCTTTGCTAGCCGTATTTCCAATCTTGAGTTTGGTGGTATTTCTTATAAAAAGAAATACATTAATGTTATTGGCCCAACAGGAGTAGGTAAAACAACTACCTTAGCGAAATTAGCAGCTGAATGTGTGTTACAAAAGAAGAAAAAAGTTGCTTTTATCACAACTGACACTTATAGAATTGCGGCTATTGAACAGTTAAAAACATATGCAAAAATTTTAGACGTTCCAATGGAAGTTTGTTATACAATTGAAGATTTTAAAGAAGCTAAAAAGAAACTTTCTATGTATGATTATGTATTTATCGATACTGCAGGACGAAATTTTTTAGAAGAAAAGTATGTTTCTGATTTAGAAAAGATTATTGATTTTAATGAGGAAATGGAAACGTATCTTGTTCTTGCTGCTACAGCAAAATCTTCAGATATGTTAGCGGTATATGAACAATTTTCTGTCATTCCAATAAGTAAACTTATCTTTACAAAGTTAGACGAAACAGCAACAAGAGGAACATTGTTTGATGTCATGATAAAGACAAATAAAGGGATTGCCTATACGACCCATGGTCAAGATGTCCCAGATGATATTGAAGCAGCTTCACGAGAACGTATAGTCGAACAAATGTTGAGGTAATCAAATGGTAAATGATCAAGCAGAACGTTTAAGACAAAGACTAAATAGCCTAAAATCTCAAGCCAAGTCAATTGCGGTAATGAGTGGAAAAGGCGGGGTTGGTAAATCAAATTTTTCCCTTAATTTTTCACTGGCTTTACAAAAAGAAAATAAACGAGTTTTATTATTTGATTTAGATATAGGTATGGGTAACATTGATATCCTAATAGGCGAAAGTTCGAAATATTCAATTGTTGACTTTTTCCAAAAAGATTTATCACTTACTGATATTATTTCAACTGGACCAGATGGATTGGAGTATATTTCTGGTGGTAGTGGGTTAGGAACTATTTTCAAACTTGATGAGACAAAGTTCCAACGATTTCTACAGCAGTTAGATCTCTTATTTAAAGTATACGATTATATCATCTTTGATATGGGGGCCGGAATTTCAGAAGATAGTTTGCGCTTTTTACTTTCTGTTGATGAAATTATTGTTATTACAACTCCAGAGCCGACATCAATGACTGATGCTTATTCAGCTATTAAACATGTGTGTCTGAACCACCCAACGATACCCTTTTCAATTGTAGTAAATAGGGCTTTCAACAAGAAGGTTGGTGACTCTACTTATAGCAGATTCGCACAAACGATTACCCAATTTTTGAGTCGCCAGGTTTCATTATTAGGTATCATACCTGACGATTCAACGATCATGAAAGCTGTTATTGACCAAAAACCAGTATTATTATATCAACCTAATTGTCAGGCTAGTAAAGCTTTAATAACAATTTCAAAGGATTTTATTCGAACAAAGTCAACTGATGTAGAAGTAGTTGATTCAACACCTTTTATATCGAAATTAAAAAATTTCTTCATGAAGGGTAGGTAAACAATAATGGGGAAAATACGAGTGCTGGTAGTGGATGATTCAGCTTTTATGAGAAAGCTTATTACAGATTTTCTAGTTGAACATGAGAGCATTGAAGTCGTAGGAACGGCTAGAAATGGTGAAGATGCGCTAGCAAAAATCGAAGAGATAAATCCTGATGTTATAACCCTTGACGTTGAGATGCCTGTTTTGAATGGACTCGAAGCTCTAAAGGTTATTATGAATAAATATCCTCGTCCGGTCATTATGCTTTCTAGTACTACAAAAGAAGGTGCTGAAAATACGATTTTATCCCTACAATACGGGGCATTTGATTTCATCACAAAACCTTCTGGGGCTATTTCATTAGATCTTCATAAAGTAAAGGAAGAATTGAAGGAAAAAGTAATCTTAGCTAATTCATCATGTCGAAATAAAAGAATAAGTCGATTTAGGGAAAAAAAGACTCCACTTACAGTGAATGAATATAGTAAAATAGACTCAACAGATTACAAAAGCCCTACTTCTTTCGACAAAAAACATCTTAAGTCATCAATTGTTTGTATAGGGACTTCAACAGGAGGACCTAGGGCTTTGCAACATGTATTAACAAAAATACCTGCAAACATTGATGCTCCAATCTTTATTGTTCAGCATATGCCTCCTGGTTTCACACATTCACTGGCTAGTCGATTGAACTCTATTTCTTCAATTGAAGTGAAGGAAGCAGTTAATGGTGAATTAGTAAAGAAAGGCACAGCTTATATTGCACCGGGTGGATCTCATCTTAAAATAGTAAAAACAGGCACATCACTTACTATTAAAATTGACCAGTCTGAAATAAAAAATGGACATCGTCCTTCTGTAGATGTGATGTTTGATTCTATTAGCGAACTAAATGATTACCGCAAAGTAGCTGTAATCATGACTGGAATGGGATCTGATGGTTCAGAAGGTTTGAAGAAGCTAAAGTCAACGGGAGTGGTAAAAGCTATTTCTGAATCTGAACAGACATCTGTTGTATACGGAATGCCTAAAGCAGCAGTGGCAACAAATCTGGTAGATAAAGTTGAAAATGTTGAGAATATAGCAGCGACTATTATGAACTTTTTGACAAATCAGCGTTAAAGAACATTTTTCGCTGTGTTAGTTTTGATGTGTATCATAATAATTTTTCCAAATATAAATAAATTACTTAACTTGATACTTAGGGGTGTTACCGTATGGAAATGAATCAATACCTAGAAGTCTTTATTGAAGAAAGTAAAGAGCATCTACAAGCTTGTAATGAGAAATTACTAGAATTAGAGAAAAACCCAACTGATCTATCAATTGTCAATGATATTTTCCGTTCGGCACATACACTCAAAGGAATGAGTGCAACAATGGGTTACGAAGATTTAGCTAGCTTAACACATCAAATGGAAAATGTATTAGATGCTATTCGAAATGAAAAACTATCTGTTTCTGCTGAAATTCTTGATGTTGTATTTGCTTCTGTTGACGATTTAGAGGAAATGGTTTTCTCTATAGCAGAAGGTGGAGATGGTAAGAAGGATGTTTCAAAAGTAGTTGAAATGTTGAAGAAAATTGAAAATGGTGAAGCTGTTGCAGAAGAGTCATCACCATCAAACGAGGTAACTCTTTCACAATCAATTCAAGATTATGATGATTATGAAAATGCCGTTATTCAGCAATCTAAAGAACAAGGATTTTCAGCATTTGAATTAACGATAACCTTAAGAGAAGATTGTTTGTTAAAAGCTGCTCGAGTATTTATGGTATTTGAAATTCTAGAGCAGGCTGGTGAAGTTATTAAGTCCGTTCCATCAGTTGATCAATTAGAAGAAGAAAAATTTGATCATCAATTCACTGTTGCAATTGTAACAAAGGATTCTTCTGAAGATATTCAAAATAAGGTAATGAAAGTTTCTGAAATTGATAGTGTAAATGTTCAACCAATAGTAGTAGTTGGAAAAAATATGAAACAAGCTCATGAAGAAACTTCTCAACAAGAATTAACGGTAGCTGAGGAAGAAGTAGTAAAACATGTACAAGCCAAAGAGCAGGTTAAAACAGCTACAAAGCAGGTTGCTGCTACAAGTACTAAGACAATACGTGTTAATATTGAACGTTTGGATATTTTAATGAATCTTTTCGAAGAATTGGTTATTGACCGAGGTAGATTAGAGCAAATTTCTAAAGATTTAAACAATAATGAGCTTAATGAAACTGTAGAAAGAATGTCTCGTATCTCTGGAGATTTACAGAATATTATCCTAAATATGCGAATGGTACCAGTTGAAACTGTGTTTAACCGATTCCCACGAATGATTAGACAACTTGCTAAAGATTTAAACAAAAAAATAAATCTTGAAATTTTCGGTGCAGAAACAGAACTTGACCGCACAGTAATTGATGAGATTGGGGATCCATTAGTTCACTTACTTCGAAATGCGATTGATCACGGTGTAGAAATGCCGGACGTTCGTGTGAAAAATGGTAAAAGTGATGAAGGTAATGTTGTTTTAAGAGCTTATCATAGTGGAAACCATGTTTTCATTGAAATCGAAGATGATGGTGCTGGAATTAGTCGTGACCGAGTCTTGAAGAAAGCATTAGATAGAGGAGTAGTAACAGAGCAGGTTGCTTCTACACTAACTGATAAACAAGTTTACGAATTGATTTTCTCTTCAGGATTCTCTACTGCTGATCAAATTTCAGATATCTCTGGTCGTGGAGTAGGACTGGATGTTGTAAAAAGCACGATTGAATCATTAGGAGGAACGGTATCAGTAGATGCTCAGGAAGGAAAAGGATCACTTTTCTCTATCCAACTTCCGCTTACATTATCGATTATCTCCGTAATGTTAGTTGAATTACGTAAAGAAAAATATGCAATTCCACTATCATCAATTATTGAAACAGCTGTTATTAAAAAAGATGAGATTCTACAAGCACATAATCAAAAAGTAATTGATTTCCGTGGGAAAATTGTGCCGTTAGTCTTCTTATCTGAAATCTTTGAAGTACCAGAAGAAAGCGAAAATGAAGATTTTGTTTCATTAATTATTGTACGTAAAGGTGACAAAATGGCAGCACTTGTCGTTGACTCCTTCATTGGTCAGCAGGAAATCGTTCTAAAATCTCTTGGAAATTACTTGAACTCAGTATTTGCCATCTCAGGTGCTACTATTTTAGGTGATGGTCAAGTAGCGTTAATCGTTGATTGTAATTCTTTAATAAAATAGTGACTTCATTTAGAACGTTTGTTTTTTAAGCTTATTATTTAAATCAAGATGCTGATATTTTCTTTTGAGAGGGGATTAAACGATGAGTGAACATATATCTGGTGACTTAAAAGTCATTGTTTTTCAATTACAAGATGAGGAATACGGAATTCCTGTACAACAAGTCCGTTCTATTGAAAAAGTTCAACATATTACTAGAGTTCCAAGAACAGCTTCTTATATTAAAGGAGTAATTAATTTACGTGGAGTTGTAACACCTATTATAGATTTACGCAAAAGATTTGGATTAAAAGACCTCGAAGATACTGAAAGTACAAGAATGATTATTGTTTCCAAAGAAGATATGGAAGTTGGGTTTATTGTAGATGCAGCAAATGATGTTATTGATATTCATCAGGACATTATTGAACCTGCACCAGAAGTTGTTGGGGCTGTGGAAGTTGAGTATATTCAAGGAGTAGCCAAATTAGATAAAAGGTTAATTGTTATGATTGATTTAGAACAAGTTCTGAAAAGTAATGACGAGCGTTCTCTTCTCGGTGTATAGAGGGAATTTAAATGGATTATATTAATTTTATTTCATCTACACATATCGATATTTTAAAAGAAGTAGGGAATATTGGTGCTGGACATTCAGCAACTTCATTATCGAAGTTGCTGGAAAAAAAGATAGATATGAATGTACCAGATGTTAAGATTGTTTCCTTTAACGACTTAATGGAATGGGTAGGCGGTCCTGACGTTGTCATAGCCAGTGTCTTTTTAAGGATTGAAGGTGATATCCCTGGCTCCTTATTCTTTGTATTAAGCATTGAACAAGCGGAACGCTTTATAAAACAGCTGATCGGCGATGATCAATTTTCGTTAAAAGAACCACCATATAATGAATTAGGATTATCTGCATTTCAAGAACTCGGTAATATTTTAACAGGATCATATTTATCATCATTATCTGATTTGACAGATTTAACAATCTATCCTTCAGTTCCTGCACTTACAATTGATATGTTTGGTGCTGTTATTAGTCACGGTTTAATTGAGTTATCACATGCGGGTGATTTTGCTATTATCATTGACACTGCAATTAAGGAAGAAGATCAGTTAGAAAAAGATTCAGTAAAAGGGCATTTCTTTCTCTTACCAGATCCAGATTCCTTTAAAAAGTTATTTGATGCGCTTGGTGTAAAAGATGAAGAATGAGTCAATTGAAATTGTTAAAGTTGGGATTGCTGATTTAAATATAGTGAAATCTCCACAGCGAATTCGCACCTCAGGATTAGGATCTTGTGTAGGTCTTATTTTATTCGATAGGATCTACCAAATAGCTGGACTTGCTCATGTTATGCTACCAGATTCAACACTGGCAAATCAGTCGTCTATTAATCAGGCAAAATATGCAGACACTGCTGTTCCATTACTAATCGACAAATTAGTAGAAGCAGGAGCAAAAATGAGGTCTTTACAAGCTAAGATGGCTGGTGGTGCTCAAATGTTCCAATTTCAAACAACTAGTGACATGATGAGAATCGGCCCAAGAAATGTAGAAGCAGTTAAAGAAGTTCTTAAATCATATAACATACCTTTACTAAAAGAAGATGTTGGTGGTAATAGCGGAAGAACCATTGAATTTGATCCAATAACATGTGAGTTAATGATTAGAACAGTAAATCAAGGTGTGAAAATTATTTAACTTATAAAAACCTAGCTTGTTATTTATTACTGGGTGTGAAAGTTTTTGAAAGATAAAATTGCTTTTCAATGAAACATATCTGTATCAGGGGGATAAAAATGACACTAATGACACTAACCGATGAACAAGTAATTTGGCAAAAATGGATAGATGTACGAGATTCTCATGCTGGTGATGCGCTCATCAAGAAATATATGCCCCTTGTTTCTTATCATGTTCAAAGAATTTCTATTGGACTTCCAAAGAATGTAAATAAAGACGATTTGATGAGCTTAGGCTTGTTTGGGTTATATGATGCATTAGAGAAATTTGACCCAAATCGTGATTTAAAGTTCGACACGTATGCTTCTTTCCGGGTGCGAGGAGCAATCATAGATGGCCTAAGAAAAGAAGACTGGCTACCACGAAGTTCACGTGAAAAGGCTAAACGAGTAGAAGCGGCGATTGATAAATTAGAGCAAAAACATTTGCGAAATATTTCCACGAAAGAAATTGCAAATGAACTTGGCTTAACAGAAGATGAAGTTATTGGTGTTATGAATGAAGGTTTCTTTGCAAATGTATTGTCTATTGATGATCAATTGTTTGATCAAGATGATGGCGAAAGTATTGGGTTTACTGTGAAAGATGATAACCAGGTAACACCGGAAGAAAAGATGATTAATGATGAATTAATCAGTCAGTTATCCGAAGTTATCACTCAATTAAGTGAAAAAGAGCAGCTTGTTATAAGCTTCTTTTACAAAGAAGAATTAACTTTAACAGAAATTGGTCAAGTTATGAACCTATCAACTTCAAGAATCTCACAAATTCATTCGAAAGCGTTGTTTAAATTAAGAAAAATATTAGAAAATGTAATACATTAATATTTTTGTTATGAATCATTAGTACAATCATGAGGTAAGCCAACAAGACTTTACAAACAAACATCAGTATTGTGCTTCGTAAAGGTGAGGACGATATGAGCTTAAAAAATATAGAAATGCAAATTGCTCTGCCTCGCACACATGATGCCGGGAAGATTCAAGAACAGCTCAATCAAAGAAATCAGATTAATCATGATCAACTTGCACATTCTATACAAAAGGAAGTAGACTTAAAAAGATCGCAGGTTCAGGAAAATCAAGAAAGTGAAAAGTTACAATTAAAAAAGGATCAATCAGAGCAACATCATAATCAGAAGAAAAAGAAAAAAGAAGAACAAAAACAAGAGGAGAATCCTGACCATCCCTATAAGGGGAAAACAATTGATTTTTTTGGTTAAGAGAGGATGCCTATGCCGACTATATTACTTTTGATAAGTTTACTACTTCATGTAGTAGCTTTTTATTTTATCGTTGTTCTTTATATGAAATACTCTACAATAAAAAATATATCTGATACACAGCGTCAGTTACTTGAAGAAACAGAAAATTCTATGACAAGTTTTCTTATTGATATTAAGGATGAGAATGACAGACTTATTGAAAAGTTATTGAAAACATCTAATTCAATTCCTCAAAAAAAAGAAGAACATCATTTTAATCCAAATAATCAAGATCAAAAAGCTAGTCATGTTGAAATACAAAAACCTGATAAACAAGTTGATAAACATGAACTTCCTGATTACTTATTAAATGTTGATCAAGTGGAGGATATCGTTGAAATTAATCAACCTAAACAACAAAAAAATCCATCTTTTGAAGAAAAAGCTATAAATCTTTATAAAGAGGGACATACTATTGAACAAATTGCGAAACGGTTGAATGTTGGTAAAACAGAAATCGAGCTTCTTTTAAAATTTCGTCAATTATAATTGAATCAAAGCGTTGTTTAATGAGTAATCAAATAATATTGTTAAGAAGTTTTACTTTACTCTTGAATGTGGTAGGTTAATATGGTATATTAATTTTTGGTGTTATTACACACGCTTATAGATTTAAGTATTGGTGCTGTTAACCTTATCATAATATTATATGCTTAAAGATAACAGTTATGCTTAGAGATGATATAAGCGGAGGAGATCAAAACCATTAGGAGGAACAAATTAATGTCAGTAATTTCTATGAAACAATTGCTTGAAGCTGGTGTTCACTTCGGTCACCAAACACGCCGTTGGAACCCAAAAATGAAACGTTACATCTTCACTGAGCGTAACGGTATCTACATCATCGACCTTCAAAAAACAGTTAAAAAGGTTGAAGAAGCTTACAAATTCGTTAAAGAACTTGGAGCTGAAGGTGGTACAATCCTTTTCGTAGGTACAAAAAAACAAGCACAAGATTCAGTTAAAGAAGAAGCAGAACGTTCTGGAATGTACTTTGTAAACCAACGTTGGTTAGGTGGTACATTAACAAACTTTGAAACAATCCAAAAGCGTATCAAGCGCTTAAAAGATATTCAAAGAATGCAAGAAGATGGCACTTTTGAAGTACTACCAAAGAAAGAAGTAGTACAACTTAACAAAGAGCTTGAGCGTCTTGAAAAATTCCTTGGTGGAATTAAAGACATGAAGCAATTACCAGATGCATTATTCATTATTGATCCTCGTAAAGAGCGTATCGCTGTTGCAGAAGCTCGTAAATTAAACATCCCGATCGTAGGTATCGTTGATACTAACTGTGATCCTGATGAAATTGATTACGTAATCCCTGCAAATGATGATGCAATCCGCGCTGTTAAGCTTCTAACTGCAAAAATTGCAGATGCAATTTTAGAATCTAAACAAGGTGAAGAAACTACACCTGCTTAATGTGCAAAAGGTGATAAGGGGGAATGACCTTTTATCACCTTTTTTTAAAGTAAGTTACATAAGAAATAACTAAATCTGGGCATCTTGGAAACCATAAGGAGAAACCTTAGGTCTCTTTAATAAACTGCCTATTGTTATCATATCCACTTATTTAAAATAATGGATGGTTAGAATCATTTAAAAACCCATATGACTTTAAGGAGGAATACCGTAATGGCAGTAACTGCACAAATGGTAAAAGAATTACGTGAAAAAACAGGCGCTGGAATGATGGATTGTAAAAAAGCGTTAACTGAAACTAATGGAGACATGGATCAAGCAATCGACTATCTTCGTGAAAAAGGCATTGCTAAAGCAGCTAAAAAGGCTGATCGTATTGCTGCTGAAGGTTCTACATTAGTTAAAGTAAACGGTAATGAAGCAGTAATCTTAGAAGTAAACTCTGAGACTGATTTCGTAGCGAAAAACGAAGGTTTCAAAGAGTTAATTAACGGTTTAGCTGATTTCTTACTTGAGAAGAAGCCTGCAGATGCAGACGCAGCTTTATCTGAGACAATGAGCAATGGCACAACTGTTGCTGATTACATCAATTCTGCAATTGCGAAAATCGGAGAAAAAATCACTCTTCGTCGTTTTACTGTATTATCAAAAACTGACAATGATGCATTTGGTGCATACCTACATATGGGAGGACGTATCGGCGTTCTAACATTACTAGAAGGTACAACAGATGCAGATGCTGCAAAAGATGTGGCAATGCATGCAGCTGCTGTAAATCCTAAGTATGTATCACGTGATCAAGTTTCTGCTGAAGAAGCTGAGCATGAGCGTAAAATCTTAACTGAACAAGCTCTAAACGAAGGTAAGCCAGAAAATATTGTTGCAAAAATGGTTGAAGGTCGTCTTGGTAAATATTTTGAAGACATCTGTTTACTTGACCAAAGCTTTGTTAAGAATCCAGATCAAAAAGTTAAAGAATTTGTTCAATCTAAAGGTGCAACTGTAAAAACTTTCATCCGCTATGAAGTTGGAGAAGGTATTGAAAAACGCCAGGATAACTTCGCTGAAGAAGTTATGAGTCAAGTTAAAAAATAAGTATTAATATGTACACAAATAAGTATTCATAATCGACGTTGTGTACAGATACATGTTTTTCTTATAATGGAAAAAGGGAACACAGCATGTGTTCCCTTCTTTTTAGAGAGATGGGACCTATCTAAAGCTATGTAGGATTAAAAAGAATCTAAGCCGAATAACACGGATAAAATAGAATTGAGAGTAAATACATCAGTTCATGTTAGTTACACATTAATATCCATGAAAAAAGCTTAGTATTTATTCATGCGGAACAGAGAGTTGGAGGTAATCATGAGTAAACCTAAATATCAACGTATTGTACTAAAATTAAGTGGTGAAGCACTTGCGGGTGATAATGGATTTGGAATAAATCCTTCAGTTATTCAGTCAATTGCTAAACAAGTGAAGGAAATTGCTGAACTAGATGTAGAAGTAGCTGTTGTTGTTGGAGGCGGAAACATCTGGCGCGGCAAAATCGGTAGTGAAATGGGAATGGACCGTGCAACCGCCGACTACATGGGAATGCTTGCAACTGTCATGAACTCGCTTGCTTTACAAGATAGCCTTGAAACACAGGGAATTCAAACACGTGTTCAAACATCTATTGAAATGAGACAGGTTGCCGAGCCATACATAAGAAGAAAAGCAATTCGTCACCTTGAAAAGAAACGCGTTGTGATCTTTGCTGCTGGTACTGGAAATCCGTATTTCTCTACAGATACGACTGCGGCATTACGTGCTGCAGAAATTGAAGCAGATGTTATTCTTATGGCGAAAAACAATGTGGATGGTGTTTATAACGCCGACCCTAGAATTGACAAAGATGCTGTTAAATATGAAACTCTTTCATACTTAGATGTACTTAAAGAAGGTCTTGCTGTAATGGATTCAACTGCATCTTCTTTATGCATGGATAATGATATCCCATTAATTGTCTTCTCAATTATGGAAGAAGGTAATATTAAGCGTGCCGTGATTGGCGAAAATATCGGAACAATTGTAAGGGGGAAATAATCTTGGCTAAACAAATTTTAGCAAACACAAAAGAAAAAATGGAAAAAGCTGTTGCTTCTTTAACTCGTGAGTTAGCTTCAGTAAGAGCCGGACGTGCTAGTGCAAACTTATTAGACAAAATTTCTGTTGACTATTATGGGGCTCCAACACCTGTTAATCAACTTGCATCTATTAGTGTGCCAGAAGCAAGACTTTTAGTTATCCAACCTTATGATAAAACTGTTTTAGGTGATATCGAAAAGGCTATTTTAAAATCTGACTTGGGTTTAACACCTTCAAATGATGGTTCTCTTATTCGACTTTCTATCCCTGCTCTAACAGAGGAAAGACGTAAGGAACTTGTTAAGTTAGTTAAAAAATATGCAGAAGAAGCAAAAGTTGCAGTGCGTAATATTAGACGTGATGGTAATGACGACCTGAAGAAATTGGAAAAAAACGGGGATATTACTGAAGATGAATTACGTGGCAACACGGAAGAAGTACAAAAGTTAACAGATGATTATATTGTGAAAGTTGATCAAGTTGCAAAAGATAAAGAAAAAGAAATCATGGAAGTTTAAGTGAAAAATCTGTACAATAGGTATGGAAAGACCCTCTAATGTTTACAGGGGGTTTTTTTGTTAAAGATAAGAGAATATGATATCTTTACTTAATATTGGTGTCTAGCTGAAGCGTATAGCCTCTTAAGGTCATAAGCCACAAATGAATTGAAGACAAAGAGTCTCTTCTATTCATTTGTTTCTTATGCTTGTGGGGGGCTGAGCAAGGCGTTTACGTTTTTCTTATAGTTTAACGTCATCATGGTAGAAAGAGATCATGAATTATTGGGTGATGGAGGAATCACATGCTCAACATATTAAAGAAATGGAAAGGAAACCCTCGGCCTTCCAATGAACAAACGTTAAGTAAAGAGGACATTTTAAAGGGAGAAATTCCAAAACATATTGCCATTATTATGGATGGAAATGGAAGGTGGGCAAAAAAACGTGCCTTACCTCGGATAGCAGGACATCATGAGGGCATGAAAGTTGTCAGAAAGATAACGAAACAAGCTAATTCACTCGGTGTTAAAACTCTTACTTTGTATGCTTTTTCAACTGAAAACTGGAAACGCCCTAAGGTAGAAGTAGATTATTTAATGAAGTTACCTGAAGAATTTTTAAATACTTATTTACCTGAGCTTATTGAAGAAAATGTACAGGTACGCATTATGGGGGATAAAAACAGACTCCCGGTGCATACATTAAGTGCTGTTGAAAAGGCTATAAATGAAACAAGTGATAATGATGGTCTTGTTTTAAATTTTGCTTTGAATTATGGCAGTCGTGCTGAAATTATTACTGCAGTTCAACAGATTGCTCAAGATATTGATAGTGGTAAAATAAACGGTAATTCAATTGATGAATCGCTTTTCTCCAATTATTTAATGTCTCAATCACTAGATGATCCTGACCTATTAATACGTACTAGTGGTGAAATCCGGTTAAGCAATTTTATGTTATGGCAACTAGCCTATACAGAATTTTGGTTCACTGAAGTATTATGGCCTGATTTTAATGAACAATGTTTTTTACAAGCAATACACACATATCAACAAAGAGGACGCAGATTTGGTGGCGTATAAAGGTGATGAAATTTTAAATGAAGCAACGAATTCTAACTGCAATATTAGCTGCAGCAGTTTTTCTTCCATTTGTTATATACGGAAATCTTCCGTTTACAATATTTGTTTATTTACTAGCATCAATTGGATTGTATGAATTGTTAAGAATGAAAAAAATATCGTTAGTAAGTTTTCCTGGATTAATTAGCTTATTAATTTTATGGGTTCTTTTAATTCCAAATTCTTATATAACAATATTAAACGATATAAATTTTTCTAAGGCCGAATTAGCATTACTAGCTTTGTTATTTTTGTTAACTTACACGGTTATTACGAAAAATAAGTTTACATTTGACGATGTTGGTTTTGTTGTAATTTCTGTATTTTATCTTGGGATCGGTTTTTACTTTTTTATTGAAACAAGGCATTCTGGATTGGCAGAAGTATTTTATGCATTATTCTTAATATGGGTAACTGATTCAGGAGCTTATTTTGTCGGTCGGGCAATGGGGAAAAACAAGCTTTGGCCTGAAATAAGTCCGAATAAAACAGTAGAAGGTGCAGTGGGTGGAGTTTTATTTGCTGTTATTTTCGCTTGGGTGTACCACATGTTTACAGGAGTTTTAGATTCTTTCCTTATCATTACGGTTATGACAATCTGTCTCTCTGTTTTTGGACAAATTGGAGACTTGGTTGAATCTGCATTCAAACGTCATTATCAAGTAAAGGATTCCGGTTCAATTCTTCCGGGCCATGGTGGTATTTTAGATCGATTCGATAGCCTATTATTTGTATTACCTCTACTTCACTTTTTAAATATTCTTTTTTGAAAATGTTTAAGTCCATAACATTAATATGGTGGATATTAGTAATACGCATTTCTTTTTGATTGGAAGTGACTTTGTGAAGAAAATAAGTTTACTTGGAGCTACTGGTTCGATAGGAATCCAAACTTTATCAGTAATAGAAGCACACCCTGATGAATTTGAGTTAGTTTCCATGTCTTTTGGAAGAAATATAAAATCGGGAATTGAAATCATTAGAAAATTTCACCCTCGATTTGTTGCGGTTCAAGATAAAGAAACATATGAAAAATTGAAACTTGAGCTTGAAATCGATAAAATAAAAATCGGTTACGGACAAGAAGCATTAATAGAGGCGGCTATTTTTGATGATGTTGATTGTTTAGTTAATGCAGTTGTTGGTAGTGTAGGACTTGTTCCAACGTTAAAAGCAATTGAAAACAAAATTACAATTGCAATTGCTAATAAAGAAACACTCGTAACAGCAGGTCATCTAGTAACAGAATATGCAAGGAAACACGAAGTTGATTTGTTACCAGTTGATAGTGAACATTCTGCGATTTTTCAATGTTTACAAGGTGAAAAATCAAAAAATATAGAACGTCTAATCATAACTGCATCTGGTGGAAGTTTTCGGGATAAAACGAGAGAAGAATTGATAAACGTTACAGTAGAGCAGGCTTTAAATCATCCAAATTGGTCAATGGGTGCCAAAATTACAATAGATTCTGCAACTATGATGAACAAAGGGCTTGAGGTGATTGAGGCACATTGGTTATTTAATATTCCTTATCAAAAAATTGATGTACTGTTACATAAAGAAAGTATTATACATTCTTTAGTGGAATTCCACGATCGTAGTGTGATTGCACAATTAGGAACACCAGATATGAGAGTTCCTATTCAATATGCATTAACTTATCCTGACAGACTTCCGCTTGAAAATGCTAAAAGACTTGAATTGTGGGAACATGGTAAACTTCATTTTGAAAAAATCAACTTTGATAGGTACAAATGCTTACAATATGCTTTTGATTCAGGTAAAATAGGTGGGACAATGCCAACTGTACTAAATGCTGCAAATGAAGAAGCAGTTGAAGCTTTTTTGAAGGGTAAGATAAAATTCCTTCAAATTGAAGACTTAATTGAAAGAGCTATGGATAAGCATGAGAGCATCGCGCATCCAGATTTGGAGCAAATTCAAGAAGTTGATCAACTAACGCGAAATTTTGTACAAACATTAATCTCATAAAGGTGGTCATTCAAAATGAATACAGTGATAGCGTTTGTCCTTATTTTCGGTGCTCTTGTATTTTTTCATGAGCTAGGTCATTTAATGTTAGCAAATAGAGCTGGGATACTTTGCCGCGAATTCGCTATAGGGTTTGGTCCGAAAATCTTATCATTTAAAAAGAATGAAACAGTATATACGATTCGACTCCTTCCTATTGGGGGATTCGTACGAATGGCTGGGGAAGATCCTGAGGTTATCGAGGTTAAACCGGGACACAATGTAGGATTATTATTTAACAAGGAAGACAAAGTTGAAAAGATCATTCTTAACAATAAAGAAAAATACCCTCAAGCACGTGTTATAGAGGTAGAAAATGTTGATCTTGAGCATAACATGTTTATCTCAGGCTATGAACACGGAGAAGAGGATTTTATTAAAAGATTTGATGTGAGTGAAACATCTTATTTTATTGTAGATGGTCAAGAAACACAAATTGCTCCTTATAATCGACAGTTCCAATCAAAAACTGTAGGTCAAAGGATTGCTGCTATCTTTGCTGGTCCGTTAATGAATTTTCTTCTTGCTTTTGTTATTTTAGTTTCCTTAGGTTTTATTCAAGGTGCACCAGTTGATGAACCAAGATTAGGGAAATTGACTTCTGATGGTGCTGCAAATGAGGCGGGGTTACAAGAGGGAGATGAAATTCATTCTATTGAAGGTGAATCAACATCTTCATGGGGCGAAGTAGTATCAATCATTCAAGAAAATCCGGATAAAGAATTAACATTTGAAGTTGAACGTAATGGCGAAATGTTAAGCTTAGAAGTGGTTCCTGCAGCAACAAAAGTTGGTGAAACTGTCATTGGACGGATTGGTGCATATAATCCTGTTGATAAGTCATTCGGCAGTTCGTTCAAATATGGCTTTGTTGAAACGTATACGTGGACGAAAGAAATTTTAATCGGGTTTGGAAAGCTTGTAACAGGACAATTCTCAATTGATATGCTGTCAGGTCCGGTTGGTATTTATGACATGACAGATCAAGTTGCCGAGTCTGGGACAACTAATTTATTAAGATGGGCAGCACTACTAAGTATTAATCTAGGAATAGTTAACTTGTTGCCGATCCCAGCTTTAGATGGTGGTCGCTTATTATTTTTATTCATTGAGGCATTAAGAGGAAAGCCAATTGATCGCCAAAAGGAAGGTATTGTTCATTTTATTGGTTTTTCATTACTTATGCTCTTAATGCTTGTTGTTACATGGAACGACATTCAACGCTTATTTCTGTAAAGAAGTTTAATTAAAATAGAGGTGCTCGTAAATGAAACAAAGTATGACGTTTATTCCTACTCTTAGAGAAGTTCCGGCTGATGCTGAAGTCAAAAGCCATCAGCTAATGCTACGAGCTGGATTTATTAGACAAAATACAAGTGGCGTATATAGCTACTTACCTTTAGCACAAAAAGTACTAAAGAAAATTGAACAAATTGTTCGTGAGGAAATGAATAAAGCAGGAGCTTCAGAGTTGTTAATGCCTGCATTGCAACAGAGTGAGCTTTGGCAAGAATCCGGTCGTTGGTATTCCTATGGCCCTGAATTAATGAGATTAAAGGATCGTCATAACCGTGAATTTGCTCTAGGAGCAACACATGAAGAAATGATTACAAGCCTTGTTCGTGATGAAGTGAAGTCATACAAACGTCTCCCACTTGGTTTGTACCAAATTCAAACTAAATTCCGCGATGAGAAACGTCCAAGATTTGGTGTTTTACGAGGGCGTGAATTCATTATGAAAGATGCATATACCTTTCACGCAACAAACGAGAGCTTGGATGAGGGCTATAATAAAATGTTTACAGCTTATCAAAATATCTTCACACGCTGTGGCTTAGATTTTAGAGCTGTTATTGCAGACTCAGGTGCGATGGGTGGAACCGACACTCACGAATTTATGGTTCTTTCAGAGATTGGTGAAGATACAATTGCATATTCAGATACATCCCAATATGCAGCAAACATTGAAATGGCCCCGGTTATTTCAACATATGAAAAGAGTTCGGAAGAGCAGCAGTCATTAGAAAAAATAGAAACACCAAATCAAAAAACAATAGAAGAAATATCTTCATTTTTAAATATCTCAAAAGAAAATTGTATCAAGTCAGTTCTATTTAAAGTAGATGAAAAGTTTGTGCTCGTTCTTGTTCGTGGAGACCACGAAGTAAATGATATTAAAGTGAAAAACTTATATTCTGCTTCAGTAGTTGAATTAGCAACAGCCGAGGAAACTAAAGAAGCAATAAATTGTGTTCCAGGTTATGTAGGTCCAATTCATGTTACAGAGGATGTTGAAGTCATTGCAGACCATGCTGTTGCAGCTATAGTAAATGGAGTATGCGGTGCTAATGAAGAAGCATTCCACTATACAGGAGTTAATTTAGAACGAGATGCATCTGTTACTCAATATGCTGATTTGCGTTTTATACAAGAAGGTGATCTTTCTCCTGATGGTGAAGGCATTATTAAATTTGCAAAAGGTATAGAAGTTGGTCATGTTTTTAAATTGGGAACAAGATATAGTGAAGCGATGAATGCTACATTCCTTGATGAAAATGGCCGAACGCAACCAATGATTATGGGCTGCTATGGCATTGGAGTCTCTAGAACATTAGCTGCTGTTATCGAGCAGAATAATGACGAAAATGGAATTGTTTGGCCTGAAGCGTTAGCACCATTTCAACTTCATGTGATTCCTATTAATGTGAAAAATGATGCTCAAAAAGAATTAGGTGAAAAGCTATACAATATATTTACTGACCTTGGTTATGAAGTTCTTCTTGATGATCGTCAAGAACGAGCAGGGGTTAAATTTGCTGATTCCGATTTAATTGGCTTACCAGTTCGTGTAACAGTTGGTAAAAAGGCTGAAGAAGGAATTGTAGAAGTTAAAATTCGTAAAACAGGTGAGTCTTTTGAAGTTTCAGTTGATGAACTGGAAGGTAAAGTAAAACAAATACTTGGTAACTAAAAAATTGTTACTGCAAAGACAAAACCATGTTAAAATAATAAAATGAGAAGAAGAGGCTGACTCGATAAATTTAGACAATTTTCTTTTGAATTGTCTAATGATGGGGCAGCCTCTTCAATTGTGAAAAAAATAATATTCATGATTCTGGGAGAGGGGATATAAAGGTCATGGACATGTTAAACAACCAAATTGAGCGATTTCAACTCCTGCTCCAGCAAATAAATTTAACAGAAGATGCAGCCGTTGTTCATTTTAGAAACGGTTCGATTGCTAGATTAACCGTTCATAAGCAATTGAAAAAATGGCATTTTCATTTTCAATTTGATAAGATTCTACCCTTTGATGTGTACCATTTATTTAAAACAAAACTATCAAAGGCTTTTTCACATATTGCAGATGTATCTTTTACATTTGAAGCAAGAGACCAAGCTTTTGATGAAAAGTTAGTACAAGATTATTGGTCAATTTGTATTCAAGAGATGGATGGTATTTCACCTCCGATGCTTGCTTTACTAAATGAGCAGAAGCCAACCCTTCAAGGGCTAAAGGTAATCGTAAAAACAAAAAACGATACAGAAGCAATGACAATAAAAAGAAAATATGCTTCTCTTATTCAAGAAAGCTTTCAGCAGTTTGGGTTTCCAACTTTTCAAATGGATACAACTGTAGCGGTAACAGAAGAAGAAATTAAACAATTCCAAGAGCAAAAGCTTCAAGAAGATAAAGCAAGAGGTTTCCAAGCGTTAACCGACATGGAAAATGCAGAAAAAGAGGATTCAATTCAGCCTGAACTTTCCGGCCCATTAACAATCGGTTATACAATTAAAGATGATGAAGAAATTCGTACAATGGCTTCCATTGAGGATGAAGAAAGAAGAGTAGCATTACAGGGGTATGTTTTTGATGCTGAAACAAGAGAATTACGAAGTGGGAGAACATTATTAACATTTAAAATTACTGATTATACAAGCTCGATACTAGTAAAAATGTTTGCGAGAGATAAAGAAGATGCAGTATTGGTACAAGCTGTAAAGAAAGGTATGTGGCTTAAAGTAAGAGGTAGTATCCAAAATGACACCTTTGTCCGAGATCTTGTTATGATTGCAAATGATATCAATGAAGTTGCACCAAGAGAAAGACAAGATACTGCCCCTGAAGATGAAAAACGAGTCGAATTACATTTACATTCACCGATGAGTCAAATGGATGCTGTCACTTCAGTAAGCAAATATATTGAGCAAGCGAAGAAATGGGGTCATAAAGCGATAGCTCTAACAGATCATGCTGTTGCACAATCTTTTCCGGAGGCATATTCTGCAGGGAAAAAGAATGGAATCAAAGTGTTGTTTGGTGTAGAAGTCAACTTAGTAGATGATGGAGTTCCGATTGCCTACAATTCTGAACATCGTTTACTGTCAGATGAAACCTATGTTGTGTTTGATGTAGAAACAACAGGGCTTTCTGCAGTTTACGATACTATTATTGAGCTTGCCGCTGTTAAGATTCGTGATGGTGAAATTGTTGATCGCTTTGAATCCTTTGCTAACCCACACCATCCACTATCAGCTACAACAATTGATTTAACTGGTATTACGGACGATATGGTAAGGGATGCCCCTAATGTAGACGTAGTATTAAGGAAATTTAAAGAATGGATTGGGGACGACATTTTAGTTGCGCACAACGCGAGCTTTGATATGGGTTTTTTAAATGTTGGGTATAAAAAACTTCTAGGTGAGGAAAAAGCAAAAAATCCTGTTATTGATACATTAGAGTTAGGTAGATTTCTATATCCTGAAATGAAAAACCACCGATTGAACACTCTTTGTAAAAAGTTTGATATTGAGTTAACACAGCACCACCGTGCTATTTATGATGCGGAAGCAACAGGATTCTTGCTTATTAAAATGTTAAAAGATGCTGCTGAACAAGAAATCGAATATCATGATCAATTTAATGAAAATATGGGAAAAGGAAATGCCTACCAGCGTTCTCGTCCATATCATGCAACGATTCTTGCTCAAAATGAAACAGGGTTAAAAAATCTATTTAAATTAGTTTCAATCTCGCATATTAACTATTTTTATCGGGTTCCACGAATTCCGCGTTCACAGCTTAATAAACACCGTGAAGGTCTTATTATTGGCTCAGCCTGTGATAAGGGAGAAGTGTTTGAAGGAATGATGCAAAAATCACCTGAGGAAGTTGAGGAGATCGCTGCATTTTATGATTATTTAGAAGTTCATCCTTTAGAAGTTTATCAACACCTAATTACACTGGATTATATAAAAGATAATAATGCGCTACAGGAAATTGTAACGAATATTGTGAAGCTGGGTGAAAAATTAAATAAACCTGTCGTGGCAACGGGGAATGTTCATTATCTTAATCCTGTTGATAAAATTTATCGCAAAATATTGGTTAGTTCTCAAGGAGGAGCCAATCCATTAAACCGCCATGAGCTACCGGATGTTCATTTTCGAACAACAGATGAAATGCTAAATGCTTTTTCATTTCTTGGCACAGAAAAGGCGAAAGAAATTGTAGTAGAAAATACAAACAAAGTAGCAGATATGATTGAAGATGTTAAACCAATCAAAGATGATCTATATACACCAAAAATTGAAGGTGCAGATGATGAAATACGGGAAATGAGTTATTCAATGGCGAGAAGTATTTATGGTGAAAATCTACCGGAACTTGTTGAAGCACGTTTGGAAAAGGAATTAAAAAGTATTATCGGACATGGGTTCGCTGTTATATACTTGATTTCACATAAACTTGTTAAAAAATCACTCGATGATGGATATCTTGTAGGTTCACGTGGTTCCGTAGGATCTTCTTTTGTTGCGACAATGACGGAGATTACAGAGGTTAATCCTCTTCCGCCACATTATGTATGCCCTGATTGCAGGCACTCTGAGTTTTTTAATGATGGATCAGTTGGGTCTGGATTCGATTTGCCAAATAAAGAATGTCCAAAGTGTGGAGCACAGTATACGAAAGATGGACATGATATACCTTTTGAAACGTTCTTGGGATTTAAAGGTGATAAAGTTCCTGATATCGATTTGAATTTCTCCGGTGAATATCAACCTACAGCACACAACTATACAAAGGTGTTGTTCGGAGAAGATAATGTTTTCCGTGCAGGAACAATAGGTACAGTTGCAGAAAAGACGGCTTACGGATATGTAAAAGGTTATGCGAATGACCGCAATATCATTTATAGAGGAGCTGAGGTTGACCGTCTTGTACAAGGGTGTACAGGTGTAAAGAGAACAACCGGTCAGCACCCGGGTGGTATTATCGTAGTACCTGACTACATGGATATCTTTGATTTCTCACCAATTCAATTTCCAGCTGATGCAACTGGATCTGAATGGCGAACTACTCATTTTGACTTTCATTCAATTCACGATAACTTATTAAAACTTGATATTCTTGGACACGATGATCCAACGGTCATCCGTATGCTACAAGATTTAAGTGGAATTGATCCTAAAACAATTCCAACCGATGATCCAGAGGTTATGAAGATATTTAGTGGAACTGAATCATTAGGAGTAACAGAAGATCAAATAATGTGTAAAACAGGAACACTTGGGATTCCTGAATTCGGTACACGATTTGTTCGCCAAATGTTAGAAGATACAAAACCGACAACTTTTTCTGAGCTTGTTCAAATTTCTGGTCTATCGCATGGTACAGACGTTTGGCTTGGAAATGCACAGGAACTTATCCACAATAAGACTTGTACATTGAGTGAAGTAATCGGTTGTCGTGATGATATTATGGTATACCTGATCTATCAAGGATTAGATCCTTCTTTTGCATTTAAGATCATGGAATCTGTTCGAAAGGGTAAAGGCTTAACAGATGAAATGATGGAGGAAATGAAAAAACAAGAAGTGCCGGGTTGGTATATTAATTCTTGCTTAAAGATCAAATATATGTTCCCTAAGGCCCATGCTGCTGCATATGTTTTAATGGCGGTACGTATTGCTTATTTCAAAGTTCATCTTCCTCTATTATATTACGCTGCATACTTTACTGTTCGTGCAGATGATTTCGATATTGATACAATGGTTAAAGGGTCAGCATCTATTAAAGCAAAAATAGATGAAATTAACTTAAAAGGCTTAGATGCATCACCAAAAGAAAAAAACCTTCTTACTGTTTTAGAATTATCCTTAGAAATGTGTGAAAGAGGATTTGCATTCCAAAAGGTAGATCTTTATCGTTCTAGTGCTGATGAGTTTCTAATTGATGGTAATACACTAATTCCACCTTTTAATTCAATACCAGGGCTTGGAACGAATGCTGCGATTAACATAGTTAAAGCTAGAGAAGAAGGAGAGTTTTTATCAAAAGAAGATTTACAGCAAAGAGGTAAGGTGTCTAAAACAATTATCGAATACCTTACTAATCATGGTTGTTTGGATGAATTACCAGATCAAAACCAATTATCTCTTTTTTAAAGATTCTTTTCTTTTTTAATCTTTTATTCCTTCAGAGGATAAATTTGCATAAAAAACACGGTTATGTTATGCTTTTAGTGGAAATGCTAACGATAAGCAGAGGAAAAGAGTGGGGTAATCACCCACTCTTTCGTATTGTAATCGCCCTCGTCATTCGGATAGTTATACTACATACCATTCCCTGCTCAAAAGGCAGGGTTTTTCAACAGCTAAAGGTGTCAAACTGCTTCTGTTCAGGTTAAGCTAGAGCGCTTAGCTCCGTGTGTAGTCTTGGATGAGGGGATGTTCATTTTGAAGAAGAAGTTCATTATCTAAAAAATAACTTATTTTCACCATTGACTTATGCTTGATGCCTAAAGGGCAGGAGCATTGCGCTTTTCTTACAAGGAGGAAGAGAATGAGCAAAAAAGTAACAGAAATCGTTGAACAATTAGTAACACCAATTTTAGAGGATATGAACCTTGAATTAGTTGATATTGAATATGTTAAAGAAGGCTCTAATTGGTTTCTACGATTATTTATTGATTCTGAGACAGGCATTGATATTGAAGAATGTGGAGTAGTAAGTGAAAGATTAAGTGAAAAACTCGATGCTTTAGATCCTATTCAGCATAATTACTTTTTAGAGGTTTCCTCACCAGGTGCAGAGAGACCATTAAAAAAAGAAGCGGATATAAAAAAGGCACTCGGCAAGCAAGTTCATATCAAAACATATGAACCAACTAATGGTGAAAAAGTTTTTGAGGGTGTTTTAACTGATTTTGACGGTCAAACTCTTTTCGTTACTGTTACCATTAAAACTAGAAAAAAACAAATTGAGATTCCGTATGATAAAGTGGCAAAAGCTAGATTAGCCGTTACCTTTTAGCTAACTTTTAAACTTATATCTCCAAATGACTGTTTTACTAATTGTGGAAATTCTTCTTTGTTGACTTTCGTTAATGAAAAGAATGGTACACAACACATTTCCATGTAGCTTATTTTTTAAGGGGGAGCCGTTAAAATGAGTAGTGAATTATTAGATGCCTTAACAATTTTAGAGAAGGAAAAGGGCATTAGTAAAGAAGTAATTATTGAAGCAATTGAAGCGGCACTAATTTCTGCATATAAGCGAAACTTCAATCAAGCTCAAAATGTGCGAGTAGATTTAAATCGCGAAACAGGTACAATGAAAGTTTTCGCTCGTAAAGATGTAGTTGATGAGGTATATGACCCAAGACTAGAAATATCAATTGGTGAAGCTCAAAGTATTAACCCAAACTATGTGGTTAATGATGTTATTGAAATGGAAGTAACGCCTAAAGATTTTGGAAGAATTGCAGCACAAACAGCAAAGCAAGTTGTTACACAACGTGTACGTGAAGCTGAGCGTGGCGTTATATACGGTGAGTTTATCGACCGTGAAGAAGATATTATGACAGGAATTGTACAAAGAATAGATTCAAAATTCATTTATGTTAGCCTAGGTAAAATTGAGGCTTTACTTCCTGTTAGTGAACAAATGCCTAATGAAACATACCGTCCACACGATCGAATTAAAGTATTTATTACTAAAGTAGAAAAAACAACAAAAGGTCCACAAATTTTTGTATCTCGTACACATCCAGGCCTTTTAAAGAGATTATTTGAAATTGAGGTTCCAGAGATCTATGACGGAACAGTTGAGATAAAATCAGTTTCTCGTGAAGCAGGAGATCGTTCAAAAATCTCTGTTCACTCTGATAATTCAGAAGTTGATCCGGTTGGGTCATGTGTGGGACCAAAGGGTCAGCGTGTACAGGCAATTGTTAACGAATTAAAGGGTGAAAAAATTGACATCGTTAGATGGTCGCAAGATCCAATTGAATTTGTTGCGAATGCACTTAGTCCTTCAAAGGTAGTTGAGGTCTTAGTTGATGAAGAAGAAAAAGCTACAACTGTCATTGTCCCAGATTACCAACTATCGTTAGCAATTGGTAAACGTGGTCAAAATGCCCGTTTGGCTGCAAAATTAACTGGCTGGAAAATTGACATCAAGAGTGAAACAGATGCAGAAAAAGCTGGTATTTATCCTGTTCAAAAAACAGACATTGATGAAGTTGATGTTGATGATGAACCGCTTTTAACAAGTGTACAAGACCCTGAGTTTAGTGAATAAGAGGTGAAATCACATGAACAATCGTAAAATTCCTTTGCGTAAATGTGTTGCAACAGGAGAGATGAAGACAAAAAAAGAACTTGTCCGAGTTGTCCGGTCAAAGGAAGGCGATGTTTCTGTCGACTTAACCGGTAAAAAAAATGGACGAGGGGCATATATTACTCTTGATAAAGAATGCATTCTTTTAGCAAAAAAGAAAAATATTCTTGCCAATCACTTGAAATCTAATATTGATGAAGGTGTTTATGAAGAGTTACTTCAACTGGCTGAGAAGGAGAAGCAATAAATAGATGAGTAAGCAGCAACAATGGACGTCCTTATTGGGCTTAGCAAATCGAGCACGAAAAGTTATTTCTGGAGAGGAACTTGTTGTTAAGGAAGTAAGACAACAACGTGCTAAGTTAGTTCTTCTTTCACAAGATGCATCCGCTAATACAATGAAAAAGGTAACAGATAAATGTAAGTTTTATCAGGTCCCCTTTAAAATGGTTGAAGATCGCTACCAGTTAGGTCAAGCAATTGGGAAAGAAGCGAGAGTTGTTGTAGCGATAAATGATGCAGGCTTTGCTGCAAAGTTAAAAACCTTGCTCGATTAATATTCTTGGGGGTGAACGTATGACAAAAATGAGAGTATATGAATATGCAAAACAGACAAATGTATCAAGCAAAGACATTATTTCTACGTTACAAGAAATGAATGTTGAAGTTAACAATCATATGTCAACAATTGAGGATCATGTTATTACAAAACTCGATCAAAAATATAAAAGCAATAATGTTGAAGAAACAAATAATGAATCAACAAAGAAACCGGGGAAACAAGTGGATAATACAAAGAATAAACCAAATAACGAACAACCAAAACCTTCAAATAACAAGCAAGCTCCTAATAATCAAAATCGCGATAATAAAAAGCAAAATCAAGCTAATAACAAATCTTTTAATAACAATAAAGGTAAGAAAAACAATAATAAAAGAAACAACAACAAAGGACCTGTACAGCAACCTAAGCCAAAAAAAGAGCTACCTGAAAAAATTACGTTCTCAGGAAGCTTATCTGTAGGTGAATTAGCATCTGAGCTAGGAAAAGAACCTTCTGAAATCATTAAGAAGCTTTTAATGCTAGGAACGATGGCTACAATTAATCAAGAGCTTGACAAGGATTCAATTGAGCTAATTGCTGGTGAATATGGTGTTGAAGTAGAGGAAGAAATTGTATTCGAAAAAACGGAATTTGAAAAATACGAAGAAGAAGACCGTGAAGAAGATCTAACAATTCGTCCTGCTGTTGTTACAATTATGGGACACGTTGACCATGGTAAAACTACGTTACTTGATTCTATTCGTAATACAAAAGTAACGGAAGGTGAAGCTGGAGGAATTACGCAACATATTGGTGCGTACCAAATTGTTGCAAATGATCAAAAGATTACCTTCCTTGATACTCCAGGACATGCCGCTTTTACAACAATGCGTGCACGTGGAGCACAGGTTACAGACATTACGATTTTAGTTGTTGCTGCTGATGATGGTGTTATGCCACAAACAATTGAAGCCATTAACCATGCAAAAGCAGCAGAAGTACCGATTATCGTTGCTGTTAACAAAGTTGATAAACCAACAGCTAATCCAGATCGTGTGATGCAAGAATTAACAGAACATGGTCTAGTACCAGAGGCTTGGGGTGGAGATACTATCTTTGTACCTGTTTCTGCTTTAACAGGTGATGGTATTGATGATCTTCTAGAAATGATATTATTAGTTACAGAAGTTGAAGAATTAAAAGCGAATCCTAATCGTCGTGCAACAGGAACTGTAATTGAGGCACAACTTGATAAAGGTCGTGGATCAGTTGCAACACTTCTTGTTCAAAATGGTACATTACGCGTGGGAGATCCAATCGTTGTAGGAAATACATTTGGACGTGTTCGTGCAATGGTTAATGATCTTGGACGTCGAGTTAAAGACGCGGCTCCTTCTACTCCTGTTGAGATAACAGGCTTAAATGATGTTCCTCTTGCAGGAGATCAGTTTATGGTATTTGAAGATGAAAAGTCTGCACGTCAAGTAGGAGAAGCTAGAGCTCAGAAGAAGCTTGATGAACAAAGAAGCGAAGGCTCTAAGCTTAGCCTGGATGATCTATTTGAACAAATTAAGCAAGGGGATATCAAAGATATCAATTTAATTGTAAAAGCTGATGTACAAGGTTCTGTTGAGGCTCTAGCTGCTGCTTTACAAAAAATTGATGTTGAAGGTGTTCGTGTTAAAATTATCCATACAGGTGTAGGGGCAATTACGGAGTCTGATATTATTTTAGCTGCAGCATCTAATGCAATTGTTATTGGTTTTAACGTTCGTCCAGATGCTGGTGCTAAGAAAACAGCTGACGTTGAAGAAGTAGATATCCGTTTACACCGTATCATCTATAAAGTAATTGAAGAAATTGAATCAGCAATGAAAGGTATGCTTGATCCTGAATTTGAAGAAAAAGTCATCGGTCAAGTTGAAGTCCGCACAACTTTCAAAGTATCTAAAATTGGGACAATTGCTGGTTGTTATGTAACGGAAGGTAAAATTACCCGTGATAGTGGTATCCGCTTAATTCGAGATGGAATTGTTATCTTCGAAGGTGAGATTGATACACTGAAACGATTTAAAGATGATGTAAAAGAAGTTGCACGAAACTATGAATGTGGAATCACAATTAAAAACTACAATGATGTTAAAGAAGGCGACATTATTGAAGCGTATGTGATGGAGGAAATCGAACGTAAATGATCGGATACGTTGATTGTGAATGTATGATTTACGATACACAGTCATTAAAAGAGAAACGAGCTGTTTTACAACGAGTTTTAACAAGAATCAAACAAAAGTACAATGTTTCTATTTCGGAAATTGAATTTCAGGACACATGGCAGCATACAAAGTTTGGTATTGTTGCCATTACGTCCTCTAAGGTTTCAACAGAAAAGGAATTAAATCATGTACTAAGCTTTATTGATTCGTTTCCTGAAATAGAAAGAACAGTTACAACGTTTGAATGGTTTTAAGTGAAGAGGTGATTGACATGAGCTTAAGAGCAAACCGTGTCGGAGAACAAATGAAAAAAGAATTAGGCGATATTATCGGTCGCAAAATAAAAGACCCGCGTATTGGCTTTGTTACTGTAACTGATGTAAGTGTTTCTGGAGACCTTCAGATTGCAAAGGTGTTCATTTCCGTACTAGGAGATGAGGAACAAAGACAAAATACTCTTAAAGGCTTAGCGAAAGCAAAAGGTTTTATTAGGTCTGAAATTGGACAACGAATTCGTCTTAGAAAAACACCGGAGATTCAATTTGAGTTTGATGAGTCAATTGACTACGGTAATCGTATTGAAACTCTTCTTCATGAGTTAAATGTTGAAAATAAAGAGGAGGATTAACTCCTTTTCAGGGATAGGCGCCTCGTCTATCCCTTTTATTTTTAAGAGATACTAACATATTTCTTATTCAAAATTATCTAACCGTTTGCACAAAACTGATTAAATGAAAGAGGAGGAACAACATGGAAGGTGTTCTTTTACTAAATAAGCCTGCTGGTATGACATCTCATGATTGTGTCGCAAGAATGCGAAGGCTGGCAAAAACAAGGAAAGTCGGTCATACAGGCACGTTAGATCCAGATGTAACTGGCGTACTCCCTATATGTCTTGGTAGGGCAACTAAGATCGTAGAATATTTAACAGCTGCTTCAAAAACGTATGAAGCTGAGGTAACAATTGGTTTTTCTACAACAACTGAGGATGCATCTGGTGAAATTGTTAAAGAGCAAAGTGTACAATCACCTATTTCAGAGGAAAAAGTTAAGCTTGTATTGAATTCAATGGTTGGTACAATTGAGCAAGTTCCTCCAATGTATTCTGCTATTAAAGTTAACGGGAAAAAACTTTATGAGTATGCAAGAGCTGGTATAGAGATTGAAAGGCCGGCAAGGACCATTACAATAAATGAGCTTGTGCTTTTAGGTGATGTTCATAATGAAGACAATCTCACAAAGTTCCGGTTCCGTGTTACTTGTTCTAAAGGTACTTATGTCCGAACATTGGCGGTAATGATAGGTGAAAAATTAGACTATCCGGCACATATGTCACATTTAATCAGAACAAAATCCGGAAATTTTAGAATTGAAGATTGTTTAACATTTGAAGAAATAGAAAGTGCGATTGAAAACAATGCGTTACAGAGCAAATTACTGCCTATAGGTAAAGCACTATATGATTTGCCGAAACTGAAAATCCATGATACTCTAGCAGAGAAAGTGAAAAATGGTGCAGTGTTAGAATTACCGTCGCAATTTAAGGACATTGAAGTGGGTGCTCCAATTGTTGTCTATGATGATGACGACCGCTGTCTAGCTATCTATGCAAAGCATCCCACTAAAACAGATCTGATGAAACCAACAAAGGTACTGCTAAATGAAGCGTAAGTTGTATGATGAAGTACCTTATCCAAAATAAATCATACAGCAAAAAGTGAAAATAGGTGAAGCTACCGTGAAAATAATAAGATTGTCTCAACCACATAATTTAAATCAACTTGATTTTCCTGAAATGGTCATGGCTTTAGGCTATTTTGACGGAGTACATAAAGGTCATCAAAAGGTAATAACAAAAGCGAAAGAAATAGCAAAACAAACAGGAATGAAAAGTGCAGTAATGACCTTTCATCCACACCCGCTTGTTGTTCTTCGTAAGAAGGAAGATATTGATTATATTACTCCCTTAGAAGAGAAAATAAATTTAATTCAAGAGCTTGAGGTAGATTTATTGTTTGTAGTTGAATTTACTAAGGAATTTGCCGCTTTATTACCACAAGAATTTGTGGATGATTATATTATTAAGTTAAATGTTAAGCATGTTGTAGCAGGTTTTGATTTTACATATGGACATTTGGGCAAAGGAACAATGGAAACAATCCCATTCCATTCAAGAGAGCAGTTTTTACATACAACTGTGGAAAAAATAACGGATCATGATCGCAAGGTTAGTTCGACTCTGATTCGGGAGGTAATCAGGAGTGGTGATGTTGAGTATGCACAGACACTTTTAGGTAGACCTCACTCTGTTGTTGGTGTAGTTGTTCATGGTGATAAACGTGGACGAACGATTGGTTTTCCAACTGCTAATGTTGAAGTTGAAGAGCACTATCTTATACCTCCAACTGGTGTTTATGCTGTTTCAATAGAAATTGATTCAGTTGTCTTTGATGGTGTTTGTAATATTGGTTATAAACCAACTTTTAACAACGAAAAATCTCCAAAACCTAGTATTGAAGTCCATATATTTGACTTTAATAGAGAAATTTATGGTCAAAAAGTCTCAGTTTCCTGGTTTAAACGTATAAGAAGTGAGAAAAAATTCCATAATGTTGATGAGCTCATTGAACAAATTTCTAAAGACAAGGCTGCTGCCGAACAATTCTTTCATAAAAAGATGGTATAAGCCTTGCATTCTTTATGAAAAAATAGTATTCTAATTGATGTAGTTTAAAACCATTGCTTGGCAGATCGATTCACCAACGTTTGCTCGGTAATTGGGGTTTGTAAAAATAAGGAGGTGAAAAGGATGGCTATCACACAAGAACGTAAAAATGAACTAATTGCTCAATATAAAACACATGAGTCAGATACTGGATCTCCAGAGGTTCAAATTGCTATCCTTACTGAGGACATCAATAATCTTAACGATCACTTACGTGTTCACAAAAAAGACCACCATTCACGTCGCGGTCTTTTAAAAATGGTAGGTAAACGTCGTAACTTACTAACTTACCTACGTAATAAAGACGTAACTCGTTATCGTGAGTTAATCAACAAGCTTGGTTTACGTCGATAATTACTAGAAAAAGCGGGATTTTTCCCGCTTTTTTAGTGTATTTAAAATTGATTCCTATAAAAAATCTTTACATATAAAAACTACATTGATATGTTGAATTTAATTGGTTCATACTATTACATAACGTGACTAAATAGAGAAGGAGTTTTACATATATGGGACAAGATAAACAAACGTTCTCCATAGATTGGGCAGGTCGAAACCTTACTGTTGAAATTGGCCAGCTTGCAAAACAAGCAAACGGGTCTGTAATGATTCGTTATGGCGATACGGCAGTTTTAAGTACTGCCACCGCTTCAAAAGATCCAAAGCCTTTAGATTTTTTTCCGTTAACAGTTAATTACGAGGAGCGTTTATATGCTGTAGGGAAAATCCCAGGAGGATTTATCAAGAGAGAAGGAAGACCAAGTGAAAAAGCTATATTAGCCAGCCGATTAATTGACCGTCCAATTAGACCTTTATTTGCTGATGGTTTTAGAAATGAAGTTCAGGTTATTAGTATTGTGATGAGTGTTGATCAAAATTGTTCTTCTGAAATGGCTGCAATGTTTGGATCTTCATTAGCACTTTGTGTATCTGATATTCCTTTTGAGGGACCGATTGCAGGTGTAACTGTTGGAAGAATCAATAATGAATTTGTTATTAACCCAACAGTTGAACAAGCAGAACAAAGTGATATTCATTTAGTAGTAGCTGGTACAAAAGATGCGATTAATATGGTTGAAGCTGGTGCTGATGAAGTTCCAGAAGAAACAATGTTAGAAGCTATTATGTTTGGACATGAAGAAATAAAACGTTTAATTTCTTTCCAAGAGGAAGTAGCTGCAGCTGTTGGAAAAGAAAAAATGGAAATTGAACTATTTGATCTTGATGCAGACCTTGAAAAAGAAATTCGAGAGTTTGCAGAGGGTGACTTATTACAAGCTATTCAGGTTCAAGAGAAACATGCTCGTGAAGATGCAATCAGCGCTGTGAAAAACAAAGTTGTTGAGAAATATGTGGAACAAGAAGCTGATGAGAGCACCATTAAGATGGTTAAACAAATCTTATCAAAACTTGTTAAGGCGGAAGTACGTCGATTAATTACAGAAGAAAAAGTAAGACCTGATGGACGTGGTGTTGATGAAATTCGCCCACTGTCTTCTGAAGTTGGGTTATTACCTAGAACACATGGTTCAGGGTTGTTTACACGTGGACAAACTCAAGCATTAAGTATATGTACACTTGGAGCGCTTGGGGATGTTCAAATTCTTGATGGACTTGGTATCGAGGAATCCAAACGCTTTATGCACCATTACAACTTCCCGCAATTTAGCGTTGGTGAAACTGGACCTATGAGAGGACCAGGACGACGTGAAATTGGACATGGTGCGTTAGGTGAAAGAGCATTAGAACCAATTATTCCATCTGAGAAAGATTTTCCATATACAGTTCGCTTAGTATCAGAAGTTCTTGAATCAAATGGTTCTACTTCACAAGCAAGTATTTGTGCAAGTACTTTAGCAATGATGGACGCTGGTGTACCTATTAAAGCTCCTGTTGCCGGAATTGCAATGGGACTTGTAAAATCAGGAGAACACTATACAGTTTTAACAGACATCCAAGGTATGGAAGATGCTCTTGGTGATATGGACTTTAAAGTAGCTGGTACTGATAAAGGTGTAACGGCTTTACAAATGGATATTAAAATAGAAGGCTTATCAAGAGAAATACTTGAAGAAGCACTACAACAAGCGAAAAAGGGTCGTATGGAAATATTAAAATCAATGCTTGCTACCATTTCTACTCCAAAAGGTGAGCTTTCTCAATATGCACCTAAAATCTTAACAATGAAGATTAATCCAGATAAAATTAGAGATGTTATTGGTCCAAGTGGAAAGCAAATTAATAAAATTATTGAAGAAACTGGAGTAAAGATTGATATCGAACAAGATGGTACTGTCTTCATTTCATCAGTAAATGATGAGATGAACCAAAAAGCAAAGAAAATTATTGAAGATCTCGTACGAGAAGTTGTTGTTGGACAACTATATCTTGGTAAAGTAAAACGAATTGAAAAATTCGGAGCATTTGTAGAAATTTTTGCAGGTAAAGATGGTTTAGTTCACATATCAGAGCTTGCAGAGGAACGTGTTGGAAAAGTTGAAGACGTTGTGTCAATTGGTGACGAGCTACTAGTTAAGGTAACTGAAATTGATAAACAAGGTCGTGTTAATTTATCTAGAAAAGCAGTATTGAAAGAACAAAAAGAAAATCAACCAGAACAGCAAGGTTGATTCTATAAAGGAGGCCAGGGTATCCGGTCTTCTTTTTCGATTTAAAAGATCAAAGATGTTACTATAGTATTCCGTTTTTTGTTCTACCTTGTCCCCTTTTTACATATTTTTTAGTGAAAAGGGGGATATTGAATGCAAAGGAAAATGATTCATATCGTAGGATTTGCCTTAATCTTAATTGTTAGCATCGGATTTTTACAAAATCCATTTACATCTTCATATGTTGATCAAATAAAGCATGCTAGTGTAACAGTGTCTAAACATCAAGACGAATTATATGAAGAAATAGCAGCAAAAGCACCGGAATACAATATTCCTGCTCAAAATGCGGAAGTACATAAAGTATGGAAGGCAACGCCTGGATATAATGGTTTAGAGGTGGATATAGATCAGTCTTACAAGAAGATGAAAGCAAAGGGGACCTTTGATGAAAGCCTTCTTGTATACCGACAAGTCAAGCCTTCTGTTCATTTAGAGGATTTACCTGCTGAGCCAATTTATCGTGGACATCCCGATAAACCGATGGTGTCTTTCATTATTAACGTAGCATGGGGAAATGAGTACATACCTGATATGCTTGAGACTCTTAATAAGTACCATGTAAAGGCCACCTTTTTTCTTGAAGGAAGGTGGGTAAAAGAAAATCCGGATATGGCAATGATGATAGTAGATGCAGGCCATGAAATCGGAAATCATTCCTATTCACATCCAGATATGAGTCAATTATCCAGCGGTAATATAAGAGAACAACTTTCGAAGACAAACGAAGTGATAAAATCAGTAACTGATATTACTCCAACTTGGTTTGCTCCCCCAAGTGGTAGCTTTAAAAATGAGGTCGTAAAAATTGCGAATGATATGAGCATGAAAACAGTTATGTGGAGCGTAGACACGATCGATTGGCAGCGCCCAGAGCCACATGTGTTAGTTTCAAGAGTAATGAGTAAAGTTCATAATGGAGCACTTATTTTAATGCATCCTACTTCCTCTACATCTGAGAGCCTTGAAACGTTAATTTTATCCATTAAACAAAAAGGTTATTCCTTCGGATCTGTATCAATGCTTGTAAATGAGGAAAGGTTATCAACAAAAGATGTAGATGAGGATAATTAGGAAGAATGGCAACATGAAGGAGGAACTTTTTTGATCAAAAAATATACTTGTCAAAATGGAGTAAGAATTGTATTGGAAAATATCCCGACGGTTCGATCAGTTGCAATCGGTGTATGGATTGGAACAGGCTCCCGTAATGAAGATCCAAAAATAAACGGAGTTTCCCATTTTTTAGAGCACATGTTTTTTAAAGGAACAAAAACAAGATCAGCTCGTGAAATTGCTGAGTCATTTGATAGCATTGGTGGTCAAGTTAATGCTTTTACTTCTAAAGAATATACTTGTTATTATGCAAAAGTTCTTGATGACCATGCTAACTATGCGCTTGATGTGTTATCAGACATGTTTTTCAACTCAACATTTGATGAGGAAGAATTGAAAAAAGAAAAGAATGTTGTTTATGAAGAAATTAAAATGTACGATGATACACCTGATGATATTGTACATGATATTTTAAGTAAAGCTACTTATGGTAATCATCCTCTAGGTTACCCTATTTTAGGAACTGAAGAAACTCTTGCATCTTTTAACGGTGATACATTAAGAGAGTATATGAACAATCACTATACTCCTGAAAATGTTGTTGTTTCTGTTGCAGGAAATGTATCTGAAGGTTTTATTAAAGAAGTTGAGAAATTCTTCGGTTCTTATGAAACAAATGCTCAAAAACACCAAATCGGAAAACCGACGTTCATGGATCAGAAATTAGCCAAGCAAAAGGATACGGAACAAGCACATCTTTGTTTAGGTTACAATGGGCTAGAAGTCGGTCATGATGATATATATAGCTTAATTGTTTTAAATAATATATTAGGTGGAAGTATGAGCAGTCGCTTGTTCCAGGATGTACGTGAACAAAAAGGACTTGCGTATTCTGTCTTCTCCTACCATTCTTCTTATGCAGATAACGGACTTCTTACAATTTATGGTGGGACAGGAAGTAATCAATTAAATGTTTTATTTGAAACAATTCAGGAAACATTATCAACTTTAAAAGCAGATGGAATTACTGCAAAAGAATTAGCAAACAGTAAGGAACAAATGAAAGGAAGCCTAATGCTTAGTCTTGAGAGTACGAATAGCAGAATGAGCAGAAATGGTAAAAACGAGCTCTTACTAGGCTATCACCGTTCATTAGATTCAATCATTGACAAAGTAAATGAGGTTTCTGAAGAAAGTGTTAATACTTTAGCTAACCAGGTGTTTACAGATTCTTATTCTGTAGCGTTAATAAGTCCTGATGGAACACTCCCGGAGAGTTTAAAATCTTAATTGAAGCAAAAAATGCCTACTATTTTTCATAATTGTAGGCATTTTTTTATGCGGTCCATTGATAAGATATATTAAGGGGGAATGGACATGAGATTAAGTGAATTAAGTGGAAAAGAAATTGTAGATGTTAAGCGTGCTGAGCGCTTGGGAGTACTTGGTCAAACTGATTTAGAAATTAATGAGCAAACTGGTCAAATTACTACATTAATTATTCCTTCATTAAAATGGTTCGGCTTAAGAAAGCAAGGACAAGAAATCCGAGTTCCTTGGCAGCATATTAAAAAGATCGGAACAGATATGATTATTCTTGATATTCCAGATGAGCAAATTGAAAAAATTGAATCTTAACTGTTAACGATTGGTGTTATGCCAATCGTTTTTTTGTTTAGAAACTTACTATTTCCGTTTAAGGTTCTTCTATCTCCGTCACCTAAAAAGACTCTTCTTTAATTTCTTCTGTTTATTCACCCATACAACTATTTCTACATAGTATGTTGAAGTAAGTTATCCTAGGATTTAAAAAAAGAAATTAGAAACACATGTAAAAGAAGGTGAACTTTCGACATGTTAACTGGATTAAACGTAGCTGTAATCGGTGGCGATGCAAGGCAGCTAGAAGTTATCCGTAAATTGACTGAACTTGATGCAAAGCTTTTGCTCATCGGTTTTGATCAGCTTGATCATGGTTTTACAGGTGCTACAAAAGTCAAGATAGATGAGGTTCAATTTAATGAAATAGATGCCATTATTTTACCTATCCCCGGAACGAATCATGAGGGGGTTGTAGATACTGTATTTTCAAATGAAGAAGTTATTTTATCAGAAGAATTACTAGAACAAACGCCTTCTCATTGTACGATATATTCCGGCATCTCAAATTCCTATCTAGATAACCTTGTAAGTGCAACAAATAGAAAATTAATTCAATTATTTGAACGAGATGATGTTGCTATATATAACTCAATACCTACAGTAGAAGGAACAATTATGATGGTCATTCAGCATACTGATATTACAATTCATGGCTCAACCATAGCAGTCCTTGGGTTAGGGAGAGTCGGAATGAGTGTAGCAAGAACATTTAACTCACTAGGTGCAAAAGTTAAAGTAGGTGCCAGAGATACAGCAGATCTAGCAAGAATTACAGAAATGGGGCTTACACCATTTCATATTGACGATATTCAACGAGAAGTGAAAGACATCGATGTTTGTATCAACACGATTCCATCTTTATTAGTCACAGCAAAGGTAATCTCAAATATGCCGGCACACACGTTAATTGTAGACTTGGCATCTAAGCCAGGGGGAACTGATTTCCGGTATGCAGAAAAACGTGGAATTAAAGCATTATTAGCTCCAGGATTGCCTGGAATCGTTGCACCTAAATCAGCCGGGCAAATTGTTGCAAATGTTTTATCACAACTTTTGGGTGATTTAAAAATAGATGGAAAGGGGTCTTCTTCATGAAATTAGAAGGAAAAAGAATTGGATTTGGAATGACAGGTTCTCACTGCACATATGAAGAGGTATATCCACAAATTAAGTCATTAATGGATGAAGGAGCTGACATTATACCAGTTGTCTCTCATACTGTGAAAAATACAACTACACGTTTTGGTAAAGCTGGAGAATGGGTAGAGAAAGTTGAAGAATTAACTGGCAATAAAGTAATTGACTCAATTGTGGCGGCAGAGCCACTGGGACCAAAATTGCCACTTGATTGTATGGTTATCGCACCATTAACAGGTAACTCCATGAGTAAATTTGCCAATGCTTTAACAGACTCTCCCGTATTAATGGCAGCTAAGGCTACTCTTCGGACTCATCGTCCTGTAGTACTTGGGATCTCTACAAATGATGCATTAGGACTAAATGGTGTAAACTTAATGCGTCTTATGGCAACAAAAGATATCTACTTTATTCCATTTGGTCAGGATATGCCAGATAAAAAGCCAAATTCAATGGTGGCAAGAATGGAATCATTGTTAGATACGGTAGTAGCAGCTTTAGAAGGTAAACAATTTCAACCAGTAGTTGTAGAAAAATTCCGTGATTTAGAGAATTAATTGCACAATTCAATGAAAGAATCATAAATTTTTAATCCATTCGACAATTAATGTGATAGAATAATACGTAAAAGATTTGAAGCTATATACAGTATAAAGATATAGCTGGAAGGAGCTAGTGTTAAATGGAAGCAAGAGGTTATCATGTAGCAGTAGTCGGAGCAACAGGAGCAGTAGGGCAACAAATGCTTCATACTTTAGAACAACGTAATTTTCCAATTTCAAAACTAACTTTGCTTTCTTCTGAGCGTTCTGCCGGTAAAAAGGTAATGTTCAAGAATGAAGAATATACTGTTCAAGTTGCAACACCAGAAAGCTTTGAAGGCGTACAAATTGCGTTATTCAGTGCAGGTGGAAGTGTATCTAAGCAATTTGCTCCAGAAGCTGTAAAACGAGGAGCAATTGTTGTAGACAATACGAGTGCATATAGAATGGATGAAAATGTTCCTTTAGTAGTACCTGAAGTAAACGAAGAAGCTTTAAAGAATCATAACGGAATTATTGCAAATCCAAACTGTTCAACTATTCAAATGGTTGTAGCCCTTGAACCAATCCGTAAGCAGTATGGCTTAAATAAAGTAATTGTATCAACATATCAAGCAGTTTCAGGAGCTGGTGCAGCTGCCATTAACGAACTAAAGGAACAATCAAAAGCTATTTTAAACGGTGAAGAATTTACTCCGGAAATTCTTCCTGTAGGTAGTGATGAAAAGCATTATCAGATTGCTTTTAATGCGATTCCACAAATTGATAAGTTCCAAGAAAATGGATTTACATTTGAAGAAATGAAAATGATTAACGAAACGAAGAAAATTATGACTATGCCAGAGTTGCATGTTGCTGCAACTTGTGTAAGATTACCTGTTGAAACTGGTCACTCTGAGTCTGTTTATGTTGAAGTTGATTCAGAGGATGTTTCAGCACAGCAACTAAAAGAGTTGCTGAAAAATTCAGATGGAATTACTCTTCAAGACGATCCATCTCAGCAGTTATATCCAATGCCGGCAAATTGTGTTGGAAAGAATGATGTTTTCGTAGGCAGAATTCGTAAAGATTTAGACCGCGATAATGGTTTCCACATGTGGATTGTTTCTGATAATCTATTAAAAGGTGCTGCATGGAATTCTGTACAAATCGCTGAAAGTTTAGTTAAATTACAATTAGTTTAACCTGTATAGGAAGAGAGCATGGCGGTTTGCCAGCTCTCTTCTCTCACGTCTATAGTAGAGGTGTTACACTTGAAAATTATAGTTCAAAAATTCGGAGGAACGTCCGTCAAGGATGATCGTGGTCGTCAAATGGCTCTCGGGCATATTAAAGATGCATTAAATGATGGCTATAAAGTTGTGGCAGTCGTTTCGGCCATGGGTAGAAGTGGCGATCCTTATGCTACTGACACACTTTTAGACTTAGTTTATGGAAATATTGATAACATTTCTAAAAGAGAACAAGATATGCTACTTTCTTGTGGTGAAGTTATTTCTTCAATTGTCTTTTCCAGCCTCTTAAATCAAAATAAGATTAAAGCTACCTCCCTAACTGGAGCACAGGCTGGATTTGTGACAAATGACGATCATACAAATGCGAAAATTCTGGAAATGGATTGTGAGCGCTTATTAGATATCCTAGCTAATCAAGATGTAGTTGTAGTGGCTGGATTCCAAGGAGCTTCCATAAAAAGTGGAGATACCACGACGATTGGAAGAGGAGGCAGTGATACTTCGGCAGCAGCTCTTGGTGCAGCATTAGGGGCTGAATATGTGGATATTTTTACAGATGTTGAAGGGGTAATGACAGCAGATCCTCGTATTGTTGAGAACGCAAAGCCTTTGACAAAAGTCACGTATACTGAAATTGTAAACCTTGCTTACCAAGGAGCAAAAGTAGTCCATCCTCGTGCAGTGGAAATTGCTATGCAAGCAGAGGTGCCGATACGAGTTAGGTCCACTTATTCAAAATCAACAGGAACATTAGTTACGACAAATCATTCCGCTAAAAAAGGCAGTGATGTTCATGAAAGCCTTATTACCGGAATTGCTCATGTTTCAAATGTAACTCAAATAAAAGTAGCAGCAAAAGAAGGACATTATGATGTGCAGACAGAAGTATTTAAGGCAATGGCAAAAGAAGGAATCAGTGTTGACTTCTTCAACATCACACCTAAATCAGTGATATATACTGTTACAGATGAAGTAACGAATCAGGCCATTGATATACTTGAGGGGTTAGGTTATGAACCTATCGTTAACCGCCATTGTGCAAAAGTATCTGCAGTTGGAGCTGGTATAATGGGGGTTCCAGGTGTAACTTCAAAAATCGTAACAGCTTTATCACAACAAGGGATACAAATTCTACAATCTGCAGATAGCCATACAACAATATGGGTACTTGTAAAAGAACATGATATGATAAAAGCGGTCAATGCTTTACATGAAGCTTTTGATCTATCAGAATAAAAAGAGAGAAAAAATGCTTGGAATTTCCTTGATTCATAAGGAAATATGGCGCTGAAGCATTTTACGTCAGAATGCAACATAAGGAGTGAAGGTAAGAATGGGTCTTTTTGGTAAAGTATCAACAGCAATGGTAACACCATTTGATAAAAATGGAAATATTGATTTTCAAAAAACATCAACATTGATTGATTACCTTATAAATCATGGTTCTGATTCATTAGTTATTGCGGGTACAACAGGTGAATCTCCAACTTTAAGTACTGAGGAAAAAGTTGCATTAATTAAACACTCTGTTAAGGAAGTTAATGGAAGAGTTCCTGTTATCGCTGGAACAGGCAGCAATAACACAGCTGCCTCCATTAAATTAACTAAGCAAGCTGAAGAAGCTGGTGTAGATGCTATTATGCTTGTTGTTCCTTATTATAATAAGCCAAGTCAAGAAGGTTTATATCAGCACTTTAAAACAATAGCAGAATCTACAAAGCTGCCAGTAATGTTATATAATATTCCTGGTAGAAGTGTGATTAACATGACTGTAGATACAATTGTAAGGTTATCGGAAATTCCAAACATCGTAGCAATAAAAGAAGCAAGCGGTAATTTAGATGCTATGGCCGAAATCATTTCAAAAACGGACGCTGAATTCGCACTATATACTGGTGATGACGGTTTAACTCTACCAGCCCTTTCAATAGGAGGAAATGGTGTAGTGTCCGTTGCTTCACATATTATTGGGAACGAAATGCAAGCAATGATCTCATCTTTCGAAAATGGTGATCATGCCCAAGCAGCAGAACAGCATCGTACTTTATTACCAATTATGAAACAACTATTTGCTGCTCCAAACCCTAGTCCGGTAAAAACAGCACTTCAAGTTAAAGGCTTGGATGTTGGATCAGTACGCTTACCTTTATTACCATTAACAAGTTTGGAACGAAACGAATTAATGGATGTTATTGATAAAAACCTAAGATAAGAATAGAAGAAGGGATGCTTGAGGTAAGAAAAAACTTACTCAGGTGTCTCTTCTTTTTATTTTCTTTAATAAACTTTTTATCCCTTAAATTAAATCATTTATGCATGTTGAAAAAAGACTCATATATTATACGGCGAAAATTTCCTTGTATTCCATTTCTTTCATCAGTTATAATATTTCTAAGTGACGTTGAACGGGTACTTCAGTGGGGAGGATTTACATGGAAAAAACAGAAAATATAAAATTAATTGCTTTAGGTGGAGTAGGAGAAGTCGGAAAAAATATGTTTGTTGTTGAAATTAATTCTGACATATTTGTTATTGATGCCGGCTTAATGTATCCAGAAGATAGTATGCTAGGAATTGATATGGTCATACCGGATATTACTTACCTTAAGGAAAATGAGGAAAGAATAAAGGGGATCTTTTTAACACATGGTCATGATGAAAGTATCGGTGGAATCTTTTATTTACTCAATAATTTAAGTGTTCCAATTTATGGGACAAAGCTTACTTTGGCTCTGGTTGGAGAAAAGTTAAAAGAAAATCGTATGAGACAATCTGTGTTTGTTAAAGAAGTTGATAATGAAACGATATTGTCATTTCCAAGTACAGAAATCTCGTTTTTTAGAACAAATCACAGTATCCCCGATTCAGTAGGTATTAGCTTTGAAACTTCTATGGGAGCAATTATTCATACTGGAGATTTTAAGATTGATCAAACACCAGTAGCTGATAGTCATATGGATATCGGTAAAATTGCTAAGTTAGGTGAAAACGGTGTCTTATGCTTACTATCTGATAGTATAAATGCAGAAAGACCAGGTTATTCTGGTTCAGAAGCCAGAGTAGGTGGAGAAATTTCAGATGTTATGTACAATGCAGATGGAAGAGTAATAGTTGCTGTTTTTGCTTCAAACTTATATCGAATTCAACAAGTAATTAATGCGGCAGTGAAAAACAATCGTAAATTAGCTGTTGTTGGAAAAAATATGAAGAGTATACTAAATTTAGCGATAAGTCTTGGCTACATCTCTGTTGAAGAAGAACTCTTCATTTCCGTAAATGAAATTGATAAACATGAATCAAATGAAGTGGCCATATTAACGACAAGTAACCATGGCGAGCCACTTGCTGTTTTATCTAGAATGGCTAAGCAGTCACATAAATTGGTGAATGTGAAAGATGGAGATACTGTTCTTATTGCTGCGACACCTATACCTGGTCATGAACTGGTATTTTCTAAAACCATTGATCTATTAAGTAGAGCAGGAGCCAATGTAATTTTTGGACAAAAACAAATACATGTTTCGGGACATGGGCATCAGGAAGAATTAAAAATGATGCTTAATTTAACAAAGCCAAAATATTTTATACCAATTCATGGCGAATTTAAAATGCAAAAGGCTCATGAAAAACTGGCAAAACAAGTTGGTATTGAACCTCAAAATATCTTCTTAGTTGATAAAGGAGAAGTAGTAGAGTTCAAAGGACTGAATGTTTACACTGGTGCAAAAGTACCTTCAGGGAATGTTCTGATTGATGGTTTAGGGATTGGCGATGTTGGTAATATCGTTCTTCGAGACCGCAGATTATTATCACAAGATGGAATTTTAATTGTAGTCGTAACACTTAATAAGCAGAAAAAGCAGATAACCTCAGGTCCTGAGATTATCACAAGAGGGTTCGTATATGTAAGGGAATCTGAGGAACTAATCGGAGAAGCGACTAAGGTTGTATCAAACATCGTAGAACGAAGTATGCAGGAACACTCTATTGAATGGTCTTCAATTAAACTGAGCATTCGTGAATCATTAAATCAATTTTTATATGAAAAAACTAAGAGAAGACCGATGATTCTTCCAATTATCATGGAAATTTAATCTAGTGTTATGTTAGTTAAAAAGCATTGAGTACTTTCAATGCTTTTTGTTTTGTCTCTTTTCTATTCATTCGTATGAAAATAGTAAGGTTGTCAATACTACAGAAAGAATGAAATAGAAAGGATGGCTAACATGACAAATCATGATCATTACATAAAAAATGAGGCTACGGAAAAACCAGAAGGAAAAGAGAGCTCTATTGTAGAAAAAATCCAACAATTAGGACAAACGAATGTTCCTCAAATGGGAAACGATTCAAAAATACACTGCTTAACAATTGTGGGACAAATTGAAGGACATATTCAACTACCACCACAAAATAAAACAACGAAATATGAGCATGTTATTCCTCAAATTGTTGCAATTGAACAAAACCCAAATATTGAAGGTTTATTAGTTATTCTTAATACCGTTGGTGGAGACGTTGAAGCGGGACTTGCGATAGCTGAGATGCTATCATCCTTATCTAAACCAACAGTATCGATTGTTTTAGGTGGAGGCCATTCAATTGGGGTTCCAATTGCAGTATCTTGTGATTATTCTTTCATAGCAGAGTCTGCAACAATGACTATTCATCCAGTAAGATTAACAGGTCTTGTTATTGGGGTTCCACAAACTTTTGAATATTTAGACAAAATGCAAGAGCGTGTTATTAATTTCGTAACAAAGAATTCACATATTAGTGAAGAGAAATTTAAAGAGCTTATGCTGTCTAAAGGCAACCTAACTCGTGATATCGGAACGAATGTCGTTGGAGCGGATGCTGTGGAATATGGTTTGATAAACGAAGTAGGCGGCGTTGGACAAGCAATTAAAAAGCTCAATAGCTTACTTGAAAAAAATGATGATGATCAGGTGCTTCAATAATGATTTATTATACAATGATGCCAGAGGAACTTATGTTTCCTCATACAGACGAAGAATATAAAAAGCAATCAATCATCGAAATGAACGGAATACAACTGCTTGTTCAACAATCTGAGAATGCCCAATACGAGATTATACGAGTATTAAGTAGTGATCCACAGCACTATTTAAATTCAGAATTATGTCCAGGTCAAAAAATTACAATGTCCCTTTCTACCATCTAGTTCTGTTATGGTATAATAAAATAGATCTTCTTTTATAAGGCAGCCATTTCGGCTGCTTTCTTCATTGTAAATAACAAAAAACTGTGTATTATGCCTTTGGCTGCATTAATTTTACTTATATAGTTACATACTCGAAAGAAACAAAGGTGATAAAAAGATGGCAAAACGAAAACGAAGACAAAAACAGTCAAAGGATGATTGGAAGAAGACCCTAAAGTTTGAGTTGGCAGGCTTAATCATTTTAGCTATTGCTCTTATTACAATTTCAAAGCTAGGATTTGTGGGAACAACATTTGTTCATTTATTTCGATTTTTTAGTGGTGAATGGTATATGCTCTTCCTTATTGGCATTGTCCTGTTTTCACTTTATCTTATATGGAAGCGTCAGATACCAACTTTATTTAGTAGACAAATGATAGGAATATATTGCGTAACAGCATCATTGTTATTATTAAGTCATGTGACATTATTTAAAATGCTATCACATAATGGTACATTTGCCTCGCCAAGTGTAATTTCTAATACACTCGAGCTATTTTGGATGGAAGTGAACGGTGAAGCAAGTACTGTTGATTTAGGCGGGGGAATAATTGGAGCAATATTGTTTGCTGCATCCTATTATTTATTTGCAGAGGCTGGTTCAAGAATTATAGCAATTGTCTTAATTGTAATCGGGGTTCTTTTGATTACTGGAAAATCGCTTCAAGCCACACTAGCAAAGATTCTCCTTCCAATTGGAGGATTTATTAAAAATCAAACTATCGGTTTTTTAGAAGATATGAAAAATTTGCCTAAGGCTCTAAAACAGCAAAAAAAGCAAAAGCCTAAGAAGAATAAAAAAGAGAAAAAAGATTCAGATGATGAAATTATGGATGAAGAAGAAGATGTACTTCAACCTATTATATCAAGTTTTTCTGACACAGAGAGTGGTCAGCAAGAAATGATTATACATACAATGGAAGAACAACAACAATCTTCTCGAGAGTCAAAGGAAAGAAAAGCAGATCAAGACAAGCAACAACAACCTTCAAAAGAGTCTAGTGAGGTAAATGAGGCACTTCAGACAATGGCATTTGTTGAAGTAGAAAATAAAGACTATAAGCTACCACCACTTGATTTGTTAAAAGCACCAAAACAAAATTCACAGCATGCAGATAAGAAAAATATTTATGAAAACGCAAGGAAACTTGAAAAAACGTTTCAAAGTTTTGGTGTAAAAGCTAAAGTAACACAAGTACATTTAGGTCCTGCTGTTACAAAATACGAAGTTTATCCTGATGTCGGAGTAAAGGTTAGCAAAATTGTCAACTTAAGTGACGATCTTGCGCTAGCATTAGCAGCAAAAGATATTAGGATAGAAGCACCTATTCCGGGAAAATCAGCAGTTGGAATAGAAGTACCTAATTCAGAAATAGCAATGGTTTCATTAAGAGAAGTATTAGAATCAAAAGCAAATGATAGACCAGATGCTAAATTATTAATAGGGCTAGGAAGAGATATTTCAGGTGATGCGGTTTTAGCTGAACTAAACAAAATGCCCCATCTCTTAGTTGCAGGTGCTACCGGAAGCGGAAAGAGTGTTTGCATTAACGGTATCATTACTAGTATTTTAATGAGAGCAAAACCACATGAAGTCAAGTTGATGATGATTGATCCAAAAATGGTTGAGTTAAATGTATATAATGGGGTACCACATTTGCTTGCACCGGTAGTAACAGATCCTAAAAAAGCTTCACAAGCATTGAAAAAAGTTGTTAATGAAATGGAAAGAAGATATGAGCTCTTCTCCCATACAGGTACAAGAAACATAGAAGGTTATAATGAAGTTATAAAAAGAAATAACCGAGAGGAGGAAGCGAAGCAACCGGAACTCCCATACATTGTTGTTATAGTTGATGAGCTTGCAGATTTAATGATGGTTGCTTCTTCTGATGTAGAGGATTCTATTACGAGACTTTCTCAAATGGCACGTGCAGCCGGAATACATTTAATCATTGCAACACAACGTCCATCAGTTGATGTTATTACTGGTGTTATTAAGGCAAATATACCTTCTCGTATTGCCTTTAGTGTCTCATCTATGACAGATTCAAGAACCATATTAGATATGGGAGGAGCTGAAAAGCTACTTGGAAGAGGGGACATGCTCTTCCTACCTGTTGGTGCCTCTAAACCAGTTCGGGTACAAGGTGCATTTTTATCCGATGAAGAGGTAGAACAAACAGTTAACTTTGTTATTGCTCAACAAAAAGCTCAATATCAGGAAGAAATGATTCCAACTGAGGTTGTAGAAACAACTAGTGAAGTTGATGATGAATTGTTTGATGAAGCTGTACAACTTGTTGTTGACATGCAAACAGCCTCTGTATCTATGCTTCAAAGACGATTTCGTGTTGGATATACAAGGGCTGCAAGATTAATAGATGCGATGGAAGAACGAGGAATAGTCGGACCATATGAAGGAAGCAAACCACGAGAAGTCCTTCTTTCAAAAGAAAAACATGAAGACATTACTTCTTAATATCATGACTAAACAGAGACACCTTTTAATAAGTTGATTTCTGTTTAGTTTTTTTAATTGGTTTTGGTATTTAACTATAATAAATTCGTCGACAAAATGTGACAAAAAGAGTAAGATATAAATGCATTGTATGAAGAGTCATGTTATGGGTATAAGTTCACCCATAGAAACAAACGATAGGAAAGAATTCCTTTCCTTATTCGACAATTTTTACTAGTTTCTATTTATTTATAGTATAAAACATGATATAGTAATTTCGGTTAGACTATGGTGTATAACATCTGATGTCTGATCTCTTGTATATAGTGGGTATAACTGGGGGCGCGTTTCAATGACCATAAAATCTGATAATCGGCATTTGTATTTACAAGTGATTGATAAGATCAAAGAAGATATAGAAAATGGTACATATCGAGAAAGAGAAAAATTACCTTCTGAATTCGAATTATCGAAAAGTCTAGGTGTAAGTAGAGCGACTTTACGTGAAGCATTACGAACACTAGAAGAAGAAAACGTTATCATTAGAAGACATGGTGTAGGTACCTTTGTTAATTCTAAACCTAGATTCACCTCAGGTATTGAGCAATTAAATAGTGTCACAGCTATGATTGAACAAGCTGGTTTAAAGCCTGGTACTGTTTTTTTATCTTCCTCAATTACTGGTGCAACAGAAGATGATGTTAAAAGATTTAAATGTGAAAAATCAGAAGAGATATTTTTACTTGAACGAGTAAGAACCGCAAACGGAGAGCCTGTTGTATATTGTTTAGATAAAATCCCAACTAAAATATTGCCAGACACATTTGATCATGAACAAGAATCTTTGTTTAAATTACTTGAAGATAAAGCAAATATTTACATAAGTTATGCAGTTACACATATTGAACCAATCGGTTATCATGAAAAAATTTCTCCAATATTAGAATGTGATCCCGAAACATCATTATTGCTTTTAAAACAAATGCATTTTAATGATCAAGATCAACCCGTACTATACTCATTAAACTATTTTAGAGCGGACCATTTTAGTTTTCATGTAGTAAGGAAACGTTTATAGGTAAAGAATAAATAGTGATACATACTTTTTCGATAATAAAGTATGTAAGGAAATCTCCGCTATATCGTGCTTAACTCCTAAAGGTTGTTTAAAATGTATGAGAGTACATAGCTCTTTACTTTAAGGAGGTGGTTGGCCAAGATAGGCTATACGTTTAGGTTATGTTGTTATTTTAAAATATTTTTTAGGGGGCTTTAATGATGAAGAAAAGAAATGGATTAGCATTATCACTTTTTCTTGCTGCAGGAACACTGTTAGCAGGATGCGGTGGTGCTGACAAAAATGAAGGCGCTGGCGGTGAAGGCGGCGGAGAAGCAAAAGAAGATAATTTTTCTGTTGCAATGGTAACTGATATTGGTGGTGTAGATGATAAATCATTTAACCAATCTGCTTGGGAAGGTCTTCAAGCATATGGAGAAGAAAATGGATTAGAAAAAGGAACTGACGGTTTTGATTACCTTCAATCCAAAAGTGATGCAGATTATGCAACAAACTTAAATACATTAGCTCGTAAGAATTTTGATTTAATTTATGGTATTGGTTACTTATTACAACCAGCTGTTGATGAAATTGCTCAACAACAAAAAGATACACACTTTGCAATTGTTGATAGTGTTGTAGAACAATCTAATGTTGCAAGCATTACATTCAAAGAACATCAAGGATCATTCCTAGTAGGTGTTGTTGCTGGTTTAACAACGAAAACAAACAAAATTGGTTTCGTTGGTGGTGTTGAGGGTGATCTTATCAAGAAGTTTGAAGTTGGATTTATTGAAGGTGTTAAAGCTGTAAACCCTGATGCAACTGTTGAAGTTCAATATGCTGGTTCTTTCGGGGATGCTGCAAAAGGTAAGCAAATTGCATCAAGTATGTATGGTTTAGGCGCTGATATTATTTACCATGCTGCTGGTGGTACAGGTAATGGTGTATTTTCTGAAGCAATTGACTTAAAAGTAGAAGATCCAAACCGTGAACTATGGGTTATTGGAGTAGATAAAGATCAACACGAAGAAGGTAACGGTACAACAAAAGATGGTGAAGAATTCAATATTACTCTTACATCTATGGTTAAACGTGTAGACGTTGCTGTGAAGGACCTTGCTGAAAAAGCAAAAGCTGGTGAGTTCCCTGGTGGTCAAGTAATTGAGTATGGTATTGAAGAAGAAGCAATTGGTATTGCTCCAAGCGATGAGCATTTATCTGATGAGGTAAAAGCAAAAGTAGAAGAATATGAGCAAAAAATTGTTAATGGTGAAATCGAAGTACCAACAAAATAATGAATAGGGGTAGGGCTGACTTAGATAATCTTTAGACTCCTCCAACAATAATAATTTGTGGGGTGTCTTTACAGATAAAAGTCAGCCCTTATTCCTGAAAATCATTAAATGCAAATATTCTAATAATTTATTAAATTTATTTTTGTACGATGATTGATGACTTCAAATACATAAAAGCAACTATAGAGGGTTATAGTTAGTTAATTAAATTATGTCATCAAGATAATGAAAGATTTAGTAGATTTGCATTTGGTGATTTTCATACCAGCTAGTTTTTAGCAAAATGAAACGTGAAAACCATAAGTTGTTCAGGAAAAAGGAGTGAGCAAGTTGGAATATGTAATTGAAATGCTAAATATTCGTAAGGAATTTCCTGGCATAGTAGCAAATAATAATATTACATTACAAGTGAAAAAAGGCGAAATTCATGCCTTATTAGGTGAAAATGGTGCAGGAAAATCAACTTTAATGAATGTTCTTTTTGGCTTATATCAACCTGAAAAAGGGGAGATAAAAGTAAAAGGGAAAAAAGTAGATATTACCAATCCTAATATAGCGAACGATTTAGGGATCGGCATGGTCCACCAGCATTTTATGTTGGTCAATACTTTTTCTATTACAGAAAACATTATATTAGGAAATGAGCCGAAAAAAGGAACGACAATCAATATAAAAGATGCTGAGAAGCAGGTTAAAGAGATATCTGAAAAATACGGTTTAGCAGTAGATCCGTCGGCAAAAATATCTGATATATCAGTAGGGATGCAGCAACGTGTAGAAATTCTAAAAACTCTATATCGTGGTGCTGAAATCTTAATTTTTGATGAGCCGACAGCAGTATTGACTCCACAAGAAATTAAAGAGTTAATTCAAATCTTAAAGACGTTGATAAAAGAAGGAAAATCAATCATCTTAATTACACATAAGTTAAAAGAGATTATGGAAGTTTGTGATCGGGTTACGGTTATCCGCAAAGGTGAAGGAATTGGAACAGTAAATGTTGCTGATACAAATCCAAATGAATTAGCTTCACTTATGGTAGGACGTGAGGTCTCCTTTAAAACTGAAAAAACTCCTGCTAAACCAAAGGAAGATGTTTTAACTATTAATGATCTTATCGTAAAGGATAATCGACAGGTTGCAATGGTTAATTCTTTGAACTTATCTGTACGAGCTGGTGAGATTGTCGGTGTTGCAGGTGTAGACGGTAATGGTCAAACTGAACTAATTGAAGCGATAACAGGATTAAGAAAAGTCAGCTCTGGTTCGATTAAAATTAACAATAAAGAAATTACAAATTTTCATCCTAGAAAAATAACTGAATCAGGGGTTGGGCATATCCCACAAGACAGACATAAACATGGACTCGTCCTAGACTTTCCAATTGGTGAAAACATGGTTTTACAATCTTATTATAAGCAGCCGTTTTCAAAAAGTGGTGTTTTAAACTTTAATTCCATTTATGATAAAGCAAAGGAACTTATTAAGGAATTTGATGTTAGAACACCAAGTTCTTCAACACTTGCTAGAGCTCTCTCAGGTGGAAATCAACAAAAAGCGATTATAGGGAGAGAGGTTGATCGTAATCCCGAATTATTAATTGCAGCTCAACCTACGCGAGGTCTTGATGTTGGTGCGATTGAATTCATTCATAGCAGATTAATTGAGCAGCGTGATAAAGGGAAAGCAGTACTTCTAATTTCTTTTGAATTGGATGAAATTATGAACGTAAGTGATCGAATTGCTGTTATTTATGAAGGGCAAATCGTTGATATCGTGGATCCTAAAGAAACAACTGAGCAAGAACTCGGACTCCTTATGGCGGGAAGTAAGCGTCAGAAAGAAGGTAACCAGTCATGAATTTAAATCGTTATATGAACTTATTAATTCCTGTAATTGCGGTCATCTTAGGATTAATCTCAGGTGCAATTATCATGCTTGTTAGTGGATACAATCCTATTGCTGGATATAGTGCGTTATGGTATGGAATTTTTGGTGACACTTATTATATTGGTGAAACAGTTAGACAATTAACACCGTATATTCTTACTGGTTTAGCTGTTGCCTTTGCTTATAGAACAGGACTTTTTAACATTGGTGTTGAAGGTCAAGTAATCGTTGGCTGGTTAGCAGCTGTTTGGGTTGGTGTTGCGTTTGAGTTACCGGCAATTATACATCTTCCATTAGCAATTATCGCTGCTGGATTAGCGGGTGCATTATGGGCTTTTGTTCCTGGATTTTTAAAGGCTAGATTTAAAGTCCATGAAGTAATCGTTTCAATTATGATGAACTATGTTGCACTGCACGTAACGAATTATCTAATAAGAGAGGTTATTACTGATAACAGTGATTCCACTGACAAAATATTCCCGTCTGCATCACTACGTTCTGAGTTTTTTGAAAGTATAACAGATTACTCACGTATGCATTATGGAATTTTTATTGCTTTAATCGGTGCCTTTATTATGTGGTTCTTACTTGAGAAAACAACAAAAGGCTTTGAACTACGAGCTGTAGGATTTAATCACGATGCAGCACATTATTCTGGTATGAATGTTAGTCGTAACATTGTTCTTTCTATGGTAATATCAGGTGTTTTCGCGGGCGTTGCCGGGGCTATGGAAGGTCTTGGAACGTTTGAATATGTTTCAGTTAAAAATGGATTTACTGGAATAGGATTTGATGGTATTGCTGTTGCACTTATTGGTGGGAACGCTGCAATTGGTATTATCCTATCGGGAGCTTTGTTTGGCGGGTTAAAAGTTGGGGCGTTAAATATGCCTTCTGAAGCTGGTGTTCCAAATGAGCTTGTTGAAATCATTATTGCGCTTATTATCTTCTTCGTTGCTTCTAGCTATTTTATCCGTTGGATATTATTACGTTTTAAAAAGGAGGGGAAATAAGTGAGCATACTACAAGCTTTAGAAATCATTATCCCAACAGCTTTATTCGTTGCGGCTCCACTTATTTTCACTGCACTTGGAGGAGTTTTTAGTGAACGTTCAGGTGTTGTTAATATCGGTCTAGAAGGTTTAATGGTTATTGGTGCTTTTGTAGGAATTGTATTTAATTTACAGTTCGCTGAAGTATTTGGAAATGCTACTCCGTGGCTATCTATCGTTGCTGCTATGGTTGCTGCATCGATCTTTTCATTATTACATGCTGTAGCTTCTATTACGTTTAAGGCAGATCAAGTTGTAAGTGGTGTTGCAATTAACTTCTTGGCGGTTGGTTTAACATTATTCCTTGTTAAAAATATTTATGAAAAAGGGCAAACTGATCGAATCAATATTAGTTTTAACAAAATGGATGTACCATTATTAAGTGATATCCCGATTATTGGAAAAATATTTTTCTCAGGTGGATATGTAACTTCTTATTTAGCAATTTTCACTGCGATTGTTGTTTGGTATGTAATCTTTAAGACGCCATTTGGACTTCGTTTACGTTCAGTAGGAGAACATCCAATGGCTGCTGATACTATGGGGATTAATGTAACTAGAATGAGGTATATAGGAGTTCTATTAAGTGGTGCATTTGCCGGTTTAGGTGGTGCTGTTTATGCTACCATTATTTCTAGAGACTTTAGTCATGCGACGATAAGTGGTCAAGGATTTATGGCACTTGCAGCAGTAATATTTGGAAAATGGCACCCGCTTGGAGCAATGGGAGCAGCTTTATTCTTTGGGCTGGCTCAAGGCTTGAGTATTATAGGTGGAACAATCCCGTTTTTAAAAGATATCCCAGCTGTTTATTTACTTATCCTTCCTTATGTTTTAACAATTCTTGCATTAACAGGATTTATCGGCCGTGCTGATTCACCTAAAGCATTGGGAACACCTTATGAAAAGGGAAAACGATAATGAAAAAGCTTCTCCAAACTGGAGAAGCTTTTTTACTGTAAACCACCATGCTGAACTACTGTTACTTAATTCCAGTATATGTTAGACCAATATTACGCAAAATGAACTTGTTAACAAAATAATCTTTAGACAGGTGAAGAAAATATGGGAGCACCAAAGAAGCTTGATTTACTTGCATTATCATCTGTTCCTCTTGTTATGACATTAGGAAATTCAATGCTGATTCCTGTTTTACCTCTCATCTCAAAAAAATTAAATATTAGTGCCTTTCAGGTATCTTTAATTATTACTGTATACTCGATTGTTGCGATTATTTTAATTCCAATAGCGGGTTACTTATCAGATCGGTTTGGGCGAAAAATTGTGATGGTTCCATGTTTAATTATTGCTGGGGTAGGTGGAGCGGTTTCTGGATGGGCTTCTTGGAAAATTGAAGATCCTTACATATGGATCTTAATAGGACGTGTGCTTCAAGGAATAGGTTCTGCAGGAGCAGCACCGGTCGTTATGCCATTAGTAGGAGATATGTTTAAAAGTGATGAAGAAATAAGTGCTGGTCTTGGGTTAACCGAAACAGCAAACACTGCAGGTAAGGTGTTGAGTCCAATAATTGGTGCAGCTCTTGCAGCTTTTTTATGGTTCCTCCCGTTTTGGTTTATTCCTTTTTTTAGTTTAATTAGTGTTTTGTTAGTAGCTTTCCTTGTAAAAGTACCAAAAACAAAGGATAAAGAAGTACAAACAGTTAAGGAATTTGCCCACTGTGTAAAAGGTATTTTTAAAGAAAATGGGAAATGGCTTTTTGCCATTTTTACAGTTGGGTGTATTATCATGTTCGTTCTATTTGGAATTTTATTTTTCTTGTCGGACATGTTAGAAAAACAATATAACATTAATGGAGTAAAAAAAGGTTTAGTTTTAGCTATTCCATTACTGCCTTTATCGGTTAGTTCTTTCATATCCGGGAAGAAAATTGGTCAAAATAAAAATTTAATGAAAACGGTTATTATCGCTGGCATGGGATTAGTTACAATTTCGTTTATTGCATTAAGAGTACAACATACATTGATATTTTTAATTTCTTTCTTAGTTTTAACTGGAATAGGTATTGGGATTACCTTACCAAGTTTAGATGCTTTAATCACAGAAGGAATAGAAAAAGAAGAGAGAGGTACAATTACATCAATATATAGTGCAATGAGATTTATTGGTGTTGCAGCAGGTCCTCCAGTTTATTCATACTTAATGTCTACTAGTGAACATCTTGTCTATTACATTTCTGCAGGTTCAAGTGTGATAGCAGTTATGGTTGTGTTGCTTTTCATCCAAGTTAAGGATCTTGAGAAAGATCCAAAGCAAATGCCAAAGTTAGCGTAAAGAGACCGAATTTTTTCGGTTTCTTTTTTGTATAGAATTTTATGTTAAGAGTCAGGATAAGATAGTAAATAAAAGTGTATTATTTCCTTTATTATCCTTGTATTGATATAATTACAAACAAATTGAAAATAGAAAAAAGGAGGGTCTTCATGTCTTATTTTCATGAACAGCAAACAGATGTAAACGGTCTATCTTTGCATACCGTCTCAACAGCAAAATTCAAAACCAATACCATAGTTCTTAAGTTATTAGCCCCTTTAAATGAACAGGATGTTACATATAGAGCGCTATTACCATATGTACTTCAAAGAGGGACAAAAAATTTCCCGACTAGCACTGTTTTGAGACAACATTTGGATGAATTGTATGGCGCAACACTTCATGTAGATTTATCAAAAAAGGGTGAAAATCACATTATATCTTTTCGAATGGAAATTGCAAATGAAAAATTTTTAACAGATGCTACTCCATTATTAGAACAAGGTATTAAATTTTTATCCGAAATTTTATTGCAACCAGTTACAGAAAATGAAGCATTTCAGGATGAAATAGTTTCTCAAGAAAAACGTACCTTAAAGCAACGCATTCAATCTGTGAATGATGACAAAATGAGGTATTCAAATTTAAGACTTGTACAAGAAATGTGTAAAAATGAGCCTTATGCTTTACATGTGAATGGTGAAACCAAAGATGTAGATAAAATTGATGCAAAATCTTTGTATGAATATTATCAAAAATGCATTCAGACAGATCATATTGATCTATATGTTGTAGGGGATCTTGAACAAGATGAAGTAAAAGGGTATGTGAGTAAATATTTTACTTTTGACAACAGCCGTGAGCCTGTAGTCCAAACCCCATATAAAAAAGAAATAAAAGAAAAAGAAGTAATCGAAGAACAGGATGTAAAGCAAGGTAAGTTAAACATCGGCTATCGAACAAATAGTACGTATAAAGATGAGGATTACTATGCTCTGCAGGTCTTTAACGGAATTTTTGGTGGCTTTTCTCATTCGAAACTATTTATCAATGTACGTGAAAAAGCGAGTTTAGCTTATTATGCAGCATCAAGGGTAGAAAGTCATAAAGGATTACTAATGGTTATGTCGGGAATTGAGGTTCAAAATTATGATCAGGCAGTTTCCATTATTAAAGAACAGATGGCAGCAATGAAAAACGGAGATTTCACTGAACAAGAGTTTGAGCAAACCAAGGCTGTAATTCGAAATCAATTACTAGAAACTGTAGATACTGCTTATGGCTTAGTTGAAATTGTTTACCATAACGTTATCGCAAATATAAATCGGTCATTTGAGGACTATTTAAATGGAATTGAAAAGGTATCAAAAGAAGAAGTAACTAAAGTTGCTCAAAAGGTTGAGCTAGATACAATTTATTTCTTAAAAGGAATGGGGGGAACGGCATGACAACAAATCCTATTCGCTTCGATCAATTACAAGAATCATTATATTACGAGAAAATGTCAAATGGGCTTGATGTCTATGTGTTACCTAAAAAAGGTTTTAACAAAACTTATGCCACTTTTACGACGAAATATGGATCAATTGATAATCAATTTGTCCCTTTAAATGAAAATGAGATGATTTCTGTACCCGATGGGATTGCTCATTTTCTTGAACATAAATTATTTGAAAAGGAAGATGGAGATGTATTTCAGCAGTTTAGTAAGCAAGGTGCTTCTGCAAATGCTTTTACATCCTTCACTCGAACAGCTTATTTATTTTCAAGCACAAGCTCAGTTGAAAAAAACCTAGAAACATTAATTGATTTTGTGCAAGATCCCTATTTTTCAGAAAAAACAGTGGAGAAAGAAAAGGGAATTATCGGGCAAGAAATAAATATGTATGATGATAATCCTGATTGGCGTTTATATTTTGGATTAATTCAAAATTTGTATCAAAATCATCCTGTTAGAATTGATATTGCCGGAACCGTTGATTCTATTGCTAAAATTACGAAGGATTCCTTGTATGAATGCTATAACACGTTCTACCATCCAAGTAATATGCTCTTATTTGTTGTAGGTGCAGTTGAACCTGAGGAAATATTAAATCAGGTAAGAACTAACCAAGGTAAAAAAGATTTCACAGCTCAACCAGAAATAAAAAGGGAATTTCCAGATGAACCACTTGGGGTATTTAAAAAAATTGAGAAATTAAAAATGAATGTTCAAAGCTCAAAATGTTTAGTCGGATTGAAAGCTAAAAACCCTAATCGAGTGGGGAAAGAGTTGTTGAAATTTGAGCTTTCTATGAATATTATTCTCGATATGCTCTTCAGTAAAAGTTCAAAGCACTACGAGGAATTATATAAAGAAGGTTTAATTGATGACACATTCAGCTATGATTATACAGAAGAAAAAGGATTTGGATTTGCTATGATCGGTGGAGATACGGAAAATCCAGATCTCCTTGCAGACAAAATTAAACAAGTATTATTTAGTGCCAAAAAAGATGGTGTGGACTTCACAACATTCCAGGCGACTAAAAAGAAAAAAATTGGGGCATTTTTGAGAGCCGTTAATTCACCAGAATACATTGCCAATCAATTTACACGCTATGCATTTAATGAGATGAACCTATTTGATGTAGTCCCAATGTTAGAATCATTAACTCAAGAAGATATAACTAACGTATTACAAGAAGCAGTAGATGAAGAGTTATTTTCAGTATGTCAAGTGGTACCAAAATAATTTATTGGAGAGATCTGACTCAGTCAGATCTTTTTTCTGTATAATAGGGAAGCGGCAATTTAATTCACTTTAAAAGGAAGCTAACGGTAGTTACATAACATATAGAATGATTATTAAAGGAGTAAGTTATGGATAAATACGCACTTATAACTGGAGCGAGTGGTGACATTGGCATTGCTATCTCCAAAAAATTAATTAGTGAGGGGTATCATTTATATGTCCATTATCATCAGAATGAAAAGGTATTAAAGGAGTTAAAAGGCTTGTATAATGACAACTTAATTCTTCCGATTAAAGCTGATCTGACAAGCAAAACGGGTGTACAAGAGTTACTTGGACATATAAAGATGCCTGTTGAATTGGTTGTGTTTACTAGTGGTATGAGTCATTATGGGTTGGTAACAGATCTAAATGATGTAGAGATTGATCAAATGGTAGAACTACATATAACGAGTCCATTTCGCATAATACAAAAGCTAATACCTTCGATGATTACAAACCGTAAAGGTAATATCCTGTTTATATCCTCTATTTGGGGGATTACAGGTGCTTCTTGTGAGGTTTTGTATTCAATGGTGAAAGGTGGACAAAATGCTTATGTGAAGGCTCTCGCAAAAGAGCTTGCACCAAGTCATATTAGAGTTAATGCCATTGCACCAGGAGCGATATCTACTAAAATGCTTGCTCAATTTACGGATGAGGAAATAATTGAACTTCAAGAAGAAATTCCATTAGGAAGATTAGGCACACCTGATGAAATTGCAGAGGCTGTTATTTTTTTAGCGTCAGAAAAATCCTCTTATATTACAGGTCAAGTTATTTCCGTAAATGGTGGATGGATTTAAAAAGAAATTTGTATAAAATACTCCTCCCCTTGGAACAATAATTTTGTATCAATTAAAAAGGAGGAACTCCTATGTCTGTATTAGAAAATTGGAATGAGTGGAAAAATTTCCTTGGTGATCGTTTAGATCATGCCCAAAACGAAGGAATGAACGATCAAGTTATTTCTAACTTAGCGTTTGAAATTGGTGATTATTTAGCGAAGCAAGTAGAAGCTAAAAACCCACAAGAAAAAGTACTAGCAGATTTATGGAGTGTAGCTTCTGAACAAGAACAACATGCGATTGCAAACATGATGGTGAAACTTGTTCAAAACAATGGTTCGCACTAAGAGAGGAGAGATCCTCTCTTTTTCTTTGATAAAACGAGGGTTTGTACTTTAGTCGAGAAATCATTTTATCTTATACGTTTCTTTCTCTCTTTCTTCTTTGAGGAAAATCATTTATTATAAATAATAGTGGTTGTTAAAGAGGAGGGTTTAATTTGCCATATGAGTGGTATTTGGAATATGAAATTCAAAAGAACCGTCCCGGTTTATTAGGTGATGTGTCTTCCTTGTTAGGAATGTTGGCAATTAATATTATTACAATTAATGGTGTTGACGATTCCCGTCGGGGTCTTTTACTAAAATGTGAAAGTAATGATCAGGTCCGCAGACTTGAATCAATTTTAAATACAATGGATAACATAACTGTTACAAAGCTTAGAGTTCCAAAACTTCGTGATCGATTAGCGGTTCGACATGGTCGTTATATTCAAAGAGATGCAGACGACAAAAAAACTTTCCGGTTTGTGCGTGACGAACTTGGACTATTGGTTGATTTTATGGCAGAATTATATAAACAAGAAGGTCATAAGTTAATTGGAATTCGCGGAATGCCTCGGGTTGGAAAAACAGAATCAATTGTGGCCTCTAGTGTTTGTGCTAATAAAAAATGGTTGTTTGTTTCTTCTACGTTACTTAAACAAACCATTCGTAGCCAGTTGATTGCCGATGAATATAGTGAAGATAATGTGTTTATTATCGATGGAATTGTTTCAACGAGAAGAGGATCTGAAAAACACTTACAGCTTGTAAGAGAAATTATGAGGCTTTCTGCTACTAAGGTTGTTGAGCATCCTGATATATTTGTACAGAATACAGAGTATACAATTGATGATTTTGATTACATAATAGAAATTCGCAACGAGCCTGACGAGGAAATTACATATAAAGATGTTGAAGAGGGACCAACAATGTTCGACTCTTCAAGTCTTTCAGGATTTGACTTTTAATTATGGGGTGTTACGGTTGAGTGAACTAGGAAATCGACTGAAACAAGCAAGAGAAGAAAAGAATATGAGCTTGGACGATCTCCAGGAAATAACAAAAATTCAAAAGCGTTACTTGATAGGCATTGAGGAAGGCAATTATGCTATGATGCCTGGTAAATTTTATGCAAGAGCATTTATAAAGCAATATGCTGAAGCAGTTGATTTAGATCCGGAAATGCTGTTTGAAGAATACAAGAACGATGTACCAAGCACACACAAGGAAGATGTTCCTGAGCAGTTATCAAGAGTAAGAACACATAAACAATTGCCAAAATCTGCGTCTAAATTTATAGACTTTTTACCTAAACTTCTAACGATAGCTGTAGTTGTAGTAGTGGCTATTTTATTATGGTTATGGAGACAAGATGCAGCTGAAGACAATGCTAATAATGAAAACAAAATGGCTGAAGCAAATGATGTTGAATTTGAAATAGTAGAAAATACGACAACAACAGATGAACAGGCTAACGAAGAAGAAGCTGCCCAGGAAGAGGCGCCAAAAGAGGAAGCAGCAGAACCAGAAGAACCTGAAACACCTGCTCAAAGCCTGTCTGTAGTGGAAGGAACAACAACGACTTATGAGCTATCAGGTGCTGAAGAGTTTCAGCTGGAAGTTGTTGCAAAGGATCGGACATGGGTTAGAGTTAGAAACGGAAAAGGTAAAACATTCTATGGAGAAGAAATCCCTAAAGGTGAAACAAAAGTAAATGATCTAACTGCAGAATCAGAAATAACAATTAGAGTTGGAAATGTACCAGGGACAGACTTGAAAATTAATGGTGAGCTCCTGCAATTTCAAGATACAAAAACCACGCCACAGGACATTACCATCATTTATAAGAAAGAATAGGGGACTGACTCAGGAAGAAGAGTATGAACCACTACATTATTAGTAGAGGTTCATACTCCCTAATGGGGTCGTCCCATTTTGCATGTAAATGCTTGAGTTCAATAAAATGGAGGAATATACATGAATTTACCGAATAAAATTACCATTTCAAGGATTCTTTTAATACCAGTTTTTATGGTTATTATGTTAGTCCCATTTAACTGGGGAGAACTAACGTTTGGTTCGGAATCAATCTTAACAACTCATTTTGTAGGAGCTATTCTATTTATTGTTGCATCAACAACTGATTGGATTGATGGTTATTATGCAAGGAAATTGAATCAAGTTACGAATCTAGGGAAATTTCTGGATCCATTAGCAGACAAGCTACTCGTGTCAGCTGCTCTAATTATTTTAGTGGAGCTGGGGGCTGCACCTTCGTGGATGGTTATTCTTATCATAAGTCGAGAATTTGCAGTAACCGGTCTTCGCCTTGTGTTAGCCGGAGAAGGAGAGGTTGTGGCAGCCAACATGTTAGGGAAAATTAAGACATGGACGCAAATTATTGCCATTTCAGCTTTATTACTTAACAATTTACCATTTGAATTTATGAACATTCCATTTGCAACTATTTCTTTATGGGTTGCAACTTTCTTTACTGTTTATTCTGGATGGGACTACTTTATTAAAAATAAACAAGCCTTTGTAAATTCTAAATAAGGGGGATTGTTCATGAACATAAGAACAGAGATTATCGCCGTTGGTTCGGAGTTGCTTTTAGGTCAAATAGTGAACAGTAATGCCCAATTTTTATCACAAGAGTTAGCTGAACTTGGCTTGAGTGTTTATTATCATACCGTAGTTGGAGATAACCCTTCACGTCTAGAATCAGCGATTAACAACGCAAAAGAACGTTCTAATGTTATCATTTTTACTGGAGGCCTCGGTCCGACTAAGGATGATTTAACAAAAGAAACAATTTCAAAAGTGTTGGGAAGAGAGCTTACGTTTGATGTGGAAGCTTTAGAAAGTATCGAACGTTATTTTACTCAAACAAAACGTAGCATGTCTGAAAATAATAAAAAACAAGCATTGGTTATTGATGGCTCCTACATTTTAAAAAATGACTATGGTATGGCTCCTGGAATGGCTGTTGATATTGACGGAATGATTTATATGCTTTTGCCAGGCCCGCCTAGTGAAATGAAGCCAATGTTTGAGAATTATGGAAGAGAATATTTCCAAACAAAACTAGGTTTTCAAGATAAAATTATTTCACGTGTTTTAAGATATTTTGGAATTGGTGAATCCCAGCTTGAAACAGATATACAGGATATAATTGATGGACAAACAAATCCGACAATTGCTCCTCTGGCAGCGGATGGAGAAGTAACATTAAGACTTACAGCTAAGCATAAAGATGAACATATTGCACAAAAACTCCTTGATGAGACAGAGAAAAGAATTAATGACCGTGTAGGTGAGTTTTTCTATGGTTATGAACAGACAACCCTTGTTCATGAATTAAATAAACTATTGATGGAAAAAGGGAAAACAATTTCTGCAGCTGAAAGTTTAACAGGTGGAATGTTTTCAGAGTACATAACATCTTTAGATGGTGCTTCCCAAATTTTTAAAGGTAGTATTGTTTCTTATACAAATGAAGTGAAAGAGCAAATTTTGAAGGTGCAAAAACGTACCCTTGAACAATTTGGCGCAGTTAGCGAGGAATGTGCAAGGGAAATGGCTGAGCAAATCCGAAAGCTCTCTAAAAGTGATATAGGCATTAGCTTTACAGGTGCTGCAGGACCACAACCACATGAGGGACAACCTGTAGGGACAGTTTTTATTGCTATTTCTATGGGCGATCAGAATTCCAATGTTTTTAAACTGAATCTAGCTGGATCTAGAAAGGGAATTCGTGTTCGCTCGGTAAAGTATGGATGTCATTATTTAGTCAAACTATTAAACGAAATTGAATGATATAATGAAGTCTGTTAAGCCCAAATCTATTATTAGACTTTTGCTTAGCAGTCTTTTTTTCTATGAAGAAAATTAGTCTGTTTTTGCTGTAAAAATCAACAAACGATTCGAAAATAAGTAAAAATTAAAAATAGAACTCCCTTACTATCTGAAATTTACTTTTTCTTTATATAAAAAAGTAGATATATAGTGACTTTAAAAACATTAAAATAAAATAATCGAATAAATGTTCGCTTTTCACTTGGCAAACAAGATAAAAAGGGGTATATTTATTATAGATGAACTTTAAGGAGGAAATTTTGTGAGTGATCGTCAAGCTGCCTTAGATATGGCGTTAAAACAAATAGAGAAGCAATTCGGTAAAGGATCTATTATGAAATTAGGAGAGCAAACTGATCGAAAGGTATCAACTGTTTCAAGTGGTTCATTAGCACTTGATACTGCGTTAGGTATAGGTGGGTATCCTCGTGGTAGAATCATAGAAATCTATGGTCCTGAAAGCTCTGGTAAAACAACTGTAGCACTACATGCCATCGCTGAGGTTCAACAGCAAGGTGGTCAAGCAGCATTTATTGATGCTGAACACGCACTTGACCCTGTATATGCACAAAAACTTGGTGTAAACATCGATGAATTACTACTTTCACAACCTGATACAGGTGAACAAGCACTAGAAATTGCTGAAGCTCTTGTACGAAGTGGTGCAGTTGATATTTTAATTATTGACTCAGTTGCAGCGTTAGTACCTAAAGCTGAAATTGAAGGTGAGATGGGTGATTCACATGTTGGTCTTCAAGCAAGACTGATGTCTCAAGCATTACGTAAATTATCAGGTGCTATAAATAAATCTAAAACAATTGCTATTTTCATTAACCAAATTCGTGAAAAAGTAGGCGTGATGTTCGGAAACCCTGAGACAACTCCTGGTGGTCGTGCTTTAAAATTCTATTCTTCTGTTCGTTTAGAAGTTCGCCGTGCTGAAACACTTAAACAAGGTAATGATATGGTCGGAAATAAAACAAAAATTAAAGTAGTTAAAAATAAGGTGGCACCTCCTTTCAAAGTAGCAGAAGTTGATATTATGTACGGTGAGGGAATTTCAAAAGAAGGCGAAATCATCGATATGGGTTCGGATTTGGATATTGTTCAAAAGAGCGGTTCTTGGTATTCATATAATGAAGAACGTTTAGGTCAAGGTCGAGAAAATGCCAAACAATTCCTAAAGGAAAACCCTGAAATACGTTTAGAAATACAGGGTCAAATTCGAAAACATTATGGTCTAGACGAAGAAGTTACTGTACCAGATGAAAGTCAAGAAGAGCTTAACTTATTAGGGGAATAATCATTTAATTTTAAGGGGCGTTTTGCCCCTTTTTTATTTTTATTAGAAAAAATAATGTGATATTTGTTTAAATACATATGAATTAAAGAATTTTATTAGTAAGAAAAACGATAAATAACGATAAATAATATTGCATAAAATATTGTGACATAATTCTACAAAAATCATCCTTTTTCGCTAGTTATCACAAAGGTCATGGAAATAAGATTGAACAAAATGCTTAGAAACATTATAATGACAGGCTTGACAAGAAAAATTCACAGATTTACAATTGAGATGTATATTTTACAATTTTGTAGAATGATGATTGAAGCATTTTGAAAGCCGAAAATGTTGGTACTTGAAAAAGTCTTATGTCAAATAGTTTAAAGACGCAAGGTTCAACATGAAAACAAAGCTTTGTGCTGTATGTTGACAACTTATAATTGAACAATGTACATGCCGACACTTTAATCTAGAAAAAACAAGTTCATAGCAAGAGGAGGTGTAATAATGGACGTAGTATCAATAATCATCTCCATTTTGCTTGGCCTAATCGTCGGTGCAGTTGTTGGCTATTTTGTTCGTAAATCTATTGCCGAAGCAAAAATTGCTGGTGCTAATAACGCAGCGGAGCAAATTCTTGAAGAAGCAAAGCGTGATGCTGAGGCTACTAAAAAGGAAGCGCTTCTTGAAGCAAAAGATGAAATTCATAAGCTCCGCACAGATGCAGAACAGGAAGTTCGTGAGAGAAGAAACGAGCTTCAAAAACAAGAAAATCGCTTATTACAAAAAGAAGAGAATCTGGATCGTAAGGATGAGTCTTTAGATAAACGTGAAGCGATGCTAGAGAGAAAAGAAGGTTCTCTTAATGAAAGACAACAGCATATTGAAGAGATGGAAAGCAAAGTGGACGAGGTTGTGCGTAAACAGCAAACAGAGCTTGAGCGCATATCTAGCCTTACAAGAGATGAAGCAAGAGGAATTATTCTTGAAAAGGTAGAAAATGAACTCACACATGATATCGCTGTAATGATCAAAGAAAGCGAAAATCGTGCTAAAGAAGAAGCTGACAAGAAAGCGAAAGAAATCCTGTCACTTGCTATTCAACGATGTGCAGCAGATCATGTAGCTGAAACTACTGTTTCTGTTGTTAATCTTCCAAATGATGAAATGAAAGGTCGTATTATTGGACGTGAGGGGCGTAATATTCGTACGTTAGAAACATTAACGGGGATAGACCTTATCATTGATGATACACCTGAGGCAGTGATCCTGTCAGGCTTTGATCCAATTCGACGTGAAACAGCAAGAATTGCATTAGACAAGCTTGTTCAAGATGGTCGTATTCACCCAGCGCGTATTGAAGAGATGGTTGAGAAATCTCGTCGTGAAGTGGATGAATATATTCGTGAAATTGGAGAACAAACAACGTTCGAAGTTGGAGTTCATGGGCTTCATCCTGACTTGATTAAGATTCTTGGTCGATTGAAATTTAGAACTAGTTACGGTCAAAATGTTTTGAAGCACTCTATGGAAGTTGCGTTCTTATCAGGATTAATGGCTGCTGAGCTTGGAGAAGATGAATTATTGGCAAAACGAGCAGGCTTACTTCATGATATTGGAAAAGCTATTGACCATGAAGTTGAAGGTAGTCATGTGGAAATTGGTGTAGAACTTGCGACAAAGTATAAAGAGCATCCTGTTGTAATTAACAGCATTGCATCACACCATGGTGATACAGAACCTACATCGATTATTGCGGTTATTGTGGCAGCTGCTGATGCATTATCTGCAGCAAGACCAGGAGCACGTAGTGAAACACTAGAAAATTATATTCGTCGACTAGAAAAGCTTGAAGAAATATCTGAATCTTACGAAGGTGTTGAGAAATCATTTGCCATCCAGGCTGGCCGTGAGGTACGTATTATGGTTAAACCTGATAGTATTGATGACTTACAAGCACATCGCTTAGCAAGAGATATTCGAAAACGAATTGAAGAAGAGCTCGATTATCCGGGTCATATTAAAGTTACTGTGATTCGTGAAACAAGAGCTGTTGAATACGCAAAATAAAGTGGTGCAGAAATGCGCCACTTTATTTTTGCTCAATTTTGTGTAACACTAAATCTAAGAACAACGGTTACTATGTGTTGAGTTCAACAAAAATAGTTCAAACATGTTAAATGATAGAAAGGAAATACATATGAAAATTTTATTTATAGGTGATGTGTTTGGTTCACCTGGTAGAGAAATGATTAAAGAGTACCTACCTAAACTGAAAACAAAATATCAGCCACATGCTATTATTATTAATGGAGAAAATGCCGCACATGGGAGAGGGATTACAGAAAAGATGTATCAGCAGTTTATTCAAGCTGGTGCCCATGTCATTACAATGGGAAATCACACTTGGGATAATCGAGAAATTTTTGAATTTATCGATAAAGCACCTAATATGATTCGCCCTGCGAACTTTCCAGAAAATAATCCAGGAAAAGGCATGATATTTGTAACTATTGCAGGAAGAGAGATAGCTGTAATCAATTTGCAAGGGCGTGCATTTTTGCCACCTTCGGACTGTCCATTTAAAAAGGCTGATGAGCTGATTGAGCAAGCCAAAAAGCGTACATCTCTTATTTTTGTCGATTTTCATGCAGAAGCAACTAGTGAGAAACAGGCAATGGGCTGGTATTTAGACGGTCGTGCATCGGTTGTTGTTGGGACGCATACGCATGTTCAAACAGCTGATGATAGAATTTTAGACAAAGGAACAGCATATATTACAGATGTTGGTATGACGGGGCCTTATGATGGCATATTAGGGGTAGATAGAGAAATGATTTTAAAACGATTTCTTACAGGTCTACCTGTTCGTCATGATGTGGCTAATGGTAGAACCCAATTAAGTGGCATTATAGTTGATATTAACGATAAAACGGGCAAGGCTTCAAAAATTGAAAGAATCCTTATTAATGATGATCATATGTTTTTTGAATAGTTAAGAATATAAATGATTGAAAAAAAGAGCGGGAGACAGTGGGTAACTTGAAGACCTATTGTCTTTAAAGAATCCAGCATTGATTGGACGAGTCTTCAAAATAACATAATGTACCATAACATTTAGAATTTTTCGAAATAATGTGCGAACAAGCAGGAATATTTTCCAACTCTAGTGAATATAGTATCAATGGATATATAACTAACACTGTTTAAAAGGGAATTTAGGGGAGTTCCTTTTAAACAAGATATGCCAATGATTGTTCTAATGAACACTCAAGGATTCATTGAAAATGAAGGGGGAACTAGAAATGGAAATATTAAAGGTTTCAGCAAAGTCAAATCCTAATTCAGTCGCTGGTGCATTAGCTGGAGTATTAAGAGAAAGAGGTGCAGCTGAAATTCAAGCAATTGGTGCTGGTGCTCTTAATCAAGCAGTGAAAGCTGTAGCAATCGCTAGAGGCTTTGTTGCACCAAGTGGTGTTGATTTAATATGTATACCTGCTTTTACGGATATTCAAATAGACGGAGAAGAACGTACAGCTATTAAACTCATTGTGGAGCCAAGATAAGCTACATTAATGATGGAAGAGTTGCAGAAAGGATAGGGGTTTGACTCAATAGGAGTCAAGCCCTGTTTTTTTGTTTATATTTTAAGCTTTATTCTATTAATATAATGAAATAGTCCAACGTATGAAAGGAGAAGATAGTTCATGGCACTATTTGACGCGCATTGCGACATGTTATTTAAATTATGGGAGGACCCAACTATAAATGTTTATGAAGATGAGAGATTACATGTTTCTATCTCAAAGTTAAAGCAAATGGAAAAACCGATACAATGTTTTGCTATTTTTGTACCTGAGAGCGTTCCATTTGTTCATAAATTAGATGCTGCTCAGCAACAGATAAACATCTTTTATCAAAAGGTTTTAAACGAGTTTAACGATGTTAAATTGATTAAAACAAAATCGGATATTGATGATTTAAAACAGGGTGAAATCGGGGCTGTTTTAACTTTAGAAGGCTGTGATGCAGTCGGTGACCGTCTTGAAAATCTTGAATTGTTGTATGAACTTGGAATTCGTTCAGTTGGCTTAACGTGGAATTATGCAAATCTTGTGGCAGATGGAGCACAAGAAACAAGGAATGCTGGAATAACGAATTTTGGTAAGGATGTTATTACATTTTTAAATAAGAAAAGGTTGTGGACAGATTTATCTCATACAAGTGAAAGAAGCTTTTGGGAAGGATTAGACTTAGCTGAGTATCCTATCGCTTCACACTCTAATACTCATCATCTTTGTACACATGTAAGAAATTTAAAGGACGAGCAAATTGTTGCACTTTTTAGGAAAAACGGAATGATGGGTATAACATTTGTTCCCTTTTTTACGACAAATTATGAACAACCAACGATCAAGGATTTATTAAAGCATATAGATCATTTATGCTCGTTAGGGGGAGAAAATCATATTGGTTTTGGATCTGACTTTGATGGAATAGATCAAACAATAGTAGGACTTGAAAATTACTTGTGTTATGAACCTTTTATCAATGAACTTCAACGTAATTATCCAGAATCTCTAGTTGAAAAATTTATCTATCAAAATTTTATAAACCATATTTCATATTAATATAAATCAGCTTCTTTAATTCGGTAAAGTTTTAAGTAAAGTCTTGTATTTTTTTCTTGTAAGGTCTAAAATTGAATACGTTTAGTATTAATTCCAATAATTTCACTAGAGTTTAGAAATTTCTATAAAACTGAACATCATTGAAATATGAAAAAGATAGAAAAATAAACCATATTCTTTAAATGAGGGGTGTAGAAACATGATTAGTCAACTTTCATGGAAAGTTGGGGGACAGCAAGGAGAAGGAATTGAAAGTACAGGTGAAGTATTCTCTATTGCATTAAACCGACTAGGGTATTATTTATATGGCTATCGTCATTTTTCTTCTCGAATTAAAGGTGGCCACACCAATAATAAAATTCGTGTAAGTACAACAAAAGTTCAATCAATTTCGGATGATCTTGATATTTTAGTAGCTTTTGACCAAGAAACAATTGATGTAAACTTCCACGAACTTCGTGCGGGTGGAATTGTGCTTGCAGATGCTAAATTTAATCCTACCATTCCAGAAAATGAGGATATAACTTTATTTTCAGTTCCATTTACTGAAATAGCAACAGAGCTTGGTACTTCTTTAATGAAAAATATGGTCGCTATTGGAGCAACAAGTGCATTACTCGATATTGATCCAAGTCAATATCATGAGGTTGTGAATGAAATATATGGCCGAAAAGGCGAACAAATTGTAGAAAAAAATATGCTGGCTATTGAAAATGGAGCAAAATATTTGAAAGAACAACTTGAGTTCCAACGTCAGGATCTTTATTTAGAGAAAGCTGACGGTAAAAAACGTATGTTTATGATTGGAAATGATGCAATTGCATTAGGCGCGATTGCAGGTGGCTCACGCTTTATGGCTGCATATCCAATTACACCTGCTTCAGAAATTATGGAATATTTAATTAAAAAGTTACCTAAGTTCGGTGGTGCTGTTATTCAAACAGAAGATGAAATTGCTGCTTGTACAATGGCAATTGGAGCAAACTATGCTGGAGCTCGTACATTTACAGCTTCCGCGGGACCTGGTTTATCTTTAATGATGGAAGCAATCGGTCTATCAGGTATGACGGAGCAACCACTTGTTATTATTGATACACAACGTGGTGGTCCAAGTACAGGATTACCAACCAAACAAGAACAATCAGACTTAATGGCAATGATTTATGGTACTCACGGAGAGATCCCTAAGGTTGTAATGGCTCCAAGTACAGTGGAAGAAGCATTCTACGATACAATTGAAGCCTTTAATATTGCTGAAGAATTTCAAGTGCCTGTTATTTTATTATCAGACTTACAGCTTTCTCTTGGCAAGCAAACAGTAGAACCATTAGATTACAGCAAAATAGAAATTCGTCGTGGAAAGCTTGTTGCAGATGATCTTCCAGAAGTTGAAAACAAAGCATACTTTAAACGTTTCGAAGTAACTGAGGATGGTGTTTCTCCACGTGTCATTCCAGGCATGAAAAACGGAATTCACCACGTAACAGGGGTTGAACATGATGAAACAGGTAAGCCATCTGAATCTGCTTTGAATCGTGTAGCTCAAATGGATAAACGTTTAAGAAAACTTAACAACATGGAATTTAAAAACCCTGTTTATAAAAATGTTCAGCATGAAAATCCGGATGTTCTACTCGTAGGTTATTTATCAACTCGTGGGACTATTGAAGAAGCTATGGAGCGTCTAGAAGCTGATGGGATAAAAGTGAATCATGCACAAATCCGTCTTATTCATCCATTCCCGAGTGATGAAATCCTACCTTTAGTTGAAACGGCAAAAAAAGTAATTGTTGTAGAAAATAATGCAACAGGTCAACTTGCGAGTCTTCTTAAAATGAACGTAGGAAATGCGAATAAGATCTCTTCTTTACTTAAATATGATGGCAATCCATTCCTACCTCATGAAATTCATACTAGAAGCAAGGAGTTGATGTAACATGGCAGCAACATTTAAAGATTTTCGTAACAATGTAAAACCAAACTGGTGCCCGGGCTGTGGTGATTTCTCAGTACAAGCAGCAATTCAACGTGCAGCGGCTAATGTTGGACTTACACCAGATGAGCTTGCAGTTGTTTCTGGTATTGGCTGTTCAGGTCGTATTTCAGGTTACATTAATTCATATGGATTCCACGGGATTCATGGTCGTTCTTTACCAATTGCACAAGGTGTTAAAATGGCAAATAAAGATCTGACTGTTATTGCCTCTGGTGGAGATGGTGATGGATTTGCGATCGGAATGGGTCATACTATTCACGCTATTCGTCGTAATATTGACATTACTTATATTGTCATGGACAACCAAATTTACGGATTAACAAAAGGGCAAACTTCACCTCGAAGTGATGCTGGATTTGTGACGAAGAGTACTCCGCAAGGCTCAATTGAATCAGCATTATCGGTTATGGAAATGGCCTTAACTGCTGGTGCTACATTTGTAGCACAAAGCTTCTCTACAGACCTTAAAGATTTAACAGCTTTAATTGAAGCAGGAATTAACCATAAGGGATTTTCATTAATTAACGTATTTAGCCCATGTGTAACGTACAATAAAGTAAATACGTACGATTGGTTTAAAGAAAATTTAACTAAACTTTCAAATGTAGAAGGATATGACCCACACAATAAAGAAGTGGCGATGCAAACTCTTATGAAGCATAATGGATTGGTTACAGGTTTAATCTATCAAAATACAGAGCAAAAATCTTACCAAGAAATGATTAATGGGTATAGTGAAACACCTCTTTCTCAAGCTGATTTAACAATAGAAGAGGAAGAATTTAATAAAATGATAGCGGAATTTATGTAATAATTTTAGAGGGGACTGAATTTAAAATTCAGTCCCCTCTTTTTTTAAATTAAAATTCATTGAGGAAGGATTAGGTAAAATGAATCATATTTAACATTTTATTTTATAAGCAATCAAACGTCCACTGTATATGGACAATGATGTTTACAAATAAATATTACATGTAAGATATTGTTATATAAGCTTTTTTGGAGTAAGGGGTGTTCACTGTGAACGGAAAGATGAAAGCGCTTGTAAAACACCATAGAGGATTTGGGGCACTATTAGAAATGGTTGACATTCCACAAATCTCGGAAAATGAAGTATTGATTAAGGTAAAAGCTACGTCAATTTGCGGAACAGATGTTCATATTTATAAATGGGATGAGTGGTCAGCTAGCAGAGTAAACCCACCTTATATTTTTGGTCATGAGTTTTCAGGAGAAATTTTTGAAATAGGAGCAAAGGTGACAAATGTTACAGTAGGTGATTCTGTTTCCGCGGAAACACATTTAGTTTGTGGAAAATGTCCGCAGTGCTTAACGGGTAAAGCACATATATGCAAATTTACTAAAATTATTGGTGTTGATACAGGAGGGTGTTTTGCAGAGTATGTTGCCTTGCCTTCAACAAATTTATGGAAAAATCCTAAAGATATGCCATATGATATTGCCTCTATTCAAGAACCAATGGGAAATGCTGTGCACACTGTATTAGCAGGTGATGTGATTGGTAAAACAGTTACTGTTATAGGATGTGGCCCAATTGGAATTATGGCTGTAGGAATAGCAAAAGCTGCAGGTGCATCTCAGGTCATTGCGGTAGATATTAATGAATATCGATTACAACTAGCTAAACAACTCGGTGCAACTATAATTGTGAATTCTAAATACCAAGATCCGTTGAAAGTTGTTTATGAGTTAACTGACGGTCATGGAGTAGAGGTTGTATGTGAAATGTCAGGTCATCCAGTTGCAATTAACCAAGGGTTTAAAATGGTAACAAATGGAGGGCGTGTGTCAATTCTAAGTTTACCTACTAAACCTGTTGAATTTGATGTAACAAACGATATTGTTTTTAAGGGGATTACGATTCAAGGGATAACTGGTAGAAAAATGTTTGAAACATGGAAGCAAGTATCGGCCTTAATTCATTCAGGACAGGTAAATCTAAAGCCTCTTATTACACATAGATTTTCATTAGAGCAGTTTGAAAAAGGTTTTGATTTAATGATGGATGGGAATTGTGGAAAAGTTGTTTTACACCCATAAATGAAAGCACTTACATTAGTGATCATAGGATTATATATATCTATTTTATAGGAGGAGATTTAAATGAACGGTTTTGAGTTTTTACAATCAGAGTTAGAAGAAATGAAGAAGCAAGGAACATTTCGTCAATTAATACCTTTAGAATCTGACCAGTCAGCAAGAGTTGTTATTAATGGTAAAAAAGTTATCCAATTATCTTCAAATAATTATTTAGGTTTAACTTCGCATCCTCGCTTATGCTCTGCGGCACTTAAAGCTGTCGAAAACTATGGAGCAGGAACAGGGTCAGTACGAACGATTGCTGGTACTTTTACTATGCATAAAGATTTAGAAGAAAAACTTGCTCAGTTTAAACATACGGAATCTTCATTAGTATTTCAATCCGGATTTACAACAAATCAAGGGGTACTTTCCTCTATATTAACAAGTGAGGATGTTGTAATATCAGATGAATTAAATCATGCTTCCATAATTGATGGTATTCGGTTAACAAAGGCAGATAGAAAGGTTTATAAACACGTAAACATGTTAGACCTTGAAAGAGCACTAAAAGAATCAGAGAATTATAGAGTCCGTGTTATTGTGACGGATGGTGTATTCTCTATGGATGGTAATATTGCCCCTTTACCTGGCATTGTAGAATTAGCAGAAAAATACCATGCTTTGGTAATGGTTGATGATGCACACGCTTCAGGTGTATTAGGAGAAAATGGGCGCGGAACGGTTAACCATTTTGGCTTAGATGGTCGTGTTCATATACAAGTAGGAACACTAAGTAAAGCAATCGGGGTTTTGGGAGGTTATGTAGCCGGACAAAAAACACTTATTGATTATTTAATTCATAAAGGCAGACCATTTTTATTTAGTACATCTCATCCACCTGCAGTTACTGCCACATGTATAGAAGCGATAAAGGTTTTATTAGATGAACCACATTTAATTAATAGACTGTGGGATAATACTAAGTTTTTTAAAGATGGTTTAGCAAAACTTGGATTTAATACCGGGAAAAGTGAAACTCCTATAACCCCGATTATTGTTGGAGATGAAGCATTATCACACAAATTTTCAGATAAATTGTTAGAATATGGTGTATTTGCTCAAGGCATTGCTTTTCCTACTGTCGCTAAAGGTCACGCTCGCGTTCGCACAATTGTTACAGCAGAGCATTCGATAGAAGACCTTGAAGAGGCACTTAGTGTGTTTGAGAAAGCAGGAAAAGAATTAAAGATTATCTAAATTTCACTTAGAATTTTATAAAGATTAGTAAATAATCATGAGGTAAGTGATTCTAAAGCCTTATAATAAATCGACACACCTCAACAAATATCGGGTAGTAACAGGTACCATAAAAGTTAGACCACTTTAAAACCCGTGCAACAGGACATTCCCCTACATCATATAAATGAGAATAGCATGGTGAAAGGGAGTGAGCTTGTGGCAGTTGTAAAGGCAACTGAAGCAGATGTTAAGCTTTTGGCGCGGTTAATGAGGGCAGAGGCTGAAGGTGATGGTCAACTTGGAATGCTTATGGTTGGTAATGTCGGTGTTAATCGCACAAGATCCAATTGTTTAGACTTTAAAGATATAAGAACAATAAGAAAAATGGTATATCAACGACCAGGGGGCTTTGAAGCTACAATTAAAGGATATTTTTATCAATCTGCAAGAGAACTGGATATTCGTTTAGCTCGTAGAGTTATTAATGGTGAAAGGTTCCATCCAGCAACAAATTCATTGTGGTTTTTTAAGCCTTCTGGAACGTGTCCTGCACAATGGTATAATCAGTGGAACGCTGGAAGATTTAAAAATCATTGTTTCTATTCACCGACTCAGTCTGATTGTCCAAATGTGTTTAATACATTTTAATAAAAATAAATAATTCTTAATAACATCACAAAAATGTGGTGTTTTTTTATATATCATAAAAATAAGATTTTAAAGAAAAAAATATATGATAAACTAAGGCTTTCATAGTTAATACTTTTAGAAAATCCAAGTTTTTCTAATTAAATATAAATTTATGAAGATAAAAACTTTATTTTCTGCCATTTGTTTTTGTCAATATTAATTTGAGCCAGAGTGATCACTTCAAAAGTGAGCCACTTTATCATTTCTAGCCCCCATTACTGGGAGGGATTGGGTGTTTGGAGGTCTTGCCCCGAGGAGGGGCAAGACCTCCAAACACCTCGCGTTCACTCCTGGTTATGCTTTAGTTTCTCCATTTTGTTTCATACTTTGTCTAAATCGATAGGATTCTCCGTTCAGTAAGTGGATGTGTGATCGATGGGTGAGTCGATCGAGAAGGGCAGCTGTCATTTTTTCATCTCCGAAAAGACTAGTCCACTCCGTAAATTCAAGATTGGTAGTAATAATAACGCTTGCACGTTCATACCTACTTGAGAAAAATTGAAATAGGAGCTCTGATCCAATTTTTGAAAAAGGTACATACCCTAGCTCATCTACGATGATCACATCAAATTTGAGCCACTTCTTTTCTAAAGCACCGAGTTTATGCTCGTCATTCGCCATCAGTAATTCTTCTACTAATTTAGACGCTGTAATGAACTTGGTTTTATAACCATTCTTTATCATCTCAATACCGAGTCCTGTAGCTAGATGGGTCTTTCCAGTACCACTATTTCCGAGAAAGAGAATGTTTTCCTTTTTCTCAACGAATTCACCTTTAGCTAGTGTTAAAAAACGATTTCGATTTAGACTAGGCATTAAACTGAAATCATAGGTATCCAAGGTTTTCTGGACTGGAAAGTTTGCTTGTTTTAGTCGCCTCTGTTTTTGATTTTCATCTCTCATTTCTATCTCTACTTCAAGTAAGGCTAACAAATACTCTTCATAGCTAAGGTTACGTTCTTCAGCTTCTCTTGCGAGAGAGCGATACTGTTTGTGAATGGTAGGCATTCTAAGCTGCTTGGTTAAATGATCCACTAGTAATTCTGTTGTCATCTTACTGACCTCCTGTTAATTGTCCATATTGAGCTACATTCGATTTTTTAACTTTATAATCTACTAGATTAGTAGGCGTTTTCTCTTTCGAAAGGTCATGGATTTTGACGTTTGCGTTTGTCAGTTTTTGAATTATTTCATGAACCACTTCATACCTAAATATCTGCGTTTGTTCCGCCTGTTGTAAAGCTTGCGTGAGTTTCTCCATTCCTATCTCCCGATGGAGAAGGAGTAGACGAATAAACTTTCGATCTCCTGCAGCACCTTCTTGTTCACGCATCTTTTGATGGAAACGCCTGAACACTTCTGGTACTTTAGAAGATTGAAAGGCACGGGCATCTCTGACAGCACGTGGTTTCTTTAATAGAGCTTCTAGATAATGATCTAAAACGGTAACCATTTGATTTCTCTCATAGGAACGAGAATGTTCCGCGATCACTTGATTTTGAGCCACAACGATCACACGATCCACAAAAATTTTTGCCCACACAGCTTGACCGACATAGCTACATGGAACAGAGTATTGGTTGGTATCAACGGTTATTAAAGATGTTTTATTTACTTGGCATGAAACAAGCCTACACGCCTCAAAACGGTTCTCTGGCAATGGGTGAAGCTGTTGTTTCTCCTTTTCCCACATAGCTAAAACTGTTTCTTTTGAGTAAGGTACCATTCGTCTATCAGCCTCTTGTAGGCACCATTCTGAAAGGTATTCATTTAATTCCTCTAACGATTGGACTTCTGGTTTAGGTACAAGGGCATTTCTTCTTATATAACCTACTGTCCCTTCAATGCGTCCTTTTTCGTTTCCAGATCGTACATTACAAAATTCTGCTTTGAATAAATAATGAGCCTGGAGAGCGATAAAAGATTCTTGTTCGAGGCGATCACGCCCCTGAAGAATTTTAAGTACAGCTGTTTTTAAATTATCGAAGAGTCCTTCAGTTGGAACGCCTCCAAAAAACTCAAACGCATGAACAAAACCATCTAAGAAAGCTTCTTGTTTTTCATTTAGATAAGCTCTTACAAATCGTAGGCGGCTTGCCGAAAGCTGAATGCAAAAGAGGTAAACACGTTGCGTTCGACCCTGTAGAATAATGTCCGCCTCTCCCCAGTCGAATTGGAATTGGTGGCCGAGTTGAAAATCAAGTGGAATGAAGACTTCCTGTAGTTTCTTTTTACGTTTGGCAACGATTTTTCGAATATTGGATGCGGAACCTTTGAAATCATACTCGTCTTCTAGTCGATTGAAGATTCTCGCAGCTGTATGTTTTTGTTTTCCCCAGCTCTTTAGATCTTCCTCAAGCCATTGATCGATAATCGGCAATACTCGCTTTGTTTCATCAGAATACTGCTTTGTACCATAGACCTTTTGGCGTTGAATGGTTGTAGGAGCTACATTTTGTTTTAAGTATTTACTAACGGTGTTTCTTGAAATACCAAGTTTTTCTGCAATTTGTCTTTGTGATAATCCTTCAACCTCTTTTAAAAATTTGATACGATGAAATTGAGCCATATTGATCATCCTTTTGTTCCTCTTCTCTGATTGATAGTTTGGTCACTTACAATCATAAAAGAGGTTAATTAAATTGGAAATCGTGTGGCTCATTTTTTATGTGATCAAACTATTGAAAAGTGGCTCAAATCTAATTTATCAAATACACCATTTTTCAGAAATAAAGAAATAAAGTAAACTAGATTAGAATGAAATTTAAAATTAATAGATTGAATATGCAAGGTGAGAAAAATGAAAATAATTATAGCTGAAAAACCTGACCAAGCTTCCACCCTATGTGCACAATTTCAAAGAGTAAAGCGGGATGGTTATTTTGAGGTGAAACCTAATGAACTGTTTCCAAAAGGTGCTTTTTTCACATGGGCTATAGGTCACCTAACGCAATTAAGTAATCCAGAAGCTTATAAACCAGAATGGAAAAAATGGTCTATTTCAATGCTGCCTATAATTCCAGATAGGTTTCAATACGAAGTAACGAAATCAAAATCAAAACAGTTTTATATTATTAAACAGCTATTAAACAATCCAAACGTAACCGAAATTATTCATGCGGGTGATGCTGGACGTGAAGGGGAGTTAATTATCAGGAATATTATCCATTTATCAGGAGTAAAAAAGCCAATAAAAAGATTATGGATATCCTCATTAACACCAGCTGCTATACAAACGGGATTTCAACAGTTATTAGACGATGAAAAAACAAAAAATCTCTTTTATGAGGCTTATTCTCGTGCATGTGCAGATTGGCTCGTTGGAATGAATGCCTCTAGAGTCTATTCTTTATTGCTGAAAGAACGTGGAATGAATGATATTTTTTCAGCAGGGAGAGTTCAAACTCCAACACTTGCACTGATTGTTAAAAGAGAAAAGGAAATTGATTCATTTAAACCTGAACCATTTTGGGAGGTTGTTGCAACATTTAACATCAATGGCAAGAAATATAAAGGGAAATGGCATAAAGATCAGCAAACACGTGTAATGGATAAGGAACTAGCAAATAAAATAGCGGGGTTTTGTATGGGAAAGCCTGCTGAAATTAAAGATTTGATAACTGAAAGAAAAGAATATCAACCGCCCATGCTTTTTAATTTGTCCTCTCTACAGGCAACTGCCAACAAGGCATTTAAGTTTTCACCTAAGAAAACATTAGATATTGTTCAATCACTCTATCAAAAGGGAATAGTATCTTATCCACGTTCATTATATACAAAAAAGGATATGGACATAATTGATAGAATAGGAGAAAAGTTGAATTATAACGGTTTATAGCATGTCCATATGTTGTGGACATAATGAAAGTGGACATAATGGGGTAATTAGTATTTCCGCGAAAACCATAACCGGAGACCCGTAACCATAACCGGAGACCAATTACAGGTATTTAGATTATTTGGGACAATCTATATTTATATTTTATACAATAGCTATTCATTCATAATAAAATTTAAACTTTTTAGTAAGAAGAATAGCACGTGTGACTGCTAGAATAAAGTATACAAGTTTTGCTTGATTTGATGAAACACTTATTTACCCAAATATACCAGCAATGAATATTACTCCTCCCCTGTAAAATGAATAATAGTTTCATTACTTACAGTGGGGGTCAGAAAAGGTGGATAAGTGGGAAATGTACATGGAAATAAGACAATTATTAAAACAAGGATTTAGTCAAACTAAAATAGCTGAAAAGTTAGGGATTTCAAGGTCAACAGTTTACAGACATTTGAAGAAATCACCTTCGGAGATGGCTGATTGGGTAGAATCTCTTAAGAATAAAAAGAGAATACTAGATCCCAATAAAGAGCTGATACTATCTTGGTTGAGGATGCATCCGGATATGTCAGCTGCACAAGTGTATGATTGGCTTCTGGAGAAATATGAAGATATAAATATTGGGGAGAGTACAGTTAGAAGTTATGTAAAGGATCTTAGAGAAGAATACCAGATAAAAAAAGAAACGTCTCCTCGAATGTATGAGGCAATCCCCGATCCCCCGATGGGCGAACAAATGCAGGTAGACTTCGGACATACAAGGCAACAGACAGCTGATAATAAGGAGATTAAGCTAACCTTTATAGCCTTTGTCCTCTCCCACTCTAGACAAAAATATAAAGAGTGGTTGGATAGACCTTTTACAACACAGGATGTAATTAGAGCGCATGAGAATGCATTCAAGTGGTACGGTGGAATGACCAATGAGATTGTGTATGATCAAGATAGTTTAATTGTAGTTAGTGAAAATGGTGGAGATTTAATTTTAACAAAAGAGTTTCAAAATTATAGGGAATCTAGGGGTTTGAACCTTCGTGTTTGTCGCAAAGCTGACCCAGAAAGTAAAGGAAGAATAGAAAATGTTGTAGGATTCATAAAACAAAACTTTGCCAAACATAGAGTATTCCATAACATTGATTCCTGGAACGAACAAGGTTGGGAATGGCTAAACAGAACTGGGAACTTTAAGGTACACAACACAACAAAAAAAAGACCGTTTGAAGTGTTTCTCCTCGAAAAGCAACACTTAAAGCCGGTCTCCAAAAAAATAGATATTCAAAATAACTATGATACAAGTATAGCAAGGTGTGTCCATAAGGACAATACAATTCGTTTCGGTTCAAATCGGTACTCTCTTCCACTTGGCACATACAACAAATTGGATAAAGTATGTATCAAGGAAACGGAGAATAAAGAACTGATTATTTATATCCCTGATACTGGCGAAATCATTGCAAAACATATGATTCCAAATGGCAAAGGCCAATTAGTAAAAGATAGAAAACATAGTAGAGACCGTACAAAAGGAGTCGAAGCATATATTAGCACAGTGGCCGAGGAATTTGAAGATAAAGAACGAGCCTATCAATATTTAGAGAAGGTTAGAGAGAAAAATCCTCGTTACATTAAAGACCAACTGCAAATTATCTTGCGTGAAGCAAAAGAAAGCAATAGCGAAGTACTAACCAAGGCGTTAGCAGAGTGCGTAAAAAGGAAACTATTTAGTGCAACAGATTTTAGCGATATCGTTGCATATGTGAAACGTCAACGCCAGATAAATGAAACAGTTATAGAAAACAAAATAGAAATCAAACCTTTGAACAAGCTGTCTGAATGGGTTTTAGAAACAGATGCACACAAAAGAAAAGTAGATTCTTACACGGTGTTAATGGAGGTAAAATAAGATGAGTCAACTTCAACAAATACAAGACATAATGAAAGCATTAAGACTCGTTGAAACTGCCAAACACCTACCCCATTTGATCAGAGAAGCTGAGCAAAAGGACCAATCATTCACTCAATTTTTATTAGATGTAACAACCTATGAGCAAGCTCGAAGAGAGGAAAAGCAATTAAATAATCGCTTAAAGTGGGCTACCTTTCCTTTTAGTAAAACACTCGAGGAATTCAATTTGAAAGAACAGAAGTCTTTAAGTAATAAACAATTAAATAGATTAAGAGACTTAACTTGGGTTGAACAGTTATACAATTTAATATTACTAGGACCGCCTGGTGTAGGCAAAACGCACCTGGCGGTCGGGCTAGGTATAGAGGCAATAAACCAAGGATACAAAGCTATTTTTACTTCAATGGGAGACCTAGTTCATAATCTGAAAACGGAAGAATTCACGCGCAAATCTAAAGCAAGAATGAAGAGAATTAGAGAAGCAGATTTAGTTATCATAGATGACTTGATGTTCATGGCAATGGATCAACAAGAAGCAAATATGTTTTTCCATTTAATAAACGATTTATATAACCAATCGTCCATTATTCTAACTTCTAACAAGGCTCCAAAAGAATGGGGAGAATTATTAGGAGATCAAGCTATAACAACAGCTATTCTAGATAGAATTCTGCATCGAGTAGAGATTATTCATTTAAATGAAGATAGTTATCGTATGAAGCATCGTTCTACCATATTTGGGGAACAAAGTGTTTCAAATTAATGAGCAAAAATTGTGTCATTCTACTTGACGGTCACAGCACGTCGGCTTTTTCAAAACCTCTATATCAAAAACTTCTAATTTTTAATATATCTTTTTTATTGGTTCCTTCACTAAATTCCCTAAATAAATCTTCAGATTGACAGGCCGAAAAACTTTAAAAAATATAAAATATTAATTATGAGTTCAAATATTAAAGTTTAGTAGTTATTATGTTTTAAATGATTTACTCTTTGTATTTTTAGAACTTGAGTGGATAAACAATTTTTCATAATTGTTATGAAGGGAGAAAAACATCAAGATGAGCAAAACACTTATACTAACAGAAAAGCCTTCTGTAGCTAAAAATATAGCAGATGCACTAAAAATAAAAAGTAGACAGGATGGTTATTTTGAGGGCAACGATTATATTATCACATGGGCTTTTGGTCACCTATTACAGTTATTTGATGCAAAAGATTATGATGAGAAAATGGCAAAATGGAGAACAGAAAACTTTCCATTTATTCCTGATAAATTTAGATATAAGGTGAAATCAAATCAAAAAAATCGTGATAAAGAAGATTTAGGCGCAAAAAAACAATTGAAGATCATATATAGTCTAATTAAAAGAAATGATGTTACTAATCTTATATCTGCGTGTGACTATGATAGAGAGGGACAAATTATTGGAGATACGATCTTATATAAGATAAGACATGGTAAAAAGGTTTATCGTTTACTATTAAATGAGTGGACACCGAATGAAATACTAAAGGGTCTTAATAATATAATATCCAATGATGAGATGATTCCTTTAAGAAATGCAGGTATAGGTAGACAATGGGCAGATTGGACAATAGGAATTAACCTTACTTCTATGGCAACTTTAAAATATCAAGAGGGTAAAGGACAAGCACTTAATATTGGACGAGTTTTGCTACCAACTTTAAAGATTATTTATGACAGAGATAAAGAAATAGAAAATTTCGTTCCAGAAGATTATTTTAAACTAAAAGCATTATTTGCAACCCTATCAGGTAGTGAATATGAAGGGATTTATCATCTTAACAATGAGGATAAATTTAAAGATAAACAAATTCTAATGGATATTCATTCCCTTTTGTCTGGAAAAGAGGGAGCCGTATCTGAAAAAAACGTTGAGAAGAAAAATGAATATCCTCCCTATTTATTTAATTTATCCAATCTTCAAGGGTTTATTACGAACAAATATCAGGGCTGGACTTCGGACAAAGTTTTGCGGATTTCACAATCATTGTATGAGAAAAAACTAATTACCTATCCTCGGACCTCAAGCAATTTTTTGGATGAAAGTCTTGTTGAACGGGCAGAAAATGTTTTGAATGTTCTAAAAAAGGGACTGCCTTATGAAAGTGAACTGAGATTTACAAGAACAAAAAGGGTATTTAATAATGAGAAGGTTGAAAGCCACAGTGCCATTATTCCAACGTATTTAGTCCCTAAATCATTGACTAAAGATGAAATGATTGTATATAATGCTGTGAAAAATAGGTTCTTAATGCAATTTATGCCTATAGCGGAATATGAAGAGACTACTCTAACCACAATTGTAAATAATGTAGAGGGAGAATTTTTATCAAAAGGAAGGGTTCAATTAGTCGAAGGTTGGAAAAAGGTTGAGGAAATAGAAACAAAAGAATCCACTCTTCCATTTGTAGAAATTAATGAAAATGTCACTGTCAAAAATCATGAAGTAACAGCAAATAAAACTAAACCACCTAAATATCATACAGAAAAGACTCTATTACGAGTTATGGAAACTTGTGGTAAGAAGTATGATGATAGCGATGATAATGAAATCATGAATTCTATTTTAAATGGATTTAGTATTGGTACACCAGCAACAAGAGCAGAGACCATAAAAAAACTAAAAGATGTAGGATATATTACTACCCACAAAAAATATCTACAATGTACAGAATTGGGGAAACAACTCGTTGAAATGTTTCCGGTAAAAGAACTATTTGACTTAGGGTTTACCGGAAAACTTGAAAAAACCCTTCATGACATAGAAAAAGGTAAGCTTCGTAAAGAGGAATTTTTGAATTTTATTTTTGATTTTACGAATCAGGCAGTTGTAAAGATAAAAGAAGATCAAGGTCCTTCTTTAAAAAAGATTCCTAACAAGAATACTTATGAGAATCTTGGGAGTTGTCCAAATTGTAAACACCCTGTCATCGAAGGTGAGAAAGGTTTTGGCTGCAGTAACTGGAAGAATGGTTGTAAATTTGTCATTTGGAAAAATGATAAATATTTAGCATCTATGAAAAAGAAACCAACTAAAACAATGGTTAAAAGTCTCTTGAAAAATGGAGTCGTTTTGGTTAATGGATTAACAAGTAAAAAAGGTAAAAAATTTGATGCAAATTTACGATATGAAAAAAACTCTGAAAACGACTATTATAGTTGGAAGATGGAGTTCGATAAATAGTATTGGTATAGATAGAGATGGGTTAGTAAAAAACCCATCTTTTTTATTAAACTTAATAAAAGTTATGTATACAAGTTATGTAGAATTTTATAGAATTAAGGTAATAAAAGAAATGGAGTAAGCGCACACATGATCGAAAAATTTATCAATGAATTAGAAAGACAAGGATTGTCTAAAAATACGATTAAGAGCTATGTATTTGACATTGTTCAGTTTTACGACTGGTTAAAAAGTAAGGAACTGGACCCCAAAATAACAGAAGAAGTGCTAACTGAATACACAATATTTTTATATACCAAATATAGTGAAAATACTGTTTTGAGGAAAATTAAGAGTGTCACTCGGTATAACAAATATTTGTATCATATTGGAGAATCTCCATTAGTAATTGAGCCAAATGAAATAATCAAAATTAAAACAAACAACTGGACTATGAGAATGATGAGTATTAATGAATTTGTTAGACTACGGCAAACAATATTAGAAGGTCAAAATAAGAGGGATATTCTTATATTTCACTTATTATACGGAACTTGTTGCAGGATTTCTGAACTTATTAATATTGAACTGGATGATATAGAAATTACTGATCCATCACAAGGTTATATACAATTTAAAATTTTAAAAAGTGGAAAATTCCCCACTCCTATAAGAAAAATTAGCATAACTGAACCTCTTATTAAAATGATAAAAGATTTTTTAGAAGTCAGACCCATTTATCAAAGTAAGAAACTATTAATTGGACAAAAAGGTCCAATGACAAGGGATGCAATTAACAAAATGTTTCGGAAATACAGTTCGATAGCTAATATTAATTATACGGTTTCACCTCAAATGTTAAGACGTATGGGGATTTTTAACTTGTTAGTATTAGCACAAAATGAACCATTTGAAATATCTTATATATCTAAAATTGCTAGATATACAACTGAATCATATACAGAAAAAATTTACGAGTCTTTATGTTCTAATTTAAAAGGGAACTTAGAACTTCAATCCTTTGAAACCAGATATATCAATTTAGGGTGGGGGAACGATGGGGAGAAACCAAAGAAAGATTGTTAGTATAAAACCTAATGTGAAATTTGTTGTACGTGCAATAATGGCCCAATATGCAGAAACTTCAACAGGTGAGCCAATAGAAAAACAATATGCGTGTATAAAAATTAAAAATGAAGACACAAACGTTGAAGTAATTCATCCTCTTTCAACAGAATTTATATTAGATAATTGGAAAAACGCCCAGTACAATACTATGAAAGCACCGGCAAATACTATAGCGATGTTTTTAAATTTTTTAATAAGCGATAAGAGTAATAAAGTTAAAAGTCTTATAGAATTAAAATCAGACCATGTAATAAATTTTTTATCTGAGCTTTCTTATAAAAGGACACCTAAAAATACGGTCAAGAAACATGAGAAATATATAGAAAAGTTCTTTGATTTTCTAAATGAAAAAAAGATCATTGGTCATACTTTGAAAATTAAAGATGTTCAATACTTTTACAGTAAACCGAAACCGAGACTCCATAAATTACCAGATGAATATATTCTAACCTTTTTAGAAATTGCCTATCAAACAGATAGTAAAATTGCGTTTGCACTTTATTTACAATTCTTTGGTGGACTCCGAACCGGAGAGATATGTAATCTTAGAATAAAAGATTTACAGCTTATAGGGGATAAAGGAGAATATGGTTTTATCGTGGATCTTTCTGAGGATCGAAACTTGAGAAAGGACATCACTAATACATCGGGGTCTAGCTATATTAAAAGTAAAAGAAGGCAAATTGTTTTTGGATTTAAGGATTGGTCAACTTTATTTTATGAAAAACACATGAATAATTTAACAGATGTTATGAAATTAAATGGAGAAACCCCACTATTTCCTAATCAAAAAGGATTAGCCATGACAGGTAACAATTACTATTACCATTTTAATAAAACAAAGAAAATATTTCTGAAGTACCTTAGAGATTCGGAGAATATGGCGGATAGAAATAATGCTTTAGCGCTTGAAGCTGAGAGATGGGCTAGTCATATAGGTAGGGGGATATTTTCTAACTTATTGGCTGAAGAAGCTGATAATTTATATGATGTGAGTTTTCCAAGAGGGGACAAAGGTTTTGACTCAGTAAAACCATATCTAGCTAGCACAAAACGAATTAAAGAAAAGCTAGAAAAAAAGATAGATGAAATATATAAGAAAAAAGAATAAAAGGGAGGTGTTAAGTTTGGAACTTAATGATCAAAATTTATATATTTCTGTTACCGAGGTCTCTAAACTGTTTTCGATAAATAGATCCACGGTACTAAAACTAATAAAAAAAGACGAGTTCCCAAACTGTTTTATTAATTCAAAGCAAGAGGGCTACCGAATACCAGTTACGGATATAGAGGCTTATAAAGAAAAAGTTACGAAAATAGAAGATGCTAAAAAAGACTTTTTATCAATTAGCGAAATGGCGGAAATCTCAGGGTGTACTAATGAGAAGATTAGAAGTGATTTGCGGAACGGAAAAATTAAAAAATTTAGTAGAGATGAAAATAATAATTATATTGTGCATAAGGATATTTTTGACGAGTATATAAAAGAACACATTGAAAGAAATGGTTTTTTAACTTTAAATGAAGCATGTGAACGATTATCCTTATCAAAATTAACGATTCACACATATGGCCCAAGAAAAGTATTTCCTAATGCTATTATTAGAAATCAAACCGAGGGATATCTTATTCCAATATCAGATATAGAGGATTACGAAAATAAAAATGTCATACCAGAGGGATATGTAACTGTAAAACAGATAGCTGAAAAGTACAAACTTCATCCGGAGACAATAAGGGGACTAATAAGGAATAACGTATTAAAAAACCATAAAAAATATGTAAAGGATACCTATATAGTTTTAGCTTCAGAAGCAGAAGATTATTTTAAAGATATGCTTGAAATTAAAGAAAAATATGCAAATATAGATGAAGTATCCCAAATAATAGGATGTAATAAAGATACAATAAGAAGTTATATAAAAAAAGGACTCATTAATGATTGCATACTAAGGTCAAACTCGGAGGGTTATCTCATCAATAGATTAGAAATAGACAAGATAAAAGAAATTTATTCACAGGAAAGACTTCAGTTACCAACAGGTTATATTTTCCCTGAAGATGTTATGCAATTGCTCGAAACAAGAAGCGTTCAAAGAGCAAGGGAAATTATAAAAAAGCATATGAAATCTGCCAAAAAGGTTACAAACGGTTTTAACAATATTGAATATTGGATTGTGCTAGAATCTGAAGTTATTCAGTACAAACAAAAACTTGAAAATGATAGGTTTATCCCTCAAAGTCCCGGTGAATTCACCACTATTGATGCAGTTAACAAGTATAAGTTTGAAGTTGATAAGATTTCCATCCCCTTAAAATTAGCCCAAACAGTCAAAATATACACGGAATATGCTTGTCAAAAGTTAGCTGAAAGTGAGGCAAGAGCAGAGACCCTTTCAAAAAAAACTGCTTATTATATAAAAACTTTAAAGGCTTTAATTAAACATTTACCAAAGAGTATAAAAGAAATGACAGATGAAGATATTGAGAGTTTCTTAAATAATGAGAGTCAACCTAAATATGTTAAACAATACTTTATAGGTTTTGTTCAGTATTGCTCTGAAAATATTGAGGATTGTAACTTTTTTAATCGATACGCAACGTTTAATGATCCAAATACTGATACTGATATATATTCCCTTGAAACTTTTAATAAATATTATAATCATGTTATAGATATAGAGCTGCACATAGAGAAAGCGATTAAATATAAAACATATGCACAGGCATGGGTATATGTCATTATGCACTTAATGAATGCGTGGAGAAGTGGGGATATTATTTACGGTTTACCAACCATTGATTTTGTTGATTTACCAATCAAAGATTTAACATTTTTTGAGAATAATAGATTAAGGAAAGAAGAGGCAAGATTGATTGTAAATCAGGTTCATATAAAAGTTGGTCAAATGAAGATTTCGAAAACGGGGGCGCTTGGACAATTTCTTTGTTTAGATAGTTTGGTTGAACCGTTTGCAACAGCAATCAGTATTACGGAGTTACACCGTAGAAAATACAATGATAAATTAATGCTTACTTCAATTAGAGCAAATGGAATTAATAAAATGTTTTTTGAAAAAAAACTTGAACTATCTGGGTTCCATAGTGTCAAAATGAATAGAACATTGATTACCTACTTTTTCCACCATGTTTCTGAATCAGATGGGGATGCACATTTATCCTATGAGGCAGCTCAAATTTTACGAAGCCACTTAAATGAAGATACAACCAAAGTTTATATAAAATTCTCTAGCCCACAAGGTACTCTTGATAGTATGGCCTTTAATATATGCGAAAGGGGTCATTTTGGTTGGGTTTATAATACCATGATAAATCTTGTGTTGCACCAAAATGAACAAAAACTGGAGGACAGAACCTCTTTAATTAAATCTTTAAGTGAAAAGTATAAAGTAAATGAATTAGAAACGTATTCGTCCTTTTTACTTGCAGAAAGAATTAAAAAAGAATCTTTAGCACTTAGGCTTTCAAAGTTACCTAAAGAGGATCTAAAAAGATTAATTGTTAAAATATTTCGTGGAGAAATGCCAGCAAGGATGGCTTTCGCTCAATGTTTAACATATCCTGAATGCAAAAGTCCTGAACGAACCACTTGTATTGGATGTGAGAACTTAATACCAACAGAATATTTATTATTTTCTATATCTGAACAGATTGAGACGAGCCTTTATAAAATTTACAATAGTGAATTTGAATGGGATAAAGAACGAGAAAAGCATTTTCTAAAACAAATGTTTCTATTAATGAATGAGGCTATTGTTGAGAAAGGTAAAGAATATGTAGAGACCTTTATTGATCGCAAAAGAATCAAAAAATTATATGGAGCTATTCTTAAAGATAGAGAGGTGAAACAAATTGATAATTCAGAAAAAGGTTAAGGAATTAAATGGAGCATTAAACATCCAAATCACAGAAAATCATAAATTTGATAGAAACGACATTTCTAAATATTTAAGTATGTTAGAAACAAATAAAGATCAAGGTATCCTGCTTACAGATAGTTTTGAGAGTGATTATTGGTGTATTGTTGATTTTACGGGAATGCGTAGGTATTTAAAGTTCGATATTGACTTATATCCTGAATTAAAGGTTGCCTTAAAATGTTTTTTGTTAATATTAATAGACACTAAATTTTCCATAAATCATATTCAAGCAATTCATACAAATGTTAAACAAGCAATTGTAGTTTCTGGTGGATTTAAGAAAACAAATGTAGATGCTTATGAAGAGTATGCTATGACAAAAACAATGAATAGTCGTTATAGATTTAATGATTTTACTAGTAGATTTCTTTCATTTATAGAGCATACTTATCGTGATTTATATGACTTAAAGATTAAAAATATGGATTCGAAAAATAGAGATTTACCTAATTATGAAGTAATTATTGATTTTCATTATTTTATGATGGAATTTGAAAATCGAGCAACCACACTTCAGAAATCCAAATATTTTCATATAATATTATGGTGGAAGATTACAGGTATTATTCCAATGAGACCTAAAGAATTTTGTTTACTAGAATGGGATTGTTGCTACGAGGAAGATGGTTATTACTTTTTAAAAGTTCCAAGAAGTAAACAAGAGGCAAAATCATATAGCGAAATAAGCGTGACTAATGTCATTCGTATAAATAAAAATATTTATGACACTATTCAAGAGTATAAGCAAACAGTTCCTCCTGAATTAATTGGAAACTACTTATTTTCATTTAAGATACAATCACGTTTCTTTCAAGCTGATAGCATAACTAAAAGGGAGGATATGTACCATCCAGATACGTTATATTGGCACTTGATGTCCTTCTACAAAGAAATCATCGGTTGGAATAACACTGATTTCTATCGCTTTGTTAAAAGAAATGAAAAAGGTGAAATCATTAAGATTTTCCGTAATTATATAACACCTGCTGATACACGACATTTTTCAATGTGTAATATGATGTTACAGGGGGTTAATCCATTAACTATTGCTAAAATGGCAGGCCATACACGATTAGGTACTCAACGAAATTATTGGGGGCATTTGGAATACTTCGTTGAATCTTATGTTTATATTATTTCAACAAAAGCCAGAATTCATAGGCTTGAGAAAAGTTTAGGAGAAGGAATATTTGGCGTAAAAGATAAAATTAATGAATCACGAATCTATAAACCGGAGGATTTTCCTCTTCGAAAAGAGGTAAAAAACGGATATTGCAAATATGGGGCTTTTGACAATTGCACTGGTGAATGTAGATTTTGTGATGATTTTTTTTATTACCCAAAAAACCATGATGAGGGATTGAAGTGGTTATTATCCGGATCAGATCATTTAGAACAGCAATTAGAAACAGAATTAAAGTCTCTATTAAATCTTTATAAAAATATGAAATTTAATTTTGCCACAGAATCCTATTCAATGCTAGATCATGAACAGATATTAAGCAAGGCAAATCTTATTAATCGCCTAATACGGCAAAAAGCTATGGTTGATTCTTTGCTGCCGGAAGATAGGGAGGTTATTGAATAGTATTATGAAAACTGAGTCTTATAGCGATGAAGAGTTAAAAAAATTACTATTGGAATACTCAAATAAACACACTGGTTCTATCACATATTTAGGGTTACAAAAGGAAACAGGAATTAGTCGAAAAACTTGGAAAAGGCGCATGGAAGAAACTATTGAAACCCTAAATAGAAAGGTAATTACCAGTCATAATAATGTAGGTTTCGATGAAATACCATATCCGAATTTTGATTTAATAATAGATCGATTTTTAAACGAAGAAAAAGGTCTAAGAGATGCTTTATATCATATTCAAGAAGTATTTATTAAAAATATTGAAGAAAACAACAAGCTTTCTGATCAACTTATGAAAAAAGACAAAAAAATTGATGAACTAACACAAAAAATAGAAAAGCTAAAACATGAATTGAACGAAAAGAAACAGGAGGTTAGAAATTACGAAAAGATAATTATTGAGAGTACCAATCCAAGTGTAAGAAGAAGAAAAGGAATTAGTAGTAATCTTATTAAAATGAGTGAGCATAGAAAAGAGTCTGCTGCTTCGTTAGAATTGGAAGACGAATTTCCAGAACTGTTCGGGGATTTGGATGATGAGAGTTAAGAACAATTAAATATCTGTATACTCCGATCTGCATTTATTTGAAAGTTAGTATAATGATGTATCAATAGAGTGTACTCTATTGATACAGGTGTAGTGGACTGATAAAATCATAGTTAAGAGTGTCTCATAAGACTTGTCTCAAAAATGAGGTGAAATTTTGCAGAAAATCGGTTATGTACGCGTCAGTTCGACTAGCCAAAATCCTTCAAGGCAATTTCGGCAATTGAACGAAATTGGAATGGATATTATTTATGAAGAAAAAATTTCAGGAGCCACAAAAGATCGTGAACAACTTCAAAAAATGTTAGAGGATTTACAGGAAGGTGATATTATTTATGTTACAGATTTAACTCGGATCACTCGAAGTACGCAAGATTTATTTGAATTGATTGATTTAATACGAAATAAAAAGGCAAGCTTAAAATCACTTAAGGATACATGGCTAGATTTATCAGAAGATAATCCATATAGCCAATTCTTAATTACGGTAATGGCTGGTGTTAACCAATTAGAGCGAGACCTTATTCGTATGCGTCAGCGTGAAGGAATTGAGCTCGCAAAGAAAGAAGGAAAGTTTAAAGGACGGTTAAAGAAATATCATAAAAATCACGCAGGAATGAATTATGCAGTAAAGCTATATAAAGAAGGAAATATGACTGTAAATCAAATTTGTGAAATTACAAATGTATCTAGAGCTTCTTTATATAGAAAGCTATCGGAAGGAAAAAAATAAGCATTCATTACTTATATTAAAAATTTCCGGGGATTGTGAAACAACGTACCTAACCAAGCAGGCTATTTCTATAAGGAAATATCAATATTTGTTTATCTAACTAGGCACGATCATCAAAGGGTTCCGAGTACATTTTAACGGAGGTTAATCCCTCATGTTTTAAAATATTTATATTACAACATGTAAGCTAAATTAAAATCAGAAAGATAAAAAATACGGGTTTTTTCAACTTATAATAATGGAGAAAGCACGCGAGCACCCTGTTCAACTATGCGCTCAGTCAGGGATCGTTGCAGCAAGTCTTCAATTCTTAATGGTACAGAATCAGTAAGATCCCTCTCGAACTGCTCTGTGAGTTCCCTTGCCACATCAGCACTGTACACGACTTGACACACCTCATAATTCAGGCGAAAACTTCTCATATCATAGTTTGCTGAGCCTACGGCAGCAATCTCCTCATCGATGGTCAACACCTTCGCATGTATCATTCCTTTGTCGTACTGGTAGATTTGAACTCCAGCTTGAACTTTGCCGACTCGAAGCCAAGCCCGCCTACAGTAAAATACCTTAAAGCATCGGCGATTATCGATGCTGAATCACTATATGTATCAGGTAACTTATCAGACTCATTATGAGAAGAGGTCAATCTTTTACGATGAATAAGCTTGGGATTTGATATGCTAAGATATAGTAAGAAACCAATGACAGGCAAAACAAGGACGATTACTATCCAATTCAAAGCTTTGGCTGGCCGACGAACTTCCCAAATTGCTATGAATAACATAAAGAACGTATTTAACAGGTATAGATAAAAAATCCACTCCAACTAAAATTCCCTCCTTAGTTTTTCCATTATCATGTACAAACAATGTACATCATGTAGAAGTTTTATAACAACGAAAAGCAACGGTTTCAAAAAGGGATTATTGCCTTTTGCTTTGGGCATCTTCCAATCCATTCTTTACATTAATTAAGCCACTACCAAATTCGTGATCAGTTCCAGGGATTCCTAAATCATAAGTAGAATTCTTAATAATGTCTATTACTTCTTGGTTCGTTAAATTAGGGTTTACTGAAAGCAAGAGGCCAGCAAGTCCTGCCACATGAGGCGAAGCCATAGAAGTACCTGATAAAGCTGCATACTGCTGGTTAAAATAGGTGCTCGGAATTTGAACTCCGGGAGCTGCAACATCGATATAATCTCCATAATTTGAGAAAGGGGCACGTTGTCCGGTGTAACTTACGGCGGCGACACTTAGAACCTTAGAAAAAGCAGCTGGATAGCTCGGCTGCATAGTATTTTCATTTCCTGCTGCAGCAATCAAGACAACATTTTTACTGTATGCATAATCGATTGCCCCTTTTAAAAGGGAAGAATGCTGATAATTGCCTAAACTCATATTAATGACATCGGCACCATGATCCACTGCCCAAAAAATCACTTTTGCTATATCAAAGGTCGTCCCATGCCCTTCGGCACCCATTGCTTTTATAGGCATTATTTTGTTATACCAAGTGATGCCTGCAACACCTTCATGGTTGTTTGTTTCCGATTGCCAGCAAGATTTCTTCAGGAGGCTCTCTTGTGCTAAACAGCCAGGCCAAGTACCTTATTTCACGATAACGGTTGATCAATTCCAGCACTTCTCCGACTTTGTTTTCCAGATGATTTCGATACTCTTCATGCTGATTTATGGCTTGGGCAGGATTCCTATGAGAAAGCACATAAAATCCTTTTTGAAGAGGCTTGCCAAAAAGCCATGGAAAAAGGGGGCATACAAAAGGATCAAGTTCAATTTATCCTAGCTGGGGACTTAATCAATCAAATCACCCCAACAAGTTTCGCTAGCAGAACGATTGGAGCGCCTTATTTTGGCTTATTCGGTGCTTGCTCTACCTCGATGGAAGGACTGGCTCTAGGTGCTTATATTGTAAATACAAAAGGAGCGAAATATTTGTTAACAGGAGCTTCCAGTCATGATACAGCTGTTGAAAAACAATTTCGGTATCCAACTGAGTATGGTGGACAAAAGCCACCCACGGCACAATGGACGGTTACTGGTGCGGGTGCAGCCCTATTAAGTGATTCTGGGGAAGGACCTCATGTCACATCTGCCACAATTGGTCGTGTAATCGATATGGGATTGACAGATCCATTTAACATGGGAGGAGCTATGGCGCCAGCTGCGGTTGATACCATTGAAGCCCATTTAAAGGAACGAAATGTTGAGCCATCTTATTACGATTTAATTGTAACCGGTGACCTTGGCCAAATCGGACAGGAAGTGTCCATGGATCTATTTAAAAAGCATGGAACTCCTATTAGTGAAGAACAATACCAAGATTGTGGCCTTATGATTTATCGGGAAGGACAACCCGTTCTTGCAGGAGCAAGCGGTGCAGGCTGTTCAGCAACGGTAGTTTATGGGCATTTATTAAACCGCATGAAAAAAGGTGAATTTAAACGAATGTTAGTTGTGGCTACAGGTGCTTTGCTTTCACCGTTGTCCTTTCAGCAAAATGAAACAATTCCTTGTATCGCCCATGCAGTGTCAATTGAATACGGAGGTGAACAATTAACATGATCTATTTTTGGGCTTTTGTCGTAGGCGGTTTAATTTGTATCATTGGGCAAATTATGTTTGATGTATTTAAATTGACACCAGGTCATACCTTAAGTGCTCTTGTAGTGATTGGGGCGCTTTTAGATGGATTTGGACTATACGAGCCTTTGATTGATTTTGCTGGGGCAGGGGCTACCGTTCCGATTACAAGTTTTGGGAATTCGCTTGTTCATGGTGCGATGCAGGAAGCAGAAAAACATGGGTTAGTTGGTGTACTGACAGGAATGTTTGAAGTAACTAGTTCTGGTATTTCAGCTGCCATTGTTTTCGGCATGATAGGAGCTTTAATTTTTAAGCCAAAAGGATAAGGAGAATTAGGATGACAGTAGGATCAGATGTTAAACAGTGTTTTGCCAGTCTAAAAGGGGTAGAAGCAAGTCTCTCAAGTTTAGCATTACGGACTCTTGATGATGAATCGAAGCGAACTTTGCATGAGGCTATGATGGTAGTACACGAAGTAACAAAAGATTTAAAAAAAAGAGTAGGAGAACTAGAAGGAGAGGAACTTCAGTACAAAGGTTTCTAGAAAAACTATATTTACAGGGGGTGTAAGCAGTGCCTGAATGGTTAGAAATAGCTGTACGCTCAGCATTATTTGTTACTGTTTTATTTATCATTACAAAATGGTTAGGGAAAAAGCAAATTTCAGAACTATCTTTCTTTGAATATGTCACCGGTATGTCTATTGGAAGTATTGGTGCAGAAAGTGCTATGGGACTTGAACGGAACATTTTTCACGGAATTATTGGAATTGTCATTTTTGCGGCTATTCCCTTTTTCACTGGTTTAATTTCATTAAAAAGTAAACGTTTTCGTAATTTTATAGAAGGAAAAGCAACTGTATTTATCAAAGATGGGAAGATTATGGAAGATAATTTAAAAAAGGAAAGATATACGACAGATGAACTGTTAGAGCTACTTCGCATGAAGGATGTCTTTCAGTCTCTGATGTAGAATTTGCTGTTTTAGAGGCAACAGGTGATTTATCTGTGATGCTAAAGAAAGAAAATCAACCTTTAACAGCAAAGGATATAAACTTGAAGGTTGCTTCAATCAAGGAGCCTCAGACCATTATTATGGATGGTGCAATAATGGATGAACCACTAGCCACGATTGGACGAAGTCGGGCTTGGCTACATACTGAATTAGAAAAACTAGGGGTAACGATTGAAAATGTATTTCTTGGACAGGTTAATTCTTACGGAGAGTTAACGATTGATCTGTTTGACGATAAATTACAAGTCGCACCCCCTCAAGAAAGACCCTTAATTCTTTCAACCTTGAAAAAATGTCAAGCAGACTTAGAACTATTTGTTCTTGGAACGGAATCAAAAGAGGCCAAACAAATGTATAGGTTAAACAGTGAAAAATTACAAGAAGCCATTGATAAAGTGACCCCTATTTTAAAAGGATAAGGATTTAGCTTAGATTCATACATGACGAAAAAAAGATACCATTTTTAATTGGAAAAAGTTTAAAAACCTTAGTCCAATTTCGGACTAAGGTCAGATTGTCGACAAAAGACACTCCGAATGTCCCCATTCGGAGTGTCTTTCTTCTTTTTTGGGGTCTTCAAAATTAAACTAGCCCTCTTCGAGGCTACTCTTATACCATTTTTGGACTTTCCCAAGTCCAGTTTGCTAATTTCTTTAAATTCATAGCACCAAAAGTAAGCATCGCCTGCATAGACAATTTTTTAAGTCCCCTTAAATTTGTCCATCGCATACCATGCTTTTCTTTTGCATCTGCAAATACACGTTCAACCGTTTCTTTACGTTTGGCATAAATGATTTTATTTTCTTCCGTATGACGAAGGTGTTCAGCTTCTTCTAAGTACCCTTCCCAAACATGACGCTGAATCAGTTTCTGATGATTTTTACTTTGAGTACATTGGGATAGATATTTACATCCTTTACACTGAGTAGGATTAGAGAAATACTGACGGTAACCTTCCTTCGTAGTCGTGCTATATGGTAATTCTTGATCCCCCGGACATAGGTATGTATCAAAATGCTCATCATAAACAAAGTCTGATTTCTTGAAAAAACCTTCCTTTGTTCGTGGTCGCGTATATGGTAAAGCAGGACGAATCTTATTTTCAATCAAGTATTGGGCAATAGCCGGCGTTTTATATCCAGCATCAGCAGCAACAGCAAGAGGTTTCCCTGTTTTCTCAATCACCTTTTCAAGAAGAGGCTCTAACATTGTACTATCGTGAACATTACCAGGTGTGACAATCGTACCTAAAACAAACCCGTGTCGGTCAGCAGCTGCATGAAAAGAATAGGCGAATTGTTTAGTTCTCTCATCTTTAACGTAATAACCACTCTCTGGATCCGTAGTACTTTCTTTTATTTCCTTTGTTTCTTCTTTATCAAATTTGTCAGGTGGAAAAGGCTTTTTTCCATGTTCTTCACGATCTCCATTGATTTCCTCTTGAAGGCGTTCTTGGTAGGCTTTCGTTTCTTTACGGACAACCTTTTTCTCAAATTTACGCTTATTCGCACTAGCTTTTACATGGGTAGAATCAATAAATACATGTTCACTACTAGTGAGATTCTTATCAGTTGCTTGCTTTAAGATTCGATAGAAGATTTGTTCAAATAAGTCCGTGTCTTTAAATCGACGTTCATAGTTTTTACCGAAGGTAGAAAAATGAGGGACTTTATCATGAAAACCAAATCCAAGAAACCAACGATACGCTAGATTTGTTTCAATTTCTTCTATTGTTTTACGCATGGAACGAATACCAAACATGTATTGAATAAATGCCATTTTGATTAATACAACAGGATCGATACTTGGACGTCCTCTTTCACTTGAATACATATCTTGAACAAGTGGGTAGATAAATGAGAAATCAATAGCGGCTTCCACTTTTCGAACCAAGTGGTTTTTCGGAACGAGTTGTTCAAGAGTAATCATTTCTAACTGTTCTCGATTCATCTGTGTATTTTTCGTAAGCATGTTCTTCATCACCTTGTAAAGTTTATTAATAATCTAATTATACAAAAAAACTGTAGGCAAATCCCCTAATTGGGGGATTTGTCTACAGTCTGACCTTAGTCCAATTTCGGACTAAGGTGAATTTTTTTACGAGGTGTTAGAAGTGTCTATTTTTTTAGTTAAAGTTATTTTTATCTATATTGTGTTTATTGTAGCAGTAAAAATTTTAGGGAAATCAGCTCTAGCCCGACTTACCCCTCATGATTTTGGAGCGATTCTTTTTTTATCTTATTTAGCTTTTGGTTCTATTAAAGTAAACGGAGTGATGGAGGGGATTATTGGAATCATTGTAATAACATGCATTCATCTATTTATATCAAAGTTAAGTTTATTAAATAAGTTAAACCCTTTTATTATCGGAAAACCGACTATTCTAATTAAACACGGGAAAATTATCTATCGAAATTTAAAGGAAAGTAGATATCCTTTACCTGAGCTGTTGTCTAATTTAAGAACATCAGGATATCCGGATATTCACGATATTGAATATGCGATTTTGGAAGCAACAGGTGAAATTAGCATTTTTCCAAGAAAAGAATTAGTTCCTATTACTCCAAAAGATTTACATATGAAAGTGGAATACCGCGGATTACCCATAGCCGTTGTCATTGAAGGGAAAGTGCAAAAGCGTAATTTAAAATTAATCAACAAAAATGAAAAGTGGTTAAAGGAAGAACTAAAGGCAAAGGGATATCTTCAAATCAAAGATATTTTTTATGCTGCTGTTAGAGATACCGATCATTCATTAACCATTAACAAAAAAGATGTTAACGACTAATTTTAAGACGATTTCCTCCCAATATAAATTAATGTTTTCTCTTATTTACTCCTTATTGCATTTACCACTTTCATTTTCCAAATTTATAAAAAATTATACCTATATTTAGGAATTTACCAGATGGTAATTTTCAAAATCACTAAGTCTCTAGTTAGGACAGTGCCAGATCATTACGCCTTTCTTGATGTCAGAACTTTCCCAACCTTAATTCTCTTTTTTTCGTTCTTAATATCTTATACAAGTTCTTATAAAGGTAGTCCATAATATATAACAGACAATCCCTTCATATTCCATACGTATACTGGTTACATAGTTTGTACATGTTAAGAGAAACAGAAGGAGGGATTCCAGTTGGAGTGGATTTTTTATCTATACCTGTTAAATACGTTCTTTATCTTATTCATAGCAATTTGGGAAGTTCGTCGGCCTGCCAAGGCTTTGAATTGGATAATAATCGTCCTTTTTTTACCTGTCATTGGTTTCTGGCTATATCTTAGCATATCAAACCCTAAGTTTATTCATCGAAAAAGATTGACCTGTTCTAAAAATGAATCTAACAAATTACCTGAGACATTCGGTGCTTCAGCATCGGTAATTGCCAATGCTTTACGGCATTTCACTGTGAATGGGCTTCGAATGGGCCAAGTCCAAGTGTTTAACAATGGGATAGCAAAATATGATCAACTCCTTGTATCCCTGCAAAAAGCCCAAAAAACCATTGATCTGGAATATTTCATCTATCGGAACGACCAAATTGGTAATCGAATCACAGAACTGCTAATCGAAAAAGCATTAAATGGAGTGCAGGTTCGTTTTATGAGAGATAGCTTGGGGAGTTATAAATTCCCGCGTGAAAAAATCCGGCAGATGGTGGAAGCAGGGATAGAATGCAGGACAATATTTCCTCTGCGATTTCCCTGGATTTTGTCCAATTGGAATTATCGGGATCATTGTAAGATTGTGACGATTGACAGAAAGGAATCCTTTACTGGCGGTATGAACGTTGGGTATGAATATACAGGATTAAAGCCAGACGTAGGATTTTGGAGGGACACTCATTTGCAAATTATAGGGGAAGCAACAGGCGACTTGCAGACTGTTTTTGATGTTCATTGGGAAATCGCTGTGCCGGAAAGGATAAAATCAAAAACAAATTTGAAAACAAAATCAGAGGTAACGAAAATCAATTCAATCGGCAGAGCAGATCATTCCAAATGGTCAGCCGAATTGGGATCAGAGTTGAGCACCCTTGATGATAAAGAAATGGACATATCCGGAAAAACTAGGACATTGCATAAAGCGTATATCCATACGTTGGAAGGAAACCCTGGAATTCCTACCCCAGTCATTCGGCAAGCTTACTTTATCTGTATAACACAGGCGACCAAGACTATTGATTTAACAACACCCTATTTTGTACCAGAAACGGATATTATCATGGCATTAAAGACAGCAGTAACTCGTGGTGTCCGTGTAAGATTGCTGGTTCCTCGCCACAATAATCAAAAAATCGTGGGTCTTGCAAGCCGTACTTATTACGGAGAACTTATAGAAGCTGGAGTTCAAATCTACCAGTACGACAAAGGAATGATACATGCGAAGGTGTTGACCATCGATGAGGAGATTGCTGCCGTAGGCTCAGCAAACTATGATATGAGAAGTTTTCGCCTGAATTATGAAGTGTGTCAAGTCGTGTACAGTGCTGATGTGGCAAGGGAACTCACAGAGCAGTTCGAGAGGGATCTTACTGATTCTGTACCATTAAGAATTGAAGACTTGTTGCAACGATCCCTGACCGAGCGCATTGTTGAACAGGGTTCTCGCCTGCTCTCTCCATTATTATGAGTTGATGTATCCTGTTTTTATTGTTCTATGTTAAATCTAGATTTAAAAAATTTCATTGTTTTTAAAATATTTCTGATTCATTTGAAAAGAGTCGAAAACCCGTGTTAGAAGAACTTTCAATATGGTTTTTTTCTTTTTTACGATGGAAATTCATTACTAAAAAACGGTAATACTAAACAGGCAGCTCAAAGTGTTTGAATTCAAAAATATCTGTTACTTTTTAATTTAAATATAAGGGATGATATCAATAGATAATATATTTGATAAGGAAATACGTTTATTAGAGGATAAACTGTACCTTTTAGAATTAAATAATTGGCTAAAGAATGAATTTTTAACTTGGGAATGGTGGATATTAGTTGGTTTTTTAGTTGTACCTTGGATTATATGGTCTAAACTCGTTAAACGAGACATTATTTTAGAAATTTTGTTGTTTGGTACCATAATTATCATAACAACAACCTTATTAGATGTAGTTGGTGCACAATACAGTTTTTGGGATTACCCCATTGCATTCCTACCTATTATTCCTCGGGCCTTTCCTTTTGATTTTTCAATGGTACCTGTAGCTTACATGTTGTTATATCAATATTTTAGAACATGGAAATCTTTTATTTTAGCCCAGATCATTATGGCACTAACATATGCCTTTATAGGTGAACCCTTTTGCGAGTGGGTCAAACTTGTTAATTATTTAGAGTGGAGATACAGATATTCATTCATATATTACATCATTGTTGGAATTGTAACTCGAGCTTTAATACTAAAACTAGCCTCTTTATCTAAACCTCAAGATCTTACAACTAAGTAAAATTTAAATTGGAGGAAAAAAACTTTGGAAGAAGTTAATATTGGTTTACTGACGATCAAAGTCATCGTTGGTTTTGCCACTTTATTTTTTATCATTATCATAACAGGCAGAACATCCATCTCTCAGTTAACCCCGTTTCACTTAGTTTTTGTGTTAGTACTTGGAGATTTTTTAGGAAATACCATTTATGAAGATAAGGTAAGGACTTTTCACTTTTTATATGCCATCGGATTGTGGACATTTCTTATGTTGGTGATAGAGTTTATGACTCTAAAAAATAAATCGATACGTTCTCTCTTATTAGGCGATCCTAACATCATCATTCGGGATGGTGTCATGGATCGAAAGTTACTTAAAAAGAACAAATTGGATGTAAATCAAGTTTTGAGTATACTTCGACAAAATAATGTTTTTTCAGTTCGCGAAGTCAAATACGGTATATTGGAAGCTAATGGGCAAATAAGTTTATTATTAAAATCTAAGTATCAAAAACCAGACAAGCAAGATCTCAATCTTCCAGAAAGTTCAGTAGATCTCCCAACATCGTTAATTATAGATGGGGAAATATTATGGGATAATTTACATGAACTCGGATTTGATCAACAGTGGTTAGATAACCAATTAACTAACAATGGATATGATAATGTAAAGCGTATACTTTACGCAGATTGGAGAGAGAGTGAAGGCATACATGTAAGTCCTAAATAAAATTTGTTAGGATAGGAGCACATCAATTTTCTTGGTGAATATAATGTGGATTTAAAAAAAGATGAACCAGAGAATCCGTTTTATGAATTTATCTGATAGGGTGTTTGTTCCTTGAGTGTAATCTATTTATTAGAGGATGGAAAACTATAATTTGCGGTCTAGAGCAGCAACCCTGTCATTAAGCCTTAAACAAAAGGTCCTTTTTTATGGAAGAATGTATTATAAGTATCTAAAGTCAGAGTCTAAAAATTAGTGGGATAACTTAGATAAATATTACAGTGGAAAAATGGTATCAGTTGGAGGCTGAAGCGATAACTTTACTTCACTAACGGATGCGTTCATTTTCAGATGGAGATGGAGCAAAAAAAGTACAAGTACTATATTAAGATAACGAGACCTTATCTACAACAAGGATTGAATCCCTAATCGTTTTAAAAGACACGACTATTGAAGATAAGCAAGTAATATAAGCTTGTAACAATGATTCTTCGAAATCTTCGATACAAGCTTAATAATCGATAACAAATTATTTATTAATACATATCAATTCGTATGCTGCTTTACCATCTATAAACGCTTTCGCATGTATTAGCTTGGGGTTCATAATAACAATGTTGTTTATATTGACCTGCTAATGGTTGAGCGTACCAAGTAGGTGGGCATTTACCATATGGATTGAAATACCAAAGAGCATATTTAGAAGGATGCTCTCTCCAATAATCTAATGCTTTTCGTGCTAATCTTTTTTCGACATCTCTTGCACGTTGATAAAAAACATTCCCTTTTTGTACTGCTTCAAAAGAATAATTTCCTCCTTGTACTTGAAAAATCACGTCCCTTATTGACCTTAAATTTAAAAAATCTAAACAATCTGCTTTTAGTCGGTTTACAATGACATTACCAACCAAAAGCATCCCTAGTCGTCCTTCTCCTTCAGCTTCTGCTCTCATCATCCTTGCCATCAATGCAACATCACTTTCGGTATATTTTACTCGTGGCACTTTTATCACTCCCTATATCTAATTATATGAACGTTGTTCATCAGAAATTCCTTGTTGAAGTTTACTAATGAGCGAGTTAAAATGAATTGTTAAAAAATTAGGAAAATAATACATAAGCTAATAATTTCATGAGAAATGAAGAGAATATGAATGATAAATGAAGGAGGAATGTAACTATGGCATTAACACCTTATGACCCATTTAGACAATTAGTAAATATAAGAAGAGATTTTGACCGTATCTTTTCTGACCTACCGTTTGATTTTAGTGGGGACAAAGAGCACTTTGGAAGTATTAAGGTAGATGTGCATGAAAGTGAAAATGAAGTTGTTGCAACTTGTGATATACCGGGACTTGAGAAAAAAGAAGACGTAAACATTGATATTGAAAATAATGTATTATCGATTAGCGGTTCTATAAACAAAACAAATGAAACAAAAGAAAAAAATATGTATAGAAAAGAACGTTACACAGGTAGTTTTCACCGAGCTATAACACTTCCGAGTCTTGTATCTACCGAGGGAGTATCAGCAACCTATAAAAATGGTGTATTAGAAGTAAAAATGTTAAAGACTACACCAAATAATAAAAAGAAAATTGATGTGGAATTTCATTAAAATGAGCAAATTATATGAAGTTATGAAAGAATTTGATAAGGATTATTTGCAGGAGATATCTAATATGCAACCAGAATTAGTGGATTTGCTTATATTAACTTGTCATTCTTCAAATAATAAGAAGAAAGCTATATTAGATGAACTTGCTCATAACATTAAGTCATCATATATTAAAAACAATATTAACTAATCTTCCGATTAGAACTATCTAAACAAGGGGGTGTCGAATTTGGCATCCCTATTGTTGTAACAAAGTTAAGAGGTAAAAAAAATGCCCTTACTGTATTTTCTTTATTTTTTGTGAGTTTTCACCTAAAGATACATAAGAAACTATGTATAGATTGTTGTAAGAACCAAATCTATTATACTAGAGTAATACAGGGTATTTATTTTGAATAAATTCAAACTTCGTTCAATTAATTACCTCGGTAGATAGTATTTAACATAAGGATAACTTATCCCCCCCATTCCTTGCTTATTATTGCATAGAGGTAATTTCTTTTTCTACTTCTTCTTGAATTACATTGTTGAAAATAAGTATGCAAATAAATGTACTTTAACTAAACTGTTTTAATTCAATAACTACATATAGAAAGCTCAAAAATACATTATTTTACTTATTAAAATGTATTATTGTCTCTTTGTTACTTATCTTTGCCTTATAAAATCAGAAAATGATTAACAGATGTCTTGTTATTAGAGGATGCAATTCACTATAAAATGTGAATGATAACTTCCAGTAATGTGTTTCAGTTATTATAGCAGAAATTGTGTCATTCTACTTGATGTTCACAATTGGCTAAAAGAATGAACCATGCGTTAAACTTCATTGAAAATAAAGAAATAGACTACAAAGAAACTGCAAAAGTAGCTAAATTTTCCGAGTTTCACTTTTCAAGAATGTTCTCTTCAATCTCAGGTGTATCGCTCTCAAAATATATTAGACGTAGACGGTTAACACTCGCAGCATTTGAAATTCAAAAAAGTGAAATTCGGATCATCGATGTGGCAGTTAAATATGGTTATGTTTCTTCTGATACTTTCTCACGTGCTTTTCAAAAAATGCATGGAGTAACCCCTTCCAATGCTCATAATAGAGGGGTACAGTTAAAAGCCTTTCCCAGAATATCCTTTCAAATTACTATTAAAGGAGATACCGAGATGGATTACAGAATTGAAAACCTTGATTTTGAATTAAGAATTGTAGGAAAAAGTAAGCCAGTAAAAACAAGCAGAGCATTTAAAACAATCCCTACGCTTTGGAACACCGCGAAAAAAGATGGATTTATGCAAGAACTAGTAGCTATGTCATGGGAAAATCCAAAATGCACGCTTGAAAGCCTTCTGGGGGTTTGCGGAAAAGAAGCCGCCATAACAGATGAAGAATTTTCCTATTTCATGGGCGTAAGATACGATGGGGAATCCCCTGAAAATATGGAGACGCTTATTATACCCGCAAGTACATGGGCAGTATTTCCGAACATAGTAGATGCATGGAAACGTTTATATACCGAGTGGGTTCCTAACTCCGAGTATGAACTTGCAAATTTACCTTGTATAGAATGTTATTACGGTCCGAAGCATAAACCAAGACACGAACTCTGGGTCCCTGTTATCCCGAAGTAAATTACATATTCAGTAATAGAATGTGTTTATGGGACTCTGCAGACGAAACGCAAATATTATACGCTATCAGAAATATAATTAAAAAGTCAATTCCATACATAAAGAATTGACTTTTGTGAAATTTAGCTAAATCACTCTAATAATGACCTTCTTGGTATTTCAATTTTCCTGAGTTCACTAAATTAACTTGTATGTTGATATGCTCGATACTATCCTTATTTAAAAAAAATGGCTTTTCTTTTATCTCTTGATTCCATCTCTGAGGGTTCTCCCGATATAATATTTCACCTAACCTATAAACGTCTGAATTTATCTCCACTCCTTTTTCAAAAGTATTTAAAATCTCAGCTCTTATTATTTTTTCAGTGTTAGCAACTAACTTGTTTTCACTAATTTCTTTTAACTTTTCGTTTATTCCGGCTTGTAAGGATACGTTAATTTTATATCTCACTTGTTCGTTAGTAATAACTGGAGTTATCCTCACCTTTGGTTTTTCTAATACTATAGAAACAACCGGTTGATCATCTTCAACTATCCACAAAGGAGATCGAACAGTTTTTTCATCTATCCATCTTAGACCGTTTAAATCAGATTCAGAAAGCCATCCTTGTAGATGGTTATTTCTTATAAAGACAGCGCCGTCATTTCTTAACAATGGTGCTTTTTTATCTTCCTCTTTCCAATTTTCAGTGGATATTTTTATTGAAGGAATGAAAGCTGTTTGTCCAACAGGATTGCTATCTCGAATAAATTGGAAAAATTGAATGGGTTGTATGTAGGATCTTTGCTTATAACTTTCATTTGGTTCGTGAAGAATCGTCGAGAGTCCAGATAAAGTGAAAAATGATTTTGTTTTAAGTACGTCTTCAATGGATTCATTTGTAGCATAAAATTGGATATTATAACGTATTTCTCTATATCGATTTATAAAATCAATAGAGGATTTGATATCTTGCTCAAGTAATTTATTACTCAAAATCAATGTAGACACATGTCCCCAAAAAAGTCTTTGTTGTGCGTCCTTGTATAATTGATTTAACGCTTCTGTCATCGTAATTCCCTCACCTCTCCCAATCCAAATCGGTGGTTGTTTATCAGGTCTAGCACCTTCTAGTCTAGCCACATTAGAAAAGTCCAGTAATTGAACATAAGCTATATATTTTTCATCTTTATAGTCAATTCCAAGTGCTGCAACATAGTAAATATCTTGTATTTCTTTGATATTCCAACATCCCGATAATACCAGACTAAAGAGAGTTAGTATGCTAATTAAAAAGAACCTACGTAGTTTCAGGATTGTCACTCCCCTTCATCCGTCTTTGTACTATCCCGCGTACGAACATAACTAACACGTTCTCTATAACTTTTCCATGGTAACCGAAATAGCGCCTTGAAAAGATCTGAACTAGACTTCGGAAATACTAAAGCTAAGTAAGGGATTCCGAAAGAACGTAACCTTGCCATATAAATGACAATCATAAATCCTCCAAGCATAAAACCGTATAAACCCATAAAAATCGAGCAAACAAGAACAAATCCTCTAAGAATGGATATTGAACTTGCTAATATTTGGTTCACTAGTGTATACCCTGAGATGGCAGAAAGAGCCGTAATAACGATGACCGAAGGAGAAATAAAACCCGACCGAATTGCAGCGTCTCCAATAATGAGTCCTCCAACGACAGAGAGAGTTTGTCCAAGAGGGGAAGGTAATCTTTGACCAGCTTCACGGAACATTTCAAACAGGAATAAAACGATCATAAGTTCTAATGGTGCAGGAAATGGCAACCCCGATCTTGCAACAGTTACAGTCGCAAGAAGAGGAAATGGAATTTGATCTTGATGGTATGCAAGTAGTGCCATCCAAAACCCGGGTAAGTAGACAGCTAAAAGAAATCCCACCCATCTATAAAATCGAGCTAATGAAATGGGTAAATAATTAAAATGTGAATCCTCTGCTGCTTTAATCAAAAAAGTAATGGTTACAGGAGCAATAATGACTAATGGTGAGCCATCTACTACTATGATTATTCTACCTTGTAATAAACATTCAACTGCAAAGTCAGGTCTGGATGTATCAGCAGAAAGTGGGAAAATAGAAAGTGATTGTTTGGACACCATCTCCTGCAATTGAGTTGAACTAATAATTCCATCAATCTCAACATTAGATAATCGTTCCCGAATAGTATCTAGCATCTCCGTATTAACCACATCTTCTAGATATAATAATCCCACCTTAGTTTGAGTTCTTGTTCCTATCGTATAAGTTTGATAAGATAGCGTTGGCGACCTTAGTCTTTTTCGAATTAGTGCAATATTTGTTGAGATATCCTCTGTGAAATTATCTCTTGGGCCACGAACAGATACCTCGTAATTGGATTGTTCAGTTGAACGGTTTGGTTTATTGGATGCACTAACAGAAAAAAAAGCGCTAAATTCCGGAAAATAAATGACTAAATTACCATCGAAGATCTCTAAAGAGATGGAATTTAACCCTGTTTCCACCTTTAAAGGTGTCCATTCCAGGTCATCTTGATTCCATTCCACGCAATCTTTGAATATTTTATAGTAATTTTTTGTTGTCATTTTTTTAGTTGTGGAATAATGATTTGATTTATTTGTTTTTTATCAACCAAATTCTCACAATAGATAAATATGGTATCTATTTCTTGTTGTTCATCAGTAAATTTATGTAGTACAACTTTAACATCCTCACTTTTTTGATAAGTTGAACGAATTTTCTCTTCATTTACTTCATCAGTATTCTGAAAGGTAGTATGATAAGAGTTCAGTTCCTTTTGTTTTTTATATTTATTAAATTTCAAGAATTATCTCCCCTTTTCTCTTTTAAAAAGGCTAATAACCCAATGCTTAAAGAAAAGATAATTAAAAATAGAAGCGATAAATAAAAATATATATTTTGCAAAAAGCGAACAAATTGCATATCACTAATAGGTAGAAGAACCATCAACAATGTAATTAGTGAGCTAAACCCTATTAATAAATGTCTATTCTTATCGTTCTCAAATGGAAATAGCTGTCCAATTATAAACAAACCTAAACTTATTCTTATAAATCCACCTGACAGCCATTGATAAATAGAAAAAAAATCTACATGTTCAATATATTTACCAATTTTTAATAATCGCCATTCCTCGTATGCCGGATACCTCTGATTAGCAGCCTCTTCTGGACCAAAAATAGCAATTGAACCTAACAAGGGACCTAGGGTTAACCCTATTAAGATAATTCCGAGAAAAAGTAAACTTCGAACCTTAATGTTGGGTTTTAATTTGTGTTGTAAGAAAAGTATAAGTGAAACTTCCATTAGAGAACCTGAACTATAGATTACGCCTTTCAAAACAGGATTCAAACCATGTTCTAATATAGGGAATATTTGAGCGTAATCCTTATGAGGAATATTTAGGCTCATGACAAAAAAACCTAAAGCAATAACAAAAACAAGTAAAAAACCTGAAATAATAGATAGGGTAGCAAAGCTAGATGTCGCAGCAAAAAAACAAATGATTAGAAAAACTATGGCTAAGATGAAAACTGGACTTTGAGGGAAATAGGAAGTAACTGTCCAAACAATCATATCCTTTAAGGTAACTCCAATTAATAAAAGGATAAAAACATAGGCAACCGAAGAAAGACCCCAAGCAACACCTTTACCAACTCGGTCCTTCATCCAAGTAAATAAATGGGAGTAATTTGTTTTTTTAATAATTACTTGTAGAAAAACAAGCCACCCCAAAAATAAAACTCCTGAAATTAGTACAGATATCCAAGAATCCCTCTTTGCTGTGCTTAGTAACATGGGTATCACCATTACATGGTTCATTAATCCTATACTCATCATAGAGAGAACAAATATAGTAGAAAAACTTGCTTTATTTTGATCCATTTTCAACACTCTTACCCCATTATTGTTTTAACTATCCATCTCGTTTTTCCTTTTTGCTACCATATTTTATATAATTACCTAATATTTGATTTATATCCAGAAAACCAACTAAATAAAGCGTTGTGAAACAGCCACAGAAAATAATAGTAACCTTTAAAAATTCAAAGTATAACCAAAATCAAATTACTAGGTAAGAACAACCGCGTTCTTAACTACTTACGTAAACATACCCCAACATTGTTAGATGCCTTAGAAATCACTTCTATATAAAATCAGGAGAGTCATTGCTTCACGCTATTGTGACCATTAAAGAGATGAACAAAAAATAATAAACGAAGAATTCCAGAAGGCGCACCTTTGAACTTTCTCTCAAATCGCTGGCAAAAGCACGTTTATGATGATGGGAATATAAATCGCCAATTATGCGTTGTCTGTTCTTACCGAGTTAAGAAATCTTGTACGATCAGGTAACGTTTTTCTCCCGCACATATCACCATTAGGATCGGAACGTACTTTCTAGGAGAATATTTATTTATACCTAGATTTTGAACTCCATCCCTACGTCCACTTAGGATATAAAAAATGCCTTAGCCTATAATATCAGCATTTTGTCGGCTGTACCTCTTTATTGGGTAACGAAAAAAAGGCCGAATTTCTCAGTTTAGGGAATGGGAAATCAGGATTTTTATATTGGAAATTCCTTATCGTTGTGAATCCCCTTATACTGATGCTACCCCATCTAGAAGAATGGCATTCCAGACCTTTAAGCCCCTGTTATGCATTTTTGTTCGTAGACTGCATGTTCACTACTGTACGAAATCAGTATGAGACGAAGAAATATGCAGTATATACGATTCTAGGTTATACGATGGACGGAAAGAAAGAAATCCTTGGTATATGGTTGAATGAAACAGAAAGTAAACATAAATGGATGCAAATCTTTGATGAGATCAAATCACGTGGTGTAGAGGATGTGTTTTTCTTATCAATGGATGGAGTAAGTGGACTAGAAGAAGGTGCTCGTGCCATTTTTCCTGACCTGATTGTGCAGCGTTGTATGGTCCATTTGATTCGAAATTCCATTAAATATATTCCTACTAAAGAGTATAAAGCCTTTACAGCTTCTTTAAAAAAGGTGTATGGAGCACCTAGTCTGAAAGCTTGTCATAGCGCCTTCGATGCCTTTCAAAAACAGTGGACTTCTTATCCAGGTGCTGTGGATGTATGGGTTCGCAACTTCAACCATGTGGAGCAACTTTTTGACTACGGGAGTGCCATTCGCAAAGTAATGTACACCACAAATGCCGTAGAGAGCATTCATTCTAGCTTTCGAAAGGTGACGAAAAAAGGAGCATTTCCAAATGAAAATGCCCTGTTCAAAGTCCTATATTTACGTATTCAAGAATTAGAAAAGAAATGGAGTGTTGGGTTTATTCAAAACTGGTCCATGGTAATAAATCAACTTTTACTCCACGAAAACCTCAAAGACCGAGTCCTAAAGTATATGGAGTAAATTAGGACTTACACACTTTATTTGACAGCCCCTGACATTTATACTTTCTGCTCTATTCATCTAACTCGCACTTTCTAATAGACCTAAATCAAATAAGTCAGTTCCCTTTTACTACTCTCATTTGTTATTTTTCAATTCTGCTTTTTAACATCAAAAGACAATGAATATAAATTATTTATCCCACTATGATGTGCTTTTTATTAAACAATTAGAATTTACTTCCACCAATGTTTCGAAGGCCCATTACTTTTAACTGTAAAATTTATTTAATCTTAATTCATTAACTTTTCTATCTGACTTATAAGAAGGTCTTTAAATTGTATGAGTATTTTGTGTATGCATTATTATTCCACATCCTTTATTTATCCAATAAAAATACATCTTCTCCCTATTTTAATAATTTCATATCAACATACCATTCCTCATTCTGTACCCTTAACTGCTAAACTAATCCCCCCTTTAAAACAATCTTTATAAAGAAATAAACATGTATAGATGCTTATTTACTAAATGTAATATAATAAATTTATTCCTATTAGTTCTTAGCTTTAAACCTAACTTCATTAAGTCCACTTTCATTAAGTCCCCTTTTTTGTAGATACCGAAGTGATTCAACGTATGTAACAGAGGGAGAAGCAGAACAATTTCCAGAGATTCTACAGAAGCTAAGAGGATTTGATCAATATAAAGAACTCTTTCCTTTGCCAGTTTCATCAATCTTAAAAAACCCTCGATATGTGAATGAAAAAAAGGTAACAGATCACTATGCAATAATTCCAACAGAGCAAGTTAGGGATCCTAAAAAGCTCTCTTCTGATGAGGAAAAAATTTATGACATGATTGTTAGAAGGCTAATCGCTGCCCATTATGAAAAGGCAATTTTTGATTATTCTACATTAACAACCCTTGTTGATGGACGTGCAGAATTTATAACAAAAGGGAAGCAGCAAATTCAAGAAGGCTGGCGTAAAGTCATCTATCAAAATGACAAGGATAAGGATGAGATTTTACCAAATCTTGAAAAGGGTGATTCCGGGCGTGTTGATATGGTGGAAACAAAGGAAGGAAAAACCCAGCCACCAAAACGATATACAGAAGGACAATTAATTACCTTAATGAAAACTGCTGGTAAGTATCTTGATAATGATGAATTGGAAAAAGTACTAAGTAAGGTAGAAGGCTTAGGAACTGAAGCAACCAGAGCTGGTATTATCACAATGCTAAAAGATCGTAAATATATTGAAATTAAAAGAAATCAAGTATTTGCAACAGATAAAGCAAAAGTTCTTATTGAAGCAGTAGGAGATCATATTTTGGCTTCACCTGAAATGACAGCAAAATGGGAACAACGCTTATCGGAAATTGGAGAAGGTCAGGCGTCAGCATCAGTTTTTATGGAGCAGACAAAAAGGTTGTCAACTAAAATAGTATCGGATGCTATAGAAGTCTCCACAAGTTGGAGTTTTGAAGGTTTAAAAGTAGAATCAATTCAGAGAACATCTTCAAAATATTCTTTAGGAAAGAAAATAGGGAAATGTAAATTTTGTGATGGAGATGTAGTTGACAAAGGAGAGTTCTACGGATGTTCAAACTATAAAACAAATCAATGCAAATTTACGATTTCGAAAAAGATACTTGGTAAAAAAATCTCACAAACAAATGCTCAAAAATTGTTAAGTGAAGGTCAGTCTAATGTTATTAAAGGGTTTAAAAAGGGTGATAAAACCTTTGATGCAAGGCTTGAATGGAAAGACAATAAAGTACAATTCTTTTTTGAAGAAACGAATGAAAAAAAATAGATTCGCATTTTTCCGCAAAAACATGTACAATTCTTTACAGTATGGTTAAAAGATTGTGTTCTATTGCTATTATCGATATACTATTAAGTTGTATGTTTCTATATATTTTATATTACAGAATTAAGAATTGCCTTTTTAAAGATTAGGATAAGCGCAGTTTGAAAGGAGAATTGCATAATGAATGAACAACAGCGTAAGGAAAGCACTCAAGTAAACCCTTCGGACAAAAAATCCGAAAAGGACTACAGCCAGTATTTCCAAGCCGTATATATGCCACCTTCTTTAAAAGATGCGAAGAAGCGTGGAAAAGAAGATGTAAAATATGATGGATTCTCAATTCCTGAAGAATTTAAAGGAATGGGACAAGGTCGTAAGTTTTACATTCGCACATATGGCTGTCAAATGAATGAGCATGACACAGAGGTAATGGCGGGAATCTTCATGGCATTGGGCTATGAGCCAACAGACGGTGTTGAAGATGCAAACGTGATTCTTCTAAACACATGTGCTATTCGTGAAAATGCAGAAAACAAAGTGTTTGGTGAATTAGGGCACTTAAAAACATTAAAAAAAGAAAGACCAGATCTTTTATTAGGTGTTTGCGGCTGTATGTCACAGGAAGAATCTGTTGTGAACCGTATTCTTAAGGTGCATCCTTTTGTTGATATGATTTTCGGTACACATAACATCCATCGTTTACCACAAATTTTGAATGAAGCTTATCTTTCAAAAGAAATGGTTGTTGAAGTATGGTCAAAAGAGGGAGATGTTATTGAAAATCTTCCAAAAGTTCGTAAAGGAAACATTAAAGCGTGGGTTAATATTATGTATGGCTGTGACAAGTTCTGTACTTATTGTATTGTTCCTTATACACGTGGTAAAGAACGCAGCCGTCGTCCTGAAGAAATTATCCAGGAAGTACGCCATTTAGCTGCACAAGGCTATAAAGAAATTACACTTCTTGGTCAAAACGTTAATGCGTACGGTAAGGATTTCGAGGATATAGAATATGGATTAGGCGATTTAATGGATGAAATTCATAAGATTGACATTCCTCGTATTCGCTTTACTACTAGTCACCCTCGTGACTTTGATGATCATTTAATTGAAGTGTTAGCTAAAGGCGGTAACCTTCTGGATCATATTCATTTACCGGTTCAATCAGGTAGCTCTGAAATATTAAAAATTATGGCACGTAAATATACACGTGAGAGCTATTTAGAGCTAGTTCGTAAAATTAAGGAAGCAATGCCTAATGCTTCTTTAACAACTGATATTATTGTTGGTTTCCCAAATGAAACTGAGGAACAATTTGAAGAAACACTTTCACTTTATCGTGAAGTCGAATTTGATAGTGCTTATACATTCATTTACTCTCCACGTGAAGGTACACCTGCAGCTAAAATGAAGGATAATGTACCAATGGAGGTTAAGAAAGAACGTCTTCAACGTTTAAATGCAGTTGTAAATGAAACCTCTGCAAAAAAATTAAAGGAATATGAAGGTCAGATTGTGAACGTTCTAGTAGAAGGTGAGAGCAAAAACAATCCAGATGTTCTTGCAGGCTACACAGAAAAAAGTAAGCTTGTGAACTTTAGAGCACCAAAATCGGCAATTGGTAAAATTGTTAAAGTTAAGATAATAAAAGCTAAAACATGGACGCTAGATGGAGAAATGGTAGAAGAAGCGGTTGAGGTGAAATAAAATGACAAAAATATATACAAAAGACGATATTGTAGTAAAAGCTCGTGAACTTGCACAAATGATTTCAGAATCAAAGGAAGTGGATTTCTTTAAACGTGCGGAAGCTCAGCTTAATGAAAATCAAAAAGTTCGTGAGATGATTGCAAGTATTAAAAGCTTACAAAAACAAGCAGTTAATTTTCAACACTATGGTAAACATGAAGCATTAAAGCAAGTAGAAGAGAAAATTGACAAAATTCAAGGTGAACTTGATGAAATTCCAATTATCCAGGAATTTAAAGATTCACAAATTGAAGTAAACGACTTACTTCAACTAGTTTCTCATACAATTTCTAATAAAGTAACAAATGAAATCATTACTTCAACTGGTGGTGACCTTTTAGCAGGTGAAACTGGTTCGAAAGTAAGAAGCTCTAAAGGCGGCAGCAGCTGTTCATAATTTAAACTTTGGCAATCGGTTGAAAGAACCGATTGCCTTTTTATGTGTCTTTCCTTTGCGATGAAATCACTCCAATTTTTATAATAAGAGGTTTGATAGATAGCTCTTAAATAAGTGAGGAAAAAATAAATTTGGGTTCTTACAAGCTTCGCAATGGCTATAACAGCAATTGATATTGCAAGTTATATAAGAATTTGTATAAAAATTTCATTGAAGAAGTGCATATCTTCCTCCGGTTTAACATAGATTTTTTTGAACACTCAACTAAATAATGACTTTTTTACTTTTCACGTTAAACACGGAAAAATAACATAGTTGAGAGTGAAGTTATACATTTGTTTTACATGATAAAGGCGCTGGAAAGAAATTTAAGCAAATTTTTTTACTTACACATGCACCTTTTTACTTTTTTAGGCACATATTCTGTCAACCTAGCATACAATGTACTATACGTTACATGTATTGGCGTAACATGTCATAAATTCATTTAATTAATTAGCACATATGTTACTAGCCTAGCATAGGATTAAATGAAGATTCATTGAGGAGGGTATGCTCGAATGTCTGAATACAGAGAGATTATTACAAAAGCAGTTGTTGCAAAAGGACGTAAATTTTCACAATGTACACATACGATTTCACCATCGCAAAAACCTGCGAGCATTTTAGGTGGTTGGATTATTAACCATAACTATGATGCGCATAAGAAAGGTAAAACAGTTGAAGTTGAAGGTACTTATGATATTAATGTTTGGTATTCTTACAACGAAAACACAAAAACTGAAGTTGTTACAGAACGTGTAGATTATGTAGATGTGATTAAGCTTAGATATAAAGATGATAACTTTATTGATGATGAACATGAAGTAATTTGTAAGGCACTTCAACAACCAAACTGTTTAGAAGTTACAATTTCACCAAACGGAAATAAAATTATTGTTCAAGCGGAACGCGAACATCTTGCAGAGGTTATTGGTGAAACTAAAGTTTGTGTACACGTTAATCCAGAAGGCTGCGATGATGATGATTGTTGGGAAGAAGAATTAGAAGATGAGTTTGAAGACTTGAATCCTGAGTTTTTAGTTGGAGATGTAGAAGAGTAACTAGGGGGAAGCAACCTCCTAGTTTTTTTGTTTTCTCTTGAGCTATTAAAATTAGAACAATAAAGATCATAATATACTAATGGTTGTTACGAAAATTTCCAACGTGCTACTTTCACTAGAAAATGTCGATTTATGTTATAATGGAGGATATTGAAAAAGGCTTATTTCACCATAGATATAGATTTTACGGAATGGAAAATAACCTATATAGAACGTTAACAGTGGTATTGGAGGATAAACATGGCAACTTACACGCCAATGATACAGCAATATTTAAAGATTAAGGCAGATTATCAAGATGCCTTTTTATTTTTCCGTTTAGGAGATTTTTATGAAATGTTTTTTCAAGATGCTGTTAAGGCATCACAGGAATTAGAAATTACTTTAACAAGCCGTGATGGAGGCGGAGAGGATAGAATACCAATGTGCGGGGTTCCTTATCATTCTGCTCCTAACTATATCGAACAATTGATTTCAAAAGGTTATAAGGTTGCTATTTGCGAGCAAACAGAAGATCCGAAGCAGGCAAAAGGTGTAGTTCGGAGAGAAGTTGTTCAACTTATTACACCAGGTACTGTAATGGATGGAAAAGGAATTCAAGAAAAAGAGAACAATTATATTGCTTCCATAACCGAATTTGATTCTCAATTTGGTTTGGCATTAAGTGATTTAACAACGGGTGAAAACCTTGTTGCATACTGTTCAAGTTTTGATGATTTATTAAACGAAATCTATTCTGTTGGTGCAAAAGAAATTGTGATTTTAAATGATTTTCAAGAAAACTGGAAAAAGCAGCTTATAGATCGATGTCAAGCAACTTTATCCTATCAAATAGAATCATCAATTTCAGAACAGTTTTCTTCACTAGTTGAAGAAATAAACGATCAACGGCTGGTTACAACATTTGGTAGACTATTATCCTATTTAGAACGGACTCAAAAACGTAGTTTAGATCACTTGCAAAAACTAAAAGTGTATTATCTTCATGATGCGATGAAGATCGATCTTTTTTCAAAAAGAAATCTTGAACTAACAGAAACAATTCGTTCAAAAGGGAAAAAAGGTTCGCTTTTATGGTTGTTAGATGAAACAAAGACGGCAATGGGTGGAAGACTCTTAAAACAATGGGTAGACAAGCCACTTGTAGATAAGGTGAAAATCGAAAAGCGATTGTCAATGGTTGAAACTTTAATGGAACACTTTTTCGAACGAGAAGATCTAAGGCAATTATTAAAGGAAGTATATGATTTAGAGCGCCTAGCTGGTCGAGTAGCCTTTGGTAATGTAAATGCTAGAGACCTTATTCAACTTAAAAAATCGTTACAGCAGGTTCCAGCAATAGAAAGTCTATGTCAATCTTTACAAAGTGAGACATTTTCTGTAGAAAGGCTAGATTCTTGTGAGGATTTAACAAATTTATTAGAACGTTCGATAATTGAAAACCCACCTCTATCCGTTAAGGAAGGGAACATTATAAACGATGGTTATAACGAGCAATTAGATCAGTATCGTGATGCCAGCCGAAACGGAAAAACCTGGATTGCTCAGCTTGAACAGCAAGAGCGACAAAAAACAGGAATTAAGTCACTGAAGATTGGCTATAACAAAGTTTTTGGCTATTATATCGAAGTAACCAGAGCAAACCTTCACCTTTTAGAAGAAGGCATGTATGAGCGTAAGCAAACATTGTCTAATGCTGAACGCTTTATTACTCCAGCTCTAAAAGAAAAAGAGTCACTAATCTTAGAGGCAGAAGAAAAAATTGTAGAATTAGAATATCAATTATTTGTTGAAATTAGAGAAAAAATTAAACAATATATTCCTAGATTACAAGGCTTAGCTAAACGTCTTAGTGAATTAGATGTACTTCAGTGTTTTGCAACTGTAAGTGAAAATCGTCACTATTGCAAGCCTGCATTTTCTTTATCTAATGAACTATTTATTAAGAATGGCCGTCACCCAGTTGTAGAGAAAGTAATGGATACTCAGGAATACGTAGCAAATGATTGTTATTTTAACAATGAACGACATATGCTGCTTATCACAGGACCCAATATGTCAGGGAAAAGCACGTATATGCGTCAAATAGCTTTAACGTCAATACTAGCTCAAATAGGTTGCTATGTACCTGCTTCGAAAGCTGTTTTACCTATATTTGATCAAATTTTCACGCGCATTGGTGCAGCTGATGATCTAATATCAGGTCAAAGTACGTTTATGGTAGAAATGCTTGAAGCTAAAAATGCCATTGCTCATGCTACTTCTCAAAGCTTAATATTGTTTGATGAAATCGGCAGAGGAACTTCAACTTATGATGGTATGGCTCTAGCACAAGCTATTATTGAGCATATTCATGAAAAAATAGGCGCTAAAACATTATTCTCAACACACTATCATGAACTAACAGTTCTCGAAGAACAATTACAATCGTTAAAAAATATTCATGTAAAAGCCATTGAGGAAAATGGAAAAGTTGTGTTTTTACACAAAATTGAAGAAGGTGCAGCAGATAAAAGTTATGGAATACATGTAGCAGAACTTGCTGAACTCCCAAAATCTTTAATTGTACGTGCGAAAGAAATATTGAAGGATCTAGAAAAAGAGAATAAAGGTACAAATTCTGTCACACCTAAGAAGAGTGAAATGGTACAAGAAAAATCTTTTATAGATTCTCAGCTTTCTCTGTTCCCGGATGATGGACGACAACCTGCGACTAAAGTGCAAACTCTAACTAAGAAAGAACAAAATGTTGTTGATCAATTAAAATCTATGAATCTCTTAGAAATGACACCTCTTGATGCTATCAATGCACTATATCAATTGCAGAAAAAGGTAAAATAATATGCAAGAAGGCGGTGAGATGATTGGGAAAAATAATTCGCCTAGATGATATGTTATCCAATAAAATTGCAGCGGGAGAGGTCGTTGAACGACCTGCTTCTGTTGTGAAAGAGTTATTAGAGAATGCAATAGATGCAAACAGTACGATTGTGGAAATTGATATTGAGGAAGCTGGTTTAAGTAAGATTAGAATTGTTGACAATGGTGATGGAATTGAACCTGATGATTGTCTAAATGCTTTCCACCGTCATGCCACAAGTAAAATAAAAGATGAAAATGACCTTTTTCGCATTCGGACTCTCGGCTTTAGAGGAGAGGCGCTACCTAGTATTGCATCGGTCTCGCTGCTTGATATGAAAACAAGTACAGGAGAAGGCGCAGGATCAAATCTGATTTTATCGGGTGGGAAAATTGAAAAACATGAATCAACCTCAAGTAGAAAAGGAACGGATATCACTGTTAGAAATCTCTTTTTCAATACACCAGCCAGGTTGAAATACATGAAAACTGTTCATACGGAATTAGGAAATATTACGGACATTGTGAACCGAATCGCACTTGCACATCCAGAGGTTTCCATACGCTTAGTTCATAATGGTAAGAAGCTTCTTCACACGAATGGAAATGGGGATGTCCGCCAGGTTTTGGCTTCAATCTATGGACTTTCCATTGCAAAAAAAATGAAAAAGTTAACGTTAGAGTCGTTGGATTTTGAAGTAAATGGCTATGTTGCTTTACCTGAAATAACAAGAGCTTCTCGTACCTATATATCAACGATCATTAATGGCCGATTTATAAAAAATTATTCTCTTGTTAAGGCTATTCAGCATGGATATCATACATTGCTTCCAATTGGACGCTTTCCCATTGTGTTTTTAGAAATAAAAATGGATCCATTATTAGTTGATGTGAATGTTCATCCATCAAAACTTGAGGTGAGGTTAAGTAAGGAAGCAGAATTAAATGAACTTATTACAAATGGAATTAAAGATGTGTTAAAAAAACAGCAGCTTATACCGTCCGTAGAATCTCCTAAAATGACAAAAGTGAAGTCAAATGATGAGCAGCAACAGTTTACCTTCGATCATAGTAGCGAGGTTGTTGAAAAGACATCAGCTATTCAACAACCATCCATTATACAGAATACACCAATATTAGATAATGAAGAAGAACAGCTTTATAATAAAATGGATGCTAGTTGGCAACATCAAGATCAAATAGATCAAGAATCTCATCATGTAATTGAAACAAGAACAATTCATCATGAAGAAGAGGTTTTTGAAGAAAACCTTTCTTATGATGATAAACAAGAACAAGAACAACAACAAGAACAACAACAAGAACAACAACAAGAACAACAACAAGAACGAGTACCTGTCTTATATCCGATTGGTCAAATGCATGGAACATATATATTAGCTCAAAATGATCGAGGGCTTTTTATCATAGATCAACATGCTGCCCAAGAGCGGATTAAATATGAATTCTTTAAAGAAAAAGTTGGAGAGGTTCACTCGGAGGTTCAAGAGCTTCTGGTGCCTCTAACATTTGAATACTCTACAGATGAAACAATGATTATTGAAGAACATCTAAATACATTAGCACAAGTGGGTATATTTCTTGAGCCTTTTGGTCGGAATAGTTACATTGTAAGATCGCATCCACAGTGGTTTCCTATAGGAGAAGAAAAGGATACAATTGAGGAAATCATTCAGCAGGTACTCGATGAAAAGAAGATAAATATTAAGAAACTCCGTGAAGAAGCAGCGATTATGATGAGTTGCAAAGCTTCCATCAAAGCGAATCATCACTTACGGAATGATGAGATTTTTGCATTGCTTGAAACGTTAAGAAAAACAACTGATCCATTTACTTGTCCTCATGGAAGACCAATTATTGTTCATTATTCAACTTATGAAATGGAGAAGATGTTTAAACGAGTAATGTAAAAAACATAAGAAATAATATGAACTGGAGAAACAGTCCTCTTTTTAGAGGGCTTTTTCCTTTTAGGGAGAAACCTCTGAAAATAATAATATTATGTAAACAAGAATACTTCGTAATTTAAAGTCTTATATAATATTGTTGTTTACATTGTTTAAAACATTGTGCAAAAATAAATACTAATAGAATGTTTACAATTATATTAAAAAGGTAACAATAATCTGGTGTTCATATCATACACATGATAAGATGATGAACGTAGAATCTATTTGATGTGAAAGAGTGGTTGTTTTTGAATAGAAAGAAAATCGTCGTCATCATTGGTCCAACAGCAGTTGGAAAAACGAAGCTTAGCATTGACCTCGCCCACCGATTAAATGGTGAAATTATTAGTGGGGATTCAATGCAAATTTATAAAGGCATGGACATTGGAACAGCCAAAATAAATGTAGATGAGATGGAGGGTATCCCTCATCATCTTATAGATATTAAAAATCCAGATGACGATTTTTCAGTAGCTGAATTTCAAGGAAAAGTCAGACCCTTAATTGATGACATTACTATAGCAAACAAAATGCCAATGATTGTTGGAGGGACAGGCTTATACATACAATCTGTTTTATATGATTATCAGTTTACTGAATCTCCATCAGATCCTGAATTTAGGAAGAAGCTTGAAGAAGACCTAAAAGTTAATGGTGAACATGCCATACATCAATTATTAGTTGATGTTGATCCGGAGTCTGCTATTAAAATCCATCCAAATAATACAAGAAGAGTTATTAGAGCCTTAGAAATTTTTCATTGTACCGGTGTGACGATGGCAGAGCATCTGAAACAACAGGAAAGCCAACTTTTGTATGATGTAGCCTTAGTTGGTTTAACAATGGACAGAGATATTCTATATGCCAGGATTAACGAACGTGTTGATTCTATGATCAAACAAGGACTCATTGAGGAAGTTAAGCAGCTGTATGATATTGGCATACGTGATACACAGGCAATAAAAGCAATAGGCTACAAAGAAATTTATGATTACCTTGATGGTTTAACAACACTTGAAGATGCAATAATCCAATTAAAGCAGAATTCAAGAAGATATGCTAAACGTCAGTTAACATGGTTTCGAAATAAAATGGATGTTAAATGGTTTAATATGACCCCACCTATAAATCATGAACAAAAGGTGGATGAAATTTTTACATACATAGCAGGAAAGCTGAAACTTTAATCGAATTAAAAGGTATAGATAAAAGAGGAGGACGAAACATGAAGCAATCAATTAATATTCAAGATCAATTTCTTAATCAACTTCGTAAGGATGGAACTTTTGTAACTGTTTTTTTATTAAATGGATTCCAATTAAGGGGCCTTGTTAAGGGCTTTGATAACTTTACAGTATTGTTAGAAACAGAGGGTAAGCAACAGCTTATTTACAAACATGCTATCTCAACATTTTCACCACAAAAAAACATACAAATAGAACTAGAGCAATAAAAGTAAGGGAGTTGATGAAAAAACATCAACTCCCTTTATTTTTTGAAATTTATCATTTAAATAGATCTCAAGGTTTTATTTTATGGAAAACTGAATATAGATAAAGGAATGGATATTTCTTGGGAAAGCGCAGAAACCAACAAAATTCCTCTTTTTTTGCGTTTGCCATTTGGACAATTTCATTCCATAGTCAAATTTTTAAAAAGCTCACGTATACTAAGTAACAGATAGTGAGGTGAAGGTCTTTGGAACGTGATCAAGCATTCACATATAAAACAAATGGACAAATAAATATAATTTTAAACAATCAATCAAAAGAAAAAGTGGAAGTCAGCTCCTCTTCATATGACTTGAAAATTCCTAAGGTAGAGGTCAAGCACGCGATTTTAAAGGAAATTGAGGAAGAAATGGGCTCACTTGTCGGGATGAATGAAATGAAGAGAATGATAAAAGAAATTTACGCTTGGATTTTTATAAATAAAAAGCGTGAAGAACAGGGGTTAAAAGTAGGAAAGCAAGCACTTCACATGATGTTTAAAGGAAATCCTGGTACAGGAAAAACAACTGTTGCAAGATTAGTTGGAAAACTTTTTTTTCAAATGAATGTTTTATCAAAAGGACATCTTATTGAAGCAGAAAGGGCAGATCTCGTTGGAGAATATATTGGGCATACTGCACAAAAAACTCGTGATTTAATTAAGAAAGCACTTGGTGGGATATTATTTATTGATGAAGCCTATTCTCTTGCAAGAGGAGGAGAAAAAGACTTTGGTAAGGAAGCAATTGATACATTGGTCAAACATATGGAAGATAAGCAACATGATTTTGTATTAATATTAGCCGGATACCCACGTGAAATGGAAAACTTTTTGTCTTTAAACCCAGGACTTTTATCAAGGTTTCCACTTGTTGTAGATTTTCCTGATTATTCTGTGGACGACTTAATGGATATTTCGGAACTTATGATGTCAGAACGAGAATACCGATTTCACCAAGATGCAGAGATCAAACTCAAAGAACATTTAATGGCTGTTAAAACGGAAACACATCCATCAAAGTTTAGTAACGGTCGCTATGTTCGGAACATAATTGAAAAGTCTATCCGTTCTCAAGCGATGAGGTTATTACTAACGGACAGATATAATCGAGAAGATCTTCTAACAATAAAAAGCCAAGATTTGGTATTAAATGAACATAAAAGTAATTGAAGTTAAAGTTGTTTTTTATTGAGACGACTTTCAAGACATTGCCCCCATTTTAATTAATTGGGGGCTTTTGTTCTTATTAATATTTTTTAGAGGCGCTAGCCGTTCTTTTTTTATATTTTTATCATACATCATATATCAGGTTATTATTTGCACTGTCTGTTCAATTTCGGGACAGTTTTTTCGATATGGAGGTAATGATGAAAATAAAACTAATTCTTTTACTCGTTTTAACAGGGGTCTTATTAGGGATTTGTATTGTCTTTATTAAGCCAGACGCCGGAGGAACATCTAAAGAAGTAACAACAAGTGAAATCAAAGAAGATTATAAAACCTTTACTTATGTTATTACAAAAGTTGATGGTAATGAATATCATGGAAAATCAACAGATGGGAAAACTAAAATACAATTTAATAGCGAGAATATTAAACATCCTTTAACAGAAAAACTTGAAGTGAAAGACAAGATTGTGGCTTATGTAGAATCTGAAAATCATATTAATGGGATTGTTAAAATCGAAAAAATTGAAAATGAAAAATAGATTTCTTCTATTTCTAAAACAAAAAAGGTACTTGCACAGTACCATTCAATAAACAAATATATTTACGATAGTCAATTGATGACTATCGTTTTATGTTTTCCTTTAAGCTGCTAATTCCATTGTGATTAAAGAGCATGATATAAATATATTTTATTTTTATTTTTCATAAGGTTCGTATTTACGATCAGGAACAGCTTCTTCAGAGAATGTGGTTGTTGTTTCTACGGATTGATTTAAGTTATTTTTGGTTGGCTGTAGGTTTGTCATATCAGAAGGGGTTATGGGATTGTCTGTTTTTTTATTGAAAAATCCTTTTCCATTTTCAGGATTGGAAATAATTCCTAATGTAACAAGAATACCTAAAACAGATGTGACATAAGTTTCCCAACTTGTTAGATCAATTTGTAGGCCTAAATCTTTAAATACCATATATAAAAGAGAAGCAATAGATGTCCATAAACCATAATTTCTCCACTTCATTATAATCACACCTTTCTTTTTGTAGCTATCATATAAAGTATTCTTGATTAATCAATCGGTGAGAGCATTCATGATATTTAGCAGAAAAAAATTAATAAATAATAATTGATTTCAGAAATCTTAACATGTATTCCCTCTAAATTAACTGAATAAAAATAAGTTAGAGTTTGTAGAGAATGGGAATAATAATCATTAGAAATCTATATACAATAAAAAATTCTAAACCATAACTTTCAGGTTCATTATGAATTTATTTGTATAAATATAGAGTCATATAAAAATAGCATTAAACCAGTAATCTTCAATCGAAAAAAGCTATAAAAAACAATATTGGAAACGATTTCAAAAACACCCTCTAAATGTTAGAATACAAACTATAAGAGGGAGTGATTAGGATGTGTGATAACAAATTATTTTTAGAACAGCTAAAATACCTTGTTGAAAATAACTTGTCACTTAACGAATCTGTCATTAATCAATTGGTGGAAAAATACGATAAAAATCCATTTTTAATAGTTCAACTATATCAAATAATTAAAAATAACGAAGCAATTTTACCATTCTTCCAAGATATTGAATCTGCAATTTATGATTATATTATTAACGAAGAAATGACTAACGAAAAAACCTATTATGGAGCAACGTTATATGTTGCAGACATGTTTGATACAACTCAAACTTACATAAAATGTAAAGTTAGTCGATCAAGAGAAGAACTTCAGGAAATCAGCTAAAATTAAAAAAGGCAACTCCATTAAAGTTGCCTTTTTCTATATTTATCCTGAGATTGTTTCATTGTTTGTTGATGGTTTGAAACTTCGGTTTGGCAAACGCCACTTATATGTATAAGACAGAACTCTAAGTAATACAATTAATCCAAAAAGAATATAAAGTTCGAAGGGCTCGTTAACAAGCTTAAAGCCAATTAAAAATCCTGCAATAATTGCCCAAAAGGCATAAATTTCTGCACGAAGTACTAGTGGCTTACGTCCTGCAAGGATGTCCCGGACAATTCCTCCACCACTACCTGTTAATACTGCTGCAACGATTACTGCACTAATAGGGTGATTCATGTTAACCGCATATAAAGCACCTTGTATGGCAAATGCGGAAAGACCGATTGCGTCAGTAAAATTCCCCCATTTTTCCCAATGTTGTAATAATCGATTAGGAAATAAAAAAACAATCGTCATAGCAAAAAGGGCTACCTGAAAAAGCACTCCTTGTTCCCATAAGGCACTGACTGGGACACCAATAAGTAAATTTCGAATTGCACCACCGCCAAATGCCGTGACAATACCTAAAATATATACTCCTAATATATCATACTCTTCTTCCATTGCTACAATTGCGCCGCTAATCGCAAAAGCAATTGTTCCAATAATACTTAAAACGTCCCAAGTCAAAATAATTCCCCCAGTTGTATTAATTCAGCCGAAATAATTGTATATGTAACCTCCATAAAGGTCAATTCTATTTTTTAGTATGCTGCTGCTTGCATGCAGGTGGAAAAGAATATTATAGGTCCAAAACTGTTTATACTAGGTCTATAACAGAAATAATTAGAGAATTACAGTAATGTTTGATATGATTAAAGTGCTAAAAATAGCGTAAGGGAAGGGTTTTTTATTGAATAATACATTGGATGTACTAAAAGAAAAGGTAATATTAGTTGGTTGTCAGCTTCAAACAATACTTGACGAACATTTCCATTACTCAATGGAGGAGTTAGCTTCATTAACGAAAACAGCTAATGGTGAAGTACTTAGCCAAATGACACAGAAAAGGGAGAGGCCACATCCCGCTACATACATAGGTAAAGGAAAAGTAGATGAATTATTGAGTTTAGTTGAGGAATTTAGTCCAGATATTGTTGTTTTTAATGATGAATTATCACCAAGTCAATTAAGAAATTTATCATCAATAGTAGATGTGCGAATTATAGATCGTACTCAACTGATTTTAGATATATTTGCTCAACGTGCTAAATCAAAAGAAGGTAAGCTTCAGGTAGAGCTTGCACAACTACAATACCTGCTCCCGAGATTAACTGGACAAGGTATTGCTTTATCACGTCAAGGGGGAGGTATTGGTACAAGAGGGCCAGGGGAGACTCAATTAGAGACAGATCGTCGTCACATTCGAAATCGTATTAATGAAATAAAACAGCAGTTATCAACTGTAGTTAGACACAGAAGCAGATATCGTGAACGTCGTAAGAAAAACCAAGCATTTCAAATTGCTTTGGTAGGATATACAAATGCAGGGAAATCAACGATATTTAATCGATTAACAACAGCAGGTACTTTTGAAGAAGATTTATTATTTGCAACATTAGATCCTATGACAAGAAAAGTATTGTTACCATCAACATATCAAGCTCTTATCACAGATACTGTAGGTTTTATTCAAGATTTACCGACAACTCTTGTAGCAGCGTTTCGATCCACACTTGAAGAAGTAAAAGAAGCGGATCTTATTCTTCACGTTGTTGACAGCTCAAATGAAGACTACGCAAATCATGAAAAGACTGTATATAAGCTTCTTGAACAATTGGATGTAACTGATATACCAATTTTGACCGTTTATAATAAAAAAGATCAGACTCCGGAATCATTCGTACCATCCCCGACGGAGGATTATTTAACAATTTCTGCTTTTTCTGAAGAAGATTTAAAAATGTTGATGAATAAGGTGGAGAAAATTGCAAAAAAAGAAATGAAACATTATTCCATCCACCTACCAGCAAATGAAGGTAGATTAATTTCGCAATTGAAAACTGAATCTCTTATTGAACACTTAGAATTTATCGAAGAGAAAGAAATGTATGAAATCGAAGGGTTTGTTCTCCCGACACATGCTATAAATGGACAGCTAGATAGGTATAACGGAGAGGGTAATAAACATGTTTAAGTTATTAAAAAATGGGGCAGCTATTGCCCCAATTGTTGAAAATGCTGAACAAAAAATATCTAAGATTCATGACCAAATTGATTTTATCAGTGAGGTAAACCAATTTAAGGTGCTAAAAAGCTTTCAGAAGCATCGAATTAGTGACTCACACTTTATTCCATCAACAGGTTATGGATATGATGATATTGGCAGAGACACCTTAGAAGAAGTGTATGCAGATGTGTTTGGGGGGGAGGCTGGCTTAGTAAGATCACAAATTATCTCTGGAACGCATGCTATTTCAATCGCTCTTTTCGGAGTTTTAAGACCAGGTGATGAACTTCTATATATAACAGGAAAACCATATGATACACTCGAAGAGATAGTAGGTATCAGAGGTAGCGGTATTGGTTCACTTAAAGAATTTAATATAGATTACAATACTGTGGACCTTAACGGAGATGGTACTGTAAGTTTTGAAGCTGTAAAAAACGCCATTTCACCTAAAACAAAAATGATTGGTATTCAACGATCTAAAGGGTATGCAACAAGGCCTTCATTTACAATATCAGATATTAAAGAAATGATAAATTTTGTTAAATCTATTAAAGAAGATATTGTCATTTTCGTTGATAACTGCTATGGTGAATTTGTGGAAGAATTGGAGCCATGTCATATTGGAGCTGACCTAATTGCAGGGTCATTAATTAAAAATCCAGGCGGTGGACTTGCAAAAACAGGAGGCTATTTAGTCGGCAAAAAAGAACTTATAGAGGCGTGTTCGTACAGAATGACTTCACCTGGTATTGGAGCAGAGGCTGGTGCTTCACTATACAGCCTTCAGGAAATGTATCAAGGGTTCTTTTTGGCACCGCATGTTGTGGGCCAAGCGTTAAAAGGTGCAGTATTTACTTCAGCTTTTTTGGAAGAAATTGGTTTGAAAACAAGTCCTAAGTGGAACAGTATAAGAACTGATTTGATTCAATCTGTACAATTTGACGACCCAAACCTGATGGTTGCTTTTTGCCAAGCAATTCAGTACGCCTCACCAATAAATTCCCATGTTACACCATATCCTAACTATATGCCTGGATATGAAGATGATGTCATTATGGCAGCAGGTACTTTTGTTCAAGGAGCTAGCATTGAACTTACCGCAGATGGGCCACTAAGAGAGCCGTACGTTGCATACGTTCAAGGTGGCCTAACATACACGCATGTAAAAATAGCTGTTTGTAGTGCTGTTGATTCTCTAATTGAGCAAAAGTTAATTTCAATAGATAGATAATTACCATATAGAAAGTAATTATCCTATGTTATGTAACCTTACACATGATTGACACATAATATTACATAAGTTATAATGAGATTAGTTAATTAAAAGGAGCGAATAACATGAGTGATAACATACGACGCTCAATGCCCCTATTTCCTATCGGAATTGTTATGCAGCTCACAGATCTGTCTGCAAGACAAATTCGTTATTATGAAGAGAATGAACTTATTTTTCCAGCTCGAACTGAAAGCAATAGAAGATTGTTTTCGTTTAATGATGTTGACAAGTTATTGGAGATTCGTAATTTAATTGAACAAGGTGTCAACTTGGCTGGAATTAAAGAGATTTTCTCGCGTAACAGTACACATAATGAAGAGAAAGAAGAGCAACATAAAACTGTTGAAAAACCTGATTTGAGTGATGCTGAATTACGTAAGCTCTTAAAATCTGAGCTTATGCAGGCAGGACGCTTTAATCGTCCAACATTAAGGCAAGGGGACATGACAAGGTTCTTTCATTGATTTGGTTAGTATTAAATTGAATATAAAACTTTTTTGAAATAGGAGAGGAGATTTTCAAGTGGCTAAATATTCAAGAGAAGATATTGTAAGTTTAGTAAAAGAAAACAATGTAAAATATATCCGTCTACAATTCACAGATATTTTGGGAACTATTAAAAACGTAGAGATTCCTGTAAGCCAATTAGATAAAGCTCTTGATAATAAAATGATGTTCGATGGATCTTCAATTGAAGGTTTCGTTCGAATCGAAGAGTCTGATATGTACTTATATCCTGATATTGATACATTCGTTATCTTCCCTTGGACAGCAGAAAAAGGAAAAGTTGCACGATTCATCTGTGATATTTATAATCCAGATGGCACTCCATTTGCTGGTGATCCACGTAATAACCTACGACGTCTTCTTTCTGAGATGGAAGAACTAGGGTTTACAGATTTCAATTTAGGGCCTGAGCCAGAATTCTTCTTATTTAAATTAGACGAAAAAGGCGAACCAACATTAGAATTAAATGATAATGGTGGATATTTCGACTTAGCACCAACTGACTTAGGTGAAAACTGCCGCCGTGATATCGTTCTAGAACTTGAAGAAATGGGATTTGAAATCGAGGCATCTCACCATGAGGTAGCTCCTGGTCAGCATGAAATTGATTTTAAATATGCTTCTGCAATTAAAGCATGTGACGATATTCAAACATTTAAATTAGTTGTTAAAACAATTGCACGCAAGCATGGATTACATGCTACATTTATGCCAAAACCATTGTTTGGTGTAAACGGATCTGGTATGCACTGTAACTTATCATTATTTAGTAATGGTGAGAATGCATTCTTAGATACAAACGCTGAACTGCAATTAAGTGATACTGCTAGACAATTTATTGCTGGTGTAATCAAACATGCCCCTGCATTTACAGCAGTAACAAACCCAACTGTAAACTCTTATAAACGACTTGTACCAGGTTATGAGGCGCCATGTTATGTGGCTTGGTCTGCACAAAACAGAAGTCCTTTAATTCGTATCCCTGCTTCACGTGGGTTAAGTACACGTGTAGAAGTACGCAGTGTTGACCCTGCAGCAAATCCGTACCTAGCTATGAGTGTTCTTTTAGCTGCTGGTCTTGATGGTATTAAAAATAAGCTTCAAGCTCCAAAACCTATTGATCGTAACATTTATGTTATGTCAAAGGAAGAGCGTGTTGAAAATGGTATCGTAGACCTACCAGCAACACTAGCTCAAGCTCTAGACTTGTTAAAAGCTGATAGCACAATGAAGCATGCTTTAGGTGAACATTTATTTGAGCACTTTATTGAAGCAAAAGAAATAGAGTGGGATATGTTCAGAACTCAAGTACACCCATGGGAAAGAGAACAATACATGTCAATGTATTAATAGAAAAAAACTTAACACAAATTTGTGTTAAGTTTTTTTATTTACAAATAAAAAGCTTGCCTGATTAGGCAAGCTTAATGAACCGTGCGGTAAACTCCAATTACTTTTCCTAGTATACTCACATTTCGAAGAATTATAGGTTCCATTGTTGAATTTTCTGGCTGTAAGCGAATGTAGTCTTTTTCTTTGAAAAATCTTTTACAAGTTGCCTCATCATCCTCTGTCATAGCCACAACAATATCACCATTGTTAGCCGTTTGCTGTTGTCGGACAATTACTAAATCACCGTCTAATATTCCAGCTTCTATCATACTTTCACCCATAATTTCTAGCATAAAAACATGTTCATCTTCTGAAATATATCGATCTGGGAGCGGAAAGTACTCTTCCACATTTTCAATAGCTGTAATTGGAAGACCTGCTGTTACTTTTCCGATTACTGGAACATTAATAACATTGCTCTTTGGAATATGAAGAGTCTCTTCTTCCTCTAAAATTTCAATAGCTCTTGGTTTCGTAGGATCTCTTCTAATTAATCCTTTTGACTCTAATCTAGCTAAATGGCCGTGTACTGTTGAGCTTGAAGCTAAACCCACAGCTTCTCCAATTTCACGTACTGAAGGTGGATACCCCTTTTTTTGGACCTCATCTTTAATAAAAGTTAATATATCTTGTTGCCTTTTTGATAGTTTCGTCATCCTCTGTGACACCTCGGATCCTCTAATTTATGTTTATTATAGCATCATTTACCTTTATATACAAACATAAGTTCGAGAAAAACGCTTGACTGGAACATTCGTTCGTATTATACTAATTTCAACAAATACGAACAAATATTCCTATGAGGTGTGTAATATGAAAAAAGAATCTTTTACATATGTAGTATCATTTTTTCTAGTCCTTTTTGCAATTACACTAGCAATAACGTATACTGGTGAACCAGAAAGTTTGGATAAGTATCATCAAGTAGAGATTCAAGAGGGTGACAGCCTTTGGTCAATTGCTGATGAGTTTAATGTAAAAAGCCAGATTTCAAAACAAGAGTTTGTAAAGTGGGTACAGGATAAAAACGGCATTCACTCCAATGTTATTAAGCCAGGTGAATTTGTTTTTGTACCTGTTGAAAAGGATGAAATCTATCAAATTGAACAAATTGCTAGTAAGTAGAGGATGATCTAATAATGAAGGCAGTTGTTTATTGTAGAGTAAGTACAGAGAAGGATAGTCAAGACTCATCAATTGATAGGCAAAAAGAGGAGCTATTAAGGTTGGCTTCGCTACATAATATTGAAGTTATAAAGATAATAGAGGAAAGACATAGTGGATATGACATAGACCGTGATGGAATTATTGAAGCTCTATCAATATTAAAAGAAAAGAAGGCATCTATATTATTAGTTCAAGATGATACAAGATTGGGACGGGGTCACGCAAAAATAGCCCTTTTGCATGAAATAAGAAAAATGAAAGCTGAGATTTTCACTCTTAATGAACGTGGAGAGCCTGAACTGTCCGAAACAGATGAAATGGTACTGAGTATTCTTGCAACTATTGAAGAATTCCAACGGAAGCTTGTTAATTACAAAATTAGAAGAGGCATGAACCGGGCAATAGAGAATGGTTACAATCCTCTTAAAAATTTAAAAAACATCGATAAGGGAGGGGGCCGTGAGAAGATTGATTTACCAATCGAAGAGATTCTTAAGTTAAGGAAGAAAAACCTAACATTTGGAGAAATTGCTTCAACTCTTAGGGGATTAGGGTTTCAAGTTAGTAAGGCTACAGTACACAGAAGATACCAAGAATATATTGATGAAAATGATCTACAGAATCTTGAAAGGTAAATTATTGGTGAAAAAATATGTTTTAAAGTTGTTATTTTCTCCTCTATTTAGTAATATGTCATTTGTATCATTTAAAAGACTTTAAAGTAATATTATAGTTAATCTCTTTGAGGTTAGCTGTAGATTGAAGTCTATATGGTTTAAGAGAGGAGTTTATAAAACATGTTACCGAAACTTAAGATCGATCGAATAAATGAATTATCCAAAAAAGCAAAGTCAGTAGGACTAACTGATAAAGAAAAGCAAGAACAACAATCTCTTCGAAATGAGTATTTACAAGTGTTTCGATCATCTATGAAAAACACTTTAAAGGGAGTAACAGTTGTTGATCCGAATGGTAACGATGTAACCCCGCAAAAGCTGAAAAATGAGAGAAGTAAAGATCTACATTAAAAGGGAATAAATCAATGATTTATTCCCTTTTTGTTGGAAGTGAATATGGCATTCTTATTTAAGTAATGATAGGCTTCGAATGTTCGACAAAAATAGTGTCTTCTCTCTCCAGTTTAAGACAATAATTGCTTCTCTGTTCTTTTATAATAAGAGAAATAGTATGGTTGAGGAGAGTGAAATAGTGAGACACTATTATATTTACTTAATAGAAGAAGAATTTGCAAGTCACTACTTTGGTCGTGAGTCTAAAATCTACCATCTGTTTCAAGATTTTCACTGGACAATTGCCCGTTCTGAACATGAAAACACACTAGAGAAGCAAATTAATTATATAACTAAGCCTATTCCAATGTTATTTATTCATCAATTATTAGGAACTCATTTAGCAAAGCGTTCGGATTATCAAGTGTTCCAAAATATCCATAAAATTGAGTTAAAAGGAAATCTTGGTAATGCAACATTAATAGTGAAAAATCGTCATCTTGAGCTTTCTTCTGATGGAAGTTATGAGGCAGAAACTATATTTTTCGAAGTGTTAAGAAAATTTGATCCTTGTTTTTTAGCAATGGACTTAAAAGGTGAAAGATATGGGTGGCTAAACCCAATAAAAGAAAGAAATTTTGGATAAAATATAAAGAAATTATAGTGCAAATGTTGTATAATATCAAAGGATTTAGTACACTGTAAAATAGACAACACGAAGGAGGAAATACAATGCAATTATGGGTTGTTATTCTAGTAGGCATTCTAGCTTTACTTGCTGGAGTTGCACTAGGATTTTTCATTGCGCGTAAATATATGATGAATTACCTGAAGAAAAATCCACCAATTAACGAACAAATGCTAAAAATGATGATGATGCAAATGGGACAAAAACCATCCCAAAAGAAAATCAATCAAATGATGTCACAGATGAATAAGATGCAAAAGTAACAAACGTTGATATAGCAAGGTTTTAAGCGATTTACAGATTGAAATCCTAAGTAGAAAAACTGTTATTGGTGAATCTTTCTTCGGGATTTTTAATATAAACTGCTTAATCTTTCTTACATAACGTAGAAGACCATTTTTTCTGATGAAAAATTCAGGAAGGGTGGTCTTTTTTTATGCTTATTTAAAAGATGTTTTATCGGAGTATTTCTACCACTGTCAGGCGAAGGGATATACCCTAAAACAATGAAAAATAAAAATCAGGAGTAAAGCAACTTAAGCAGTTTCTTGTCGATAAATAGATTAAACATAGAGAAATTGAATTAAATGAGAATGGCTTTTTAGAGGAATGTCATAAAAAGCAATTGTTGCCCAAAGGGATTACTTTGTCACCTTCTCACACAGCGTAATGACAATAAACAAGGCAATGCAGAAACAGTTATGAAGCATTATGTGAACACAAACATAGTAAACTCTGTAGATGCTAACAGAAAGATACCACAATTGATTGTTGCACCAAACTAAAACAGAGGACAGTCAATATCCTGGCAATCACGTTTAAAAATCCTTGCAGAAGAAATAGCAAGTATCTCACTTCTTATGTTGAAGGACAAGGTGAAGGGATTGACAGAAGAGTCGTTGATCTGATTCAGGTTGATATCGACATGAGATGTTTGTAGAGCTAAAGATACAGCAGAAACAAACGATGATGGAACAGCTAGGCTCGAGGTTGTTGTTTATGATTTAAACACTAGGAGCTATGTAACAGATACATTTGGAAAATTAAATGTGAAGGAAGTGGTTATTTGAATAACAGAAGCTACTAAAATTGCAATTGAAAGATTAGCGAAGTATGGGATTGAAGCCGGATTATGATGTTACAAATGATTATGAAGTCCCTCTTATTTCTATGATAAATGCTTTGGTTAAAGCTATTGAAGATAGAAAACTGAAGTAGATAGGTTCTGTGTTTTACAGATTGTAGAAATATATGGTAATATTTTCGTGGTTGATAGATTTCAAATTGAAGGGAGAAGACCATGAAAAAAATAATATTATCAATGTTTACAGTATTGGTTGCATTAACATTAACAGTAAATACTGCTAGTGCTAGTAGTTACACTGATGCTGCAAATTTAGGTGAGGTACTTAAAACAAAGTTATCTAGCTTCAATTCCACAATTAACTCGGGTGACATATCTTTAATTGATGATCAGTATGATTCATTTTCTAATGATATTAAGAAGACTGAAAGAGCAATTGGAAAGACTTCAGGAAAATCCAACAGAGATGCTTTGAATAATAAATATGTGAAGCCAGCGAAGGTTGCAAGAGAACGTGTTATCTATGAAGTGTCTCAATATAGATTAATGAAAGTAATAAATGACTCACTTACAGCAAACAGAGTTGATATAGCAAATAGTGACTTTGCAAAACTTGAAAGATTAGAAAAAAGAGCAGTTGAAATTAAAGAAGCTGGTGGGTATGAGCAGTTACCTGCTAAAGTGAGCAATGGACTATCTAAAATAAAAAGTGATATTGTTGACAAATTAAACGAACTTAATAATAGAAATTCTAGAAAGAATCCAGCAGGAATTGGTGAAACATTACTTGTTGAAAAAGATGATTGGTTAGACGGTCATGTTAAATATGAGGTTGAACTAACAGATGTTATCACAGGTGATGAAGCATTAACTTTGGTAAAAGAAGCAAACATGTATAATGATTCACCAGATGCCGGTATGAAATACGTGTTAGCTAAGTTTAGAATAAAAGTTCTTGAATTAGAAAAAGAACCATATGATATAAATCATGCTAAATTTAAAGCTGTTAGTGGAAGTGGAGTAACGTATGATGACTGGATTTCTATTGCTGGTCTTGAACCAGACTTAAGAAACGATTTGTATGAAGGTGCAGAACATGAAGGTTGGACATATTTCATGGTAGATGAAAATGATGAACCTTTAGTTGTATTTAATCAAGGTTGGGATGATGAAGTTTGGTTTGACATAAGTAATTAAGTAGAAATAACCCCTTTCCTGATTTGGTAGGGGTTATTTTGTTTACTCCAATTACAATTATTTTACATCCTAATTTGTTACAATTGTTTTGAGGTGTATTTAAATGTTTATATCGCCAATGTTGTTACACAAATCTGATCATCCTTTTGAAGATGATTTTATATAACTGAGTTAAAATTAGATGGTGTTAGTATACTTTGGACTAAGTTTAATGACAAGGTACGTATTTACACTCGACACAATAATGATTAACTATTTTAAGAGGATATTATGTCCATTAAATGGGTATAGATTCTCTTTTTTAAATATATTAAAACAGTTATATGAAGCTTAAAAAATATGTCAACTATGTTTACTCTAGTATGACAAATCTAAATTGGAGGACAAAAAAACGTAAAATAATAGGATGGTCATTAAAGGAAATTAAGGTGGAAAGTACATGAAGGTTCAAGAGATATATTTAGAATCCTAATAGCAAGAGATACATACTCATTGATGGAGAAGGAATACCGGTTAAAAGCAACTCTCTATAACAATAGAGACCATAGTAGCATAACGAAATCTTACGTCAAAAACAAACACAATCACCTACTGCAAAACAAATAAAACGTGAAATGAACGAAAATAACAAAGACGCTCTTATGGAGTCATTGAAACGAAAAATTCGCAAGATATAAGACGAAAACAAACAACTTAGAGAACAGTTAAAAGTAGCCTACGCAGAGGTATATAAAAAATTTTAGTTTATGCCCAGAACATTGCTCTCCCTCCCTGCTTATTCAATTAACAGGCTAGAGTGTTGAAGATCAATTTGTTGAGACTGTGAAGAGTTATACTTAAACTAACGGAGCATTAATATTTAACATGAAACAACTAAATGAGTTAGAAAAAATGGTATAATTAGGTAAAGATTCGAAAGGAAGTTTTGTTCAACTAATGAAATTGTGGAACAGATAAAAATGCAAATCAATATTCTGGTAGGGTTTTATTATAGGGGGATTCATTTGCAATTTATTAAAAATATATTTTTTACTTTATCTGGTTTAGTTTTAACAGTCATTTTATTAGGGGCAATCTATTTATTTCTAGACAATGAAATAGGAACAATCGTTTTATTAATAGGGTTCATTTGTTTGTTTGCGTTGTTTGTATTAACGCTCATAGGTTTAGTAAGAGGGAGTATAAAGTGGTTGAAACTGAATAATAGATTTAGCATATCTTTAATCCTTATCTACGTAGTGGTAACAAGCATTCTATTATGTGGGATTTGGGGATTCAATTTTGTGTTACATCATGAGTTCGGTATAATGTCTGCAAAAGAAAAAATTCAAATTTTTCAAGGGGAAATTGTAAGTAGCGATGAGATGCGACTGGAAATCATTCAGGAATACCCTGTTTTAGAGCATCAACATATAACCTTTAGGTACCATCCTGATACGGAGAAACAGGTGCAAGAGATTATCAATAGAATGGAAGATATTACGCAACTTGAAAAAGAAATTTTTGGAGAAGAAATCACAAAGACCGAGACGTTAGAAGTAATTGTTCTTCGTAGTTCCAAAGAATTCAATCAGCTAAACCCTATTTTTACCGAAACCATAGGTGGCTCTTATGAATCAACCAATAAAAGAGTGATAATTTATCAAAGCAGAGAAAACTTTGCAGATAGCGAATCCTTTATGATTGGTACGTTTGCACATGAATATGGTCATTTTCTTCTTGACTTATTTTCGAAGGAAAAAGGAATACATAGTGATGAATTTCCAGCTTGGTATAACGAAGGATTATGTGAATATATAAGACATCAAATTGTTGATAATATCCAAATCCGAGAAGAAATTAACACTAATATAAAGTATACAGACCTACATACATCAGAAAATTGGAATTCTGAATCGGAAAATACGGATGTATATTATTTAGCCCAAAGAGCAATCGAATATATTGTAGGACGTCAAGGTAATGCAGAGGTATTATCGAACATTCTCCTACATCAAAAGGAAACTGGAACATTTGAAGAGTCCTTCTTTCAACTAACAGGGGTGAAATTAGATACATTAAACAAAACCATTTTTTCAATGAAGGAAGATCTAGAAGAAGCATGGAAAGCATGGTCGCAAGAATCAGATTTTGAAAAGGCTGGAAAACTTTATGAAGAAATAACAGAGAAATATTCTCACGAAAGCTTAGTTTGGCATCAATTCGCATTAATGCTAGAAGAACAAAAGAAGTGGGATGAAGCACTCATTGCTAGACGAAAGGTGATTAGCTTAAGTCCAGAGGATTCAGCTGGTTTCCAAAACATATCCTATTTATTAACAATTATTGATCCAAGTGAATCCTTAGAAATGGCGAATAAAGCTTTGGAATTAACGAAAAAGGATCCAGATGGAAATGTTGAATTCATACAGAAGTGGTTAAATGAAATCTCTCAATTTAATGATCTGATAAGTGAAGAAAAATATGCAGAGGCATATCAAGCTATTCTCCGAAGTGAACAATTGTCCTACCAGACTACTGTATTGGAAGAATTAAAAAAACAAGAAAAAGAGAACTCTTCGGGGCTATGACTAAGAAATTATAAATATTTCTGAGTATTAATACGCTATATTAATAAAGAGAGTTTTAAGCTAACAGGTGCTCATGTTGAACTAGAAACCAGAAAAACAAAAGATCCTTTTCTGCGTAGTACAACGATACTATGCAAAAAAATAGAAGAATATTGTTCTTCATCAAAGCGCGATTGTTGCAGAAAGTGATCGCTTTTACATATCGAAGAAGAAGAACTATTAATAGAGTACCTTATAGGAGTGAGATTTTGAAAAAACATATTTTGATTTCTCTTTTAGCCTGCCTATCTATGTTGATTAGTGGATGTAATTTTTTTCAAGGGGGGAAATTACCAATTGAGATGGTTGCCTTTAATAGCCTAACAAAAGAGGAACAAGATAAAATTCCTGTGTCTCCAAAAGATTCATCAGTAAAAAAAGTGACAGTAAATGATGAATTAAGTGAACAGCTTGGCAATAATCTTATCGGTAAGAGGCTATATGCAGTAATATTTAATGGTACTGAAACTGATTCTTTAGGCAAACTTATTGTCTATGTGGATTTGAATAAAGAGACAGTTGTTGGAAAAGGTTATGAGAAAAAACTAAATAATTGATTCTCCACAAACGGGCGCTTTTATGTAATAAAAAAAGAGCACATATTATACACGACTAATATGTGCTCCTCTTTATTGCGTGCCCAGCAAGCCGTTAATTGCTAGTTGGTGAAAGTCCGACCCGAGTAAGTTCCAAGACGCTCGGTAGCTGACAGGCAACTGGTGGAGAAATCCTAAGGTTGAAGCCCTGTGACAAAGTAACTCTCTTGAGAGTGCAAGCAAACTAACAGGTTGTAACATAAAGTGAATCCTGCCGTCTCGTCAAGAGCATCCACTGTTTGTGGCTAAGGAGAAGTCGAGCCTTGAGTAAATGGGCGAAGACCATGGAAGGTGTGAAGAACTTGGAGGAGCAGCACCGAAGAATCTCTCGGGATAAGGGGAACGACATGTTAGGAAAGTAGTTAACGGAACTGGGGAGACCCTCATCATCACTTTCGGAAGAAAGTAAAACAGAAACCTATAAGTGCAAACGAAATGGTGGATGGATGAAAGGGAGTCGGAGGGGGTCATAGTACCTATGATGACAATGACAACACAACATTGTCTAGGGAAGGACGGCGTAAGCCAGTACCCTACTTCGTTCATATGTCAGAAGGAGGTAAGAGTCAGTGAATGTCAAGAAAATGGCTAACTACACCAATAGTGCAAAAGCTCAAGAACTCTGGAAGACGTTATATCTTTGTGCCAAGGAGAGTCCAACTCGTAGATTTCACGCTTTATATGACAAAATTTATCGTCCTGATATTCTATGGGAGGCATGGCAACGTGTGAAACGTAAGAAAGGTAGTGGAGGTGTCGATGGACAGTCGATTGAACAAATCGTTTTGGATTACGGTGAGAAGAAGTTTATGAACGAACTTTATCTAGAATTGAAGGAGAAACAATATCACCCAAGTCCAGTCCTAAGAACCTATATTCCGAAAGATGATGGAAAGAAACGTCCATTAGGAATACCAACCATTAAAGATAGAGTGGCACAAATGGCAACGAAAATGGTCGTTGAACCAATTTTTGAAGCTGACTTCCATGACTGTTCGTTTGGTTTTCGTCCTAAACGTAATGCTCACCAAGCACTAGCCAAAATAAGAAAGGCAAGCAGAAATTGCTTTTGGGTAGTAGACGTCGATATCCAAGGGTATTTTGACAACATCAATCAAATCAAATTGATGAAACTGCTTGAACAACGAATTAGCGACCGACGGGTCTTAAAATTAATTCGGAAATGGCTAGAATCGGGCATTATGGAAGAAGGAAAGATAAGGAATCCAATATCCGGAACTCCGCAAGGCGGTGTAATTTCTCCGTTACTAGCAAATATTTATCTGAACACAATGGATAGATTATGGCAAGAGAAGTTTAATCACCTAGGAGAATTAATACGTTACGCAGATGACTTCGTCATCATGTGTAAAACCAAACAACAGGCACTGGAAAGTATAAAGGTCATTCAGTCAATAATGGGAAAACTTGACCTTTCTATTAATCGAGACAAATCAAGATTAGTTAATCTGTGGAATGATATAGATGGATTTGATTTTCTTGGTTTTCATAATCGAAAGTTTCCAAAGAGATTAAAAGGTGGAAGTACCGTACATGTAATGTCTCACATACCAAAAAAGAACGCACTGAAGAAAATGCGTACAAAGATAAAAGCCTATACCGAGCCACGAAATAAGCTTTATCTAGACATCAGGGAATTGGTGAAAGGACTAAATAAGAAACTACAAGGTTTCAAGAACTATTACCAAATATCACCCCTAGGAAAGAAATGGCTCAATCGAATCGATTGGTATGTCTTAGAACGTCTCACTTTGTTTTACAACAAGAAGAGAAATAATCGTAAGAAACATGGAAACTTAAAGGACGTAAGTAAAGAAGTTGAACATATTTTAGTGAAATTGGCTCGTTAGAAACCGTAAAGCCAAAGAAAGAAGAACGTCGGAAAGCCGTATGAGGGAAAACCTCACGTACGGTTTGATGAGGAGAAACTGAAAGTAAAAGAGATAGCGTAAGCTATCCCCTCGAAATCAGTTTCTTACTCTACTTTAAGTATTTATATAATTTAGACCTTGATAAATAATGAAGTCACAGCGATTTATCCTGAATTAATCAATATAGATTTACCTAATGGTACTGTTATAGACGGTGAAATAGTCGTTTCTGATGAACAGGGTAAACCTGACTTTGAGGCCACAATGGAACGTTTTAGATCCAGGTAAGCGCCGTATGAGATATAATATTGTGTGTTTGACATCATTCAATATAATGATTAAAAAGACGCTCACCTTCCATTATTAGAACGTAAAGAACTGCTGCAAAAAAATGAATACTACTATGAGGGCGGAATTAAGTCGTATGTAGAGCATTTAAACCGTACGCGCGAGGTTATTCATGATGAGCCGGTTTATATTGAGGGAGAAAAAGATGGTATTACAACCGAGGTAGCTATTCAGTATAATGTAATTCCTACTCATCCTCATATCCATGTAGTACAGTGGCTTCCAGGTAACGCTAATGCTTACTTTGACCTTGTTAAACAAAATCACCTTGAAGGAATTGTTATGAAGCGTTCTGATAGTCCCTATGAAATTAACAAACGTTCATACAATTGGCTCAAAGTAATAAACTTTCAATATGATGATGTCTACATTACAGGTATACGTAAAGGTGAGTTTGGTGTACTGTTATCATTCCTAGATAGGAGACCTGCTGGAATAATGGAATTTATGCCACCTGAAGCACGTAAAGAGTTGTATTCTATGTATAAAACAAACTCAGAAAATGATAAATTTAAGATTATTGAACCTATTAGTGCCGCATCAAATATCGTAACCTAACTAAGCAAGGTAAATTACGTATTCCATCATTTGTGGAGTGGTTGTAATAAGCTCTACATTACATAATTTATTCTTTACTTAAATTAGTTTGAGGTGGGCGGATCTTCGGATTTAAATATCTATTTCTAAACTATTTTTAATTTTATTAGGTATTATTCAAATTGTATGCTATCCTTAGTTAACCATTGAAATACCTTTTAGTATGTTTGCCTCCCCCCATTCATTTTAGAGTGGGGGTTTTTTATTGTCTAAAAAAATAGAGAAAAATAAAAAAGGACTCTAATATAGAGTCCTTTAATCATTATGCTTTGTTTACGTTAGTAGCTTGAAGACCACGTTGACCTTGTTCTGTGTCAAAAGTAACCTTTTGGCCTTCATCTAAAGATTTAAATCCTTCGCCTTGGATAGCTGAGAAATGTACGAATACATCGTCTCCACCTTCAACTTCGATGAAACCGAAACCTTTTTCTGCGTTAAACCATTTTACTGTACCTTGTTGCATAATTGTTGCCTCCTGTGTGGATTCAATCCACAATTTATTACTATAGTTGCTCAATTAGATATCAAAGGCGAAAGTTTTAAAAAACTTTTTCTTTCCTTACATACCGAACAAAAATAATTCTTATATAGAATAACAGATAATTCTTGGAAAAGCAAATAAGGAAAAATAAAAGACTTTTCACTCACTCGGCTTTTTTCTATATAATAGATAAATTTATTTATGAAAATCAAATGATTATCTTAGGGACAAATTTGTTGAAGTAAAAAAAGGGGAATAATCCTATAGAAGAAAGGCAGCTTATTTTGAACCTGCCCCTTATATATGGACAGATTGAATAATTTTATGGTATGTTTTTCCTATCGGAAAAATGGTCGGACATATTATAATTTATATATCAACGTTTTGATGCAAATGGGAAAAAACTATCCCAAAAGAAAATCAATCAAATGATGTCACAGATGAATAAGTTGCAAAAGTAACCAGTCCATTATTATATGGATTTGCCACTTGTTGAGATAGATAAAGATAATAGATCTAATTAAAATTTTTCGATTAGATTATACTCTTATCTCCTTTTATCTTACATCGAACATACTAGAAACCACTTTTCTTGATAAACAATATGGAAGAGTGGTTTTTATGTTGTTTATAAAATGTAAATTAGTATTCTCTATATAAAGCTAAAGCACGCCTAGTAGCGTGCTTCATCATTTCTTAGGAATAAACTTGATTTTTACGTGGTAAATCCTCTTTAATGTATTGAGTTAATAAAGTATCTAGCTCCTGGCTATATTTTATAGATATGGTTGAATTAAGCCCGTACTTTAGGACAATGTCAATAAGCTCAGCTCGTTTCTTTTCAATCAGTTGTAGCATTTCTTGTTTAGACACGAGAACTTGTCCTTTCTGTCAAAAAATTGGAATACATAAAGTATATCATTTTTTTCTTGTGATAGAAAATAACAATGAGTATATTATAAAGGGTTAATAGGTGGAATGAAAAGAAAAAAATGGCAGATGTTATACAATTGACATAAAAATGTCACAGATTGATACATATATTAGAAAGAAACATTTGCTAGAATAGAGAAGACGTTCTTTTTAGGAGGAATAGTATGGCTGATGTAAATATATTTTTAGCATTTGGAGCAGGATTCCTGTCTTTTATTTCACCATGTTGTCTGCCGCTTTACCCAGCTTTTTTATCTTATATTACAGGTGTTTCGGTAGGAGAGCTAAAAACAGAAAATGCATTGTTACAAAAGAGAAGTTTATTACATACAATTTTTTTCTTAATAGGTTTTTCTTCAATATTTATTGCGCTTGGATTTGGAACATCTTTTATAGGCGAGGTTTTTCAAAATTATCAAGATTTTATCCGTCAAATCGGGGCTATTTTAATTATAGTGTTTGGATTAATAATTGTAGGTGTCTTTAAACCTGAATTTTTAATGAAAGAGCACCGCTTTGAATTTAAGAATAGACCAGCTGGATTTGTGGGTACATTCCTAATTGGAATGGCTTTTGCTGCTGGCTGGACACCATGTACAGGGCCTATTTTATCGGCTGTTATTTGGCTCGGAGCAACAAATCCTGGTTCAGCTATGATTTATATGATTGCCTATATATTAGGGTTTGCTGTACCTTTCTTAGTTCTTTCTTTCTTTATTGGAAAACTAGGATGGATCAAAAAACATAATGTGAAAATAATGAAGATAGGAGGATATATCATGATTGTAATGGGAATATTATTATTCTTTGATATCATGACCTCTATCATTATCTTTTTAACACGAATTTTTGGTGGTTTTACAGGTTTTTAATATCGCTTAAATGAATTTTAATAAATTGTCATTTTAACTATATTATGTTGTGAAATTTGATATAATGGAAGTAGTGTGACTGATATTGCATTGTAGGCTAAAGGAAAAAAGTCCACAATTAAGTCAACTGTCAATCGCCTTCAAATAAGAAAGTTTTCAAGCTTTCTTTATCATGTTTGAGGAGGAACTAGGCATGGCTAGAATATTAATTGTTGATGATGCCAAGTTTATGAGAATGACTTTATCTAATATACTTATAAAGGCTAACCATGAGGTTGTTGGTGAGGGGGAAAATGGATTAGAGGCAGTGACTCTTTTTGAAAAAGAACAACCTGATCTAGTTACCCTTGATATTACAATGCCAGAAAAAAATGGTATACAAGCCCTTAAGGAGATTAAGGAAAAATATCCCGATGCAAAAATTATTATGTGTTCAGCGATGGGGCAGCAAAAAATGGTCGTTGAAGCTATAGAAGCAGGAGCAAAGGACTTTATTGTAAAACCTTTTGATGAAAATCGTGTACTTGAAGCAGTCGGAAGGGTACTGGGATAATGAGACAAAAACCATTTAAGTTATTCTTAAATGGTTTTTATTTTTCAACCGTGGAGAATGGAATTTCTAAGATCAAGAGTGAAAAATGTAAGATCATCTATTTATATAGATGAATTTCGTATATACTAAAACTAGCAGCGGTCTAGTAAAGGATTGATATTTTTGATAACTATTGCTTCTTCTATTATTGCTGTAGTCATGGCAGTAATTGTTTTATTTATTCGAATGAAGTCTGCCAAAAAGCCGGCTACAGCCAAAAAAATTATATTACCTCCGCTTTTTATGAGTACTGGTGCTTTAATGTTTCTTCATCCCTTGTTTAGGGTAACAGCAGCTGAATTCTTTGAAGCTCTTTTTGTTGGAATGTTTTTTTCTATTTTTTTAATTAAGACTTCTAAATTTGAAATTAGGGATAATGAAATATACTTAAAGCGTTCGAAAGCATTTGCCTTTATTTTAATTGGTTTACTCATTATTCGAATTATTATGAAGTCATATTTAAGTAATTCTATTGATGTTGGAGAGTTAAGTGGTATGTTTTGGATCCTTGCTTTTGGAATGATTGTTCCTTGGAGAATCGCAATGTACCGGTCTTTTCAAAAGATCCATAAACAACATAATGCTTCTACAAATATTCGTACATAATCTTGAATAAAGCACAACGAAAAACCCGAAAATCATATGATTTCGGGTTTTTGTTTTAAAACAAAGCTTTATAAGGGGAATAATCTATTTGTTTTTCTTTCAATCTTTTCATAAGAAACTTATGATCCCGTTTAGGGGTAGCTAATATATAACCACGTATTATTAAATCTAAGGTAATCTTTTTTGCGTTTTCTTTTAAAGCGAGTTGCCCAATCCTGCCTGCTATTTTTGCCCGGGCTACATCACGGAATAGTTCTGGAACGGGTTCTACTAACTCTTCTAATAGAATTTTTTCTTCTTCATTCCATAAATGTCGGGTTTTTTCTAAATAGTAATCCTGCCAATCAAGATCTGATTTACCATCTTCTTTAGGTAGTCTTTGTAAAAATTTTCGAAACATAAAAAAACCACCAATGGCTAACATTGAAACTAGAAAAACAACCCAAAATAATATGAACCAAAGAAACCAACCTTCTAACATCATTCTTAATCACCCCTTGTTAGTCAAATCCATAAAAATAGGCAGCTAGAACACCTGAAATTAGATGTATAACTACCAGTTATATCGATTAATTTTATAAGCATATTAATGTTTGAAAAAGAAAGCATCTTATATTTTTCTATTCATGATGCCCAAATGCATGATGTTCTTTTGCTAAGAGGAGTAATGATTTTTTCACAGCTTCTACTTTTTTACGGTCATAAGAAGAGGTCATTAAATCATTTAGTTCAGCTTGAACATGAAACATGGAATGTTTATAAAAAATATCAATACGAATCGTTCCAACATCGGTTGGTAAATAAACAAATTCATATGTACCCGACATACTTGTTCCTCCTGAAAAAACACCAATTTAGAATTCATTTTATAGATTGTTCTCTATACTTATAATAATAGCAGATAATATGTAGTTTGGCACTATTTTGATGACAAAAAGAAAGCAGCAAACAAAATGTTTGCCGCTCTAGTCCCTTCCGATCCGTACATTGGTTAAGTGTCCCGCAACAAGCGCGAATGATTCGGAAGGAACTATTTAATAAAATATCATAAGTACTATTTTCTGTAAACAGGAAATAGTAGGGGGGAATGATAAGACTACAAATTCTTACTTACTGCATCATCATATTATTATTTTGCTGACTCATTTGCGTATTCTGTGTAGTCGTATACGCACCTAGCATTTGATTCATATCTTGTTGTTGAAGTTGTGGAACTTGATAATAGTGATTTTTATTTTGATATAAGAAAATTTCATAAGCCATTTCAATAAAGTTTGGTACACTGTCAGCTGCAACTCGACGTAAAACAGGGTTTGTAATTTCACAAGCTGACATGCTTAATAAGCCAGCCATTGATTTACATTGACCAAGCATAAATGAGGATACACATTGGTCTCCTAATTCGTTTATAGACTGAACAGGTTTTTGGGGTTGAGAAGGCTTTAGACCATAAAAAACATCATTACTTTGTTGCATATTAAAGACCTCTGTAGAATGCGAAGGTTTATTACCTGTTGAAAAGGATTCAACCATGATGTTATAACAGTCACTAATAAAGGAATATTGACGTTGAAGAATATTCTTTAGTTCTTGATCCTTTATAAATTGGCTGTACATTAGATATTGATCCAACATACCAATCATTCCTGAAATTACTTCTTGTGATTCAAACATTTCATGTCCACCATGATTCATTTTAGGTTGCATATTAGGAGATTGCTGCATCATTACTTGTTGATTCATTTGATTTTGCATTCTTTTATCCCTCCATTTAATTTAGTACATAACTATAGTTCTCATTAGGGTTTAAAAACATGTAGGCAATATCACAAATAAAAAAGGGAAGGTTACCATAAACTTTTCATATAAAAAATACTATATTTAGATGGGTTATGTAACATAATGGAAATGAAATAGGAACAGTACAAGCTTTTAAATATGTAGAGAGAAAAATTCCCCAAAATGTATTTGAATGTGAAATTAGGTTTATTTTGGTGTATGATAACAAAGAGACTATGTTAAGAGAGGGAGAACGAGATGAACAATTCAATAGCAGTACAATTATTTACTTTAAGAGAAGAATGTGAAAAAGATTTCTATGGTACTTTAGAAAAAGTAGCTGAACTCGGCTTTGATGGTGTTGAATTAGCAGGTTATTATGGAAAAGATGCTGAAGATTTAAAAAGCACACTTGACCGACTTGGTTTAGTAGCAGTTAGTAGTCATGTTTCACTTGAAAGAATGGAAGAAAATCTTGAGGCTGAATTAGAGTATTTAAAAAAACTTAATTGTAAAAATATTGTATGCCCTTACCTTGTTGAGGAAAGACGGTCTGAATATGATCAACTTGCTAAGTTTTTAAACAAAGCTGGAGAGAGAAGTCTTCAAGAGGGAATTTCGTTAAGCTATCATAATCATGATTTTGAATTAGAAAAAAGCGATGACCGTTCTCATCTTGAAAGACTTTATGATGAAACGAGCCCAGAATTTGTTAAAGCTGAACTAGATGTTTATTGGTTAACATTAGCAGGGCAAGATCCTGTTGATTGGATGAATAAGTATAAAGGTCGTATGCCGTTAATTCATTTAAAAGATATGACAACAGACGATGAGAAAGCATTTGCTGAGTTAGGAACAGGTGGAGTAAACATCAAGGGTATTTTAGATAACATTGAGCAGGCTCAGGTTCAATGGATGGTTATTGAGCAAGATAAATGTAAACGTTCTCCATTAGAAAGTATCGAAATAAGCATTAATTATTTAAAGGATGCATTATCGAATAGATAATAGGAGAAGAGCATACTTACTTGGTATGCTCTTTTCCTATTGCATCAGGTCAGAAAAAAGATATTGAGTTCCTTTTGCTTGCTATGCAAGAGGTGAGTTTTCATTTTTATGGACATTTAATTCTTGCCTTAGAGAAGCTTGAGATTTTCTATAAGCTGTAGGAGTAAGTTTTTTTTGTTCTCTGAATACACGAGAGAAGGTTTGAAAACTTCGATAACCTACTTCTAATGCGATATCAGTAACTGGAATAGTAGTGGATGTTAATAAACTACATGCGTGGCGAATTCGTACTTCATGTAAAAAATGAACAAAATTTTGACCAAGTTGTTCTTTAAATAACTCGCTTAAATAGGGAATACTGACGTGAAATTTCTTAGAAAGACTTGATAGGCTAATATCTTCATGATATTGAAGATGGATATAGTGGACAACATCCCATATTACCTTTTTCTTTGTTGAGTTTGAGTTCTTGAGTGTAACTGAATGATTTCTCTTGCGAATACGTTCAAATAAAACAATGACCTCAGCCAACTTTGCCTTTAATAAAATATGTTTATATGGTTTATTATCTTTATATTCAATAAGCATGTCATGAAGCATTTTTTTTATATGTATAAAGTCTTCAACACCTAATGCGATATAAGGTTCAATTGACAATTGATCTGTATCTGATAATAAGCTTTGTAAATCCAGATCATGTAAGACTCTTAAATCAAAAACACAATTAAATAAAATGAGTGAAGTGTTTTTGGCTGATATAATTTCATGAATTTGATAGGGTAAAATAAATGTAAATGTACCGGGTTGCATGCGATGCTTTTTTCCATTAATGATTTCAAAACCTTCTCCCTCAATCACTAAAGAAAACTCAAGATAGTCGTGTCGGTGAGATGGAAAACTTGTGTGAATATTGTTTATTGATAGGTGGAATGGAAATGTTGTATTCATATTAGGGTACTCAGATAAATACATCGGGTAATTTGTCATAGTAACGTTTCCTCCTATCAGAAGAATTGAGATAAATAGATGAAAAATTGATCAGTATTTTTTTATCTTTTATTTTATCATAATTGTAAACGCTGTTATTGATTTATTATAGAAATCTTCTAAGGTAGATATAATTTATTACATAAAATGGAGGTAATTCGATGCAAACACAAATGATTCGACTTGGAATAATTGGTGCGGGTGCTATAGGAAGTGTTCATTTAACAACATTTTCAAAATTAAGTGAAGATGTGGTGCTTCAAGGTATAACTGATGCTTATCTTCCATTAGCTGAACAAAGAGCAAAAGAATTCGGGGTAAAGCAAGTGTTTAGTAGTGCTGAGGAATTAATCCATGATTCAGATATAGATGCTGTTATAATCGGTGTCCCTAACAAATGGCATGCACCACTTGCAATTCAGGCTTTAAAAGCGGGAAAACATGTGCTAGTTGAAAAACCTATGGGCATTAACAGTGAAGCAGCTAAAGATATTGTGAGAGCACAACGTGAATCAGGTAAGGTTGTAATGGTAGGTCACCAGATGCGTTGGCAGTGGAATATTCAGCAAGTAAAGGAACAAGCTGAAAAAGGTGCTTTAGGAAGAATTTATCATGCAAAAACAGGATGGTTCCGCCGTAAGGGAATTCCCGGCTGGGGAAGCTGGTTTACGACAAAATCAGAAGCGGGGGGAGGTCCGTTAATTGACATCGGTGTTCATATGCTGGATTTAGCTTTATATTTAATGGGAAATCCAAAGCCAGTATCCGTTTTCGGTTCAACATATGCTGAATTTGGTCCAAAGAAAAAAGGAATTGGTAATTGGGGGACTCCAAACTGGGAAGGTCAATATGATGTTGAAGATTTAGCAACAGCATTGATTAAAATGGAAGACGGATCAACGCTAACTCTAGAAGTTAGTTGGGCAGTAAACATGGACACAAGCAATGAACCGTTTATTCATTTAATGGGCTCTGAAGGAGGAGCATCGTTAGGTGGCAATAGTGCCAAAATTCTTACAGAACAATTCGACCGCCCAATTGATATTGAGCTTTCTCCAGAAGCAAATGAAGAAGAAGATCGTGTTCAATTAAGTAGACATTTTGTTGAATGTGTTCGTAATGGGAATCAACCTATCACATCAGCAATGACAGGGTTAACTAACAATCTTATTCTTGATGCCATTTATGAATCATCAAAAACAGGACGTGAAGTAGTCCTGGATTGGAATATCTAACTTTTACGGTACTCCTCTGTATTGGGGAATATAACAAGGAGTTGACTTTCATGTTAAGGGGATTAACGAAAGCTGGGTTAGGGAATCTGAAGGATGATAAGCAATTCATTGAATTAGCGGCTGAATATGGATTTCAATCTGTTGATTTAGATGCAAATAGTTTTATTGATTCATTTGGTTTGGAGTATGCAAAACAAATACTAAGTGAAAACGATGTTGTATTTGGTTCAATTGGGCTTTCGGTTGAGTGGAGAAAATCTGATGAAGAGTTTTCAAGCAGCTTACCTAATCTTATTTTGGAGGCGCAAGCAGCAAAAGAACTTGGCTGTTCACGTTGCTGCACATATATATTGCCATCAACAGACTTAAAGTCTGCGCACTTAATGAGCCTAGCTGTTAATCGTTTAAGAATTTGTGCAGAAATTTTAAATGCTTATGATATCCGTCTTGGATTAGAATACGTTGGTCCACATCATTTAAGAGATACATGGAAAAACCCATTTATATGGACACAAGAGGAAACATTAAGTCTAATTGATGCGATAGGTCTACCGAATGTAGGCTTATTATTAGATTCATATCACTGGCATACAACAGGTTTATCAAGTGAAGATATTGCCAATTTAAATGAAAGTCAAATCGTTCATGTTCATATAAATGATGCTGCAAATTTACCTGTTGAAGAACTAAAGGATAATGAAAGATTGTACACTGGTGAGGGCATTATTGATTTAGAATTATTTCTTAAGAGTTTAAAGAAAACGGGTTATAATGGACCTATAGCTCAAGAAGTTTTAACCTCTAAACAAGCCACACAATCAATAGAAGATATTTTAAAACGTTCAAAAGCAGGTTTTGATAAGGTATTTAATAACTTGTAGGCGTAAAGATGACAAGAAACCTCCGTATTTTTACGGAGGTTTCGTTTCGTTAAGTCAAGCAACTATAACTGAAAAACTATTCATTTAAAACTTTTTCCATAACCGCTTTTGTATTAGGTCCAAAAACTCCGTCATTAATAAGCTCTGGAAATCGTTTTTGAAACTGAATGACAGCTTCTTTCGTTTGATGGCCGTAGATACCGTCAATGACAACGTTATAACTCATATCTTTTAAACCTTTTTGTAGGGTTTTAACCGCTTCACCCTTACTACCCAGCTTTAGATTTTTTTCATCAAATCCAAATGAATTAACCTCTTTTGACAGAGCAGCATGTGTATTTGGTCCATATATTCCATCGGCTTTTAACTTATTTTTTGCTTTTTGAAAGGCAAGTACGGCTCTTGTTGTATTTGGTCCAAAAATACCATCTTCAGATAATTCTGCGCCTATTGCTTTATTTAAAGCCCGTTGCATAATTTTTACATCTTCTCCTTTTGATCCTTCTTTTAGAATCGAGGAAAGTTCAAAAATTTCATAATTTAAACTTTCCTGGGCATTCACTCCAGTAGAAGGTATCCCTAAAAATAAAGCTGATGCTGTTACGATTGTTGCAGTTAGGCTTTTCCATTTATGCAAATAAACCATCTCCCTTTGTTTTGATTCTTCACATATACAACGAAAGATGTTTTTGTATTGTTTCAATTTCAAACTACCTAAATTTATAACTCCAGAGGATCTATCCAAATGGAATGAAAGTTAGTTAATCCGTAAGAGTCAAAAGATACACCTTTTAAAGATGAATGGTAATGCAGTGTATTTGTTGCGTGATAAAGAAAATGAATAGTATGATCTTTCATTAGAATTTCTTCAATTTGTAAGAAATAAGATATTCTTTCATTTTTGTTATTTTTTAATTTCATCAAAGCAAGCTTCGTATCAATAATCTTTTTTGATTCATTATTAAAGAAATTTCTAATAAACGAATGATCACTTTTGAAGAGTGTATATAATCCAACCTCAACATCACGATCCAATATAACTGATAGCAAAACGAAATCGGAATTAGATATTGTCTCATGGTTGTCATACGAAATCGGCGTAAGGGAAATGTTCAACCCAATCTTTTTTGCTTCTTTTTGGATCCAGCATGCACTTTCATACCCTTCATTAAGGTTAAAATAATAAAGCTTAATAATCTCACCAGCATAATGACTTTTTTGTAAAAAATTTTCAGCAATGTCCAAATGCTGTGAATCACTGTTAACTTTTTTACTATATGATGTTAGAAAACTTGTTGCTGGTATACGTCGGTTTCCATTTAGCTCATTCACTAAATGACTTGGATTAATGAGATGTTTTATACACAAACGGAAGTAACTATTAGATTGATAGCCGTTTTTTGTCTGATTAAATAATAGAAAACGACTTCCTTCTAATTTTTGTTTGTGGATAACAGACTTTTGTTGGTTTTCACCTATCTCCAGTGTTGAAGCATTATTAGGAGCATCGTTGCTTTTTTGCATCCAAATATCAATCGAATCAATTAATGGTCTTTCTCGAAAATAAGAATCAAAGGCTACTAGACGAATAAAATGTTTGGAATGCTCCATCACTTTAAAAGGGCCTGTTCCGTTTGGAAGGTTATGTTTTTTATATGAATGGTGAAGAACCGAACAGTGAAAGGAAGTTAACACCCTTGGGAAAAACAGGTTTTCCTCCTTCAAGTAGAAGGATATAGTGTGTTCATTATGTATCTCTACCTTTAATAAGTCATCGAGTAGGGGAGCGATACTTGTATGTTTACCAACCGTAAGCAGGTACTCGAATGTAAATTTCACATCAGAAGCTGTAAGTATTTCGCCCCGGTGGAACATAACAGATTTTCTTAAGTAAAAAGTCCATTTTTTTTCATTGTTATCATAACTCCATGTATATGCTAAGCCAGGACTTAATTTTTGTTCACGATGATCATAGGTAACAAGTGTGCTATATATTTCCTTTACTAAATGAGCCTCTGAGTACAGAAGAACATCCATAGGTGTTAATGTAGTAATTTCTTGTGATAATAATATCTTTATAACGTTTGTGAAATCGTCTTTTGATTTCTCTATTTTGGGACCAAGCTTTATTGATAAGATGGTATATAAACTCTTCCGTCCTTCTTCGTTCAAATAAGAGGCATTAATAAAATTTACAACATCGATTATCTTTTCTTCTGAAACCATTTTAGCTACATATTCTTCTGCTGATTCAATGAATCCTTGTAAGAAAAGGAGTGTTGATTTTTTTCCACGACCTCTACCAGAAACCCATATTAATTTATGATCTATACTTAATTTTTTTATTAAGTAATTTGCATTTCTTTCGGAAATTGAAAGTATTTCAGCAACTTCCTTAAGAGTGATCGCAATTTCTTCGTTATTGTCAAAGTTATCAAATTTATTTCTTAAGATTAAAAGGTGTTCAATCTGTTTCATATATCCTCCTAATAAAAGGTGCAATACTTCTTTTGTTTTTTCACTTTTTAGTTATTGTGTTTCAGGTTTAAATTAATAATAACAGATAATTGTGAATGGGGGATTTGCGTGTGATTGAACTACTTAAAGATAAAACCTATTTAAGGTATTGGTTGTCAGTTGTTGTGTCATTTTTAGGGGATGCAATGACGGTAACAACTGTTTTATACCTAGTTGGTACAACTGTGGAAAACCCTTTGTTAATCGGGTTTGTTTTTGTGGCTCAATTACTTCCTGCTGTAATCATTGGACCATTAATAGGACCCTTAATAGAAAAATATTCTAGTCGGAGAATGATGATTTTTTCGGATGTTTATCGATGCATCATGGTGTTAGGTATGATTCTATTCGTTGATAAACCACTCGTTTTGATTTGTCTCACTTGTTTACAAGGGATAGGTACAGCGTTTTTTGAACCAGCGAGAATGGCCTCAATACCAATAATAGTTGGAATAGATCGTATACCAAGTGGTATTGCTTTGTTTCAAACAACGCTTGCTGTTATTAAGTTAGTAGGACCTGTATTAGCTGGCTTATTATTAGCTTTTCAATCACCTAGTTTAGTATTTGTACTTGATGCATCATCCTATATCATTTCTGCATGTTTAATATTCAGTTTGAAAATATTAAAAGGTCAAAAAAAAGAATATAACACAAATTCATTTTTTAATAATCTTTGGACTGGAGTTAGGGAGATGATCAAAACTCCAATTCTATTATTTATGATACTTTTGTTGTTCCCGGTTCTGATTGGTTATGGTATGTTTTTAACAAATTATAAAGCTGTATTGCTTCAATATTTTCAAGTATCTAATATAGAGTTCGGTATTTTAGAAGGGGTATTTGCATTTGGAACGGTAATCGGGGCAATCGTAGGTTCTTATGCTATGAAAAAAATTGTTCATTACCAATTACTATATATTGCAATTGGCACACTTGGTCTAGGTGTTGTCAGTATTTATGGAATAATAAAATTAGATGTAATGTTTAGTCAGTCAGTCTTCTACATACTAGGGGGATGGAGTTTCATTACCGGCTTAGCCAATGCTTTATTGATGGTCCCGACAAGTTCGATCTTCCTACAATATTTACCTGAGTCTATTAGAGGAAGAGGAACGGCCATTTTTTATTCTATTTTCAATTTGTTTTTATTAGCCGGAACCCTTCTTGGGGGCTTTATTGCAGGTTCAATCAATATCCTACTTGCATTGATCCTATCTGGAGGGATTCTACTTTTCACAACCATCTCTTATCCAATATATAAAAATTCATCATTGATGAGGAAGGTGAAAAAAACAGCTATATCAAGGTGAATTAATTATAGATACAATACAAATGTATGTGACTGGCTTTATTTGTATAGGTGTCGTAAATATGTACTACATGTGACAAATTTGTGTTATAATTAGTGACATGGTTTTTAAATTTATCGGAGCTGATACAGATGAATACACTAGAAGTTATGACAAATTTAAATAAAGTTATTCCCTATTTTCAAGCCATTTTCAGTGCAGATAGTCATACAATTATCGGTTATGAGGTTTTGGCTAGAATCGAAACAGATGATGGGATAGTGAGTTTAGGTCCTTTTTTTCATGACCCGACGATACCAATGGAATTTAGTCTTGAGGTGGATGCATTTATCCATGAAAAGGCGTTGGAGATCATACTTAATAATAAAGAAAATGTTCTACTGTTTCTAAATGTGAATGCAAATTATGTGATGATTGATAATGGGGAAGGTCTTCTTTCCAGGCTTTTAACCTTTCGTGAACGTGGTCTTATGCTTTCAAAAATAGTAATAGAATTAACTGAACATAATGTTAATGGAGATATGTTAATGGTTGCCGCACTATGTCAAAAAATAAAAGCTTTAGGTGTAAAGATTGCAATTGATGATGTTGGGGTTGGAGCAAGTAATTTAGATCGAATTGGAATGCTTGAGCCAGACATATTAAAAGTAGATATTCATGCTTTAAAAAGCAACCAACAAACAACATCTTATGATGGGGTATTATACTCGTTATCTTTACTAGCTAGAAAAATTGGGGCAGAGTTATTGTTCGAAGGTATTGAGAATAGTGATCAATTTTACTATTCATGGAGTAAAAATGCAAGGTATTATCAAGGATACTTCTTTTCAAAACCTCAAGGTATATTAATAGAAAAAAACATCCTTAAAGAACGATTTAAGAAAGATATCTATCATTTTATAGAACTGGAACGAAAGAAGTATAAGTTAGATTATCAGTTATCTCATCTGTTAAATGAAAAATTAAACTCTTTAACACAGTCTGTACCAATTGATCATAATTTAGATGAATGGTTATATAAGATAGCTGTGAACCTAAAAGAAGAGTGTTTTAGAATCTATATAACGGATAAAAATGGGTATCAAATGACTTCGAATGGAATGAGAGTTAATGAAGATTGGATGCTCTTACCTGCTTTAAAAGGGAGAAATTGGAGCTGGCGTCCTTTTTTTATTGAAAATCTTATAAGGATGGATGAGGAGAACAAAGGGATTTTATCTGATGTATATAGTGATATTGAAACAAGTGAGAGTGTCCGAACTTTTTCTTTTCCCATTGATCATCAGCTTTACCTATTTATTGATATACGCTAGAAAATAACCTTTAGCCGATAAAAGCTAAAGGTTATTTTAGTTTTTCAAAAAAATATTTCTTAATGTTATCGAACATATATTTTCCATTTTTAAGAAAAGAGGTAAAATGACATAAGATATTATTCCTAGTTCATACAAAAAGTAAGTTTTAAATAATGAGGTGCAGCCATAATGAACCGTAAAGTGAAAATAGTTGGCATGGGTTCGTATTTACCAAAAAGAGTAATAGAGTCAACAGAAATTGATAAAATGATTGGCGCAGAGCCCGGTTGGTCAGAGAAAAAATCAGGGGTTAAACAACGCTATTTTGTAAGTGATGAAACTGCTACATATATGGGGGCAAAGGCGGCTAATAAAGCGGTTGAGAATGCTGGTCTTTGTCTATCAAACATTGATTGTATTATTAGTGCAAGCGGGACAAATGAGCAGGCTATTCCATGTAATGCTTCATTAATACAAAAGCATTTAGGACTTCAAAGCTCTGGAATTCCTTGTTTTGATGTTAATTCAACCTGTTTAAGCTTTGTGTCTGCACTCGATATGGTGTCATATGCTGTAGATGCTGGTAAATATGAAAAAGTATTAATTGTCTCTTCTGAAATTTCTTCCGTTGGACTAAATTGGAAACAACGTGAGAGTAGTATATTATTTGGTGATGGAGCAGTAGCGGTGGTTTTATCAGCTGCTAACAATACTTCCAAAATTTTGAGCTCACATATGGAAACATATAGTGAGGGAGCTCATTTATCAGAAATAAGAGGTGGAGGAACAAAGCTTCATCCACGTATTTATAGTGAACAAACAGCCGAAGAGTTTTTATTTGATATGGACGGAAGAGCTATTTTTAAATTATCGTATAAGCTTTTACCAGATTTTTTGGATCGATTATTTAAAGGGACTGGTTTAACGATTGCAGATATTAATATGGTTATTCCTCATCAAGCAAGCGCATCTGCTATGAAGATTATTCGAAAAAAATTAGGTGTAAAAGAAGAACGATTTATGAACATTATTGATCGTTATGGGAACATGATTGCAGCATCCATTCCCTTTGCTCTTCATGAAGCGGTAATTCAAGGTCGTATTAAAAGAGGTGATACTATTTTACTGTTAGGGACTTCGGCAGGGCTTTCAATTGGAGGTATTTTACTTGAATACTAGAAAAAGAGTTTTAGTAACCGGTGCCAGAGCACCTGTTGCGCTCCATTTGTGTCGGCTAATGAGTGAGGCAGGGTTCGAAGTTTATGCAACTGATTGTATTTCATATCCATTAACAAAGGTTTCTAATAGTATAAAAAATTTCATCTTAACTCCTTCACCAAAGAAAGATACAAAAAGTTTTATAAAGTGAGTTAATTTCATAATAATAACTCTTAAATCAAAAAACGAACATTTTTCTTCATCCTGAACTTGTTAATAAACAATACACGGATAAAAATACTAATAAAGGTAAAACTCATACGTTTTTTGGTAACAAATGATACATTATGAAATTGATTCAAGTCCATAATCAAAATAATTGAGCAACAAAAAATTACATTGATCATTCCAACATCTGAAGAAGTTTTTTATATTTCTAGATATAAAGATAAGCTGACCCCATTTTGTAATGTGTTTGTTGATGACTTTGATAAAATAAAACTTCTACATAATAAATATGAGTTTATTCAACTTGTAAAGGACTTGGGCTTTGAAGTGCCAAAGACAGCTTTGCTATCTAATCATGTAAATTTAGTTCAATTCGAAGACGAATCTGCTCTTTTAAAAAAGGTCTATTCGAGATTCTCTGAATCTATAATTTTTCTACAATCTGTTGGTCAAATATCTAACCATATAAAAAAGGATGGAAGCTGGCTAGTACAAGAAAAAATTGATGGCAAGCAATATTGCTCATATACCGTTGCCAAAGATGGAAAAGTACTTGCTCATTCTACTTACAAAAGTGAATTCACAGCAGGTTTAGGTGCAACTCTCTCATTCAAACATGAAAACAGACCTGATATTGAACGGTTTGCACGTAAAGTGGTTGAGAAACTTAATTTCTCAGGACAGATATCTTTTGACTTTATCATACATGAAAATGGAGTCGCCTTTCCGATAGAATGTAACCCTAGAGCGACAAGTGGTCTCCATTTATTTGATAAGGAATTGGCTTATCTATTCACAGATGCAAAATCAATTCTTTATCCTAGGAAGGATCAAAAAGAAGCGATAAAGTTGGCCGTGTTTTTATATGGATGGAAACAAGTAAAAAGTCTACGTCAACTGAGGAGATTGTTAGAAGTATTTTTTTCCTATAAGGACATTACGTTTACAAGCAATGACCTTGGGCCTTACTTTTATCAAATAATTAGTTTATATAAGATGTGGAAGGAAAGCAGAAGAAATCAAGTTTCTCTTATGGAACAATCCACCATAGATATAAGTTGGGATGGTGAAACGATTTGAATGTACTAGTAACTGGAGCTACTGGTTTTTTAGGAAGAAAAGTAGCGCTTCATCTTGCTTCGATTGGATACAATGTCACAGGGACAGGACGAAACCAACTAGTAGGGGACTCTCTTTCGAATTCAGGGATTAAATTTAATGCATGTCATTTGGAAAATCGTGATGATATCATGATGTTGTGTGAAAATCAACATTTTGTTATTCATTGTGGAGCACTTTCATCTCCATGGGGCAAGTATAACGACTTTTATCAAGCGAACGTTATTGGTACAAAAAATGTAATTGATGGCTGTAAAAAGTGGAATGTGAGTCGCTTGGTTCATGTTTCAACACCAAGTTTATATTTTCACTATGACGAGCGTAAAGATGTGAAAGAAGATGATAGTTTACCAGAAAAATTCGTTAACCATTACGCAAAAACCAAATTTCTTGCAGAAAAAGAAGTAGACCAGGCTTTTATAGAAGGATTACCAACCATAACAATAAGACCTAGAGCTTTATTTGGTCCTGGTGATCAGGCTATTTTTCCAAGACTTATCAAGGTTTGTGAAAAGGGGATGTTCCCTAAAGTCGGGTCTGGTGATGTTGTTATTGATTTGACTTATATAGATAATGCTGTAGATGCAATCCTTTTATGTATGAACTCTGGATCTGAAACGTTGGGGCAAAAATATAATATTACAAATGGTGAAAGAGTTCAGTTATATTCTATGATTGATACAGTAATGAAACAACTAGGCAGGTCCTTTTCTTATAAACAGATTTCATATAAAAAAGCTTTTCATTTAGCAACATCACTTGAGTATGTTTCGAAACTTCTTCTTTTTGGAAAAGAGCCGCTACTCACGAGGTATACAGTTAGTGTTTTATCTCAATCTCAAACACTTTCAATTGAAAAGGCAAAGAGTGAATTAGGATATAAGCCGGCGGTTTCTGTTAAAGATGGCACGAAGGAATTTGTAGATTGGTGGAAGTCAAATGTTCATTAATATGGTAAAGATTTTTGCTTGTGGGTATTGTACACATCCAGAAAAAATTGTGAATCCAAAACAATCATTAAAACCAATAAAATTTCCAGCCACAGTTGCTTTATTAGAGCATCCAACACATGGCTATATCTTGTTTGACACAGGATATGCTTCCTATTTTTTAGAAGCTACTAGGGCATTTCCATATTCCATTTACGCAAATTTAACACCTGTTTTCTTTTCAGAAGAACTATCTATTAAAAATCAATTAAAGAAACAAGGCATAGATCACAATGACATTAACATGATCATTCTTTCTCATTTCCACGGAGATCATGTTGGGGGATTAAAGGATTTCCCAAACGCAAAAATTTTAACTTTTAAAAAAGCATATAATCACATCAAAAAACTAAGCAAGCTGAGAGCTCTAACAAAAGGCTGTTTGCTTGATTTACTGCCTCAAGATTTTACAGAGAGAGTTTCTTTTATTGATGAAGCCCCTTTACTAACTTTAAGTGAAAGTTATCATCCATTCATGGAAGGTTTTGATGTGTTTCGAGATGATTCTATCATTGCTGTTGACTTAACAGGTCATGCAGTGGGTCAGCTTGGAATATTTGTGAATCTGAGAAGTGGGAAAAAATCTTTCTTTGTGCTGATGCTGTTTGGCAAAGTACTGCTTTTGAAGAAATGATTTTCCCTCATCGTATAGCCCATTTATTAATTGAAGATATTGACGCTTATAAACAGAATATTAAAAAGTTACATCTTTTATTTAAGCATAATCATCATATTGAAATATTGCCAACTCACTGTCAAATAACATGGGAGATTGCAAAAGAGGGTATTACTTATGAATAAATCACTATTACTCAAACAGTATTTTCTTACAAAGTATGGTAGGAGTTTTACTTCTCGGGAAAAATTGCTTGCTTTTCATGACACAAAAATGAAAAAACATATAAAATTTGTTTTAAAGCATTCTACCTTTTATAAAGAACTCTATCAAGATGAACTGAACCATCATAACTGGAAATCCCTTCCTATCATCACAAAATCTGATATGATGGACTCTTTTAATGAGTTAAATACCGTCGGAATTAAGAAAGAAAAAGCTTTTCAGTTAGCTTTTGATGCGGAAGAAACTAGGGATTTTTCACCTAGAATAGGAAATGTTTCAATAGGTCTTTCTTCTGGAACAAGCGGAAATCGAGGCCTATTTCTAGTAAGCAGCAGGGAAGAGGCAATGTGGGCCGGAACGGTTCTTGCAAAGATGTTACCAAGCAGTATTTTCAGAGAACATAAGGTTGCCTTTTTTCTCAGGGCAAATAGTAATCTTTATGAGTCTACAGAAAGCGGAAAAATCAGCTTTCACTACTTTGATCTGTTAGATTCCTTTCCTAATCATATTGAAAGATTAAATCAGCTTAAACCTTCGATTATTATTGCACCTCCTTCGATGTTAAGAATGATTGCCACATGGAAGGATAAAATGATTATTAGTATTTCTCCAGAAAAAATTATATCGGTAGCAGAAGTACTAGAAGATCTTGACAAAACATATATAGAACACATTTTTCAACAAACTTTGCATCAAGTATATCAAGCGACTGAAGGATTTTTAGCTGCTACATGTGCATTTGGAATTCTTCATATGAATGAGGATTTAATCGCAGTTCAAAAAGAGTATATTAACAAGGAACTCGGAATATTTGTACCAATTATTTCAGACTTTACTAGGAAAACACAACCGATTATTCGATATCGTTTGAATGACATATTAATAGAGAGAAAGACTGCATGTCCCTGCGGGTCACATTTTTTAGCATTAGAACGGATAGATGGCCGTTCTGATGATCTTTTTTATGGGAAAAATTTATTAACAAATGAAGAAACATGTTTATTTCCAGATTTTATTAGAAAATCTATCATGATCTCATCAAATCAGATTTTAGAATATAAGGTTATACAGCGGGAGTTCAACTTAGTAGAGATTAAGTTGAAGGTAGAAAGTGATGAAGAAGTAGTTAAAGACCTTGTTTTAACTGAGTTGCAAAAATTGTGGAAACATTATCAATTAGTAATTCCACAGTTTCACTTCACACCCTATGACATCGTTACTTCGGACAAAAAGTTAAAGCGAATTGAAAATATGATGAAGGTAAAAAGTAATGATTCATTTATATAATACTGATAATTATCATACAATCGATTGGTTTTCTAAGCGTAACGGACAGTTTTTAAAAACTTACTTTGAGCCTTTAATAAAATACGAGGTTTCCCATTTTATTGAAAATGTTCATTCGGAAATTTATTTGTTAGAAGTAGATGACCTTCTTTTGCCGGTTTCTGTAACTGACAAACAGTATAAAGATTCATATGTTGCTTCACCTTACACTCATTATATTAGTTATGCAAAAGAAGAGTTATGGGAGCTAAAGAATAAGGGGCTTGAGGTGATCCTTCGCCCTGTTATCGATATGATGGGGCAGTTTCTTCGAAAGAGCAACATGAACAAAGTTGTTATTGTTAATAATTGGTTTTTATCAACAAATCTATTTGAATCAACTCTGTCTTTTAATCAAATACAGAGAATTACTGAATTTTTAGTGAAGAAGTTCCCTAAACACACTATCTTGTTTCGATCGATTACAAGGGATCTACATGAAAAAATGATGAAATCGTTTGATACAGTTGGATATAATAGATTAATGTCACGCTCTATCTACCTATTTTATCCTGAGCAAAAACTAACTAAACAACAACTAAAAAACCTCTATCAAGACGAAAAACTGATCAAAAAACATCAGTATACAATTAGAGATGCAAGTATAGAAGATTGTGATGTTATTTTGAGTTTGTATTCAGAATTATATATACAAAAGTATTCTACTAATAACCCTCAGTTTACAACAGAGTTCATACGTCATGCGTATAAAAGTAAGTTATTAACCTTTAAAGTGGTTTGTAAAGGTGAGCAAATTGTCGGTGCTATAGGATTCTTCATCCAAGGAAAGGTGCTGACAACCCCGATTTTAGGCTATAACATGAAGATGGAGAAAAATGCTGGGTTATACAGGGTTCTTTCATTCCTTATTACGAAAGAAATAATGAATAATCATTATATTGGGCATCGTAGTGCTGGGGCAGGAGAATTTAAAAGAAAACGCGGTTCCACTCAACAGATTGAATATACATATTTTTATCAAAAACATTTGCCTATGACGCATAAGTGGGGGTGGAATTTGCTCAAAAAGATAATGGATCTTGTTGTCGAACCATTAGCTAAGAAAAAACAATTTTAATCTGTTAAATAACGACTTGCTATAATTACCATCGCTACTTGTAAGAGTTATTTGTTACTATTTTAAAAGAGTTTGCAAAAAAAGGAGTGAATACCCTTGAAAAAGCAATATCTTTTACTGATAGTGGCTGTTATCTTGTTTGCAGGAGGATTTTTTTCAGGCGTTCTCTTCTCGAATATAGAACATCAAAAGCTAACTAACGATCAGTCTAAACAAACTGAGAATTTATCTAAATCTACAAAACAACCGATTTCGAAAAAAATTCCGGAAATACAGGAATCCAAACCAAAAGTATTAATAGGCTATGTTCAAGATTTTAGAGAGCCAGAAACAATTGACTTTTCTTCACTAACGCACGTTGTTTATTCCTTTGCTCATCCGACTAAAGATGGAAGTGTTTTATTGAATGGAGGAACGGAACCAACTAATTTAAAAAAGTTAGTAAAACGTGCACATAATCATAATACAAAGGTGTTGCTTGCTGTTGGTGGCTGGTACCATATTGAAGGCGGCGAATCGTATGATTATTTTAAAACGGCCATTTCTTCGGAAACTTCTAGAACTAAATTAATAAATGAACTACTAGCTATAGTGGATAGAGAACAATTAGATGGAATAGACATCGATTTTGAGCATCCACGTTTACAAGAAGATGCCGACCAATTGTTAGAATTTACAAAGCAATTGAGCAATAAATTGCATCAAAAAAAGAAACAGCTCACAATCGCTGTCTACTCAAAAATACACAGTGTAGCAGGTACAGAAATTCAATCAGTTGTATTTCATCCCGAAATGTTTAACTATGTAGATTATGTTAACATTATGGCTTACGATGGCCAATGGGACGGGGAGTACAATGCAGCGAATTTAGCTCCTTATTCATTTATAGAAAACATTGTGAACTATTGGGGAGCACTTTTTGACAGTTATAAATTACCACGTGAAAAACTGGTACTGGGTGTTCCTTATTATGCTCAACCTGAAGATCCATCAATTAAACAAATGTCCTTTGATGCTATTATTGCCAACAATCCTGAATTTGCTCATCAAGATAAAGCTCAAGTAAATGGAACAACATATTATTATAACGGTATTCCTACTATAGAGAAAAAGACCAAGCTTGCTATAGATGAGGAATTTGGAGGTATGATGATATGGGAGATGGGACATGATGCACCTGGGAGTTATAGTTTAACAAAAGCGATAGCAAAATTACTAGAAAATGAAAAATTGTTAGTAAGACAATAATTATACGTAAAAACACGTTCATCAAAATAAGATGAACGTGCCAGACTGTAGACAAACTCAAAAAAAATTGAGTTTGCTTACAGTCTTTTTTAATTTAAACTTGTATTAAGAAAATCTTGAGGTGATAAATATGCTTTCGAAACATAATTCCATACAACGAGATCAAATTGAAATGATCGCTTTAGATCAACTTGTACCAGCGGACCATTTGGTTCGCAAAATAGAGGCTGCGATTGATTTCTCTTTTATTTATGACTTAGTGGAAGATATGTATTCTGAAGTAGGCCGCCCGAGTATTGATCCAGTCATTCTGATTAAACTAACCTTCATTCAATATACCTTCGGTATTCGTTCGATGCGAAAGACAATTGAAGAGGTTCAAACAAACATGGCCTATCGATGGTTCTTGGGCTATGGTTTCCATGATAAAGTGCCGCACTTCTCTACCTTCGGGAAAAATTACGAACGTAGATTTAAAGATACAGATATATTTGAACAAATATTCTATCGTATATTAAAGAGTGCTGCCGAGAAAAACCTTATTAGTGCAGAACACATATTCATTGATTCTACTCATGTAAAAGCTAGTGCTAATAAGCATAAATTTCAAAAGAAGGTCGTACGGAAAGAAACAAGAGCTTACCAAGAGCGTCTTCAAGAAGAGATTAATCAAGATCGTGAAGATCATGGGAAAAAGCCTTTTCCACCAGATAAGTTTGACAAGGCAGAATCAAAAGAAATCAAGGAAAGTACAACTGATCCAGAAAGTGGTTACTACGTTAAAGACGAACGCACAAAACAGTTTGCCTATTCATTTCACGCAGCAGCAGATCGCAAAGGTTTTGTATTAGGCGTGGATGTTACACCAGGTAATATTCATGACAGTCAAATGTTAGAGCCATTGGTTGAAGATGTAAGCGAGATAATAGGAAAACCAAATGCTGTTGCTGCAGATGCTGCTTATAAGACTCCAGCGATTACAAAGTACTTAATAGAAAACAATATTATTCCAGCAGTACCTTACACAAGACCACGTACAAAAGATGGATTCTTCCGAAAACATGAATATGTTTATGATGAACACTTCGATTGTTACTTATGTCCAGCTGGGGAAATCTTGAAATACTCTACAACAACTAAAGAGGGATATAGAGAGTACAAATCTCCAAATCACATTTGCGCAACGTGTCCATTATTGGCTCAATGTACAGAGAGTAAAGATCACCAAAAAGTGGTGACGCGCCATATCTGGCAAGAATACGTAGAAGAGGCAGACCATCTACGTCATCATCAAGATGTAAAACCGATATATGCAAAACGGAAAGAAACAATTGAACGTGTATTTGCAGATGCCAAAGAAAAGCATGGGATGCGTTGGACAACTTTGAGGGGACTCAAAAAATTGACAATGCAGGCGATGCTTACTTTTGCTGCCATGAACTTAAAGAAGATGGCCAACTGGAATTGGAAAGGTCCAGTAATAGTATAATATAGAGACTCGAAGAGTCTCTTTTTCATAAAAGTTGAACGAAATTAATATAAAATCGCAAAAAGGGTTTGGAATGTATTACATTCCAAACCCTTTTTGTCGACAGTCTGACACGTTCATCAAAATAAGATGAACGTGCTTTTACGTATTGGATAGGAAGAAAAAATTAATGTTTCTGGTGACTTTTTGCTATTTCTTCTTTTATACGCTCTTCTTCTTCTTGTACACAAATACGTGTAATTTGTTCAATTAACATATGATTAACATAGTCGCCTTCTTCAATACAAGAGCTTTCTTTATCTTCCTTCATATGTAAGAGCTCCTTTCTCCAGACAGAATAATATCGGAATATGATTCGGCATTGCCATTATAAAGCCGAGCTTTTCTTTTATCATTTGTATAAAAAAGGAGCTGTATTCAAAAAAACAAAAGACCTTGATTGGCTAAGGTCTTTTTAATGTATAAACATATCTTATTAACAGTAATGGTCCTCAGTGGTTTTGGAATAGAGTATATGCTCTAATTCTTTTTCAGTAGCCTCATAAAACTGTCTTCCATCAGGCATTTTAAAAACATTTTGATCCAAAAGAGCAGAAATAATTTCCGCTTTAGTTGTAAAAGTATCTTTTATTGCTTCACACATACATATCACCCCAATAATTGAAAGCGTTTACAATTTAATATTAAAGAAAAATTTAGGAAATGTCAACCAGATTTATAGGTAGTTTTTTAATTATTATAATGAGTAAGTAACGTAGCCACTGATATTACAACTACTACCAATAACATTCAGCCAAATTTTTTAGAGTTTGAGATTAAAGAAGTCCCCACTAAATGAGGACTTTTTGTATAATATTTAACTATCTTTAAAACCAGTGCTTTGATTTTTTTATAAAAATAAGTGAAAGAAAAGCAGTAACAGCTAAATATGCTTCAATTATCCATAATTGAGTTAAATGACCTGTTTGGTAAAAGACAGCAGGAAAATCTACTGCGGCATGTATGAGTATGGCAAGCAGAACATATGAAAATTTCCTTTTTAAGACGGCGTACAAAACGAGTATAGAAAGGGCAATTTGTAAGAATACCACAAACAAACGTTCTATTATGATATAAAAAGAATCTAACACACTATGGTCCAATACACTGTTACGTAATAGTTCCATTTGTTGACTATTCATTTGACTTCCGATTGTTGCTTCAAATGTTCCGGCATTTATCATAAAAGCAAAAATAATTAAAGGAACAACTGTCAATAAATTAAGAATAACTGCTTCTATTCCTCCCCAGCCTATACCGAACGAAACACCATCTTTATATGATCTATATTTCTTTAATATCCATGTAAACAAAAGAAACCTTCCAAGCTCCTCGAAAACACCTGCAGTCATTCCACCGTATAGACCAAAGAGCCATGGGTGATCTGCATAATTTGGAAATGTTGTAATGACTGCAATGTGAAGGAGCTTTTCTAGTACTTGTGTTATGACAAAAAATCCAATTCCACCAATAATGATAGGTTTTACTGAGATTCCAATTTTGTTTCTGAAAAAAAGAATAAGTCCTAAAAAAAGAATAAAGGAAAATATAACAGGAAAGAACATGGATACAATAGTTAAATTACTAATCATTCAAAACACTCCTTTTATTATTAAAAATGATAATGATTGTTTAAAAAAATAAAAGTATTATTATCATTATTAATAATAATAACGAAAAACAATGATGTCAATCCTTTTTTGGGTAAAATTATTAAAAGGTTCTTCTTTAACTTAATATTTATAATGATTTTAGGAAAATTAATAATAAAGGACCTAAAGAAAGGATGAGAAACATTAGGTTTTACTTAACATTTTCGATAGTAGGTTTAAGCCTATTTTTTATTGTCATAAATATTATTAAGGGCCATGAAACATTTGCAACTATGAACTTGGATGAAGAAGAAAAAATTCACATTTATCTTGTTGGAGATTCAACTGTTTCAACATATAAAAAGAGTTTGTCACCTAGAATGGGGTGGGGCCAGGTTTTAGATGAAATGTTTAATGAGAAGGTTATGATTCATAACGAAGCAGTATCTAAAAGAAGCTCTAAGAGTTTTTACAATGAGGGAAGATTAACAAAAATCGTTAACCACTTACAACAAGGGGATTATCTCTTTATTCAATTCGGACATAACGATGAAAAAGTAAATGATCCAAATCGATACACTGAACCATTTACTACTTATAAGAAATACTTGAAAAAATATATTATAGCCGCAAGATCAAAAGGTGCTTTCCCAGTACTAATTACTCCGGTTGAGCGTAGGGAATTTTCAACAAATGGACATATCGTTCATACACATGGTGATTATCCAAAAGCAATGAAACAATTAGCTGAAGAAGAAAATGTGCCAGTAATTGACCTAACATCAAAAAGTAACCGACTTTTTAGCAAACTCGGATCTAAAAAAACCAAAGAACTTTTTTTATGGCTCCCTCCAAATAAAAACCCACATTACCCTGAGGGAAAAAAAGATAACACACATTTACAGGAACGAGGTGCTTATATTGTAGCATCTTTAGTAATTGATGGAATAAAAGAACTAAATCTACCTATTAAAGAACACATTGTTAATCAAGATAAATAAGGTACTGTTTAGAATGATATTCTAACAGTACTTTTTTCATTTATAGGATATATACAGAAATAATGATCATATTCTTGGTCATTACTATGAAAAAACTTCAACCAACAAAGAAAATCGTTAATAAAAAATCTTACATTAGAAAAGGAATATTAAAATAAAGAAAGAAATACATATATACAGGTTCATCCGAAAGCGTTTACTTAATTAAGTTGGAGGGGTGTAGTATATGTATCTAACAATTGGAAAGCTTTTTGAACAAACTGTTTCAAAGTATCCTAACAAAGAAGCAATTGTGGATTGCTCTCGAAATATTCGTTTTACATTTGGACAGTGGAATGAAGAAGTAAATAAACTTGCTAATGCTCTGTTAGCTTTAGGTGTACGAAAAGGAGATCGAATTTCTACTTATTTATTTAACAGTTATGAATTAGGTACAGTTTATTTTGCTGCTGCAAAAATTGGTGCCATTATTAATCCAATTAATTTTAGGCTAAAAGCAGAGGAGGTTTCATACATCCTTTTAGATGCAGCTCCAAAGGTTGTTTTATTTGAACAAGCTCTTGAAGAGTCCATCACGAACATTCACAAACGATTTCCCTCTATTTCCTTTATTTATATTGATGAATCTGTTCCTAGTTATGCTTCTTCTTTTCAAAACATCGTAAAAAATTCTCCATCAAATCATCCAGAAATCTTTGTAGAAGAAAATGATACGTATGCCATTATGTATACTAGTGGAACGACAGGACGCCCAAAAGGTGTTATGCATCGACATCGTGATATGATAGAACAAAGTTTAATTTGTATAAATGCATTATCCATTACTTCTAAAGATGTGGGTCTTGTTACAGCACCAATGTTTCATTGTGCAGAGCTTCATTGCAGCTTTTTACCCCGTGTACATGCTGGTGCAACAAATATTATTATCCATCATTTTGATCCGAAGATGGTTTTAAAAACAATTGAAGAAGAAAGCGTTACAATGCTGTTTGCAGCTCCTACAATGTGGAATATGCTTCTTCAAGAGGATATTGAGCAATATAAAATAAGTTCCCTCAATGTTGGATTATACGGGGCAGCCCCGATGGCCCCTGCTTTGGTAAAGGCTTGTAAACAAAAGTTAGGAATTGAACTAGTTCAAGCATATGGAATGACAGAAATGGGACCAGCAATAGCTTTTTTAGATAGAGATGAACAATTAACTAAGGCAGGTTCTGCCGGTAGAGCTTGTTTTAATCATGAAATAAGAATCGTACAACCAAAAGAAGAAGGCCCATCAGATCCAGATGACATTCTTCCAATAGGTGAGGTCGGTGAAATTATCGTAAAAGGACCATGCATGATGCTTGGATATTTTAACAAAGACGAAGCAACAGAAAAAGCAATGTATAAAGGGTGGTATCATTCCGGTGACCTTGGCTATTTAGATGAAGATGGTTATTTATTTGTTGCTGACCGAGTAGATGATATGATTATAAGTGGTGGTGAAAATGTATATCCCCGTGAAGTAGAGGACGCTTTGTATGAACATGAGGGGATTTTGGATGTTGCCGTTTTAGGACAACCTGATGAGTTATGGGGTGAAAGAGTAATTGCAGTTATAGTGAAAAAGGATGAAACTTTAACAGCTGAACAACTTGATCAATTTTTAAAAAACTCAGATAAACTTGCACCCTACAAACGACCAAAAAGATATGTGTTTGTTACCGAATTACCACGGAATGCAAGTGGGAAAATTCAAAAGTTTTTATTAAGGAAATCTTTATCACAAAATAAAGTGAAATAATTGGAAAATAGAGCCTTTCTGATGGAAGGCTCTACTATTTTTATAAGAAAATGATAGTGGAAGAGGGAAGGTATGATGGTGGATTAAGTATAAATATTACTTTTTTTTCTTAAAAGCTTTTTCTGAAACATTTTTGAAAACTTTTGAAGAGGTATCAACTGTATTACCGATAACATTGTTTCCGGTATCAGAGATTTTTTTGACTATTTTACCCGAGGAATCAACAGTTTTTCCAACAAGACCGCCATCACCTGAAATCGACTTAACAATCTTTCCAGATGTGTCCACTGTATGATGAACAAATTCATTAGCTTCCTTTGAAATTCCTTTAATCAATCCATCGTTTCTTTCATTGTTGTTATTTGTCACTTTTCACATTCCTCCCTTAGTTAAAAAATACTACTGTAAAGGGTATGTGAGGAAAGAAGATATATGAGAAAAAGTTTATATCATTTATGATTTTAAATTAGTTTAAAATTTAGTGAAAATAACATATTTCAAAACAAAATGAAAAAAGATAATGAGTATGATATAGTTAGAAAGCTATTTTTGATAAGATGAAAAGAAAAGAGACGTGATCAAGATGACTGAATTTTTAAAACTAGGTATTCGAAAAGAAGTGAATCATACATTAAAATCTCTAGGACTAATGAACCCAACACCTATTCAGGAACAAACAATTCCAAAAATATTAGAGGGAAGAGATGTGATTGCACAGGCTCAAACCGGTACAGGGAAAACACTTGCATTTGTTCTTCCCATTTTAGAAAAAATTGATGTGAGTCAATCTGAGGTTCAAGCACTTATTTTAACTCCAACAAGAGAATTGGCACAACAAATATCAAAAGAAATAAAGAAGATGCTTGAAAATTTAGAAGGTGTAAATGTTCTTGCTGTTTATGGTGGACAAGATGTTGAACATCAACTGAAAAAGCTTAGAGGGGCACAGCATATTGTTGTAGCAACACCAGGAAGATTGCTTGACCATATTCGCCGTAAAACAATTGATTTATCAACGGTTACAATGCTAGTTTTAGATGAAGCAGATCAAATGTTACATATGGGCTTTTTGCCTGAAGTAGAAGATATTATTTATGAAACACTTTCCACTCGACAAACGATGTTATTCTCTGCAACAATGCCAGATGAAATTCGGGCATTAGCTAAAAAATATTTGATAGATCCGGAGAATATACAAGTTAAAGCAAAAAATCTGACTGTTGATAAAATAAAACAAATTGTGATTGAAACAACTGACAGAAGAAAGCAAGCCACCTTGTTACATCTGTTGCAAGAGCAGCGTCCCTTTTTAGCGATTATTTTTTGCCGTACAAAAATTCGAGCAAAAAAGCTACAAGAAGCATTAATTGCTAATGGCTATGAATCCGATGAATTACACGGCGATCTAACTCAAGCTAAGCGGGAAAAGGCGATGAAACGTTTTAGAGAGGCTAAAATTCAGTTCCTTGTCGCAACTGATGTTGCAGCAAGAGGCCTTGATGTGGAAGGTGTGACACATGTTTTCAACTATGATATTCCTCACGATGTAGAAAGCTACATTCACCGAATTGGTCGAACAGGTAGGGCAGGTGGAGTAGGTATTGCCTATACACTTGTGGCACCAAAAGACATGGATTTTTTACGGATGATCGAAAAAGGTATTAATCAATCTATGGAAAAACAGGTTATTAGAGGGATTAGTGTTCCTGATCGAGAAGATTATGATAAAGAAAGAAAAGAACAAATAAGAAAAGAAAGTCGTCCATTTAATAGCGGGAGAAAAACAAATCCCCGAAGAAACTCTGATTCCAATCAACCACCAAAAGAACGGAATAAAAGAGTGTCAAAATCTGCTTCTAAAGATGGTAGAAGAAATAGGCAAAGATAAAAAGGAGTGGCTGTCCCTTGTACAAGAGATGACAGCCACTCTTTTTATTTTTGAAGATCCTTTTTTGTTTGTTCACTTCTAATGTTGATATCTTTAGAAAACTCAGTATCTTTATTTTTATTGTTAGGATATTTATTTTGACGCTCACGGTTATCATTGCGATTTGTCATAGTACGTACCTCCCTTCAGAGTTAGTCAATCCTATTATGTACAATAAAATTGGCTTTTATATTAACAATAATTATTAAAAAACAAAGGGATTTTACATACTCTTTTTTAAAAAGAGGATACTATATTTTAGTTACAAATTTGGCATTCTTGGTAGAATATAAGGGAGACATTAAAATGGATCAGAAGCTCTTTGGATGGATTAATTCCTTAGCAGGTAAAAATCAAACAATAGACCAAGTCATGGTGTTTGCCTCAACAAAGTTTCGTTATTTGTTTGCTAGTGTTCTTTTAATGATATTGATTGGGAGTCGATCAAGAAAGAAGCTAACATATCAAACTGTACTTTCACTGGTTATTAGTAGTAGTGCTAAGGCGTTGATTAATAAGATTAAATTTAGGCCTAGACCTTTTGTCACACGTGATGTTAATGTATTACTTGCCTCAAAACTCGATACAACATATTTAAGTAAACATAGTTTATTATCTTTTGCTGTTTCTACCATGGTTTACATGTATTATAGTGGAATTGGGAAAATCATGTTGGCTATGTCATCTCTTACTGCAATCTCACGTATCTGGGTAGGCGCACATTATCCACTTGATGTTGTAAGAAGCTCGATAATAGGGGCATTGATTAGTATACTTGTAAAAAAATGTACGTTCATAAGTTGGAGAGAAGGGTGATGTGAGATCACCCTATTTATATAAATGCCTCAACTTTTTGTTAATAATATTTCTAGGGTTATACCTTAATATTGTTCTTACTAGTATTCTGAACTTAAAATCCACAAACTTTACATTCCTTTCCAATATGAATACAGTAGTGCTATGTCTTTTATAAGCATATGTTGGGTTTTGGCAGATGCAAAAGACATGTGCCCATAATCTGAAAATTATAAGATGATATGTTGAGTCATTTTAGTCAAATAAAAAAGCAAGAGAAGATTAATGAATATCTCTCTCTTGCCATTGTTAATTTTTTATTTTTCTTCTTGAGCATGTTTCTTTTTTAAGAACGTAACAGCTCTTTTTTTCATGGATTTTGTAAGAAAGCCGCCTTTAAATGATCGGATTTCATATGACATTAAAAATGCTTTAGGCTCATGTTGATCGATGATATGAAGTAATTCTTTTTCTCTCGAGCGTTTTGCTACAATGTCTAGGCGGAAACGAGCTGTATTAATTCCTTCTCCTTCAAAGACTGTAACACCGAATCCCGCTGTTCTTAATGCATTCACTAATTCCATATTTTTATCCAATATATTAGCTTGATACGTAATATATCCAATTGCCAATTTTCGTTCTAATGCTCCTCCAAGAAGCAATCCAACGCTAAATCCAACAACGTAAGCGACTATATTGTACATATTTGATAGGTCTTGAAAAACAAAGATTAAGCTAACAATATAAATAATTCCTTCTAATAATCCAACACCTGCAGCTGATTTTGTTTGATTTTTCACTAGTAAAATTGTTCTGATCGTTAGAACAGGAACATAAATAAGTTGTAAAACAAAAATGAGTAAAGCCTGTAAAAGCATATTTCGTATTTCCCTTCTAAAAAGTAATATCGAAAGCATAACATATTTTCAAAATAAATTTTATGGATTGTGAGCAATTTTTTTAAAATAATCTTAAGGGAATTCTAGGAAAATATATGTCTTATCATTCTACCCCGTTTAAGTTGGGTTAAAACATGAAGATAATATTATTATGTAAACTAAAATTTATTACTTATAAAATTATTAACAACTATAAAAGTAAACAAAACTAACTATTTTCTTGATAAGATGGAAGTCTTGAAATATACCTTTTATAATAAAGAAAGAGTTATTTTGGGTTAAGTTCACATTAATGAAAAACAAGGGGTATTGCCAATCAATCTACATATAGATTTGAATAGCAGGTATATTAAAAGGTTAGGTTAAAGAAGGGGATGGAGAGAAAAATGAACATTTCAATCTTTAGGATTGCAAACAAATTAATTACTGGAATTGGTGCTACAGAAAAATTAATGGATGAGGTAGTACGATTACATATAAAAAAACCATTAATTGTAACAGATAAGGTGCTAGAATCAGTTGGGGTAATTAATCAAATAAAGGAAATTTTAAAGAATCTCCCTCATGATGTATACACAGGTGTTCAACCTGAACCAGAAATTTCAATAGTTGAAGAGTGTAAACGAATGTTTTTGGAGGGAAAGCATGACGGAGTAATCGCCGTAGGTGGTGGAAGTGCAATAGATATCGCTAAAGCTGTTTCGGCCTATGCAAAGATTGATGATCATCTAAAAAGCATATTCGGAACCGATTTAATCCCGGAGAAGGGATTTCCGATCATTGCTATTCCTACAACAGCAGGAACTGGATCTGAGGTAACAAATATTTCTATTTTATCTGATAAAGAAGAGAAGTTAAAGAAAGGAATTGTCAGTGATTTTATTTTACCAGATGTTGCAATTGTTGCTCCGGAAATGATGATTACGATGCCAAAGTCAGTTACAGCTGCAAGTGGCATTGATGCACTTGTACACGCAATAGAGGCGTATATTTCTGTAAACGCTTCCCCGATTACTGATGCTTTAGCTATTCATGCGATCAAGTTAATTTCAACAAATCTACCGAAAGCTTATGCAAATCCTGCTAATATACTGGCGAGGGAACAAATGGCAACAGCTAGCCTTATGGCGGGTATGGCATTTGGAAATGCAGGAGTTGGAGCAGTTCATGCCCTTGCATATCCACTTGGAGGACGTTTCCATATTCCGCATGGAGTTAGTAACGCGTTATTACTACCATATGTTATGGAGTGGAATAAAATAAGTTGCTTGGACCGTTTTCGAGAAATTGCAGTTGCTTTAGGTGAAAATGTTCAGGACTTAACTGATCGTGAAGCAGCGGATAAGGCTGTTTTTGCAATGGATTATTTATGTCGTGCTGTAAATATTCCAAAGGGGTTACGTTCATTTCAAATACCAGAATCAGCGATAATTGATATGGCAGAAGACGCAAGTAAAATTGATCGCCTTCTTAAAAATAATCCAAGGGTGTTCTCAAAACAAGAAATAGAGGAAATTTACCGATCGGCCTATTGATTAATCTATGCGTAGCTTTTGGATTTTTAAGGTTTACTCGTAACCTTAACTTATAAATATAGTCAAATAGTTGGAGGTCGATTTTGAGTGTTCAAAACAATTATTGAGCCAAGGGTTTCTGAAACAGATGGGGTAGGGCATATAAATAACACCACCATTCCTATATGGTTTGAGGCAGGTCGAAATCAATTATTCAAGTTATTTACTCCTGATAGCAAATTTGAGAATTGGAAAATGATTATACTCAATATGAATGTAGACTTTATTAATCAAATATACTTTGGTCAAAATGTTGAGGTTTATACATGGGTTAAAAAAATAGGAAATAGTAGTCTAGAATTATATGAAGAAATACATCAAAATGGGAAACTGTGTGTAAAAGGTACAGCTGTTTATGTGAATTTTAATAAGGATAAACAAAAATCAGAATCTATCTCGGAAGAATTAAAAAAAATTCTACTTAAGCATATTTATGATGGAATTTAGTCAACCTATTAGTTAATTGACTAGTCTCATAGAGTCTTCATGATATAGCTTTTTTCATGGCTATTAATAAAATGTAATTATTAGTATTAAATTATATTAATTATAAAAAAGTATTGATTTTTATTTAATAGGTGTTATTATAATAAAGAAGACAATCATTCACATACTATTCTCATTTTATTCTCAAAAAAACTATTCTCAAAAAAACTATTCTCAAAAAAAGCATCCAATCATGGATGCTTTTTTGAGAATAATGCATAAGAGCACATGTAATGTTTACAATGTCACAACGTTTGCAAAAGCTTCACTATGCTCTCGTCGCTCTTTACGAACATTTCTTCTTTGTTGTGCTGTATTAAACAGCATAACTTCTTCATCTGATTCTGGTATAACCTGTGGGACTTGTTCTGGCTTCCCATTTTCATTTAGTGCAACAAAAGTTAGAAACGAAGTGGCAGCAAGTCGTCGCTCACCAGTTTTAAGATCTTCAGCAATGACTTTCACAAAAACTTCCATTGACGAGCGGCCAACTGATGAAACATATGATTTTAAGCTTACCGAGTCACTTTGACGAATTGGGATTAGGAAGTCAACTGAATCTGTAGAGGCAGTTACAACCTCACAACGTGAATGCATCGCTGCAGATATAGATGCCACATCATCTATATAGCTCATTAACTTTCCACCAAATAGTGTATTATGGTTATTTGTATCTAAAGGAAATACTCTGCTTGTTTTAATTACTAGTGATTCCTTACATGTTTTTGCCGTTAATTCAGCCATATTTATCTCTCCTGACTTTTTGTCCTTATGCTCATACAATTATTCATTTTCATATTGAAATCGTCAATTTTATTGTTTGGTTTTCTTACACCTTATATTAGTATGTTTCATTAGAATGATAGCTGATAATCTCTAAATAGTTTACATAACTATATTAATGTAAATTCATCTTTTTGATTATTTAAAAAAACCCTGCTACTGTGGCCAGGGTCAACTATTTATGATTAAAATGCCTATCAATAAATGCGCATATGGTTTTAATTGTTTTTTCCTTAAAAAGGTTGGGAACTGACTCATTATTGGGGCTACAATAATAGAATTCATTTTCTACCTGATTATGTTGATACCCAAGAGATATGAGTTTATTTTTAAGTTCATCTGGAAATTCAGATGATCCAGTAATTGAAGAAAGAAGTGGAGTAGGGTAGACTCTAACATCAATATCACCTTTTCCAGTGTATATTACTACAAGATCATGATCGTTTTTTATCAGCCATTGACTTTTGGTATAAAGAGAAATACGGGCATGTTCAAGTGAAGAAATACCTGGTAGATTGATTCCATATACAAGGTTTATAGTCCTAACCAAATCCTCAAGCGAATAGTTTGGAATAATACTCAAATAAAGATCCATAACTTCAGCCTTCTTTAACGTCATAATGTGTTGATCAGTTTCAAAAGAACGTGCTTTTTGATCTAAAGCTTTTGTTACTCCGGTCATAATTTCTTCAGGATAGATTGATAGCCTAGCACCTTCACCGTCATTTGAAATCTCGATTAAATTCAACCCGAAAATATCTTTAATAGCTTTTCTGAACGTTGTTCCATTAAATGTAACGTTTGGATCGCTTAAAAAAGTATTTAAAACATCCATCTTTGAAAGTTCATTTATTTCATTATCATTGAATGTAAAAATCCTATTTCTTAATACCTTCCTTATATATAATGGATATTTTTCATGTTCTTCATTTGGTTTGTGAGGGTTTTTATTTATTAATTTCTTAAACAATGGCATTAATACAAATAAGAATATTGCTAAAAATGGTAGTTGAATTTTAGTGCGTTTCATTTTTCTATATCCACCTTAATACATTAATAATTCTAGTTTAATAAATTAATGAGATGAATTCTATTAAAAAAATCAAGTTAGATACATTTTATTTCATTCTTTGCGAAAATATGACAATTTCTGAATGTGTTTAGAAACAATAACCCCCTGAATAGAAAGTCAGGGGGTTTGATTTTATTTTTTCCACCATGTATCAAACATTGAAGCCGGTACTTCACGTTTATGTTGTGAAATCAAATAACGCTTTTCAATTTTTTCAGCTACTTCAGGTTCTACCTGTTTGCCTTCCAAATAATCGTCTAACTGATCATAACTAATTCCGAGTTCGGTTTCATCAGCTTGAAGTGGTGTTTGATCTAATAGATCAGCCGTAGGAGTCTTTAAGTAAAGACGTTCAGGTGCATTTAATTCCTGTAATAAGCTTCTTCCTTGACGTTTCGTTAAACCAGTTAACGGTAATAAATCGGCTCCACCATCTCCATACTTTGTAAAAAAGCCTGTTACAGCTTCAGCAGCATGGTCTGTACCGATTACAAGCAATCCGTTTTGTCCGCCAATCGCATATTGTGTAATCATGCGAGTTCGGGCTTTTACATTTCCTTTATTAAAGTCAGAAAGGGATTCATCCATTATTTTTTTATACGATTCTGCAAAGGAATCTACACTGCTTGATATATCAAAAGCAACACTTTTATCAGGTTGAATAAAAGAGAGAGCTAATTGGGCATCTTCTTCATCCTTTTGAATTCCATACGGAAGTCTTACTGCAGTAAAGGTTGCATCAAAGCCTTCATTTCTTAATTCTTCTACAGCAAGCTGGGCTAAACGACCAGAAAGGGAAGAGTCCTGCCCACCACTTATTCCTAGAACAAATCCTTTTGCTCCCGTCATTTTTAAATAGTCCTTTAAAAATGTGATTCGGGCGCTAATCTCTTCTTTCGGGTTTATAGTTTCTTTTACATGTAACTCGTTCATGATTTTCTTTTGTAAGCTCATAACGTAAAACCTCCATGCCTGTTTCTTTGGTATCCTTAGTTTTTCGTTATCATTTCAGATACCTTTTGTTTTACTTCTTCTATATTTTTCATTTTGTTTTCCCAACATGCTTGACTAAGATCAACAGGATATTCCTCAGGATGTAAAGCACGCTTATATTCATCCCAAAGTAACTCTAAATTTTCAATTGTATAGTTTTGCATTTCTTTAAGGGATGGAGTCTCATACACAAGTTTTCCGTTATCAAAGATCTTATGATGAAGCTCCTTTGCTTCAAAGTTTGTAACAAATTTACTTACGAATGTATGAATAGGGTGGAACATTTTTAACTTTTCTTCATTTTCCGGTTGTTCATGTTGGAGTGTAATATAGTCTCCTTCAGATTTATGATTTAATGTATTGATTATTCGATACACCTTTTTAAGACCTGGAGTTGATACCTTTTCTGGGTTGCCACTTATTTTTATCGTATCAACCATTTGCCCGTTTTCATCCTCAATTGAAGCAAGTTTATAAACTGCACCTAGAGCAGGTTGGTCAAAGGCAGTAATTAGTTTTGTACCAATTCCCCAAATATCAATTTTTGCTCCTTGAGATTTAAGGTTTATGATTGTTGATTCATCTAAATCATTAGAAGCAATAATTTTTGTAGAATGGAAACCAGCTTTGTCAAGCATCTTTCTTGCTTCTTTTGAAAGGTAGGCAAGATCACCGCTATCAAGACGGATTCCTTTGAACTCAATTTGATCTCCTAGTTCTTTTGCAACTTTAATAGCATTCGGAACTCCCGACTTTAATGTATCGTAAGTATCCACCAAGAAAACACATTCTTTATGTCTTCGGGCATATTTATGGAAGGCGATGTATTCATCTTTATAAGCTTGAACAAACGCATGTGCGTGCGTACCTGAAACAGGTATTCCAAAAAGTTTACCAGCTCTTACATTTGAAGTGGCATTAAAACCGCCTATAAACGCTGCTCTTGTTCCCCAAATAGCTGCATCTAATTCATGAGCACGACGTGTACCGAACTCCATTACCGTGTCATCACCGGCAACATGCTTGATCCGAGCTGCTTTTGTAGCAATTAAAGTCTGGTAGTTTACGATGTTTAAGAGGGCAGTTTCAATCAATTGAGCCTCAGCTAAAGGAGCCTCAACTCGAATGATTGGTTCATTGCCAAACACCATCTCTCCTTCTTTAACGGAATAAACATTGCCAGTGAAACGAAGCTGACTTAAATAATCTAAAAAGTCATCCTTGTACCCTAACTCATCACGTAAATAAGTAATATCAGTTTGAGAAAATGAAAATTGCTCCAAGTACTGAATGATTCTTTCTAAACCAGCAAAAATACCAAATCCATTTCCAAAAGGCAGTTTTCTAAAGTATACTTCAAAAACAGCTTTTCGCTGATGAATGGAATCTTCCCAATAAGATTCAGCCATGTTAATTTGATAAAGATCCGTATGTAGTGCTAAACTATCATCATCATTATACGTGTTCATTTTTTGTCCTCCAGTGTAAGTTCAATTTTTCACAAAGGCCGGTATATACGGCAAAGGAGGGATTATCATATCGAATTATTAGGTTCATGGTTGTGTATAATTCTATAGAACTTTTGCATTTAAACAGGAAGAAAAATGCTGTAACGCCCAGTCATGACCTTGTTGATTAAAGCTAGCAACAGCTTCTTTATATACAACAATTGAAAATCCCTTATTATAAGCATCAACTGCTGTGTGTAATATACAAATATCCGTACATACACCAACTAAGTGAAGCTCCGTTATTCCACGTTCCTTAAGTTTAATTTCCAGATCAGTGCCGGCAAAAGCACTGTAACGCGTTTTGTCCATCCAATAAACATTTAGATTATCTTTATTTGTTATGTATAATTCTTGTAGTTTTCCATATAAGTGTCTGCCTTCTGTATGACGAATATTATGTGGTGGAAATAATTTTGTTTCTGGATGGAAATGATCATCTTTTTCATGTAAATCAACTGCAAATACAACAAATTCATCGTTATGAATAAATTGTTCTGTTAAATCGACAAGTTTAGTTTCAATGTCTTGACCAGGTTGACCACATGTTAATGCCCCATGATCTGCGATAAAGTCAACTGTGTAATCAATGGCAACTAAAGCTCTTTTCATGGTTAATACCCCCTTCATAGTATGAAAAACAGCACAAGTTGTAAATGTTTCAGCAAGGAAAGTTTGTCACTTATACTTATCATAAGTATATCAATTTAACCAGCAAATGATTATGTTTAATTTTACACAATCTCTACAATTTAGCAAATAAGGGAAATGAAGAGGAGAGGATAAAAATAACCAGTACAATCAGGTACTGGTTATTTTTATTTTTGAGACAAAGATTTTACGATTACACTTAGTTATCCTAATAAAGGTTCTTGGCTGGAGTAATGTGCAACAAGTTAAAAGGTGAAGAAAAAAATCGTTATTTGATTTAATAGCGACCGTTACGAAATTAACTCACTTATCTTCTATTGAAAAGATTAATTTATTATTCGATGGATCTCTTACAATAAAATCATTTTGTTGCTGTGTAAAATTTGTTCCGAAAGTTTCTAATCTTGTCAGAGCTGATTGTCTTGTTTCTTCATTTGGAAACAATAAGGTAAATGATTTCATACCTAATTCATTTTCTAATGGAGAAGGGCTTCCTGCACTATGCCAAGTATTTAAACCAATATGATGATGATATCCGCCGGTTGAAATAAACAAGGCTTGTAATCCATAGCGGTTTACTACATTAAACCCAATTAAACGATAAAAGTCCTCTGATTTCTTAATATTTGAAACTTGTAAATGTATATGTCCCATAATCGTTTTGGGTGAAATTTTCATAAAAGGTACCTCACTTTTTTCTAATAACAGACTTTGTGCATCTAAACGATTTGTTGCCATTTCAATCGTTCCGTCAACCTTTTTCCAGTTATCTTGTGAGCGGTCAGCATACAATTCAATACCATTGTTATCGGGATCTGCTAAATAAATGGCTTCACTAACAAGATGATCTGATGCACCTTGAAGTGGGTATCTTGAATGTATTAAATGGTAAAATACATTCGCTAACTCTGTTCGGTTAGGAAGGACAAGAGCAAGGTGATATAATCCAGTTTTCCTGCCGGAATTAGCAATGGCTGAATCAACTTCTTCTATAGTAATTAACGGTTTAACTCCATCTGCAGTTAGAGACACCACTTTTTCTGATGTATTAAGAACAGATAAGCCGATCATTTTTTTATAAAATGAAAGAGACTGTTCCAAGTCGCTAACCTTTAAATGGACATGTGACACATAAATATTAGGCGGTGTATGAAAGTTCATTAATATTCCTCCATAAATATACTTACTTTTTGTAAGTAAGTATATTGTTCATTAAGATAAAACGTCAAGCAAAATACATTAGGTAGATATGAGTTTTGAGTTATTAGTTAATATGTATAAATATTAGTTTTTTATTACATAAAATACCTCTTCAGTTTCTTGAAATGTATAAAAATAGTAATCTTTATAAGAAAATAACATGTAAGCGGTTACCTATAAAATTTTATAAAAATACAGAAAATTTAACGGAAAAACTCTTGTCAAAATATGAATCTTTAAATATAATAAAGTCATGTTATAAAAAACGACATAGAAATGAGAGGTTATCTAACATGAGTGAAGCGGTTATTTCAAAAGGTAAAAATGAGACGGAAATTCTTGCGCAAATTAAAGAAATCATTAGCTCGAAAAGTGTAGAGCTTATCCATCTACAATTCGTAGATATAGAGGGTATTTTAAAAAGCGTTACTGTAACGGTTGAGCAATTTGATGATGTTGTTGCAGGGAAACAAATGTTTGACGGTTCATCTGTAAAAGGTTTCTCTCCAATTAATAAGTCAGACTTATACTTACAACCAGATTTAACAACTTTTGCAGTATTACCATGGTCTGTTGAAGAAGGTTACTCAGAAGCACGTTTCCTTTGTTCAGCTGTGAACCCAGACGGAACTCTTTTCGAAGGTGATACACGAAATGTGTTAAAAAAGACTGTTGATCGTGCAGCGGACAAAGGCTACACAATCTCAGTTGGTCCAGAATTAGAATTCTTCTTATTTAAAACAGATGCGGATGGAAATCCAACTCAACAATTAGATGATAACGGTGGTTATTTTGAGCCATCACCAAAAGACCTAGGTGAGCGTGTACGTTTAGAAATCTATCGTGCATTAAAAGCAATGGGCTTCACGATTGAAGCATCTCACCACGAAGTTGCGGAAGGTCAACATGAAATCAACTTCAAATATGCTGATGCTTTAGGTGCAGCTGATTTATCTACAACTTATAAATGGGTTGTTAAAACAATTGCTCAAAAGTTTGGTTTACACGCAACATTTATGCCAAAACCTGTTTTCGGTATTAATGGTTCAGGAATGCACGTTAACATGTCATTTTTCAAAGATGGAGAAAATGCATTCTATAATGAAGCTGATGAATTACAATTATCAGATGAAGCATATTCATTTATCGCTGGATTAGTTGATAATGCTAAGAATATTGTTGCTGTTACAAATCCACTAGTAAACTCTTACAAGCGTTTAGTTCCAGGATATGAAGCACCTTGCTATATTGCATGGTCTGCATCTAACCGATCAGCTTTAATCCGTATTCCAGCTAAAAAAGGTATGGCAACTCGCGTAGAGCTTCGTTGTCCAGATCCATCTGCAAACCCATACTTAACATTCGCGATTATCGCATCTGCTGGTTTAGAAGGAATTGAAAAAGGCTTAAAGGCTCCAGCTTCTATCAATGAGGATATCTTCCACATGACAGAAGAGCGTCGTGAAGAATTGGGTATTGAAAATCTTCCGGGAAGCCTAGAAAAAGCAATTGCAGAATTACAAAACGGAGAAATTGGCCGTAAAACATTAGGTGAGCACGTATACGGTGAATACCTATCTGCTAAAAAAGCAGAATGGGATAGCTATCGTACAGCTGTTCACTCTTGGGAAATCGATAACTATCAATCTAAATTTTAATATAAGCTGTTGTAAAAAGCCGGGTGAGGCATCACCTGGCTTTTTTGCATTTTTTGTAGTCCTGTCACTACTCGGTTTTTGTCGAGTTTTGTAAAATGGGAGGGTGGAAATAAAGTTTAGTTCCGGTAAACATTTTAAGTTAGAAGGAATGTTTACTTTTTAATAGAATACTAAGTGTGTGTTTTAATAAGAGGATGGTTCATTACTGTAATTTTGTAATAATAATATTATGTAAACCCGAAATTATTAGGATGATGAATTATTAGGAGAACTTCCATATAGCTTTATTCATCCAGATGATATTTCTTTTGTGGAAAAAAAACATAAAACTCTATTAGAGAGTAAACAGCCTGTGTTAGCTACTTATCGCTTCAGACATAAAGATGGAACTTATATTTGGGTGGAGTCTAACTTAAGATCTGTAATAGATGAGCAAACTGGTAAGATTACGGGTATGATTGCAATTTCAAGAGATATTAGAAGTAGGCTTGAACAAGATAAACTTCTACATAGATCAGAAAAAATGGCTGTTGTTGGACAACTTGCTGCGGCTGTAGCACATGAAATTCGTAACCCGTTAACATCAGTAAAAGGTTTTATTCAACTTTTTTCTGAAACGAAACAATGTAATGAAGAATACATGAATATTGTTCTTAATGAGCTAGATCGTGTTGAAGATATTATTTTTGAATTTTTAACTCTAGCACGTTCACACCAAGAGAAAATGGAAACGATAAAGATTGATGAGTTATTGAAACAAGTCATTCAATTGTTACAAACTCAGGCCATACTAGTTAATAAAGAAATAAATTTTTTGGTTGAATCGAACATCCCTCCCGTAGAAGGAGATTCCAACAAGTTAAAACAGGTTTTTTTTAATATTATACAAAATGCTCTGGATGCGATTGATGAGAAAGGTGTTGTTTTTGTTAGGCTCTATTCGAACGATTCCCGAGTATGCATGGAATTTATTGATAATGGTTGTGGAATTCCCGAGAGCCGACTTGAAAGTGTAGGTGAGCCCTTTTATTCAACAAAAGAAAAGGGGACTGGAATGGGGTTAATGACCAGCTATAAAATTATTGAAAACCATAAAGGGAAGATTGATATTGATTCAACTGTCGGAGAAGGAACAAAAGTAAGTGTTTCGCTACCTTTATCATGATCCTGAATTTGAAATAGAGAGAGGTGCTTCTCATGTTTTATGTTGTTTTGGATTTAGGGTGTGCAGAGTGTGGAGAAAGCTCGAATGTCCTTGGTATTTTTACAAGTTTGGATAAAGCAAAAGCTGCTAGAGATGAATACAAAGAATTGAATTCTTTAGATGAGTATTCAGATCATGAATTTTTTATATATAAAATTGATGAGCTAGATAAAATTTTTAACAATAGTTTTGAACATCTTGTGGAATAAGAAACAATTGTCCTTCTTAATCATATACTGATTGAAAAAGGGGAATGTAAGATGGTGAAATATTATTGCTCCAGATGCATGTTGTTAAATGATGAGAGTAGTTGTTGTATGAAATGCGGGAATTTAGAATTAAAACATTTAACAATTAGTGTTCAAAATCAAAAAGGCAAGAAAGAGTAGAAATTTCCAAATATACCTTTCTTATATACATTTAAGGGTTCTCCTAATTAAGGGGAACCTTTTTATTGTACTCTAAAGAAAGGATGGAAATGGCTGATAATAGGGAGCGTTTACAAATGCATCAGCCAAGGATGTTTATACAATTAGAGGAAATGTCAGAATCTGAGGTTTTTGAAATTTTTATTTCTAGCACTCCATTCGTAAATGTTGCTGAAATTTTTTTTTGTTCAATTCTATAAGGGAGAACAATTTTTCTAGTTACTTCATTATATTCTTGTTTTTCTGCTTCATTATCCTTTAACACATGAATTAAAATCTGTTCTTGGCAAACCTGTATGTTGATGTTTTCTTTTTTTATTTTCTCTCCAAGTTCGCCCTCGACAATAAAATAATCACTTGTCTCAAATAAATCAACTCTAAATGTGTGCTCATCCAGCAAGCTTGTAAACGGATCAGTAAAAAATTGAGTCATCCATTCTTCTATACCTTTAATGTTCATTGGATTAGAACACTTTCTAATATTCATGTTTATTGACCTCCATAGACGTTGCGTACATTATAAAACATAGGTCCCCTTAACCTTTAAATTATTCACAAAGTGATTTTTGGTGAAGGGGAATTGTCTAATGGATATCTAAAATAAGTAAAACGAGGAAATAAAAAAGGAATGGGAAGACCCATTCCTTTTACATATCATGCCCTTGATTATTCTTTTGACGAGTATGGTTTGCATTTTTTACCTTTTTAGAACCGTCTAATGGTTCAGGTTGGCCTGGATTGTTACCTTTTGGAGCATTTTTGCGAATATCTTTTCCTGTATTTTTGTTCGTCATCAATATCCCTCCTCTTGATATATATCATGAGTCAAATGTTGCAAAAAAATGCTGAACAAATATGAATAAATTCCAGTTAATATCACATCCTAATATATGGTTTAAATATGATAACTGAAAGGAATGTGAAATTATGCCATATAATAAGGATAAGCAACAATCGTTTCAAGCCGCGCAACAGGGAGCTGAGGAAGCTTTTGATGTTTATGATAATCTTGTAAAAGACGGTGCTGACTACGGACATCAATTGAAGCATTTAGCAGAAGAAGTAAACGAGGCTTATCAGCAAATAAATAATGCACTGGAAAATGCTTCGGAAACACAAAGAAATAGACTAGAACAATATCAGCGAGATCTTCAACAAATTGTTCAAGAAGTAAATCAAACAGAACATTAAAAAACGACGGTGATTCCGTCGTTTTTTGTTGTCGTATAAGAAAAATTATTGATTTTTCTTTCTCTTCTTATTGTTCTGTCTTTGTGCAGCAGTTAAAGGCTCATTTTGAAGTTCTTCATTGTATCCAGTGCCAACTCCTTGAGCGCTTGCATCATTCATACCCATTCTAACATGATTTGCTTTACGTTTAGCCATTACTTCCTTCACCTCCCGATAAAATTAGCTTGTCACATTTGATAAAATTGCATGCAAGGTCAGTGACAGGTAAAAAAATTACAGAAAAAATATTTAAAAAAATTTAAAGTTACTATACTATTTCCCTCAAAATTTGATATAGTAAAAAAGTAAAACTAGTACGCTTTCATAAGATTAACTTATACATATCAATCACATCATTGTTATTTACTTATGTTACTAGTTGTATTAATATTAAATTGTGAAAATTATTAAAAATGGGGTAACATCCTTCGACAAGAGTCGATCCTTGATCTTACTAAGGGGGAGAATTAATGACTTATCAAGTGACTACAAAAAACGATGTTTTCCAATCACGTAAAAATTTTACGGTTGATGGAAAGACCTACAACTACTATTCTTTACAAGCATTAGAAGATGCTGGAATTGGTAACGTTTCACGATTACCATATTCGGTTAAAGTTCTTTTAGAATCTGTGCTACGTCAAGTAGATGGAAGAGTGATTACAAAAGAACATGTTGAAAACTTAGCGAAGTGGGGAACAAGCGAACTTAAAGATATCGATGTTCCATTCAAGCCGTCTCGTGTTATCCTTCAAGATTTCACTGGTGTACCAGCAGTTGTTGACTTAGCTTCATTACGAAAAGCTATGGCTGATATGGGTGGAGATCCTGATAAGATTAATCCAGAGATTCCAGTAGACTTAGTAATTGACCACTCTGTACAGGTTGACCGCGCTGGAACTCCTGATGCACTTCAATTCAACATGGATCTTGAATTTGAACGTAATGCTGAGCGTTATAAGTTCTTAAGCTGGGCAAAAAAATCATTTGACAACTACCGTGCTGTACCTCCTGCTACAGGTATCGTACACCAAGTTAACTTAGAGTACTTAGCGAATGTTGTTCATGCTGTACAAAATGAAGATGGTGAATTTGAATCTTTCCCAGATTCATTAGTTGGTACTGACTCTCATACAACAATGATCAATGGTATCGGGGTTCTTGGATGGGGTGTTGGTGGTATCGAAGCGGAAGCTGGTATGCTAGGACAACCATCATATTTCCCAGTGCCTGAAGTAATTGGTGTTAAACTAACTGGTGAACTTCCAAACGGTACAACTGCTACTGACTTAGCGTTAAAAGTAACTCAAGTTTTACGTCAACAAGGTGTTGTTGGTAAATTCGTTGAGTTCTTTGGTCCTGGTGTAGCACAATTACCACTTGCAGATCGTGCAACAATTGCAAACATGGCCCCTGAATATGGCGCTACTTGTGGTTTCTTCCCAGTTGATGAGGAAGCTCTAAACTACATGCGTTTAACTGGTCGTGATGAAGAGCAGATTAAAGTAGTTGGCGAATACTGTAAAGCGAATGGATTATTCTTTACACCTGAAAATGAAGATCCAATCTTCACTAAGGTTGTTGAAATTGACCTTACTGAAATCGAAGCCAATCTTTCTGGTCCTAAGCGTCCACAAGATTTAATTCCACTTTCAGCGATGAAAGAAAAATTCCACGAGCATTTAGTAGCTCCAGCTGGAAACCAAGGATTCGGATTAGAAAAATCTGAACTTGACAAAGAAATCACTGTGAAATTCAAAAATGGTGATGAAACAAGCATGAAAACTGGTGCCATTGCAATTGCTGCGATCACTAGTTGTACAAATACATCAAACCCTTACGTACTAGTAGCTGCAGGTCTTGTTGCGAAAAAAGCAACAGAATTAGGCTTAGAAGTTCCTAAATATGTAAAAACATCATTAGCTCCAGGTTCTAAAGTTGTTACAGGTTACCTGGAAAATTCTGGATTACTTCCACACCTAGAGCAACTTGGTTTTAACACAGTTGGTTATGGTTGTACAACATGTATCGGTAACTCAGGTCCACTTGCTGATGAAATCGAAGAAGCTGTAGCTGCTAACGATTTATTAGTAACATCTGTACTATCTGGTAACCGTAACTTTGAAGGTCGTATTCACCCGCTAGTAAAAGGAAACTACCTTGCATCACCACCATTAGTTGTGGCTTATGCATTAGCAGGTACTGTTGATATCGATCTACAAAACGATTCACTAGGTAAAGACAAAGACGGTAAAGATGTATACTTTAACGACATCTGGCCAACTACAAATGAAATTAATGAAGTTGTTAATAAGACTGTAACTCCTGAACTATTTAGAAAAGAATATGATCAAGTATTCGATGATAACGAACGTTGGAATGCAATCGAAACAACTGACGAAGCTTTATATGTATGGGATGATTCATCAACATACATCCAAAACCCTCCATTCTTTGAAGGTTTAGAAGCTGAGGCAGGAAAAGTAGAAACGCTAAAAGGTTTACGTGTTGTTGCTAAATTTGGTGATTCTGTAACAACAGATCACATTTCTCCTGCTGGTTCTATCGGTAAAGATACACCTGCTGGTCGTTACCTACAAGAGAATGGTGTAACACCAAGAGAATTTAACTCTTATGGTTCACGTCGTGGTAACCACGAAGTTATGATGAGAGGTACATTTGCAAACATTCGTATTAAAAACCAAATCGCTCCTGGTACTGAAGGTGGATATACGACTTACTGGCCAACTGGCGAAGTTAAATCAATCTATGATGCATGCATGGATTACAAACAAGATGGTACAGGACTTGTTGTTTTAGCTGGTAATGATTACGGAATGGGAAGCTCACGTGACTGGGCAGCTAAAGGTACAAACCTTCTTGGAATTAAAACAGTTATTGCACAAAGCTTCGAGCGTATTCACCGTAGTAACCTAGTGCTAATGGGTGTTCTTCCTCTTCAATTCAAAGAAGGAGAAAGTGCTGAATCATTAGGCTTATCTGGTAAAGAAACAATTGAAGTTGAAATTGATGAAAATGTTAAACCACGTGATTTTGTTAAAGTTACTGCTACTGATGAAGCTGGTAATAAGAAGGAATTTGAAGTATTAGTTCGTTTCGATAGTGAAGTTGAAATTGACTACTATCGTCATGGCGGAATTCTTCAAATGGTATTACGTGATAAGTTGAAAGGCTAATTATGATTAGTAATGAAAAGGGAACGGTTATCCGTTCCCTTTTTGTATGTGCTCCCAAAATGGTGCTTAGACTACAAGCCCACGTTATTCATCGTTATCTTTGTCTAAAATCTGAAACTTGTCGATTATACATTGTCCTATAAGAAAATCCATGCTTAAATAAGAAGGGATATAGTCATTAAGGAGATCTTTATTCATGTATGATGCTTTACAGCTGGGTCCATTTACAATTCAACTTTTTTGGATCATCTCATTTTTTTCTTTTCTAGCTACTTACTTTATATTAGATGGGTTATTAAAGGAATCAACAATAAAGAAATTTATGAAACAATATTTTTGGACTGTAGTATTTATCATATTTATTACATATAAATTTAGTGTTGTCCTATTTCAACCTCATCTATTGTTAACATTTCGATGGTTTTTCCTTACTGGGGGAAAAAGTGGGATATATTTAGGTTTATGTCTATCACTAATATTTTTAGTATGGAATATGGTTAGAGAAAGAATAGTAATCAAACACTTTGTATTTGGACTTATTATACTGACAACGGTCTTTCTAGGGACCTTTTTACTAGTAAAATTAATTGTATTGTCTGTCATGTAGGAGGTTTTATCATCTTGAAAAAGATTTTAGCAGTATCCATTCTGGTTTTTCTTATCGGTTATGCCATATATTTTGCAATTAATCCTAATACGGCTAAAGAAGGTGTAACAGAAGGTAGTGCGGCACCTAACTTTGAATTATCTACCCTTAACGGTGAATCAATGAGCTTAGAGAGTTTAAAGGGAAAGAAAGTTATCCTTAATTTCTGGGCAACGTGGTGTCCTCCTTGTCGTTCAGAAATGCCGGACATGCAAAAAATACAGGATGAACACGATGGGGACGTCGTTGTCGTCGCAGTAAACTTAACTAGCTCAGAAAGCAGTGTCAAGACAGTCGAAGACTTTGTAAATGAATTAGAACTAACTTTTCCAGTTTTACTAGATGAAAAAGGAAAAATTAATAATCAATTTGAAGTTTTATCTTATCCAACATCTTATTTTCTTGATGAAGATGGCGTGATTAGAACAAAATTTGTTGGAGCAATGACGTACGACCAGATGAATGATTTATTAGATGATTTATAAACCGAGAATAGATCTCGGTTTTTTATTTTTCCTAAATTTTAAAATTATCATTATCATCGCACTTTCAAATATTTTCTAAATATTGTGTTAAAAAATCAGAAAATTGGGTAACCTTCTTATATACAATACGGAGGTGATTGGCAACATGAGGAAAAGTAAAAAGAAATCGTTTGAGGAATTAGTAAAAGAAAATAAACAGCAATTGTTAAAAGATCGTGAAGCGCTTGAATTATTAGAAGAACGCTGGGAGCAGAGGATGTTAAAGAAACTTGATTAAGTTATGTACAATAAAAGTGTTTTTTTCGTTCACTTTTAACAAGCTTTTCTAGTCATTAATTGTCACGACAAAGGGTAATCTACTCTTTGAGGAGGCGATAATAATGGGAAAAAATCAACAAGCACATCTTAATCCTTCACATATTGGAATGAAGTCTAGAGGATTTGGTAATAACAAAGGAAAACAAATGCAAGATAAATCCGGAGAACATGCCCAAGTTATCCAAACGAAGGGTGAATAAGAACAAAAACGTGTTTAAAAACTCCTTCAATAAAGCAGACTAACATTGTTTCTTTGCTTCAAGCATTGAATAACAACGATGAAAGGAAGGATACACGATGACAAAACATAACAAACCTAATCCAGATGACCGTTCTGATAACGTAGAGAAATTACAGAGCATGGTGCAAAACACAATTGAAAATATTGAGGAAGCACAAGATTCCATGCAATTTGCAAATCAAGAGGAACGTGAACGCATTGAAGCTAAGAATCATCGTCGTGAAGAAAGCATTAATGCAATGCGTAATGAAATTAAAGATGAAGCACAAGCACGTGAAAATGGATATCGCTACGATCAATAAATAAATCAGGCTTTATGCCTGGTTTATTTTTTACGTTTTTTTCTGTGTTTTGATAGTCTTTATTAGACATACTTTGTTGTTAAAGATATGATAATAATGGAAAACACTAATAAAATGGGCAATGGCGATAGCAAGGAGAGCGGATTAGATGCATGTAACAAAAGCGGAAATAGAAGTTAGATATGCAGAAACAGATCAAATGGGTGTAGTTTACCATGCAAATTATCTTATTTGGATGGAAGTGGGGAGAACAAAGTTAATTCAGGATTTAGGGTTTTCATACGCAGGTATGGAAGATCAAGGAATTATTTCACCAGTCATTGATCTAGACATTTCTTATAAAAAACCATTAAGATATGGTGAAACAGCTACAATACATACATGGATTGAAGAATATAATGGCATAAAAAGTGTATATGGATACGAAATATATACTCCATCAGGGGATCTAGCAGTTCAAGCAAAATCAAGCCATGTTTGTGTACAGAAGGACACCTTTAGACCAGTAAAGTTTCGTAAATTATTCCCAGAATGGCATGAAGCCTACGAAAAGGCAAAAAGATAATGGCTTTTGGTATTTCCCGTTCTGAATTAACGAGATGGAAAGAAGAGGTTGAAAAAGGGGAAATCTCATTTTTAACACACTTCTGGCTTGATGAACGATTTCCTACCATTCATTGCGTAACCAAAGTTGGATGTTCCGACATTAACAAGCTAAAAAATTGGGGAGCTTCTTTTGGATTAAAAAAGGAATGGATTCACTTTTATAAAGAATATCCTCATTTTGATATTATGGGGGAAACCCAATTAAGAATTTTAAAACATTATGGACTAAACGATCATATAGTGCGTTTTAAATTATCGTAAAACAAAGGGTCAAAGTATTTTTGACCCTTTGTCATTTTTTTAGCTATAGTGAAAAACAGGTTCATCAGCTTTTTCATCTAAAACAACATCTAAATCATGATCATCAAAATACCATAAATCTCTATTTTCAACATAAAACGTTATACCTTGACTCTCAACACTTGAACCAATTTCCTCAGGCTCTTGTTTGACGACTCCTAGTGAGAAGCCTTTCTGAACATTGCTACATCCGCCATATCGCACAAAAAAGTGAACTTTATCACCTTTTTGAAGTTGCAATTCATTTATATACCAGCTTACGGCTTTATCTTCTATTGTAATCTTCATCATCAACACTCCTTTTTCACCTACAAAATGCACTTATTATTATAAACTAGAAAAGATAATAGAGCTAATAATCGTGTTTAAGTTTACAAATAATCATGATTAAGTAAGAAAGACCAATCTAATATTAGGATTGGTCTTTCTTACTTTTAAAGCCATTTTACTTTTGGCTCAGTTTTGTTTAAAATCCTTTTAATATTCGCACGGTGACGATATACGACAAAGATCGTTAAAAGTGAAATAACGATAATAAGTGGAATATCCTTCGTGAAAATGCTGTATACGATTCCGTATACACCTGCAAGCATAGAGGAAAGCGACACATACTTAGAAATGTATAAAACAATAAAGAAGAATGCTAGCATCGTGATGAACATAAGTGGTACATAGCATAATAAAACACCACCTGAAGTAGCAACAGCTTTTCCACCTTTAAATTTCGCAAAAATGGGATATGTATGACCGATTACAGCAACTACACCTACTAGAAGTGGATGTAACCCATGTATATTAAATAAGTCTGGTAAAGCTGTAGCAAGCGTTCCCTTAAGGATATCAGCACTTGTCACAATGATTCCTGCTTTAATACCAAGTGTTCGAAATGTATTTGTACCACCGAGGTTTCCACTACCATGTTCACGAATATCAATACCATATCCGAGTTTTCCAACTATAAGACCGGACGGAATGGAACCAAGTAAATAAGCTAAAATAAATATTAGGACTTCAATCATATTTGTACTCCTTTACATAATCTTCTTATATTCTATCATGATAAAAGATAAAATCTCTATGAGAGAATAAAAAAACCAAAAAACTCTCATGTTAAAAATACGTAAATGACTACTATAGTATAAGAAATATGATTTGTTATCATTCAGTATTTATTATACATATCGTTTGTTAGAGGCGAATGAACTTGATATGATTAAGAAAAAAGGAGCTGGAAAAAATGACAATAGAATATCCAACAAGAGATGAGATTGGACAAATTTTAAAAAGTAGTAAAAAGATCGCAGTTGTCGGGTTGTCAGATAACCCAGAACGTACTTCATATATGGTTAGTAAGGCAATGCAGGATGCAGGTTATGAAATAATTCCCGTAAATCCAGCTGTAGATGAAGTTCTTGGACAAAAAGCAGTTGCAAACCTAACGGATATAAAAGAACATATCGATATTGTAAACGTTTTCAGGCGTTCAGAACACCTGCTTGATGTTGCAAAAGAATTTTTGCAAATTGATGCCGATGTTTATTGGGCACAATTAGGTCTTGAAAATGAGGAGGCTTATAATCTTCTAAAAGAAAACGATAAAACAGTTATCATGAATCGTTGTATTAAGGTTGAGCATGCTATGACAAAGTAATAGAAGAGTATTATTTGAAAAATCCTTGTAAAAACAAGGATTTTTTCCTTTATTACACGAATAATGTTTCCTAAAACCAAATTACCATATACAATAAAGCATGGATATAAGGTAATTTGTAGTAATAAACAGCATTAAAAACTTTTACTTGATTTTCTTTTGCTAAGTGGGGGTTGTCGATCTGCAAATTATTGTATAAAATACTAAAACATGCGTTCTAACTAAGAATAGGATTTATTGTGTGTCATTGAAAGGGGTTTAGTCGCTTGGGTAAGAAGCAACAGTTTGATTATAATGATGATGCTATTCAAGTCCTTGAAGGACTAGAGGCCGTTAGGAAACGTCCTGGAATGTACATCGGTAGTACAGATAGCAGAGGTTTGCATCATCTCGTATACGAAATCGTCGATAACTCTGTGGACGAAGCCCTGGCTGGTCACGGAGATCATATAATTGTCAAAATACATAAAGATAATAGTATTTCTGTACAAGATAAAGGTCGAGGTATGCCAATTGGTATGCACAAGCTTGGCAAACCAACTCCGGAGGTTATTTTAACCGTATTACATGCAGGAGGTAAGTTTGGCCAAGGTGGTTATAAAACAAGTGGTGGTTTACATGGTGTAGGTGCATCTGTAGTAAATGCACTTTCTGAATGGTTAGTCGTAACAATTCAGCGTGATGGATTTATTTATGAACAGCGTTTTGAAAATGGCGGCAAACCAGCTACCACCCTTGAAAAGAAAGGGAAAACAAATAAAACTGGAACACGAATTCATTTCAAACCTGATCCGGTAATGTTTAGTACAACTACGTATAACTTTGAGACTTTAAGTGAACGTTTACGTGAGTCGGCTTTCCTTTTGAAAGGGTTTAAAATAGAGTTAATTGATGAGCGCAATGACAACTCAGAGGTATATCATTATGAAACGGGTATTGAAGCGTTTGTCACTTATTTAAATGAGGAAAAAGATGCCCTACATCCAGTTGTCTCATTTGAAGGTGAACAAAACGGTATTGAAGTTGAGTTTGCATTCCAATTTAATGATGGATACTCTGAAAATATTTTGTCCTTCGTTAACAATGTTCGAACAAAAGATGGCGGAACACATGAGGCTGGTTCTAAAACAGCGATGACAAGAGCCTTTAATGAGTATGCGAGAAAAACTGGTCTGTTAAAAGAAAAAGATAAGAATTTAGAAGGATCTGATATCCGTGAAGGATTATCGGCTATCATCTCTGTTAGAATTCCAGAAGAGCTTCTTCAGTTTGAAGGTCAAACAAAAGGAAAGCTTGGTACTAGTGAAGCAAGATCTGCTGTAGATGCCATTGTGTCAGAAAATCTTTCATATTTTTTAGAAGAAAACCCTGATTCCGGTACTTTACTTGTTAAAAAAGCGATCAAAGCCTTTCAAGCAAGAGAGGCAGCTCGAAAGGCACGTGAAGAAGCACGGAGTGGTAAAAAAAGAAAGCGTTCAGAAACAACTCTTAGTGGCAAGCTAACACCCGCCCAATCACGAAATCCACAAAAAAATGAGCTGTACTTAGTTGAGGGTGATTCTGCTGGTGGATCAGCAAAACAAGGAAGAGACCGCCGCTTTCAAGCAGTACTCCCTTTACGTGGTAAGGTTATAAATACAGAAAAAGCAAAGCTTGCAGATATCTTCAAAAATGAAGAGATTAATACAATTATTCATGCAATTGGGGCGGGCGTAGGTGCTGACTTTACAGTTGATGATGTGAATTATGATAAAGTTATTATTATGACAGATGCCGACACGGATGGAGCACATATTCAGGTTCTTCTTTTAACATTCTTTTATCGATATATGAAGCCATTAATTGAAAATGGTAAAGTATTTATCGCATTACCACCTTTATATAAAGTAAGTAAAGGATCGGGCAAAAAAGAAGTTGTAGAATATGCTTGGTCAGATGAAGAGCTAGACGGTGCTATTAAGAAAGTCGGAAAAGGATACATGATTCAGAGATACAAAGGTCTTGGTGAGATGAATGCAGATCAATTGTGGGAAACAACAATGAACCCAGAGTCAAGAACGCTTATTCGAGTAAAAATTGACGATGCAGCACGTGCTGAGCGTCGAGTTACAACTTTAATGGGAGATAAAGTTGAACCTCGTAGAAAATGGATTGAAAGTAACGTGGCCTTTGGTCTTGATGAAGAAACAAATATACTAGAAAATGAGCACTTATCGGTCGCAGAGGAGGTATAGAATTTGGCAGATTCAGTAGAGATTTTTCGTGATTTACCTCTTGAAGATGTGCTTGGTGACCGTTTTGGGCGATATAGTAAGTACATTATTCAAGATCGAGCACTACCTGATGCACGTGATGGCTTAAAACCTGTACAACGAAGAATTTTATATGCTATGCATGTTGATGGGAATACAAATGATAAAAACTACCGTAAATCAGCAAAAACAGTCGGAAACGTAATTGGTAACTATCATCCTCATGGTGACACATCTGTTTATGATGCAATGGTTCGTATGAGTCAAGATTGGAAAGTTCGAAACCTTCTTATCCAGATGCATGGAAACAATGGAAGTATAGATGGTGACCCTCCAGCCGCAATGCGTTATACAGAAGCAAGATTATCAGCAATAGCTTCTGAACTTTTACGTGATATAGAAAAGGAAACTGTTGAGTTTGTTCCAAACTTTGATGACACAAGTAAGGAGCCTTTAGTGCTCCCAGCTATGTTTCCCAATCTTCTAGTTAATGGGTCGACTGGTATATCTGCAGGATACGCAACAGAAATTCCTCCACATCATCTTGGTGAAGTAATTGATGCTGTTATAAAACGAATGGAAAAACCAAATTGTACGGTTGAGGAATTAATGACCTTGATTAAAGGTCCTGATTTTCCAACAGGTGGAATCATTCAAGGTGTAGAAGGTATAAAAAAGGCATATGAAACAGGTAAAGGCAAGATTATTGTTCGTGGGAAGGCCGAAATTGAAGAAATTCGTGGTGGAAAACAGCAAATTTCCATTTCAGAAATTCCTTTCGAGGTTAATAAGGCGAATCTTGTTAAACGTATGGATGAATTTCGTATTGAACGCAAAGTTGAAGGAATTGCAGAAGTACGTGATGAGACAGATCGTACAGGACTTCGTATTGTAATTGAGCTGAAAAAGGATGCTAATGCAGAGGGCGTCTTAAACTATTTATACAAAAATAGTGACCTCCAAATAACGTATAACTTTAATATGGTGGCGATTCACAATCGTCGTCCGACGTTGATGAGTTTGCCTTCCATCTTAGATGCTTATATTGGTCATCAAAAAGAAGTAGTAACAAACCGTTCGAAATATGAACTTCGTAAAGCTCGCGAACGTCAGCATATTGTTGAAGGTTTAATCAAAGCATTATCGATTTTAGATGAAGTAATTGCAACAATTCGTGCTTCGAAAGATAAGCGTGATGCAAAGGATAACTTGATTCAAAAGTATGAATTTACTGAACCTCAAGCAGAAGCGATCGTTTCGTTACAACTTTATCGTTTAACGAATACAGATATAACGGCGTTAAGAAATGAATCAGAAGAATTAGCTTCAAAGATAGAAGAACTATCAAGCATTCTAAATGATGAAAATGTTTTATTAAAAGTGATAAAGACCGATTTGAAAAAAGTGAAAAAAACATATGCAGATGACCGTCGTTCAGTCATTGAAGCTGAAATTGAAGAAATTAAGATAAATCTTGAGGTGATGATTGCCTCTGAAGATGTAATTGTAACGGTTACAAAGGATGGCTATGTGAAGAGAACGAGTCAACGCTCATTTGCAGCATCGAACGGTCAGGATTTTGGAATGAAAGAAACCGACCGATTGCTTTCTAAACTTGACATTAATACAACAGAGGTTGTACTGTTGTTTACTAATAAAGGAAATTATCTGTACTGTCCTGTACATGAACTTCCAGACATCCGTTGGAAAGACCTTGGTCAACATATAGCTAATATCATTCCAATTGAACGGGATGAAGAAATTTTAAAGGCAATACCTGTTAAAAATTTTGATGAACCTCTCTTTGTTACATTCATTACAAAGCATGGTATGGTGAAAAAATCAGAGCTTAGTCAATATAAAGCGCAACGATACTCGAAGCCTTTAGTGGCTGTTAACTTAAAGGGTGATGACGCTGTTGTAAACGTTCATATCACTAGTGGGAAAGATGATTTATTCCTTGTGACTCATTTAGGTTATGGATTGTGGTTTTCTGAAGAAGAAGTGAATATTGTAGGTCCACGTGCTGCAGGAGTTAAGGGAATTAACTTAAAGCCGGAGGACTATGTTGTTAGCGGAAATGTATTAAAACCAGATCAAAAGGCATTTTTAGTCATTGCTACTCAAAGAGGAGCAGTTAAGAAGATGTCTATCAATGATTTTGAGAAGTCATCTCGTGCAAAACGAGGTCTCATTATGCTTCGAGAACTTAAAAACAATCCTCATCGAATAGTTGGGGGAGCAATTGTTTATACTAAAGAAGAGTTCTTTTTGGAATCACAACAGGGTGTAGTTGAAAGTATTAATGTGTCAACGCTACGGGCAAATGACCGTTATAGCAATGGCTCATTTATCTTAGATGAACAAGATGCTGGCTCTGTAACCGAAGTGTGGATTAAAGACGCTGAGGAAAAAGAGAGCTAATAAATAAAGAGGGCTGACCAAATTGGTCAGCCCTCTTTCATTAGGTTATTTTTTATTAAAATAGTCTGTAAAAGCATGTAGAATTTCAATACCTTGATATGTGAACAAACTAAGAGCAGTAATTGAAAACATAACAACAGGAATCATTCTTAACCAAAACATCATTTATAAAACCTCCAATTTTGATTTATGCATACAAGGTTGGTTTATATAAATGATTTTTTGAAAAGTACGAGGATTGGTAATAAACAGCGTATAAGAATGGTCTTAATTGCTGTGTATGTGTTGCCAATTGAGCAAATAAAAACATTGTAAGAGCAGTAACTAAAACAATGTAAGCTGTATCTAGTGAGCGAAATAAGTTAAAATGCTTTTGTTCATCCTCTTCAAATAACAGCACTCCGGAAGTTGCTTCATTCTCAACAGCAATCATTTTTCCTTGATTTGTAGGATGATGATAATTCGTAGACATTGAAACAAGTTGGAAGCCAGAAAGAAAGATTAATAGCAACATAAATAACTTTATCAGCAATAGATGTTTCAATTGTCTCACCCCTTTGCTGTTTGATAGATAATATCTTAAACCTTTTTTATTCACTTGAAAAGAGATATTTTTGTCTCAATAGACCAGATATTGACGATAAATAAATGTAAGGGTTACCAACTAGCTTTAAATAAGTATAAAAAAAAATAACTTTTTGCACATGCTATACCTTTGTTTAACAGACGAAGAGTTATCGAGATTACTTCCGAAGAAAGAAGGCGACAAGTGGTTACAAGAAACGGAAGCGAGGCACTTTTAAATCATTCTAAATGTATAATATTTCCTGAACTTAAAGGATTTTTTCTTTTTCTGTTGAATTAAGGTGTTTAATGCACTTATCAATTAAAAAAGAGGTTTATATAATGAATATGAAAAGCAAGTGGATTCGTATGTCAAAGGTTTTGTTATTATTTTTTTCAATTTTTATAAGGATTTATTGGTTCAAACTAAGAAAAAAAACTGAACAAGAATGGGAATTATTATGGGAAAAGATTGGGGCAGATTTTCGAAAAACACTTTTTGAATTAGAAGGTTTGCTTATTAAAGTTGGTCAGATATTAAGTATACGTGCCGATTTGCTTCCTCATTCCTTTATTAAGCAAATTCAGGATTTAACTGATAAAGTACCTCCTTCAGAATGGAAGGAGATTCAAGCTGTGATTGAAGCTGAATGGGGATGCGAACTTGATCAACACCTACGTTCAATTGAGAAAACCTCAATTGCATCTGCATCAATAGGGGAAGTATATCAAGGTATTTTAAAGAATGGTGCAAAAGTAGCTATAAAAGTACAAAGACCACAGATTCAATCTATTGTTTCAATTGATTTTCGAACGTTAGGAATCGTTATTTGGTTTGCAGATCGTTTTGTTCCGATTCCTAAGGAATTTATTAATTTTAAAGTGTTATACAAGGAATTAAAAAGTGTGATTGAGCAAGAACTCGATTTTCAAAAAGAAATGAAATCATTACTATTTTTTAAAGAAAGATTTAAAGAAGATGATGACGTGAAAATTCCACATGTTTATTCTGATCTTTGCACATCAAAAATTATCGTAATGGAATGGGTTGAAGGAATAAGGTTAACTAACGATAAAGCTCTTGAGTCGTTAGAGTTAAATCGTGAAGAGCTTGCACAACGACTTCTTAAGGTTTTTCTTCCTCAATGGCTCGAGCCTGGAATATTTCACGCCGATCCACATCCGGGAAATATCCTCATTACTAAGGATGGACAAGTAATTTTATTAGATTTTGGAATGGTGGGGGAAATAACTAAAAAAGATGCTTCATATTTTCAAAGTTTAATTGGAAGCTTACTTGCAAAGGATTACTCTAAAGCAGTAGAATGCTTATCACAATTAGGATTTCTACACCCTCAAGCTGACTTTAGAACAATGGAAAAACTACTTGCTGAATTAGTTTCCTTTGATACAGCTGCTTTAAAAGAAACAGATTTAATTCAATTGAAAATGGAAATGAATGATATGATTCAAGCACTACCTATTCAAGTTCCAACAAGGTTTGTTTTTCTCGGTCGATCAGTTGTAACAATTGAAGGAATTCTTCGTCAAGTTGCGCCTGAAGCAGAAATTTTAGAATTAGGAAGACCTGTTTTTATGAGGTGGCTACAAAAGCAAGGTAATTCTAAATGGACGTTTCTCTGGCAATGGGCTCAATCTCAGCCTGTTTTTAAGGTCGTCCATTCTGTAAATGAGTTTTTACGACTACCTCAGAAATTAGAGTCAATAAAGGAAACGGAGCAGAGAAGACATTTCCAGTTTGTTATATTTGAAAATAATAAAAAACGATTTTTTCAACTACTACTAATAGGACTAATCGGATTTTGTATGGGATTATATAGCGGACAATCTGTTCTTTGGCAATTATCTACAGCTATTGGGTTCATATCGATTATTGGGTACTTCATTTGTAGTTTTAAACAGAAAAAATGGATGAAATATATGCAGGAACGAAAATGAATGAAATGGACATGTTTAAAAGTAAGAGTATACATTCGTCTAGAGTGTATACTCTTTTTAATTCAAGGATATTAAAAGGTGTATATAGGATTCCTCTTAATGGTTAAACTGTTTATCTGGATATATCGGTAGCTTTAATTGAGGAGGAAAAGAATGTTTTCTGATTTCAATAAATATTTATCATGTAATCTATGGTCTGGTTTTTTATTTGGAATAGGTTTAGCAGCCTTTATCGATGAAACTGTGTTTCATCAACTTTTGCGTTGGCATCATTTTTATGATCGATCAACAACAGATGTTGGACTAATATCTGATGGACTTTTTCATGCATTTAGTTGGTTTGCTACAATTTGGGGGTTGTTTATACTTGCCGATCTTCGAAGAAAACAAGGATTTTGGTTTAAAAGGTGGTGGGGAGGTATGCTTGTAGGTTCCGGTGGATTTCAACTTTACGATGGGATTATTCAACACAAATTAATGAGAATTCATCAGATTCGCTATGTAGAAAATATCCTTCCTTATGATTTGATTTGGAACATAATAGCCGCAATCATGATTTTAGTTGGCTCTATTCTTTTGTTTCAAACCAAAAATCATGAGAAAAAAAGCAAGGGAATGGATGCTATATATGAACGATAATCATAATCACCATTTAACTGGTACCCTTGATCTATACTTTATAGTAGGATTTTGCTTGCTTCTTTTCATTTATGTGCATGCAGCTGTAATTGCAAATCATAAAAAAAGAAAGTGGCCTCTTTATCGAACAATATTTTGGATATTAGGTATTTTATGTGCTGCTATTTCATTGATCGGACCTATTGCTAATCGGGCACTTTTCGATTTTACATTTCATATGGTTGGTCATTTATTGCTTGGAATGCTTTCCCCGTTATTATTGGTCCTTGCAGCTCCAATATCTTTAATGATGAGGGCATTGAGTGTGACAGCTTCCCGACGTTTGTCTCGTGTTTTAAGAAGCTGGCCAATTAGACTGATCAGTGATCCAATCGCTTCTTCTTTGCTTAATATAGGTGGGTTATGGATACTTTATTTAACTGACCTTTACTCACTCATGCATCAGAATGTGTTTTTGCATTTTATCATACATATTCATGTTTTTTTGGCAGGTTATCTTTTTACGTCTTCAATGATCTCGTTTGATCCAAACCCTCATAAAGCAAGTTTTACATACCGTACTTGTGTCTTGATTATTACTCTAGCTGGTCATGGTATTTTATCAAAATTAATATATGCTAATCCACCAGCTTCTGTTTCAAAAGTTCATGCAGAGGATGGGGCAATGTTGATGTACTATGGCGGGGATATCATAGACCTTGTTCTCATTTATTTTCTTTGTTTAGAATGGTATAAAGCAACTAGACCAAGGGTAACTACAATAACTACGTAATGGAATTAGCCTTACGTAGGTTTTTTATGATAATTTCTAATTTGGCACTAAAAAAAGAAAAATATTTTACAAAGTTCTAAGTTTAGTAGATTATAGGTTTTATGGAGGTAGTGCAATGTTTACATTACAAAATATTCGTTACAAAAAAATATTAAAAATTGAATCACTTCATATACCAGCAAATAAAGTGACTTTTCTTGTCGGAGAAAGTGGTGCAGGAAAATCAACATTATTAAAAATGTTAAATATCATGTTGTCTCCAGACCATGGTGAGATTTTTTATAAAAAAGAAAATATAGATGATCTTGATCCTATATATCATAGAAGAAATGTTATTATGCTGTCACAACAACCGACGATATTTGAAGGAACAATTAGAGAAAACTTGAACAAAGGTCTTATTTTCGCAGGTGAAAAAGAAAAAGAAGATAAAGAGCTAAAACAAGCACTAACTATTGTTCATTTAGAGAAAGATCTTGATGAAAAGGCTGATACCCTTTCAGGAGGGGAAAAACAAAGACTTGCGCTTGCACGAATTCTCCTGTTAGATGCGGAAGTTTATTTATTGGATGAACCGACTTCAGCCCTAGATGAGGTAACGGAAGAACTGGTCATGAAGAATTTTATTGAAATGATAAAGAAAAATAATAAAACAGCCATTCTTATTACACATTCCCAAAAGCTTGTTTCCACTTATGCTGAAAATGTTGTTACCCTAAAGAAAAATGGGAGTGAGAGTTGATGGGAAATGTGATAAGAGATATTGAGCTGTGGAGGCTTGCTGCTGGATATTTATTTATAATATTATTGATTGCATTCGTTAGATGGAGAGGCTTAAATAGAGAAATCCGCATAATTGTTTCTACAGCAAGAATGACAATTCAATTAGTGGTCGTAGGATATATCCTAACGTACATTTTTGAGGATCCAAACCCTTATATCATCACCTTTATTGTGTTGTTTATGCTTACATTTTCAATTTTTAATACATACAAGCAGGTGGCAAAACCATTATCTAGAAAACTAAAACAAATTATTGCTCTCTCAATGACGGCCGGTTCGCTTCTAACGTTGCTTTACTTTAATTTTGTTGTCATTCATTTTCAGCCTTGGTATGAGCCTCATTATCTGATTCCAATAGCAGGAATGATTATAGGAAACTCAATGACAGGGATTACTCTTGGTGTGAAAAATTTAGTAGAAGGTATTGAAAAGGAAAAGCACTTAATTGAGGGTGCACTCATGTTGGGAGCTAAACCTGAAGCCGCCACCAAGTCTGTTGTCAACGCCGCGTTTGATTCAGCAATATTACCAACAATTAATAGTATGGTAGGTATGGGAATTGTTTTCTTACCAGGCATGATGACAGGTCAAATATTAGCCGGAATAAATCCAATAATAGCGATTGAATATCAAATTGCTGTATTGCTTGGTATTGCTGGAAGTGTAGCTCTAACAGTCATGATTTTTACATCATTTAGTTATAAAACTTTCTTTAATGATCGTCAACAGTTTATAAATAAGTAAAAGCTATTTTATGCAGCTTTGCGAGCTGCGTAATTAGCTTTTTTATTTTATTAATTCATATTTCAGGAATGATATTGACAAATTTTACCTAAGAGGGTAAAGTGTATGTGAACATATGTACATATATTGTATATGAGGTGTGGTTACGATGATATATGATGTTTTAATTATTGGTGCAGGTCAAGCGGGTCTTTCAATGGGGTATTTTCTTAAGCAAAGTCATTTATCCTTTTTAATTATAGATAAGGAGCAAGAAATTGGAAGTGTATGGAGGAAACGCTATGATTCTTTGGTTTTATTTACACCTAAAAGATACAGTTCTTTACCAGGTTTGATGATGGAAGGAAATTTAGATGAATTTCCCCCAAAAAACGAGATTGTTGCGTATCTTAAAAAATATGCAACTACCTTTTCTTTACCAATAAAACATGGTACCGAAGTGATTAGAGTAGAAAAAACTAAAAATATTTTTCATGTAGTAACAAATAGAGGAGCATTGTTAGCAAAACAAATAATAGTTGCTACAGGACCTTTTCAAACACCGAAAATACCTGAAATCTCTCAAAAACTAGATCACAGCATTAAACAACTTCACTCATCTCAATATAAAAATAGTACTCAACTACAGGATGGGGCTGTTTTAGTGATTGGGGGAGGAAACTCTGGAACACAAATAGCGGTTGAATTATCGAAATCAAAAGAAGTATATTTATCTATTAGTCAAAAGCTGACATTCTTACCGTTAACTTTTGCCTCTAAAAGTATATTTTGGTGGTTTGATAAATTAGGTATTTTACATGCGAACCGTGACTCTTTTATAGCTAAAAAGCTTCAACAACAAGGCGATCCTATTTTTGGATATAATTTAAAAGAATTAATTCGAAAAGGGAAAGTGATCTTAAAGACTAGAACAAAAAATGCTGAACATACGACCATATACTTTGAAGATGGAGATACATTAAAAGTGAAAAACATCATATGGGCAACAGGATTTTACTCAAATTACCATTGGCTTAAAATAAAAGAAGCTTTTGATAAACAAGGAAATCCAAAGCATAAAAGAGGTGTTACTAGTGTTAGTGGATTGTACTTTTTAGGACTTCCATGGCAGCATAGAAGAGGCTCAGCACTATTGCTGGGGGTTGGAAATGATGCAAAATATCTATGTCAACAAATTATTAAAAATGTAAATAGCATGTAGGGAGATGACGTGTAGTGTTGTTAGTTAGCTCTTGTTTGGCCGGTTTGGAAGTAAGATACAATGGAACACACAGTCTACTTAAAGAAATAAGGGATTTAGTAAACGAAAACAAAGCTGTAACCGTTTGTCCTGAATTACTCGGAGGCTTCACCACACCAAGAGAGCCAGCAGAAATTGTTGGAGGAAATGGAGAAGATGTTTTAGATGGACATGCTAGAGTGGTGGAAAAGTCAGGAAAAGATGTAACGCAGCTATACATAAGAGGTGCATATTCAACATTAGAAAAAGCCATAGAGATGAAAGCAAAAGTAGTGATTTTAAAAGATTATAGTCCTTCATGCGGAAGTTCAATGATTTACAATGGTAGGTTTAAGGGGAAAAAAGTAATTGGAAACGGGGTAACAACAGCTTTATTGAAAAGAAATGGGATAATGGTGTTTTCTGAAAGCAATCTGCCTGATAAATTGTAAAGATTCTCTTAGATTGGACTATCTCCAAGCGTTAAAAATAAACAATGAGATCCCTCATTATTTGTTCATGAACTGTGATTGGGGCTATTATTGAGAGAGACTCAGATTATGGTACAATTACGTTATGTGAAAGGATGAAAATAATAAAATATTTAGAAAGTAGGAATAGAGATGGCCACTAAAAGTGTGATTTTTTTTGATATAGATGGAACTTTACTTACACATGATAAAGAATTACCATTTTCAACTAAAGAAGCTATTTTTAAACTGAAAGATGAAGGACATGTTGTTGCGATTGCAACAGGTCGAGCTCCTTTTATGTTTGAAGATTTACGTGAAGAATTAAATATAAATACATATGTTAGCTATAATGGTCAATATGTCGTACTAGATGGCGAAGTGCTTTTTACAAATCCTTTAAAGATTTCATCACTCGAAAAATTAACAGAAAACGCTCTTCTGAACGAGCATCCTGTTGTCTTTATGGATCATGAAGATATGAAAGCAAATGTTCCCGAACACCACTATATTAACGAAAGCATTTATTCATTAAAAATCAAACATTTTCCTACACATGATCCGTACTACTATAAAGGTCGTGATTTGTATCAAACGCTTTTATTTTGCCCAGAAGGAGAAGAGAAGCAATACGAACAAAATTATCAGGATTTTGACTTTGTAAGGTGGCATCCTTTTTCAGTGGATGTTGTCCCAAGTGGCGGTTCAAAGGCAATTGGAATTAAGAAAATCGTTGAGAAGCTTGGATTTTCGGATGAACATCAATATGCTTTTGGCGATGGTTTAAATGACATTGAAATGCTTTCAACTATAAAGAATAGTGTAGCAATGGGAAATGCAGAAAATCGTGTGAAGGAAGTCGCAAAATACGTAACTAAATCAGTTGAGGAAAATGGTATACTTCATGGACTTCAACAGGTAGGGCTTTTATAATTTTTTTATGGTATAGAAATCAGGCGCTTAATATTCAGAGCGCCTGGTTTCTATTATTTAAATGATTGAGGGGCACCTGTTGAAGTATGTTCATTTACCCACTGAAGAGATACCTTAGAAACAGTTTCCCATCCCGGTATTTCAAGTTGATGTTGTTCAACCCAGCTCATGCAAAACTGTGAGTCAATATTATTTTGTTCACATTGATCAAGGAAATCCTGAATTGTTGTAACGGTACAGTTTTGCCATGAACCGCATGTATCCTGAAAAATATTCTTCATTTTATCCACTATTTCGTTGCTTCTATCCATATTTGAAAACTCCTTTCATTTATTCATCACAGCCCAATACAGTATGTCCCCTGATTGATTATTTATGATATAGTAGTTTTCTTCAATTTCATTTAGTTACAAAATATTCTACATCTTCCTTAAAATAACTTATAATAATAGATGAATAGTTTTTGATAAAGCGTTGAGCCTCACTATATTAGAAATCAGGTGATTAACAATCAAAAATATAAAAAATATAATGTTTGCTATTCTTGGATTTATTTCCCTTGGTGTTGGAGTTGCGGGAATTATTCTCCCTATTTTACCCGGAGGTCCATTTTTTCTCTTAGCATCATTCTGCTTTGCAAAAAGCTCTAAGAAATTTGAAAGATGGTTTCAAAGTACCTCATTCTATAATAAATACGTTGAAGGTTTCCGACAGAAAAAAGGCATGACACTTAAAGAAAAAATTCGTATCAACCTAATTGCAGATACGTTCATCCTTTTTTCGGTCTTTTACATAAACATCCTAGTGATAAAAGTTATTTTAGTGCTACTTGCAATATACAAGCACTATTATTTCTTAAAGAAAATTAAAACGATTAAACCAAAGCAAAAAGAAGCTGATAAAATTTTTTATAGGAAGTGATTATTTAGCGAATGATTAAGGGAAGTGGATAAGATAATACCTTTTGGGGATGATTCAGTTATATCAAATTATGACGGATTTTTATCACTCATTAATAATGTGCACATTTAATAAAAAAATACACAGCATGATTTTTTTATGAAGGACGAGACTACTTACAGTGAAAATACAAAACGTATTGAAGTTTCGATCAGTTCAAATAAAACAATGCTCAAAAGTTTTTTAGCATTATTTCACTAGGATACCTGTTGCTAGCTTGGAAAATCTATAGATATTGAAACATTTACATGAGAGGTTTAGTAATGGAAGGGAGAGAAATTAATGGAATCATTATGGTTAGAGTATGCCTGGGCATTGTTGATTTTAATTGGGTTGGAAGGACTGTTATCTGCTGATAATGCGTTAGTGCTGGCAGTTATAGCTAAACATTTACCTGAGGATCAGAAAAAAAGAGCTATAAATTATGGAATTATCATGGCTTTTGTATTCAGGTTTCTTGCACTTTTTGCTATATCATTTATTGCGAATGTCTGGCAAATTCAGGCGATAGGTGCAGCTTATCTTCTTTACTTAGGATTAAAGCATATTATTCAGGCACGTTTCGGTAAAGAAAATGAAAATATTCGTGAGGAAGAAGAAAAGGAAGCAGCTGGTAAAGGTTTTTGGCCAACTGTAGGTAAGATAGCATTGGCAGACCTTGCTTTTGCGATTGATTCAATTCTTGCAGCAGTAGCACTGGCGCTTGGACTTCCGGATTCACCACTAGGCAATTTCGGTGGTATGGATGGAGGAAAGTTTATAGTAGTTGTTTTAGGAGGTATTGCTGGTCTTATCTTAATCAAGTTTGCAGCAACATGGTTTGTTCAGTTACTTGCAAAACGTCCAGCTCTGGAAACAACAGCATATGCAATTGTTGCTTGGGTAGGTGTTAAACTTGCAGTCATTACTTTGGCTCATGAAGATATCGGTATCTTAGATCATCATTTTCCACACAGCACGGTCTGGACTTTGATCTTTTATGGAGTGTTAGTTGGAATAGCCTTACTTGGATGGTTTGCACCTGCTAACAAGTCTTTAGAAAAAGATTTAACATAAAGTAAGTTTTTTGAATAATTCAAGTGTGAGTTAATGACAAAATTGACTCACACTTGAAATTTCAAAAGAATGATAAAAAGATGACCAGCATTCACTTAGGTCATCTTTTAGCTTTTTAAAGTCAGTTTTTCCCTTTTATTATTCTTCTGTTTTATTTAAATGAAGAGGAGGTGGAATTAGCCAACCTTTTTCTTTATTTAGTCGTAACACTTTGCCACCAAGTGCTGCTTTTTGTGTATGGAATTGACCAAACATCATAGCGATGTCTTCTCTAATTGCTTGACCAATCATTTGACTACATGCTACCAATCCAGCAGCTATGCTTGCGGATAAAGCTGCTGCAATTTCTTGATCCATAAACTTTGCTCCTGCTGGAATATCCTCTAAACGAGCGTTTGGACGTTCAGGTGGTGTAGGAGGAAGAGCGACTCCATTGTCTTTTAAAATTGTCTCAATCTGTTTCATTTCTTGTTGACATTGATCTATTGCTTCCATTAGCAATTTACTAAGGTCCTCATCTCCAGCATGATTAACCTTTGTCTGATATCCGGCAACTGCTGCTTTTGAAGTTAAAAGAAAAGACCAAGCACCAAAAACTTCTCCATAATGTAATGGCTCGTTTTGAGGATTACCACTTAAAATGCCCATTAAAACACTCCCTATTGTTTTTTTCATATCCATATAAAAATTCTCCTAATATTACTTACTGTCTTTTAGACAAAAAATAGTATGTGTTAAAACTTTCTTATTTAATCTTAATAAGAAAAATGGGCTTCTTTTTAGGCTCCTAAATGAATCATTCTTAGGATTAGACGGGCTCCAAATTTCGATATACGTATATACTATATCGTCTAAGTAATTTAAAATCGACAATTGAAAGGAAGATGTTTAAATGTACGGTTACGAAAACAGCCCTCATATGGCTGGTGCAAACATGCCTCATGTTGCTGCAGAAAATGTTCCTCATCAGCCTATGGTAATGCCTTATTATGAAGCTCCTGCTTATGGATATTGTGCTCCTGCTTATAGACCGAATACGTTCGCGCTTATTGTTGTGCTATTCATTTTGTTAATTATTATAGGTGCAACGATCTACGGTAATAAGTGTTAACCACATACACCTTTAAAAAGACACTATTGTAGTGTCTTTTTTATTTTCTACCTAACAGAATAGGATAAAGATGCCAAAATCACAGGTTATTACCACTACACAGAAGTATTTTTCCGTGATATATTATGAATACACGATACGTCATACAAATTATCGTGCTAACTCAGATATTTAACAATCGGTTAAAACCGAATTGTTTTAAACTACTCTAATATGGGATCGTTTTGGTATCGACAGGGATGGTTAAGCTTATATGGCGAGTCGAGTTGACGAGCTCGTAAAAACGTCAAAGCCTACAACTGGCAAACAACAAAACAACTTCGCTTTCGCTGCCTAACAACAGTCGATGCGGTTCCGCCCTCCATCGTCCATGTGGTAGGGATATGGGACTCAAACGTAGTGGACTACGCCTGATTCCACCGTCTGAGGAAGAAGGAAGAGAAGAAACAGACTAGCCACTTCAATGCCTGTCAGTGGGCTAAAGAAGAGGGCGAAACATAATTTTGCTGACTACACTCGTAGAAATATAAGTGGAAACACCTTTGCACACCGGTTCGAATCCGGTCGATTCCACCAAATTATGCCGATCATGCTCAAATTGGTAGAGTGACTTTTAGTTGAGGTTCGACTCCTCAGGGCGGCACCAAGAGGTATATTATTATTTTGCGATCGTGGCGGAATGGCAGACGCGCTAGGTTGAGGGCCTAGTGGGAGCGATCCCGTGGAGGTTCAAGTCCTCTCGGTTGCATTATTCATCCTGCAATGTTCGTTGCCCCTTCATGTTTTAAACCTTACTATTTATTAGGGATTCCTATATGATTAACCAATGTCACGCCTACCTTAGTAGGATTGCAGCAGGTTAATATGCGGAAACCCACCTGTTGAAAACAGGTTATCAAAACATATGGGGAAACGGCATAGGTGGGAATGATTTAAAAACAACATATATCATTTTCTTATACATACCGTTGATAGTCGGGGAGGTAGCGGTGCCCTGTAACTCGCAACCCGCTCTAGCGAGGATGAATTCCTTTTTAGCGGTATGATAATGGAAGGTTTGCCTTATATAAGCGGTGTTGACTTTCGGAGTCCTCGCAATAGAAACCCATGAATCTGGTCAGGACGGGAACGAAGCAGCCATAAGTGGGACAATCTATGTGTCGAAGGGTAGCTTTGAATGAGCTGGCTGTATAAGTAGCGCTTGTGTTGTCATATCAATAAAAGGTTCAACGGTGCTATATGGGGCCTTAGCTCAGCTGGGAGAGCTCCTGCTTTGCACGCAGGAGGTCAGCGGTTCGATCCCGCTAGGCTCCACCATTAATACGGTATGTGCAATGCGACATGCACAAGTTTAGTCATACATAACAAAAAGCTTTTGTACAAAGAGTACAAAAGCTTTTTCGTAATTATTTATAGTATTTACATATAATCGTAAACTGAATCTTCAAAATAGAGCCAGTGAAAATATTCAATTTGTGGATCTGACATCTCCGCGATTTCCTTTTCATTGAATTTGCGTTTGTCTAATAAATCCTTCACTTTGATTTCTCTTGCTAATTGGCTCATGGTATATCCTCCTTATTAATAAGAAGTAACGTTGTTGTTACAATCTTGTAAGCGTTTACTGTTATTTCTTATTTTCATTATATATCTCAAATCGATATGAAACAAATATCAATTTGAGATAAATATTTGAAAAATGATATAGAATTGTAATCTACAACAGCTACTCCCAAATCTTCTGGATTTTGTTACACATGAAAGTGAACGAGTACGGTGTCTCCCTCTTGAATTGAATGTTTCACCACGAGTGCTTTGTGTGGGATAATAAATTTCCTTAATAAAATCTTTTATATGTATAAAGAAATAAATATTATAAAGATAAGAAGTAGATTCACTGGATTTAGCTTGAAGTGTATAGAATGATAGGAAAAGCAGGATTTTTAACCTTTTATTATTTGAACAAAACAAAATACTTTTTTATTGAATAGAAAGATAAAATGATTTCTATTGATAAAATAATTTTAAGGAGATAATGAGCATGAGTATTCGTTTTGAATCGCAAAAAAATCTAAAAGTATCCAAACAAAAGGCATACACAGCTTTACTTGATCTTGACTCTGCCGAGAATTGGATGCAAGGCTTTGTAGGAATAGAGCGGCTCGATGAAGGACCATTGAAGGTAGGAAGTGAATGGAAGGAAACAAGAAAGATGTTTGGAAAGGAAGCTTCAGAGTACTTTGAAGTTGTGGAACTCAAAGAACCAGATAAAATTGTGCTTCGCTGTGATGGAACAAAAGGAACGACAGGAAAAGGCGAATTTTTGTTTACATACACCCTTTCTTCAATAAATGATCATACAGAGGTTAAATTGAATGGAGAAATAAATGGACTTTCCGGGTTATCGAAAATCTTTGGTAAATTGGTTGTCGGCTCATTTAAAAAAGCATGTGAAAAAGACTTAGATGCATTAAAAAAACATTTAGAGAATGAACAATAAAGGATAAACGAAAAACGATAAAGGAGTATCAATTATTAATTATCTTCAGCTAAGCAATAGAAGACCCGTGAAAAACGCAGAGGAGAAATGGTTGATATTTTATCTCAAGGCTATAAATCAGTTGATTTGTTTCGACAAAAGAAAAAATTATGATTTTGTATAAGGGGAGTTATCTGTTATGACAACATCTAAAAAACTTAAGTTCTGTGAAGAAGGGCACAAATACTTTAAAAGTAGCAATTGCCCAACTTGTCCGATTTGTGAGCAAGAAAGCAAACCAGAAAGGGCTTTCTCTCAAAGCTATCTGCACCAGCTAGACGAGCTTTAGAAAACAATGGAATTTATACATTGCAACAACTTTCTTCATATAGCGAAAAAGAAATTTTACGTTTTCACGGAATGGGACCAGCTTCATTACCAAAGCTTACGTCTGCTTTGAAGGAAGAGGGTTTAGCATTTAGACAGGATAACTTAATATAAGAAAAGAAAGAGCCTCTGATTAGTAATAGAGGCTCTTACTATGTCCCAAAACTAATCTTAGTTAACAGAAACAAATACTTCATCAACATTTTTGTTAGCTGCACGAACTTGATTCTCTATTTTCTGTTTAAGCTGACTTGAAACCTGTGTTGAGTGACCAGTACGAGTATTTCGATTATCAGTATCTACATTAGTAGTAAAATTTGTGTTATTTCCTAAGCCAGGTCTAGTTGTTGAGGGATTATTTGTACCCGGTGTTTCATTTATTCTTTCAGCCATCTCTGTACTATTGTTTCGATCAGCAGTATTTGCTGTTTTTGAATGACGGTTATTGAATCCCACATTATTATATTCATTTGCCATTCCACGTAAATTCGTGTTAGTTCCTGTTGTTCCAGAATTAGTAGCACTGTTATTACCAACAGTAGTTCCATTGTTATTATTCGTGTTTCCATTTTTGTTTAAACGAACCGTAACATAAGCATCGTTGCCTCTCATGATCACTCTTGCTTGAGATACTTCATCTAGACGCTCAACATTTTTTGTTGCACGTGTTTGGACAGTTGCATTTTGATTACTGTTAGTATCATTCTCGTTGTAGTTTACTCTTGTTATTGGAGCCTGATCATTTCTCAATCCCATATTTGTTGCGTTATCTGTTTGATTGCCTGCACAGCCTGTAACACTTAGAATGCAAGCTGCTGATAAGATCGTTACAAGTCCTTTTTTCATCACCATCATCCCCTAAATAGTAAAGTTCATTTTTAGAATATCTAAATAAGTACAAACTATCCGATGTGAACAAATCCATAATATGAAAAATAAGGCTATTGAAAGATGGGAGAGGATGAAGCTAGTCAAATTTGGAACAATAAAGATATAACTCAAGTCAAGGGAGGTTTCAATTATGAACAAACAGAATAAATTAAATCAACATAAGAATTTTAAGGAAAACTCATATGAGATTGAAAAAGAAACGAAAGGAACCATGCATCTAAAAAATGCTCCTACACCACATATTGAGGGACATCAAATTACTGAAGATATGGAGTAGGTAGATATAAAAAAGACAGAGGACTAGCCCCTGTCTTTTCGATTAGTTTTTCTTACTATTGCTCGGTACTTCACAACCATCGTCGGTACAAATAGCACCTTCACCACTGTCAAAGCGTAGCTCCTGAAACTTAGGTTTTGGTTTTTCTTCCTCCCAAAATTGTGTAAGTGCACGTGAAAATGTTTCTTGTGGTTGAGCACCTGATATGGAATACTTCTGATTCACAACAAAGAAAGGTACGCCTGTTACACCGATTTGTTGAGCTGTTCTTTCATCGCCTCTCACTTCATTTGCAAAGGCTGTTTCGTCATTTAACACTTCTAAAGCTTTACTGCGATCTATTCCTGCAGCCTCTGCAAGGTCAGCCAATGTATAGATGTCCCCGACATTTTTTGTATCTGTAAAATAAGCATGCAATAGTTTTTCAGTTAATTCTGTTTCTTTTCCAATTGTTTTGGCGAATTTATTTAAACGGTGAGCATTAAAGGTATTCGTTGGCTTCATATCTTCATAGTTAAATGTTATACCAAGGTCAGAAGCTTGTTGAATAAGACCTTTATTCATTTCTCTAACTTGTTGTTCACTTGCTCCAAATTTAGCTGCTAATGCCTGATAAATACCTTGTTCAGTTTGTATTGGAGCATTAGGGTCCAATTCAAAGCTTTTAAACTCAACCTCTACTTGGTCTTTATGTGGAAATTGATCTAGAGCCATTTCTAAACGGCGTTTACCTATATAACAAAACGGACAGACAAAATCTGACCATACTTCTATTTTCATACCTTACACCTCGTTGATTAATTTTTTACTAATTGTAGCATACGTCCCAGTAAAATCTAAAAATGATGCTTGGGATTAGATTATCGTTTTTAATATCTATAGAATTTATTGAATTTAAGGATTAAAAATGTAATGAGAACTATTACATAATAGTTAGTTTACATGCTGTCTGTCTCTAAGTTCTATCTACAGCTAATAATCATATAAATTAGTGGTTAATCAATTACGGAGGTGGTGATTATTTGGATAAGTCATCAAAGAACAACAAGAAAAATAAAAAGAATGAGCAACTTGATCAGTATCGTATTCAAAATACAGGTAAAAAAATAACAACAAATGAAGGGTTAAAGATTGCTAACAATCATGCAACCTTAAAGGCGGGCGATCGTGGTCCAGTATTAATGCAGGACTTTCATTTTTTTCAAAAACAGATGCATTTTGACCAGGAACGCATACCTGAAAGAGTTGTTCATGCTAGAGGAGCAGGTGCCCATGGTGAATTTGAACTATATAAGTCTATGAAACAATATACTAAAGCAGGCTTCTTACAAGAACCCGGGACCAAGACACCTGTATTTGCTCGGTTTTCAACAGTCCAAGGGGGTAGAGGTTCTAAGGATACTGCTCGAGATATTCGTGGTTTTGCAGTTAAGTTTTATACGGAAGAAGGGAATTATGATTTATTAGGACTTCAATTTCCTATATTCGTACTTCATGATGCCTTTAAGTTTGTGGATTCCCAGCATGCACTTAAACCTGAACCACATAACGAAATGCCAACTGCCTCTGCTGCACATGATAATTTTTGGGATTTTGTTGCGAATAATCAGGAGTCAGCACATTTTGTGATGTGGGCGATGTCAGATCGAGCCATTCCAAGAAGTTGGCGCATGATGGAAGGGTTTGCTATTAATACGTTCCGATTTGTAAATGATCAAGGAAAAGCAACATTCGTGAAGTTTCATTGGAAGCCAGTTCTGGGTGTTCACTCATTACTAATGGAAGAAGCACAAATTATTGGTGGTGTTGATCCAGATTATCATAGGCGGGATTTATATGAATGTATTAAAAAAGGAGCTTATCCGGAATTTGAATTGGGTGTTCAGATGATCCCTGAAGAAGATGAGCACAAGTTTGATTTTGATGTTTTAGATCCAACAAAGGTTTGGCCTGAGGAGATTATACCTGTAGACATTGTTGGTAAAATGACATTAAATAAAAATGTTGATAACTTCTTTGCTGAAACAGAACAAGTTGCATTTGATGTAACAAATCTTGTACCGGGAATTGACTTTACAGACGATCCTATTTTACAAGGAAGAACATTTACTTATAAAATCACTCAGTCACATCGTCTTGGTGGACCCAATTATCAGGAAATCCCCATTAACCAATCTCTTTGCCCATTCCATAATAACCAGCGTGAAGGCTTTAAAAGACATCGAATTGATGTTGATCAAGTAAACTATTATAAAAATTCAATTGCAAACAACACCCCAGGTCCTACAAGTCCCGAAGAAGGTGGATATCATCATTATCCAGAGAAAGTAGAAGGGCGTAAGGTAAAGGCTAGTAGTGATTCTTTCAAAGATTTCTTTTCACACGCAAGATTGTTTTGGAATAGTTTGTCACATGTAGAGAAGCAGCACGTTATTGAAGCTTTTAGCTTTGAACTTGGAAAAGTAGATAACCTGTCCGTTCGACAGCAAGTTGTCGATATGTTTGCAAATGTGGATAAAGAGATGGCAACCATCATTGCAAATCATATTGCAGCAGATCTTCCTAAAGGAAATCATGTTCCAGTTACAGCCTCATCACCAGCACTTAGCCAAGCAAATACAAAACACTACCCACACACATTAACGGTTGGTGTAATTATTGCAAACGGTTTTAATGGGAATGAGGTAAAGGAAACTTTGGATGCTCTTCGTCAACATGGTATTTTTGTTAAAGTAATAAGCGATAAGCTTGGTTATGTAACAGGAGCAAATGGTACAAAGATTAAGGTAGATCAGACATTCCTTACTACTCATAATGCTCTGCTTGACTCTCTCTATGTTGTGGGTGGACATTCTGATAATCAATCTATATTTAACATAAAAATGAGTGAGTTTATAAGTGGAGTATACAAACATTATAAGCCTATTGGTATTGCAACGACAGGTCAGTCTTTTTTTCAACCTTCTGAACTAAACAACATGGCTGGAGTGATTTTTGCAGAAAACAACCAGAACTTTGGGGAAGAATTTGTTTCGGCTATTACAACACAGAGGTTTTGGAATCGAACGTAAATATTAAAATCTGGAACATTTAGATAAAGCCATAATAAAAGAGTGATCAAATCAAGATCACTCTCCTTACATATTTAAATACCCACTTACTTCAAAACAGGATCATTATAATAAATCACTTCAGAAAGAATCTTATTCCCCTCGATATCCTTCAACAATTCTCTTGCTTCTTGCTCTGTGTTAAACTCATACATAAATATTTTTCCTTTTGCATAGCGCGTGATAACCCACATAAGCTATCCTCCATTTAAGGTATTTTTAGCTTTACTGTATTGTTTATGCTTTTATCATCATCTTTTGTAACGGTAGGAGCCTAAACAATCTGCAAAAATTGTTCCTTGTACTGGTAGTATCATGTTTATTAGTTAAATAGGATCATATCTTCACAGAATAACCCCCGATCTTGGTATAATAGATGTCGGGGATTTTTGTTTACAAAAAACAAATAGTTAATTGGATGGAGAAAAGAAAATGAAAAAGAAACTAATCATTACAGGCTCAATTTGTGCATTTTTACTAGTAGCTGCTTATTTCTTTGTAGGAAACTATTTTTACAATTTTGCGTTAAATGTTGATCGAGAGAAAGAATTTTTAGAAGATAATCCAAATTTACAGCAAAGTGATGCTGTTGTTGCATCTGTTGCCGAGGAAGCCGAGCTTGCTGACGATGAGTTTAAGCAAAAGTATAGTCCTTCCAAGCTAAGCGTTGTTTCGTCGGATAAAGAACAATTAAAGTTAAATGCGTATGTTTATGAAAATGAACAAGCTGGTCACAAGTGGGCAATCGTGGTTCATGGTTATAATGGTAAGGCGAAATCAATGACGAGATATATTAGGAATTTTCATGAAAAAGGCTACAATGTTCTTGCTCCTGATCTTCGCGGGCATGGGGAAAGTGAAGGAAATTATATTGGTATGGGCTGGCATGATCGTAAAGATATGTTACTGTGGATTGACCAAATACTAAAAAAAGATCATGAAGCAGAAATTGTTTTATTCGGTGTCTCAATGGGGGGAGCAACAGTCATGATGACATCTGGAGAAGAGTTACCATCAAACTTGAAAGTAATTGTAGAAGATTGTGGTTACTCGTCAGTAAGTGATGTGTTTGTGTATCAGCTTGACGATCTTTTCGGTTTACCTGAATTTCCTGTTATGAATGCAGCGAATACAGTGACGAACGTACGTGCTGGATATGATTTATATGAAGCATCCGCTATTGAGCAAGTTTCCAAAAGTGTAACACCAATGTTATTTATTCATGGTGATGCCGATACCTTTGTACCTTTTGAAATGTTAGATAAAGTCTATGAGGAAGCAAATGTGGAGAAAGAAAAGCTGGTTATCTCAGGCGCTAATCATGGAGATGCGGAGAAGGTGGATCCTGAGGCTTATTGGGGTACTGTATGGCGATTTGTTGATCGTTATATAAACTAATTGCAAATGAGGTGTAAGTTATATAGACTTACACCTTTTAATCATTAAATTATTTAATAACCGAATCATATACATCATCAACCACTTCTTCATCTTGAATATCAAATTCCATTCTCAGGTTATACCGAATGATTTCTTTGTTTACTGATCCTTCAATCACTTCTACTTTACTTGTTTTCAACCAATGGGCAATCAATTGAATTTGATCTTTATAATTTAAAACATTCACACTAAACGCTCCTTCAGGTAATAATCGTATTTATAAAGTTTGCTTATTGCTCCATTTATATACGTTGAACCTGAAAACCGCAAGAATGAAGTTTTTATGGTAAAATTATGTAAAGGACAGGTGATCATTTATGAAAAGCAATGCTACTGTTTTATTTCTCTTTTTATTTATTGCTTCAATAGCGGCCGGCTTAGCTTTAAAAGATGTGTTTCGTTATTCAATGAGCATTGGAGTAGGTTTGGGTATGATCTTCATCATATTAAGCTCTTTGTCACTTAGTAAAAGTAGAAAACACGAGTAAAGTCAATTCCGTGGAGGGTGAGTTAGATTCGGGTGGTCTTTTAACTCATGAATATTCTAGGAAGATAGATTATAATAATAACAGAATGAAAGAACTAGGAGCAAATACAAATGAACAAACATAACAGCAAGTACAGATGGGTCGTTTTTGCCTCCGTCCTATTCACCTATTTTCTCATAGTTAGTCAAAGAACGGCACCGGGCTTAATTACAGCTCAATTAATGAAGGATTTTCATGTAACAGCTGCAACAATTGGCATGATTGCAAGTATTCAGTTTGTCGCATATGCAGGTTTACAGGTTCCGATTGGAATTTTATCAGATCGGTTTGGACCTAATTTTTTCCTCATTGTTGGAACGTTTTTAGCTGGAATTGGAACTTTGATGTATAGTGTTGCACCCAATGAAATTGTGCTTCTTTTGGCAAGGTTAATTGTTGGAACTGGTGATTCAGCTATTTGGGTGAACTTAGTTTTAATTTTAAGTCAATGGTTCAAAGGAAATGAGTTTGTTAAATTAATTGGAATGGCTGGAATGGCGGGAAGTCTTGGCTTTTTTCTAGCATCGGTACCATTTTCTATATTCATAGGATTAACAGGTTGGAGAACTTCCTTTTTATCAATGGGTATCCTTTTATGTTTAAGTGGACTACTTCTTTATATAGTTCTGGTTCATCGTCCAAAAAAAACGATGAAAAATCATCATTCAACTCAACCTTCTGCAAAGAAAACCAGTTCCTCACCTGAAAAAACAATGGCGATATTAAAGCGTATTTTTTCAACTCGTCAAGCATGGGCAGCTTTCTTCTGTCACTTTGGTGCTGTTGGTACATATGTGGGGTTCATTGGTTCTTGGGCTGTACCATATGGAATGAACGTGTTTGATATGTCGCTTTCTAGTGCAAGTCAATTGATTATGTATGGTCTTGTTGGGGCGATCATTGGAGCACCTTTAACAACCTGGATTTCAAGTAGAATTCATTCTATAAAAAAACCTTATATGATTGTTCATTCCATTATTTTTCTTAGCTGGTCGTCATTTCTCTTATTTAGTGGAAAGCCACCATTTTTTATGATCGTTCTCTTGTTTTTCATGATTGGTTATGGAAACGGTGCAAGTACCTTAACCTTTGCCATTGTCCGCCAATCTTTTGATCCGAAAGAGGTAGGAGTTGCAACTGGTTTTGCTAATATGGGTGGTTTTTTAAGTGCTGTTTTATTACCAAGTATTTTTGGTAAAGTATTAGACTTTTTTCAAGTCTCTGAAAGCAATATAGGTTATTTCTATGGATTTATAATTCCTGTGGTTTTTTCGTTAATAGGTTTATTTGGTGGATATCTTATTAAAGAACAACGTCAGGAGGTTATGCAATCAAAGGGGTTAACCTATTGATTAGCATAAAAAGTTAATTAATCACGATTAAAAATCTCCCTAATTAGGAGATTTTTTTATGGTCTTAAATTTAAAGTTGGTCCTTTGGGAAATACAAAATAAAACAAGGAGTATCAAAACTAGTATAGAAGATACATAATGAACTAAGAAAGTACAAAATAGTAGGAGGAACTTATGAGCAGATTAGTTCATTTTGAAATTCATGTAGATAACATGGAGCGAGCTAAAAAATTTTATGGTGAGGTTTTTGGTTGGACATTCCAAGATTGGAGTGAATTTGCTGGGATGCCTTATTTCGGTGCGGTAACAGGTAGTGAGGATGAGCCCGGTATTAATGGCGCTTTAATGCAACGTATGCAACGTCAAAGTTCTGCTCCAGAACAAAACCAGCCTCTAAACGGCTACGCATGTACAATGGGAGTAGAAGATTACGATTCCACGGAAGCTAAAATTTTGGAACAAGGTGGCAAGGTAGCGATGACTAAATATGCCCTCCCTGGTATGGCTTGGCAAGGATACTATATAGATACCGAAGGAAATATTTTTGGTTTACACCAACCTGATGTAAATGCAAAATAGAGATAAAAGGTAATTGAACCTGCACCTCTGGTGTAAAGGGCAAACTCCTTTTCCTTGTCCTTATCAAGAAATAAAAAGGAGAAAGATGTAATGATAAATAAAGTTGGAAAAGTAACGGTTTATGTACAAGATCAAGAACAGGCAAAAGAATTCTGGGTTAATAAACTCGGGTTTATCTTAAAGTTGGAACAACCAATGGGACCGAACGCTACATGGATTGAGGTTGGACCTAGTGATGATGAATTTACGACATTGGTTCTTTATTCAAAGTCAGCTATGGAGCAGCAACAACCTTCAAAAGTTGCTCATCCATCAATTCTATTTAGCACAACAGATGTTGAATCAGCGTATGAAGAAATGAAACAAAATGGTGTAAAAGTAGGGGACATGTTAAAAATGCAGTTCGGCACAATGTTTAGTTTCTATGATCAAGATGACAATGAATATTTATTAAGAGAAGATAAATAAAAAAAGGAGTTAACACTCATGAAAGATCCCATCCTATAAATAGACTTTAAGATGGGATATCTTCATGAAAGAGTAGAAAGCAGGGGAAGTTATGAATATTTTATATGTCGAAGACGAGGAAGAGTTAGGAGTATGGGTTTATCAGGATTTAACCAAGAGAGGCTATCAAGTAACATGGTTAAAAAGTGGAGAAGGTGCTCTAGAGCGAGCTGATGACTTAGATCTTGCTATCCTTGATGTTATGCTACCTGGATTAGACGGCTTTTCTATTGGAAAGAGATTAAAAAAGGCTTCACCTAAACTGCCAATCATCATGCTATCAGCGCGTTCACAAGTGGATGATAAGCTAGAAGGATTGCAATTTGCAGATGATTATATGACAAAACCGTTTCATCCAGATGAGCTTGCTGCAAGAATTAGTGTACTGTTACGTCGCTTTGATAAAATTATGCCAACTGTGGTAAAAATACAGCACTTGCAATATTATCCAAAGCAATATCAGTTGTTTGATGATGAACTTCAGGAAGAAATCATTTTAACATCAAAGCAGCTGCAAATTTTTGATTATCTATTAAAACATACCGGTCAAATTATGACTAAAGAACAAATCTATGAATCAATTTGGGGAGCGGACTTTTTTGAAGGTGACAAAACCCTGATGGTCCATATTCGTTATTTAAGAGAAAAAATCGAAAAAGATCCTGCTAAACCAACTATTATTGAAACAATTCGAGGAATTGGCTATAGGTTAAAGCAATGAAGAAATTAAGTCGTAGTTTGCAAACGAAATATTTAGTCTTAATTATTAGTGCTATGTTTATCTTGCCAATTGCCTTTCCTCTTGCATCATTTGTTGTTTACTTACCGGCATTATTAGTGAATTACAATAAAATGGAAGTTTATCAAAGCGACGAAATAGAATCAGAATGGCATGAAAAAGCTATGACTTTACAAAATCTAACTGATTCAGAAATTATTGATAGTTTAAAAGAAACAGTAAATGAACTTGAACACTCCTCTGTTTTTTGGGTGGATAACACTGGAAAAACACGATTTACTTCAAATGAAAAGGCCAGGGTTCCTGAAATTTGGAATGCAAGTGATATTGTGTTGTTTATGAAAGAAAGCTATGGAGGCGATCCGTTTACTGTTGTTTCTTTTATTGGTGAAGAGAAGAATGGCCTTATTGTCCTGCAAATTGATCGAAAGTACATGGATTATCCTATCCAGCAATTGGAGAATTACTTCGAAATCATCTATGCAATAGTTGTAGGACTATTATTGCTACTATTTATCATTCTTTTTTGGTTGTTTTTTCGAACCATTCAAAAAAGAATTGTGAGACTTCAGTCAACTATGGATATAGAAAATCAGAATATTCCTAGTAAGGTAAAAGTTGGAGAAATGGATGAGTTAGGTCAATTAGAAGATTCATTTAATAAAATGATTGAACGCTTAGAGGTTGGAAGATTGCGTGAACAAGAAGAAGAAAAGCTTCGAAAAGAGCTGATTGCGAATTTATCCCACGATCTTCGTACGCCATTAGCAACAATTCGTGCCCATGCATACTCGCTAAAAAATGAGGATATCTCTCCAGAAGGGCAAGAGTCAATCACGATCATAGATAAAAAAATTGATCATTTACATACTTTAATTGAAAATCTTCTTTCCTATACCTTATTAAGTTCAGGAAAATATTCGTATAAACCAAAGGATGTTGACGTAAATCGAGCAATTCGCCTTTCTCTTTCGGCCTGGTATCCAATTTTTGAAAAAGAAGGACTGGAAGTAGACGTTCAGTTGTTTGAAAAAACATTATCTTGGAGAATGGATCCAAATTGGTTTGAAAGAATATTGGATAATCTATTTCAAAACGTCGTAAGACATGCAAAGTCAGGTAAATATATTGGGATTCTTTGCGAGGAAGATAAGATCATTATTAAAGATCGAGGTCCTGGAATGAAAAAAAAATCGGAGCAATCAGGAGTTGGAATCGGATTATCAATCATTGAACTTATGACAAAGGAAATGGGCATGATTTGGACTATTGATTCTTCGAACGAAGGAACAACGATCACGATAACGAAACCTTAGTGAGTACGTTTGATTTTATCAACGTACTCTTTTTATTTTTAAACAAAATTTAACCTTCCTTACAACTCGATTTTAAGATTCATTGTTTATTCTGTATTCAGAGGTGATAAACATGAGTCAATTAATAGTAGAAACGAACAATTTAACAAAATCATTTAAAGGAGCACAAGCTGTTAATTCAGTGAATTTAAACATACCGAAAGGATCTATATATGGGTTCCTTGGACCAAATGGTGCAGGAAAAACAACCGCTATTAAGCTGCTTTTAGGTTTGATGAAAGAAACTTCAGGATCAATACAAATTTTTGGAAAAGACCTGAAAAAAGACAAACAAATGATTCTTAGAAGAATTGGATCTTTAGTAGAATCTCCTTCGTATTATGGTCATTTAACCGCTAGAGAAAATTTACAATTATTGCAAACAATATTACATGTTCCAAAAGAACGAATTGATGAAGTCCTTGCTATTGTCCGCTTAGAAAAAGATGATAATCGCCCAGTTAAAGGCTTTTCATTAGGAATGAAACAAAGACTTGGAATTGCATCAGCTCTTCTAGGAAATCCTGAACTTCTTATTCTAGACGAACCAACAAATGGACTTGATCCCTCTGGTATTATCGAGATTCGAGAATTAATTAAAAGTTTACCAGAAAAATATGGTGTAACTGTCCTCGTTTCAAGTCATCTTTTATCAGAGATTGATCAAATGGCAACCGAAGTAGGGATTATTTCAAAAGGATCACTCATATTTCAAGATTCTATTGAAGTTCTAAGAAAGAAATCGGTTAGCAAAATACGCATACAAACAAACAATTCCAAAGCTGCATGGAATATTTTAGTCAAAGAAGGATTAAAAGGGGAAATTGAAGGAAATTACCTTTCGTTTAAGCAAAACAAGAACAAAGAAGTCGCCGAAATGATTCGTATTCTTGTCCAACACAAGTTGGACGTTTATCGGGTAGAAGAAGTGAAAAGGTCATTAGAAAGCATTTTCTTAGACATGACGAAAGAGGAGAAAAGCTTATGATCTTAAGGTTGTTACGTAGTGATTTTAAAAAGCTAAAAGTTGGAATGTGGATTCTTGTTTTCTTAGGACCGATTGGAATTTTTGGATTAACGACTTTAAATTATATGCTTCGTTATGAATATCTTCTTCGGCAGTCAGATGATCGCTGGATGCAGCTATTACAGCAAATCAATCTTTTTCTAGCACCAGCTTTACTTTTAGGAGCAGCACTACTTGCCTCATTATCTGCAAATATTGAGCATGAAACAAATGCTTGGAAGCAGCTTCTAGCACTTCCGATTAGTAGAGTAAAGGTGTATTGTTCAAAGTTTATCATGATTAGTCTTCTATTGTTTATTCCTACAATTCTTATGTTTATAGGAACCTGGTTGTTCGGTAGTCTTTATGGTTGGGAGCAGAACATTCCGTTTCAAGAAATTGCGATTAACAGCTTTTATCCGTATTTTGCTGCAATGCCTATTTTAGCCATACAGCTTTGGTTTTCTGTCACATCAGCTAATCAAGGAACACCGCTAGCAGTCGGAATCGTTGGTGCTGTTGTGTCCATGTACTCATATGGAGGTCCTGAATGGCTCATTTGGAAATGGCCGTTGCTTAAAAATAAGTGGGATATACCTGAAATTAGTGTGTTATTAGGAATTATTGTTGGTGGTGTCATTTTTCTTATCAGTGTTATTCATTTTGAACGAAAGGATGTGAAGTAATTGCTAGGAAATTTATTATATACAGAATGGATCAAACTTAAAAAGTCAAAGGTCTTACAAATCTTATATATTAGTCCCATTCTATCCACTGTCGCCGCTTATTTTACTTTTACTGATTTTCCCGGTAATCAATGGATGAATTCATTTTTTGCCATGATTATGGTTCAAGCAATTTTGTTTTTACCATTAATTGCTGGTCTTTTTTCCGCTGCTGTCTGCAGGTACGAACACGCAGAAGGGGGATGGAAACAGTTATTAGCATTACCAGTTAATCGAACTCAGGTATATAGTGCTAAGTATATTATTGTTTGCTTATTTGTAGCCCTTACTCAGATACTATTATTAGTAGGCTTATTTCTCGCAGGATTCTTACATGGTTACAACGATACTTTTCCATGGAAGGATGTTCTTGTTCGATTGTTTATGGGCTGGTTAGGCTGTTTACCCATTATCGCTTTGCAATTGTGGGTATCTACAGCATGGTCCAGCTTTGCTGCACCTGTTGCTTTAAATGTCATTTTAACTCTACCTAACATATTAATAGCAAACTCAGAAAAATTTGGTCCATGGTACCCTTGGGCACAACCATTTTTAAGAATGGTGTTAGAGCAGCAATCAGGTTTTACCTTTTCGGTTGAAACCTTGGTGTTTGTTATTGTTGGAGGGTGTATGATTTTTACATTAGGAGGTTTGTTTTATTTTCAGAGGAAAGCGGTTTAGTGAAGAAGTGCCTGACTAATTTAACAGGCACTTCTTATTTTTATTGTTTAACTTGTCTAAACATCCAATTAATCATATCCTTGTTATCGTAGGCTGGTACCCAAGAAGCATGATTATAGCCTAATTCTGCAGGATACTCTGTATATATAGGATTTCCTCCAGCTTCTTTTATTGCCTTAATAGCATTTCTTGTATGTGAAACAGGAATTACTGCATCATCTTCCGCATGAAAAGCCCATATTGGTTTATCTTTTAAAACATGTACAGTCTCAGGATTTCCACCGCCTGCAATTGGGACCATAGCAGCAAAAAGATCAGGGTATGCAATATTCAAATTAAATGTTCCATATCCTCCTTGAGAAAGTCCTGTTGAATATAGTCGATTTTGGTCAATATTGTAATCCTCAATTACTTTTTGTAGGATTTTGTGGGCTTTTTCTAGGTCCTCTGAAAATTCAAATACTTTGGCCAAATCGACAATATTATCCGAATTTCGAGTAATTCCAAATCCACCGTCATGTTGATTTCTTGCTTGTGGTGCAAGAACAAAGGCTGGGTTTTTGGATTGATTTTCAGGTGCAGCCCATATAATAGCACCATCATTTGCAAGCAATTGCTTCTGATTATCACTTCCTCGTTCGCCACCTCCATGAAGAAAAAGAACAAGTGGGTAAGAAACAGAAGGATCATAGTTTTCTGGAATATAAAAACGATATGGCATGTTATTATATTCAAACTCTAGAAACTTATTAGCAATATCCTCTCTATTTACAAAATTGTAATTGAATGTGACCACCTCGCTTCTAGTATTTCCTTTATTTTTTGTAAGTGCTTTTTCGTTAACATGACCACGAATAGCAAAAGCCTTAATTGTTACATCTTCATCAATTGCAATAGGCTCTGAATACAAAGTACTGTTTTTAGTAGGTATACTACCATCTGTTGTGTAATAGATTTTAGTCCCCGGGGTACTAGTTGATAAGGTAACGAGCTGTTCCTTGTAATATTGACCAGAATTGTGCGAGGCAGATGGCGGCTGTACAGCATCATTAGTTGGATGGTTGCCTGCGAATGCTGAAAGAGAGAAAAAGCAGAACATAGAGAGTGTGGCTACAGTAGCGCTAATGAAAAATTTTAGTTTTCTTTTTAACACAAAATCCCCTCCCATTTTCTAAAATTAAGATTCAGAATCTTTTGTTAACGGTTACATCGTATTATGAAGAATTTTAAACTGTCAATAAAAATCTTTTTATCATGTTAGTGAAAAATGTGGATTTTTCTTGTTAGAATAAGGATTACACATACAAAAAAAAATTTATTGATAGAGATTGGATTTATTTTATTTGAGGAGGTTTGACATGTTATATGAAAACTTTAAGGAGTTTTCCTTAGAAGATCAATTAGACTGGTTTAAAGCTACGCTCCACTCCATTCATGATGGTGTTTTAGTAATAGATTGTAAAGAGATTGTTAAATTAATTAACCCTGAATATACGCGTATTACAGGAGTACAACCTAATGAAATTATTGGAAAACCTCTTCGGTTAGTTCGTCCAAAAGCACAATTAATTGAAACGTTAAAAGACGGAAAAGAACGAATTGGGGTTTATCGGAAAGAAGGAACTGTGGAATATGTTGTTGACATGGCCCCAATTATATTAAACAACGAAATAATTGGGGCTGTTTCGATTTGTAAAGGGTTAACAGAAGTTCATAAGCTTTCAAAAGAACTAGAGAAAAACAAACAAAAACTATCTCAATTAAAAGAAAGAATGGACACCTTATATCAAGCTAAATATACATTCGATCAAATAATCGGCTCTGAAAGTGGACTGAAAAGAGTTGTTCACTTAGGAAGAAAAGCAGCTGAATCTAATTTACCGGTTTTAATTATTGGTGAAAGTGGAACAGGAAAAGAACTATTCGCTCAAGCAATTCATAATGCAAGTTCTCGTGCAGAAAAGCCATTTATCCCAGTGAATTGTGCGTCTATTCCAGCATCGCTCATTGAAAGTGAGCTTTTTGGATATACGGAAGGTACTTTTACAAGTGCAAAAAAGGGAGGGAAGCTTGGTTTATTTGAAATAGCAAACTCAGGTACAATTTTTTTAGACGAAATAGGTGAATTATCTTATGATCTTCAAGCTAAACTTTTACGAGTTTTGCAGGAAAAAACACTTAGACGTGTAGGTGAAGCAGGAGAAAGACTAATAGATGTTCGTGTAATTGCTGCAACAAATCGTGATCTAAAACAGCTTATAGAAAAGAAACGATTTCGTGAAGATTTGTATTTTCGGCTGAATGTATTGCACCTTGATATTCCGCCACTTCGTAAAAGGAAGCAGGATATTCCCGACATTATTGATTTCATTTTACACAAGCACAACCTACATTCTGAAAGTGAACGGTATTATCGATTACACCAATCAACCCTTGCCATTCTAAAAGCTTACGATTGGATCGGAAATGTACGAGAATTGAAAAATACAATTGATTATGCTGTATGCATGGCAGACGAAAGAGATATTTTACCTGAACATTTACCTAGTAGCTTTCATGGAGAAATTATTAGTATCTCAAAAAGAAATTCTAACTATCTTTTAAAAGCAGCTGTTGAGGAGACAGAGAAAAATATCATTACAGATGTTTTGCAAAAACATGGTTCTGAACTGGAGGATAAGAAAAAAGCAGCTAAGGAACTTGGGGTGTCTTTAGCAACACTTTATAACAAAATGAAAAAGTATCAACTATATGATTTCTAAAAAATTAGAAAAGAACTTGTGTTTATTCTAAGGATTTAGAATAACAGTCTTCACAACTGATTGACGATCAAAAGAGGTTTATTGGTTATTTTAAATTCTAAAAATTTAGAAACCCACTTTTTTGAAACGCTTTCATTAAGCGTTTTTTATTTTGGCATGGAAGTTGCATAAGTAATGATGTAACTGAATTTACAGGAAGGATCTGGTCTAATATTTCAAGATTAATAAATTGCATCAAGAATAATTAATTAAAAGGACTAAAAAACAATTTTTTGAGTACTTTTAGTCTTTATTGGGGTGAAATAAATGTTAAAGATCGGAAGTGGAGCTGGATTTTCAGGTGATCGGCTTGAACCCGCTGTTGAACTGGCTCAAAAAGTAAAACTGGATTATTTAGTATTAGAGTGTTTAGCTGAAAGAACAATCGCCATTGCCCAGAAAGAAAAGAGGAAAGATAAAAATAAGGGTTACGATCCTCTACTTGTTGATCGAATATCTGCCTTATTACCAGTATTGGATAAAAAACGATTCCGAATCGTAACAAATATGGGAGCGGCCAATCCAATGGCTGGTGCTAAAAAGATTATTAAGATTGCAAATGAAATGAATATTTCTTGTAAGGTTGCAGTTGTATCAGGTGATGATGTGATACAAGAGCTAGATAGTGAAAATGAAGTCCTTGAAAACACAAATAAGGTTAGAGATTATCAAGTAATCTCAGCTAATGCTTATTTAGGAGCCAAGGCACTTTTACCAGCTTTACAAACTAAAGCAGATATTATTATTACAGGACGTGTTGCTGATCCATCATTATTTCTTGCGCCGATGATCGATTACTATGGTTGGTCACTAAATGATTATGAAACATTAGGGCAAGGTACTGTGATTGGACATTTACTTGAATGCGCTGGTCAAATTACAGGTGGCTATTTTGCGGATATAGGAGAAAAAGAAGTTGATAGGTTAGCAGACATAGGTTTTCCATTTGCAAGTATTGAGAGGGATGGAACAGCCATTATTTCAAAGACTCCTGACTCAGGTGGTGTAGTAAACTTACGAACAGTTAAAGAGCAACTACTATACGAGGTCCATGATCCAACTCAATACCTAACACCAGATGTAACAGCAGATTTTTCTAATGTTAAGCTGACTCAGCTAGCTGAAAATGAAGTAAGGGTAGAGGGGGGAAAAGGTACGAAAAAGCCTAGTGCTTATAAAGTATCTATTGGTTATGATGCAGGTTATCTTGGTGAAGGAGAAATTTCTTATGCAGGTTCAACCGCTGTTCAAAGAGCCAAGATGGCGGAGTGTATATTAAATAAAAGACTTTGTCAAAAGATACAAGACTTAAGGATTGATCTGATTGGTCTTTCCTCCGTTCATCGTACAAACTTAGGAAATGATCAACCTTATGAAGTAAGACTACGAGCAGCTGCTCTTTGTAAAGATATAAAAGAAGCTCACAGTATTGGAAATGAAGTAGAAGCACTATACACTAATGGACCGTATGGAGGCGGTGGTGCAAGAAAAAGAGCAATAGAATGTTTAGGTGTTGTTTCAACTTTTATAGAAAGAAATTTAGTTGATAAAAAGATACAAGTGGAGGTTATAACGCATGAAAGGAAAGCGAATCAAACTATATGAGGTAGCACATAGCAGAGCAGGTGATAAGGGGAATACCTCTAATCTTTCACTTATCCCATTTAAGGAAAGTGATTTTGATTGGATAGGTCAGGTCGTAACTGTAGAACGAGTAAAGGAGCATTTTAAGGACATTTTTGATGGTGAAGTAATTCGTTATGACATACCATCTATTAAATCCTATAATTTTGTTTGTAAAAATAGTTTACTAGGAGGGGTAACGACCTCTCTTGCACTAGATACACATGGGAAAAGTTTGAGTAGCGCTTTATTGGAAATGGAAATTCCTTTATTGAATGAGTAGAAAGTAATTAGCAGCTTGTAAGCGCTTAAATTACGTTAGGAGGAATCATATGTTAGCGACCTTAGGATTTTTAACGATCGGCGTTTTCTTATTATTGATTTTAACGAAAAGAGTATCCGTTATTGTCGCGTTAATTGTTGTTCCACTTGTATTTTCTTTAATAGGAGGATTTAGTTCCGATATTGGAACTCTTATGTTAGAAGGAATTCAAAGCGTAGCTCCAACAGGAATTATGTTAGGATTTGCCATTTTATTTTTTGGTGTAATGAATAATGCTGGATTATTTGACCCTATTATTTCAAGAGTATTAAAGTTGGTAAAAGGAGATCCATTAAAAATTGTTATTGGAACAGCGGTTATTTCTATGGTTACTCATCTTGATGGATCTGGGGCTTCCACATTTTTAATTACAATACCAGCTCTTTTGCCTTTATATGATAAATTAAAAATGAATCGACTTGTTCTAGCAGGTGTTGTTGCATTAGGTGCTGGAGTAATGAATATTATGCCATGGGGCGGGCCAACAGCAAGAGCTGGCAGTGCATTAGAATTAGATCCTGGGGCTATTTTTTCACCGCTTATACCAGCAATGATAGCAGGAATAATTTGGGTACTTTTTGTTGCTTATATTCTTGGTAAAAAAGAGAGAAAACGATTAGGTGTTACAGATATGGAATATGATTATGATCAAGAGCTTTCAGAAGAAGAAAGAAAAATGAGAAGGCCTAAATTATTTTGGATTAACCTAGTTATTACCATCCTAACAATTGTCGCACTTGTAAAAGTTTGGCTTCCTCTACCAATAGTGTTTATGGTTGCATTTGCTATTGTTTTACTTATAAATTATCCTAAACCAAATGACCAACAAGAACAAGTCAAGAGTCAAGCACTTGGAATGGTAACTGTTGTATCAATTATATTTTCAGCTGGAATTTTTACTGGCATTCTAAGTGGAACAGGCATGATCGAAGCAATGGCATTAGCTATGGTTAATATTATTCCTGAGGGGATTGGGGGATCAATGGCTATAGTTATTGCAGTTATTAGCATGCCAATCAGCCTTCTTTTTACACCTGATGCGTATTATTTTGGTGTTTTGCCAGTATTAAGTCAATCAGCTGAAATATATGGAGTTGCACCGATCGAAATGGCCAGAGCTTCCATCTTAGGTCAAATGACAACTGGTTTCCCACTAAGTCCTTTAACGGCTTCAACCTTTTTATTAATTGGTTTAGCAGGAGTTGAATTAGGGGATCATCAGCGCTTTATTTTTAAATGGGCATTTGGCACAACAATTGTGATGGCCATTGTCGCCCTTATTATTGGTGCGATCTAAGAACTAAAAAGCCAACTAATTCAGTTGGCTTTTTTAACTGGTTTCATATTAAGTACCTACCTCACAGCCACAATCGACTTCCGTTTATACAATAATGACCCAATCACAAACGTAACAACTCCCCAAAGAACCATAATAGCTATTCCTGCCCAAATAGAAGCAGTAAAGAGACTGGTTTCATAAACCATACTCTCTCTTAAGCCTTCAACAAAGTAGGTGAGAGGCAGAACATTTGAGATTGGGCGGATCCACTCCGGCATCGTTTCGATTGGGAAAAAAACGCCACTTAAAAACATCATGAGAAAGTTTGCAATATTGGCTACACCCATATAAGCTTCTGTAGTTTTGCTGAAGGAAGAGATAAAATAACCAACAGCTGTAAACGATAGGGTACCGAGTAAAAAGACAATTAACAGAGTTGGAAAATTGATAAACAAGTTTGCACCAAAAATATATACTCCAATGAGCGATAAGAGAATAATCTGAACAACACTGAATAATACCCTCATGACCATATCGCTTAAACCAAAAAGGTTCATATTAGCCGGAGTCATTTGTAGTCGTTTGATTAAGCCTTTGCTACGCATCTCCACTAATCCAACCATCCCAAACATTCCACCTTGTGCAATTGCCAATGCAATCATTCCAGTAAGTAGAAAATCTGTGTAACTTAATTCAGCATTACCTGATGAAATGGCTTCTGTTTGTAATTCAAAAGAAGGTGTTACACCTGAAGCTACTAGGTTTGTTTGTTGAACAAATTGATTTAGCATACCTGTAAGTGCTTGTGCTGTTGCTCCTTGTTCATCTTCTTTGTTAACAACAAGTCGTAGGGAAGAGGCATCAATTGATTCTGGTAGGACAATCGCTGCATCCACTTCTTGATTTTTTACCAATTTGTCAGCTTCTTCTCGTGTTACAGGGTCTTCTGTTTCAAGCTCAAGTACATCTAGCTTAAGTATTTGCTCAAGCATCATGTTTGACGTGGGATTAGGATTTTCATTCACAATTGCAACATTTGCTGAAAATTCGTTATCAGAGCTACCACTGAAAATAGACATAAAGATAACCATTAAAATAACAGGAAAAAAGATGCCCCAAAACCATGATTGTTTTTCTCGAAATGTTAATTTTAATTGTGCAATAAACATTTGTTTGAATTGATTCATCCTAATCCCTCCATTCCTTGCCAGTGAATTCAATAAATACATCTTCTAAACTCATTTCACGAATGGAGACCTGTTCAACTCGATAATTCTTTTCTTTTGTAAATGCGAATAAGTCATAAAGTGTATCTTCTGGATTTGCTGTCCATATCCTTAATGATGAATCTTCACGTTCAGTACGAGAAACTGACTGAAGATTTTGTGAAAATGTATTTGCTTCTATAGCAGCTTCTTCACCGTCAACAAACGATAATCTTACTTCTCTTTCTTTTGTTAACTTTTCGATAAGGGCAGATGGTGTGTCTAATGTAATAACTCGTCCTTGATCAACAATGCAAACTCTGTCACTTAATTTTTCAGCTTCTTCCATATAATGAGTTGTTAAAATGGTTGTTTTACCAAGTTGTTTAAGCTGTAAAATAATATCCCAAATATTTCTCCTTGCTTGTGGATCTAGGCCTGTTGTTGGTTCATCCAGAAAGATGATGTCAGGATCACTTATCATCGCAAGGCCAATCGCTAGACGTTGACGCTGTCCACCAGAAAGCTTTTTTACATGATTTTTGCGGTGCTCAGTAAGATTAACAAGATCTAAAATTTCTTTTGTAGGGCGGGCCTTGTCATAAAAAGTAGCAAAAAGACTAAGATTTTCCTCAGGTGTTAACAAATCAAACATTGCACTTGACTGCGGCTGTACACCAATTTTCTTTTTAATCTCTGTTCCGTTCTTTTCCCAGTTTAGTTCCCCATACATAATTTCACCTGAATCAGGAATTACCAAGCCTTCAATCATTTCTAATGTTGTTGTTTTGCCCGCACCGTTTGGACCAATAATGGTGAATACTTCACCAGCTTGAACCGAAAAGCTAATGTCTTGAACGGCATGAACAGAACCAAATGATTTTTTCAACTGCTTTACCTCTAACACCGTCATTTTTTCTCCTCACTTCCTTGGAAACTATACCCATTTACTAGTACGCGATTCTCTTTAAATAGTTTCATCTTTTTTTATATTTATTGATTACTGTTTTTTCTATAACAACTCAAAAACTCTTAGTTTATAATAATTTTAAGAAGAAATATAATGGACGACATAATGGAGGAGCAGAGGATGGAAAAGGTAAAATCAGTGATATTGGACGGAGAGGAAATCCGCGTTTTTAATAGTGCCATTTATCTTTTTGAAACTAATACAACGGTTACACTTGAAGTAAACATCATTGTTAGTGAAATAGTCGCCAGTAAATATAAACATGTTGACAATCTTATTGTTGAAATAGAATTAGAAGATGGAAGAATGATAAATTCGATTATGAGTGTGACCGTTATGCAAGGGAGGTTACCAATTACATATTTTTTGTGACATCGATGATTTTGATGAATATAAAGGTCTTTCAATTTTGAACGAAAGCAATTCCTCGTTTCCGGATATTGAAGAGGGAATCACGTTAGAAGAGATAAGAAAAGTGGAAATGCCTCTTGAAGATATCACTTTAAAATTGAAGCTTCCAATTGATAAAGTTGAATGGTTAAGGAAACTAAAGAAGAAGGAAGTAACTGATATGATGGAAGAGTTTTTAATCTATTATAGAAAAAAAGGGTAGAAGAGAGGTCCTAGAAATAAGTTATGTGAGTAGTAAAAACAAGAAAAAATTTTAAAATCATGATAAATATATGACACATTTTCTAACCTCCGTCATATATTAACTTCTGTGTGAGAAATTTAACATAGGAAGGAAAGTTTAACATGAACAATCAACAAACAACTATTTCTATTAAGAATGACTACAAAGACGGAGGAAATGGATACAAAGTTATTGAAGTAAATATTTCCAATACATCAGATAACTTATATGCTGTTGTAACACCTGTTAACAAAATGTAAAAAAATAGATAAGCAGTCTTTTTTGAAAGTATAGAGTATACATAGAAAAGACTGTTTTTGTTGTGCGTGAATGCTGTAAAATCGTTGTAATTGCATAAATAGAATAAATCTATTATTAGCGAAACATGATTTTAATCACAAACCTATAGATATAGAAAAGGATGGGAAAAGAGAACATGATGTTCTCATTTTTCCCATCCTTTTTTATTGAACGGATTTAGAAATTTCTACTTTCTTCAGCAGCCATTGCTTCGGCTTTCGTTCTATGCACTGTTCCAAACGGATGCTCTGGTGGTGCGTAAATCGAGTAAAGCTTAAGAGGTTTATTTCCCGTATTTGTGAGATTATGCCATTTTCCGGCTGGTACCATTATCGCAAAATCATCAGATACTTTTCTTACATAATCCAATCGATCTTTTCTGTCACCCATTTGGACAAGTCCTTGACCTTCTTCAATTCTCAAGAATTGATCTGTATTCGGATGATTTTCTAATCCAATGCTATCTCCAACATCAATACTCATTAATGTGACTTGAAGTTTGTTACCTGTCCATATTGACGTACGAAATGTTTTGTTTTGTTTTGTGACCTTCTCAATATCAACAACATAGGGGTTTCTGCCATAATCTTTTCTCTGATTCGCACGGTCTTCAAGTAAATTCCGGAATATTTGTGCATTTACTTGCTGAGCATTTGTCTTCAACCATAAGATATTCTGCATAATAGGATCTTGATTAAGTAAAGAATGATTTCGATCTTCGAAATAACCTTCAGCTTCAAAAGCCTTTTCCAATCCTTCTTCGTAACTTAGAAAAGGAATTTCAACAATTTGATAAAGAGGCTTTGTTCCAGTAAGGTTTATATACAAATTGGTGAGTTGATTGGTGGATGCTTTTTTTCCTTCTAACGCATAAAGAATGTCATTTCTGTGGTTTTCATCTGTAGCTGATTTTGCCAACCTCATATAAAGGTCAATTGTTGAAGCACCTTTTTTAATTTCATCTAGGAGAATCGACATTACCTGATAATTGTATTCTTGAACATTTCTTGTTAAAAATCCAGAGTGGTAATAAGGATAAGGTTCATACATTTTTCTCAACCCTTTCAATAAATTCACATCATTATCATATGCCTATGTGTAAAGAGTGTACTTCTTTTTATTGTCCTAATTGATTTGTCTGGATGGATATTTTTAGTTCGTTACATACTAAAAATAAAAAGAAAGGAGAATTATTATGAAAGAAACAAAACATACAAAAGAAGAGTATAGACCAACTAATGAACACGAATTTTCAGAAGAGCTTTCCGATGGAGGAGAGCGAAACGAAATCATCACAATACAACAAAATAATAAACCTTTAAAGGAGTCAAAATAGATGGATGAGTTAAAGCACTATGTTCAAATTATTAAACAAAATCTTGAAACATTGAGTGCTCCAGATTATGAAGGAAAAGATGAGGAATTGTTGAGACAGCAAGAGGAATTAGAAAAAGTTGAACGGCATTTTTTATTAGAAATCAATTCATCTGAAAACTTTGATCAAATTGTAAACGCTGCAGTTAAGTGTGCTTCAAATGAAATATCGTTAGATGAGTTAGAAGATGAATACAATCTATTAACAAAATAACATCCTGCGGGGTGTTTTTTTAATTTTTACTCAACTGAGTCTTGTAAATTTATTTGCAATAGGTCTTTTCTTTACTTTCTTCCATATTTATTACTGAGCAATATTACAAGCTGATATTCCAATGGGAGGAATACATTATGAAAGCAATTGTTCAGTACAAATACGGTTTACCAGAGGTTTTAAACCTAGAAGAAGTTGATAACCCCATCCCTAATGACCATCAAGTTCTGGTGAAAATACATGCAGCTTCGGTTAATTTTGGGAATCTTGTCCTTTTAAAAGGAAAACCGTACATCACTCGATTGTTTTATGGAGTATTAAAGCCCAAACATCCAATTCCAGGTGGTGACATCGCAGGTTGTGTTGAAGCTGTGGGTTCAAAAGTAGCTCAGTTTAAACCAGGAGATGAGGTATTTAGGGATTATTATAAAAATGAAGGTATTGATAAATACAGGGAGTATTTTGATCTGATCATCGGGGTAAACGGTCATCAACCTGTTTATAAGCGAGCATTAAAACATCATGGAATCTTTGTTCACATTGGTGGGGCTGAATCTCAAATGTATCAAACAGCTTTACAGGGAGGCTGGATATCTTTTACAGAAAAAAAGAAAATGAATGTCTTTTTGCAAAGAGCTAATCGAAAAGATCTGATATTTATAAAAGATTTAATAGAATCTGGTAAGGTAAAAGCAGTGATTGATAAACAATTTGAATTAAGTGAAATACGACAGGCTTTAACCTATTTTGCTGAAGGACACGCGCAGGGAAAAGTTGTTATAACCATGTAAGGTAGTACTATTTATTTTTAAAATATAAAAATAATATTTAATGAAAAGTAAGAGGTTAATTTACTACAAACTTCCATTCTTTATCTCTTTTTAAAATAAATTAGTATAATAATTATTCAAATAAGAAGAAATATATTGATTATTTAGTCAATTAGAAGTAACCTATTACTATCATTCTTTAATTACGTCAAGAGAAGGGAGATTGGAATGATGGATTTACGTAGTAATATGATTAAAAAAGGATTTGATCGTGCTCCGCATCGTAGCTTACTTCGTGCGGCAGGTGTAAAAGAAGAGGATTTTGATAAACCGTTTATCGCGGTTTGTAATTCATATATTGATATTGTACCTGGACACGTACATTTACAAGAATTCGGTAAAATTGTAAAAGAAGCTATTCGAGAAGCGGGTGGAGTACCATTTGAATTTAATACAATCGGTGTAGATGATGGAATTGCGATGGGACATATTGGGATGCGCTATTCCTTACCAAGCCGTGAAATTATTGCAGATTCTATTGAAACTGTTGTTTCAGCACATTGGTTCGATGGAATGGTTTGTATTCCAAACTGTGACAAAATCACACCAGGGATGATGATGGCAGCATTACGTCTTAATATCCCTACAGTATTTGTAAGTGGTGGCCCGATGAAGGCTGGTGTTACAAGTGATGGTAAAAAAATCTCACTTTCATCAGTATTTGAAGGAGTAGGTGCCTACCAATCTGGTAAACTAGATGAAAAAGGTTTAACAGAGCTTGAGCAATTTGGCTGCCCAACATGCGGTTCTTGTTCAGGTATGTTTACAGCGAACTCTATGAACTGTTTAGCTGAAGCACTTGGATTAGCTCTTCCTGGTAACGGAACGATTTTAGCCGTGGCGCCCGAGCGTAGAGAGTTTGTAAAACGTTCTGCAAAACAATTAATGAATCTTATTAAAGACGATATTAAGCCTAGAGATATCGTAACAGAAAAAGCAATTGATAATGCTTTTGCACTTGATATGGCATTAGGTGGATCAACAAACACGGTTCTTCACACGTTAGCTTTAGCACATGAAGCGGAAATTGAATACCCAATTCAACGTATTAATGAAGTGGCAGCCCGTGTTCCGCATTTATCTAAGCTTGCCCCTGCATCAGATCATCATATTGAGGATTTACATGAAGCTGGTGGTGTATCTGCTGCATTGTATGAGCTTTCTAAGAAAGAAGGAGCTCTTCATCTTGATACTTTAACTGTTACGGGCAAAACCCTTGGGGAGAACATCGCTGGCTGTGAAATAAAAGACCATGAGGTGATCCGTCCTATTGACAATCCGCATACTGAAAAAGGTGGACTTGCTGTTTTATTCGGAAACCTTGCTCCAGACGGTGCCATCATTAAAACAGGTGGTGTACAAAATGGAATTACTAGCCATGAAGGACCTGCAATTGTGTTTGAATCACAAGAAGAGGCAATCAATGGAATTGTAAATGGTAAAGTAAAAGAAGGACATGTTGTAATCATTCGTTACGAGGGACCAAAAGGTGGACCTGGTATGCCGGAAATGCTTTCTCCAACTTCAATGATTGTTGGTATGGGACTTGGACCAAAAGTTGCACTTGTAACAGATGGTCGTTTCTCAGGAGCTTCTCGTGGATTGTCGATCGGACATGCTTCACCTGAAGCGGCAGAAGGCGGTCCACTAGCATTCGTTGAAAATGGTGACCACATCGTAATTGATATTGAAAACCGTACAATGGATGTTCAAGTAGATGATGAAGAGTGGGAAAAACGTAAAGGTAACTGGAAAGGCTTTGAACCAAAAGTGAAAAAAGGCTATCTAGCTCGTTATTCCAAACTTGTCACATCTGCTAGTACCGGCGGTATTATGAAAATCTAATATGCATTAAAAAGGGGTCCAGAATGATTTCATTCTGAACCCCTTTTCATCTATGTAAATGTTAGTAATTACTAACAGTAAGATAATTGAATAATTAATATAAAATGAAGATTATTTTTTAAACACATGTTGTCCAATTTGTACTGTTGTTTCTCTTGAATCAAGCCATCTACTCTGGGCAATATCCGGATTATAAAAGAATAAGGCATCTTTTGCTATAGCTCTCATATCAGATAGGGCAGCAAAAACAGCTTTTCTAGACTCTTCATCTGCTGGTTTATTAATCTGTCCATTTGCAACTGGCTGAAATTGATTACGCTGATAGATCACTTCTCTAACTGTATCAGGGAATTTTGGGCTGTCAACTCGATTTAACACAACACTTGCAACTGCTACTTTACCTTCAAACGATTCTGTTTGAGCTTCAGCTCGTACAATTCTTGCTAATAAATCTATTTCAGCTTCTGAAAGGCTAATCTTTTTAGAGCGATCATTTTCTCTACTAACTTGAGTGGTATTATTTGTTTTATTTGATAGTGTCTTTACACTTGGCTTATCCGAAGTATGAATAGTTTTATTAATTGTTGTATTAATTTGTTGGCCAACATAAATTAAATCAATGTTTTTAACATGTGGGTTTGCTTTTGCTAGTTGATTTAATGATAGTCCATTCTTACGTGCGATTTCCGACATCGTGTCACCTTTTTCAACCGTATGTGCAAAGGTAGGTGCAGCTACAAACAGAGTGGTCAGGAATGCTAGTAAAAAAAGTAGTTTTTTCACAATTAGTCCTCCTAGTAAATATCATTTTTTGAACTCTTGTCTTACTCATACCTATGTCCAAAAAAAATTGAATAGTGTTACAATTTTATTACAGGAAGATTACAAGGAGCTGAAACACTGATATTTCATAGGTTATACAGTCTTAAAATAAATAAAAAAATAGAGGAAGAAATAAATGGAGAGAGAAAATCTAGAATTAGTTATAGAGTTACGTCATGAATTACATAAACATCCAGAGCTTTCCAACCATGAAGTATGGACAAAACAACATTTAATTTCGTTTCTAAAAAGTTATACAAACCTTGAAATCGTTGACAAAGGAAAGTGGTTTTACGCTATATACCGAGCAGGACAAGATCGAGAAAACATTGCATTTCGAGCAGACTTTGATGCACTTCCAATCGAAGAAACGATTGTAATTCCTCATGCCTCACAGACACCCGGTATATCTCACAAATGTGGTCATGACGGTCATTCAGCATCTTTAGCTGGATTAGCTCTTGAAATAGATCAAAAAGGAGCAGACAAAAATATCTTTTTCTTATTTCAACACGCTGAGGAAACTGGAGATGGAGCGTTAGAATGCATTTCTTTTATAAAGGAAAATAAGATCCAAGAGATCTTTGCTTATCACAATATGAGTGGAATGGCTCATAATACGGTGAATGTTATAAACGGAACGGCTCACTGTGCATCTAAAGGTATGACAATTTTTATGGAAGGAACTCCGGCACATGCTAGTCAGCCTGAAGATGGAATTAATCCTGCCTTTGCTATTGCAAAAATCATTGATACAATCGATGTCTTTACATCTGCCGAGAACAATAAAGGTGTGGTTCTCTGTACTGTGGTACATGTTAAGATCGGTGAAAAAGCCTTCGGGGTATCAGCAAGCAAAGGTGAGCTGCTTTTGACAATTCGTGCTCTATACGAAGAAGACTTGGATAAACTGCAATATAATCTTGAAGGACTAACATTATCACTTGCAAAGCAATATGGTCTAAAGGCTATTTTTTCTTATAACGATGTTTTTCCTGAGACGGTTAATCATAAGGAGAGCTCAGATAAAATACGAGTTGTTTGTAAAAACAAAGGAATTAACCTTACTGAAATGAAGCAGGCGTTTCGTGCTTCTGAGGATTTCGGTCATTATTTAAAGGAAACAAAAGGAGCTATTTTCTATATCGGAAATGGCGAAGAGTATCCACCTATCCATACTGTTGAATATGATTTCAGAGACGACGTGATAGAAACAGCGGTCGAGCTGTTTAAGGGAATAATTGAAATAAGTTAATTTAGGAGGATAAATCATGCCTATTATAACCGTAAAGTTAGCGGAAGGAAGATCGGTAAAACATAAATAACAATTTGTTGAATCAGTAACAAAGGAAGCAGCAACCATCTAAACGTAAAAGAAGAATGGGTAACTGTTTTAATCGATGAATATGAAAGAGAAAACTGGGCATCAAATGGACAATTACTTTCAATTAAATTTGGAGAAGGATTTGTAGAGAGAATGAAAAAGGAAGAGAAAGGAGAAGATTTTGTTAAGAGTTAATTTAAAAAATAAGTAAATTGTTTCAGTTAATGTTATAGTTAGAAAGACATTTTATAAGAGAGTGGGTGATGAACATGATTGAAATAAAAACATCTTCTCTCAGTGATGGAGAATTTAATAGAGGAGTATTTGCTAAAACTAATATCAAAAAAGGCGAGCTTTTACATGAAGCACCTGTCATTTCTTATCCAAATGATCAGCATCAACATATAGAAAAAACGTTACTTGCTGATTATGCTTTTGAATATGGTATAAATCACACAGCTATCCTTCTAGGTTATGGAATGCTATTTAACCATTCATATGAACCTAATGCGATTTATGAGATTAATTTCGATAATCATACCTTTGATTTTTATGCTTATACTGATATACAAGCTGGAGATGAGATTTTGATAAACTATAATGGTGATGTTGATGATAAAGAGCCATTGTGGTTTGATAAGGAGTAATTTGTACGAATAGTACTTTTTTGTTAATTGGTTATTTTAAAATTCGTACTTTTTTATTATGTGAACCTTTCCTTTAGAGGATTAGGTTCATTTTTTTTTAGAGTTGACTAGGAAAGAGTGCTGTCATTTCCCGTTTTTTCTTGTTTCACGGAACCAAATAGAGATCTTTCTATATGCAATGTTTTTCATTGTATTTATTTAGCATGAAAGTGGTATAATCTTCAAGTAGATTAGACTTAGGAGATGACACAAAAATGGCAAATATAAAATTTGACATTCAACAAAATTTAGGCATAATATCCGAAGGTGCGAAAGGGTGGAAGAAGGAATTTAATCTTATTAGCTGGAATGGCCGCGATCCCAAATATGATATACGTGATTGGGATGAACAACACGACAAAATGGGGAAAGGCGTTACACTTTCTAAAGAAGAAGTCATTCAGCTTAGAGAAATCTTAAATGGAATAGAATTATAGTAAATACACTTTAAGAACTAGTATGCATTAGATACAGGTTCTTAATTTTTGTTTTTACAGGAGAACATTTTGAATGTTGTCAAGGCAAAAAAAACGACAAATATCGGGTGGTGACAGTGCTCGACCCCCTTATAATGGACATATGAATTATAATTAAAGTACGACATATATACATTTTTATTGGGGGGATAAGAGATGGCAAAACAACATAATACTGTCGAAACTAAGTTAAAAGCTGTTCGTAGAGTATTGGAAGATCTTACACCAGTGGCAATTGTGGCTAAAGATTTAGACCTTCATCGTGATACGGTTAATCGATGGGTTAATGCATATAAGAAAAATGGAGAAAAAGGATTAATTAATCCTAAATCTGTTGCCCATTCTTCAACTCAAAAACAAGATGAAAAGATAAGAGAGTTAGAAAAGAAACTTAAAGAAAAAGAACTAGAGAATGAAATCCTAAAAAAGTTCCAGGCCTTTCTCAAGGAGAAAAAATAAACACAAAATATGAGGCAATTACCCACTTGAGAGAGGAATATTCTGTGGTGTTGTTATGTAAGGTTTTAGGGGTATCTAAAAGTGGATATTACGCTTATATTAAACGTCCTAGTAGAAAAATTGGTAAAGGGGATCGTGAAATTTTAAGCCTTATTAAACGTATCTATAATCGTCATCAGGGCACCTATGGTGCTAAACGAATTTCGAAAGTATTGAAGAATAAAGGAATAGTAGTGAATCACAAAAGAGTAGCTCGCTTAATGAAAGTAACAAACTTAAAAGCCAAAGTAAGACGGCCAAAAACAACCAAAGAGTCTAAAGTTCAAGCAGCTGGTTTTGTATATGAAAATATTTTAAAAAGAAATTTCAAAGCAGTTCACCCTAATCAAAAATGGGTAACAGATATGACTGAGGTATGGATTGGGTCACATAAAAGATGTATCTCAGCTATTCTAGACTTATTTAACAGTGAAATTATTGCTTTTGAGATTAGCACAAGTCCAAACACTGAATTAATTGAAGCTACTGTAAAAAAGGCGATGAAAAATAGAAATCTGAAAGATTTAAAAGGCGTAGTCATTCATAGTGATCAAGGAAGTGTCTATAGATCCCTTAGTTACAATGAATTAAGCAAGAATCTACACTTTACTCCGAGTATGTCACGTAAAGCAAATTGTTGGGACAATGCGGTAATAGAGAGCTTTTTTTCCCAACTAAAATCTGAGTTTCCATGTTTTTATCCCACAAATAACATAAAAACAAGTGATACAAACTTTAAAAAATATGTACATTATTACAACGAGGAACGAATTCATACAAGAACCGGTTTTGTTTCTCCAAGTGAATATTATAAGGATTATATCCAAACTAAGAAGCTGGGGCTTTGCGTATCAAACTTCAAAGCAGCAACTTGATATGGAGTGGTGGGCATGATTGCCTTGTTTGGTATGCCAACCATTAACTAAATGGCTGGCTTTTTGGTGGCAGAATAATGCCCACAGAGGCTCCATGTCAAGTATTAAATAAATCTCAGTTTAAAATTCAAAGGACAATTACATTTCATTTATTTTCCAATTTTGTCGTTTTGTTTTTTGTCTATTTATTGGGGGTTTGACCACAGGCACCCGAAAGGAGAGACATCATGAATAATTTAACCGGTTCAAAACGTTTACAACTGGGGTTGCTTTTAGGGTCATTGGGGCTATTGGGTCCATTTACGATTGATATGTATTTGCCGTCATTTCCTACAATTGTAGAGGATTATCATACAAATGCATCTCTTGTACAAATTAGCTTAACAACATGTTTATTAGGTTTAGGTCTAGGACAATTGGTTATTGGTCCTATGAGTGATGTACAAGGTCGACGAAAACCCTTACTTATTTTCATTATTCTTTATTTACTTGCATCACTAACTTGTGCAATATCTCCAAACATTTATATGTTTATTGCATCAAGATTTGTCCAAGGTTTTGCAGCAGCAGGTGGTCTTGTTATTTCACGAGCTGTTGTTCGGGACCTTTATAGCGGAAAAGAATTGACTAAGTTTTTTGCTCTACTAATGTTAGTTGGTAATCTAGGTCCAATCGTTGCGCCAATTGTAGGTGGTGGGATTTTGGCTTTTACAAACTGGACGGGTGTATTTTTTGTTTTAGCATGTGTAGGATTAATTTTATTCTTAACTGTATCATGGAAACTTGAAGAAACATTACCGGTGGAAAAACGTGTTCCAAGTAATTTTAAACAGGTGGTCAAAAATTTTGGCTCTCTATTAAAGGATCGCCAATTCGCAGGTTATGCTCTCACACAAGGGTTTATCATCGCTGGTATTTTTGCCTACGTATCTGGTATTCCGTTTGTCTATCAAAATATTTATGGCGTCACTCCACAGCAGTTTAGCTTCTTATTTGGAGTGAACGGAATCGCTTTGATCATCGGAAGTCAGTCAGTTGGACGGTTAAATGATATAATTTCTGAAAAAACATTTTTAAAAATTGGATTAATTTTATCTAACACAGCAGGAGCACTATTACTAATAGCACTGCTTTTAAAAGCGCCAATCATAGCTGTTGCCATTCCTATTTTCTTTTTAGTTGCTTCAATCGGGATTATTTCAACAACATCATTCGCACTAGCGATGGATACACAAGGTCATATAGCAGGTAGTGCTTCTGCGCTTCTTGGACTTTTACCATTTGTACTAGGATCGTTAACAGCGCCGTTAGTTGGTATTGCTGGAGAATTCAATGCTATTCCTATGGGGATTGTGATTTTTTCTGCAAGTTTTTTAGCTTTCTTATCCTATTTTGGATTAGTTAGAAAAGCCCCTGTAAAGGTTCAACCGGCAAAGTAAGGTATATTCTTTTGATTCTTAGCGAAAATTTAGTATAGTTAGATTGACGGTTAAACTAACATATATAGGAGTGATGGTAGATGGATTTCGTTACATTAAATAATGGATTAAAAATGCCACAACTAGGATACGGTGTTTGGCAGGTTGCAGATGATCAAGCAACAACTGCTGTAGCAAATGCTCTTGAAGTTGGTTATAGATCGATTGACACAGCTATGATATACAAGAATGAAGCTGGTGTTGGAAAAGCAATTAAAGATTCAACCATCCCACGTGAAGAATTGTTCATCACAACAAAGGTTTGGAATAGCGATCAAGGCTACGACAATACTTTACGTGCTTTTGATGAAAGTTTAGAAAGATTGGGCCTTGATTATGTTGACCTTTATTTGATTCATTGGCCAACTCCTCAATTTGATCAATATGTTGATACATATAAAGCATTAGAAAAGCTTTACCATGATGGTCGAGTAAAAGCTATTGGGGTATGTAATTTTGAAATTGAACATTTACAGCGTCTATTAGATGAATGTGAAGTTGTGCCAGTTTTAAATCAAATCGAGTGTCATCCATATCTTGCACAAAATGAGCTAAAAGAGTTTTGTGCAAAACATAATATTTATGTAGAGGCTTGGAGTCCACTTGAACAGGGTGGAGATGTGTTAAGAGATGATGTAATTGTTAAAATTGCCGAGTCTCACAGCAAAACTCCAGCACAAGTTGTTTTACGCTGGCATTTACAAAATAATACGATTGTTATTCCAAAATCAGTTACACCATCAAGAATTGAAGAAAACTTCAACGTATTTGACTTTGAATTAACATCAGACGAAATGAATTCAATTCATGAACTGAACAAAAACCGTCGTAAAGGTAAGCATCCAAACGAAATGCATATTCGATAAACATACCTTAAAAAGCCCATTCCTTTATACTAGGAATGGGCCTTACTATTATAGAAAATCAACAACATCTATTTCTATTGGATGAAACTGATATTTAACCAAATCTATTTGCTTATCAAAACTAACACCTTCATTCTCAAGAAGTAGCTTTTGTGAGTAAAAAGCTTCCTCATCCTTAAAGCCAATTTCTCCTTTTGCGTTAACAACACGATGCCAAGGAAGTTGATGTTTTTCACTCATAGAATGAAAAATCCGAACAACTTGCCTAGCTGCTCTTGGGCTTCCAGCTAACCGTGCAATTTGTCCATATGTCATGACTTTTCCTTTAGGTATATTTTTTATTATATGGATCGTTCTTTTTGTAAAGGGACGCATGAAATTTCTCCTTAAAAGATAAAGACTAACTTCATACTTATGGTAACATTAATTTAATCCTAAGAAACATAAAGGACTTATTTTCACAATATTTATAATAGTTTTGCGAAATAAGTTGACACCAACTAAGCAATGTGTCAAATTAATAGATATTCTACATATTCAGGAGGAAGCAATGACTACAGAAAAACACACTCATATAATTGACTGTACAATCCGTGATGGTGGACTCGTAAATAATTGGGATTTTAGTGTGGAGTTCGTTCAAGACTTATATAACGGCTTAAGTGAAGCTGGTGTTGAATATATGGAAGTTGGCTACAAAAATTCCCCGAAGCTATTAAAAGCAAGCGAGCCGAATCCGTGGAGATTTCTTGATGACAAATTTTTAAAAGAAGTGATTCCTCAGAAAAAATTCACAAAGCTTTCAGCACTTGTTGATATCGGAAGAGTAGATCCTAATGATGTTTTACCACGAGAAGAAAGTGTATTAGACATGATTCGTATTGCTTGCTACATTCGTGAAGTGGACAAGGGGTTGGAACTTGTTCAAATGTTCCATGATCTAGGATATGAAACAGCTCTTAATATTATGGCTTTATCAAGTGTTCCCGAGAATCAATTAATTGAGGCATTCGATATGGTCAAAGATAGCCCGGTTGATGTTGTTTATATTGTAGATTCTTTTGGCAGCCTAGATCCTTTTGATATCGAACATCAAGTAAAGAAATTTAAGTCTATGCTTCCTAATAAACAGTTTGGTATTCATACACACAACAATATGCAGCTTGCATTTGCAAATACGTTAACAGCTATGAGAAATGGAGTAAGCTACCTAGATGCTTCTGTGTTTGGTATGGGCCGTGCGGCAGGTAATTGTCACACGGAATTACTTGTAACACATGTTAAAAAATCAAGCTATGAGCTAAAACCGGTTCTAGGTGTTATTGAAAAGCACATGGTAGAAATGCGACAAAAATGGGAGTGGGGCTATATCATCCCTTACATGATTTCCGGTGCTCTTAATGAACATCCACGTGTAGCTATGGCATATCGTGATAGTGAAGATCGTGACAAATACGTAGAGTTCTACGATAAAGTAACATCACCAGAAGCTTCAGTTGCTCCTGCCAAAAAGTAAAGACTATGGAAATTTGGGCTTCTTAAAATAAAAAAATGCTAAGCACGTAAAAAGTGCTTAGCATTTTTTATTAATAAGCTGAAGAGCGAAATGATTCAATCATATGTGTAACTGTATTGCCATACTTACTTTGTTCACTTGCTGGGTACGTCATTATAATCGTATTTGCTACTTCATTTCCAAAGAAAAACTTTTTGTACGTAATCATCCCATTTTGTTCATAAGAAAGAACATACCAGTTGGCTGTTAGTCTTTTATAAGCAATGTTAACTGGAATAGAGTTCAGATCTTCATTGTAGTAAGTTTCAATTGTTTCGTTTTCACTTATAATATTCGTATGGTTACCATAGGCAGTAACTTCAAAATCTTCGCTATAAAACCTTACGCCATCTCCATTAGTTGGGGGAGGAGCCATCTTTAAGTTGCTTGGTACTTTCAAGGAAAATCCATATCGTTCATTTGTATAATGCTGATAGGAAATAGATTTTTGCTTTGATTCTTTTTTCCTCTCCTTCTCCTTTTCTTTCTCATTTTTCTCATTAGTACTGTTACTAAGTTGTTCATTTTCATCTGTTTCACTTGTAGCAAGTTCAACTTGTTTTATCAATTCATTCACTTTAGATTCATAGACGTTGAGAATTTCGTTAGAGGAAATAGTAGCTTGTATAAGTTTTAACTCTTTTTCAGCTTCACTAATATTATTTTTCTTCAATAACTCGTTAATAAAGGTTATTTTCTCCTCAACTGAGGAGGTTTGATTATTTTCTTCCATTATTTGTTTTCTTAGTGTTTCAGCTTCATCCTGAACGGTTTTTAAACCATTTTGTTCATTTATTTATGACAACATCCAACGACTTAATAGCAGACTCATAATCTTTTTCCTTATAAGCCTTTTTAGCTCGTTCCATATTTGTTGCCTGATCAAAGTAGCTTGCTGCATCTCGATCACCTGCTTTTTCATTTAAGGCAAGTTCAAAGTAAATGGCAGCCTGATGGTAATTTTTTTGACCAAGCTCTTTCATCCCTTGGTCTATAGCATGCTGATAACTTTCGTTAGAACACGAAGTAAGAAAAGTAATAAGAGCAAATAGTAATATTAAACTTTGTAGTTTCATTGTTTTTTCCATTCCTTTAGTAATTTTATTCTCATATTATATCAAAGATTTGTACTTACTTGATTTGTTTAGTAGTGGTAGTATCTGGTTTTTGGTGCCTGTCACCACCCGATTTTTCTTGTTTCACACACTTTTGTTTCACAGAAAAACCCCCAGATTTTCGAGGCCACTGAAAAAGTCCAAGTAAAAGGTAGAAAGATTCACTTAGGTGAACTTTTCTACCTTTTTTACTTTATAATTAAAATTATAAATATAAGTGGGTGGTTTCCAATGATACAAAAACAACAAACAATGATGTTTAGTCCATATGTGGCTCTATATGATATCGTCGTTCCTCAGGATAATATGTTACGAAGAATTAAGGATCTAATTGACTTTTCTTTTATTTACGAAGAATTAAAGGATAAATATTGTCTAGATAATGGGCGGAATGCGATAGATCCTATTCGCATGTTTAAATATTTGTTTTTGAAAACCATTCATGATGTTTCAGATGTTGATATTATCGAGCGTTCAAAATATGATATGTCCTTCAAATATTTTTTGGATATGGCTCCGGAGGAAGCCGTTATTGATTCAAGTTCTTTGACAAAGTTTCGTAAGCTTAGGTTAAAAGACATGAACTTATTAGACATGCTTATCAATAAGACAGTGGAGATTGCCATTGAGAAAGAGATTATTAAAAGCAAGTCCATTATTGTAGATGCCACCCATACAAAGGCGAGATATAATCAAATGACTCCAAAAGAAATACTAATGGAGCGCTCCAAAAACCTCAGAAAAGCAATTTATAAAATTAACGAGAGTATGAAGAAGAAATTCCCCGTAAAGCCAAACAATGATCTACTTGAAGATGAGATTACTTATTCCCAAGAGCTCATTGAAGTGATTGAAAAGGAAGAAAGCCTTTTAGAGTATCCAAAAGTCAAGGAACATCTTAATCTCCTGAAAGAAGCCGTTGCAGATGATATCGAACAGCTACAGTCCATGAATGATCTAGATGCCAAAGTCGGACACAAAGCAGCTGACTCATCATTCTTTGGCTATAAAACTCATCTGGCGATGAGTGAAGAGCGAATTATTACAGCCGCAACGATTACAACCGGAGAAAAAAATGATGGAAAAGAGCTACAGACACTTGTTGAGAAAAGTATAGATGCAGGAATGGAAATTGAAACGGTTATTGGGGATACTGCGTATTCTGAGAAAGACAACATTCAATATAGTAAGGAAAATGGAATTAAACTGGTCTCAAAATTAAATCCTTCCATAACTCAGGGTACCCGAAAAAAAGAGGATGAATTTGAATTCAATAAGGATGCGGGCATGTATGTCTGCAAGGCAGGGCATATGGCTGTACGGAAAGCTAGGCAAGGTAAAAAAGGAGTAGGCAAAAACCAAGTTGATACCTACTATTTTAATGTTGAAAAATGCAAGAGATGTCCTTTCAGAGAAGGGTGCTACAAAGAGGGAGCCAAAAGTAAAACATATTCTGTTTCCCTTAAGTCTGATCAACATTCATCCCAAGCACAATTCCAGAAAAGTGTATATTTTAAGGAAAAGTCTAAAGAGCGTTATAAAATTGAAGCGAAAAATAGTGAATTAAAACACAGACACGGGTATAATGTGGCAAAATCCTCGGGTCTAATTAGCATGGAGTTGCAAGGCGCCATGGCTATATTTACGGTAAACATTAAAAGAATTCTAAAGCTACTAGGGGAAAATTAGAGAAAATATGTGGCTAATGCAAAGAAAGAGCCGACTTTAATTCCTAAAAAAGGAAAAAAAGTCGGCTCTTTTTAAACTCACATGAATAATCTTTAAAATCGTCAGATTTTCAGTGGCCTCAGATTTTCAGGAGGTTTTTCATTTTACGATGAAGTTTTACTTTCACTTTCTTTATCATTTTTGTCACTTTTAAATAAATTTTTAGAAACAACATTTAATTTGTTTAAAAACCGATTAAACCCAAATCCAACAAAAAATGCAATACTAATCTGAGCTAGTGGCGCATCTTTGTAGTCAATAAATTCAACTAAAAATAAACCACTTTGAATAAGTGTAACAGCGATAACAGCTGTGCCTGTCGCAAATATTGGATAAAAAATATACATAATCCATTCTCGATAGTCGGTTAATCCATCTTTCATATAGTGAGAGCAAAACATATAAAGATGCCTTAGTGAACCACCAATTGCTCCCGCAAAGAAATAATATAAAAAAATCTCGATATCAGAAATGATTGGGAACGCTTTTTCTAGAATACCAGTCCACAAAGCACCTACTGCAAGAAAGCTCCCAAAAAACAAGAAAGAAAGATAGGTTAGAATCAGCGTCTTTAACCACCACTTCACACCGGTCACCCCTCTGTTCTAATACGTTATCTTATGAGGGAATGGGCGGGTGGTGCCTGTACGTAGAGTGACAGGCACCACCAGATTTTTCTTGTTTCACATTATGTTCCAGTGGTTTGCTTTACTCTTGTGGTACCTTTACCATTTCTAAAAAGAAGTCAATATGCTGATCCAAGCGCCTTTCTACTTCAGTGGTGTCCTTACCATCAAACTTTAGGATGTTATATTCAGCTAGGAGAGAAAATGCTGGATATTGGTATTCAACGGCAAGTAATCTTGGGTCAACCGGCTTAATCCTATTCATTTTGATCAATTTTTTAAAGACAATTTCGAGGAAATCAATTGTTGATTGAAAGAAATCGTTTAGGATGATGTCCCGAGCCATTGGTTCACGGAATTGCTCAACTTGTAGAACTCTCCACATTTTCTGGGCATGAACATTTTCCATATATGTTTTAAAATTTCTGTGTCCTGCCTTAAAAAAAGCATCTGTAGTTGAATTGTTTAAAATCTCATCCAATGCTTCAAGAGGAGGCATTGTTTTTGAAAAATCTGTGCGAAAATGAGTAAGGATCGATTCAAGAATTTGCTCCTTATTTTTGTAATGATTATAAAGAGAGCTTTCCTTTATACCGACAGTTCTTGTTATTTCTCTTATAGAAACAGCACTATAACCTTTTTGTGAAAAAAGATCTAACGCCGTTTCAAATATTTTATCCTTTGTGTTTTTAGTCATTTTACACACCCTTAAAATTAGTTGGAAAAAAATGTTGCAACATTTCTAGTTAAACCATATAATGACATTGTATACTAACGTTCGTTAGTTTTCAATGGGGGGATAGATATGAATACATTTCAATCATATATGGAAAGGCGGCCCAAATTTTCTGGTGTTATTTCGATTTCAAAGGGAAATGAAATAATCTACCAAGATGCATTTGGACTATCCAACAAAGAGAAGGAGATTGAGAACAATATCCATACAAAATATCCAATGGGATCCATGCTAAGCAAACCATTAACAGCTGTTGCAACATTCCAACTTATCGAGAAAGGAAAATTGTCTATCCATCAGCCAATCGACGAATTCTTTCCTTTCTATAAAAATAAGGGTATTACCATACATCATTTATTAAACCATACATCTGGAATTCCTAATTATCTCATGCTAAGAAAGCAATTAAAATGGGATCAAGATTACACTCAGAAACAAATACTTGAGACACTCCAGCAACATAAATTAAATTTCACACCTGGACAAAAAATTTCATACAACAACACTGGTTTTTTTATGTTAGGACTAATTATTGAGAAAGTGTCTGGAGTAACCTACCATGACTATATAAAAGAACACATCTTCAAGCCAGCAAACATGAAGCAAACGGGCTTTTTACATGAAGAAATAAAAGGTAGAGCTAATAATTATATAAATCAAAAGTCAGGGCCGTATGTGAGTCCAACTCTTTTATTCGCGTGTGGTGATGCTATTTCAACCTTAGAAGATATTCATTTGTTCCACAAAGCTCTTGAGTCAAATATCTTAATAACTAAAAAATCCAGTGAACAAATGCAAACACCAACTTACAAAGGAAGGTTTATCACGATGGGTTATAGTTGGTTTATCAAACAGCTTTTTGGGAGGAAAAGTGTTTCTCATGGAGGTACGCACCCAGGTGGTTTTACAACTCATGTTGAAAGATATCTTGATGATGATATGACGATTGTTGTTATAAGTAATGATATGACATCCCATAAAATGCTTACGATGAAAGAGCTGGGAGCAACACTTATAAGTAGAGAATTAGCTTCCCTTTTATTTAATCAAAAACTGCATCATTGGCAGAAATTTTTTTAAATCCTTAACTAACAAACGTTAGTTTATAAAATAAAAAGCATAGGGGGCAAGTATTGTGTTTCAACAACTAAAAGGTGGATATGTTAAACCCTATAAAAATAAACAATCTGATAAGAACAGTGTTGCAAAATTAGAAAAACTAACGTTGGGTAATGTAACGCAATGGATCACAATCCGTGGAAAACATAAAGACCTACCAATTTTGCTTTTTTTACATGGAGGACCAGGAAGCCCACAAACAGGAGCACAAATGCACTATAATGCTGATCTGGAAGATGATTTTCTTGTTGTAAATTGGGATCAAAGAGGATCAGGGAAATCTTATTCTTCCGAAATAACACCTGAGAGTATGAACATAGAACAATTGCTTTCAGATTGCCATGAACTCGTCAAATATCTTACTTCACAATTTCGACAAAAGAAAGTATTCCTTATGGGACATTCTGTCGGGGCGGTGCTTGGATTATTATTTGTACAAAAGTTTACTGAGTTAGTAGAGGCCTATGTAGGAATAAACCAGCCAGTGAAACGTGATGAGGAAGAAATAAGATCATATCAATTTGCTTTAAGCATGGCTAAAGAAAAGAATCATAAAAAAGCCATTTTGCAATTAGAGCGAATTGGTTCTCCAAAGAACGGTTTCTATCATTCAGTAGATGATTTAGTCACGCAACGAACATGGCTGACAAAATTTAATGGTGTTACGTATAAATTAAAAGCTTCCTCTGTTAATATTCACTACATTTTAAGTTCTCATTTAACTTTGAAAGAAAAGCTCTCGTTTATGAAAAGATTTGGTTTTTCATCAACACATCTTTGGGATGAATTAACTAAAATCAACTTGTTTCATCTTGTTTCGGAGGTGAAGGTTCCTGTTTATTTTATTGCAGGAAAACATGACAGAATTGTGTTTAGTGATCGATTAAAGGAATATTATGACTTTCTAAAAGCACCAAAAAAGGAAATATACTTTCTTGAGGAATCAGGGCATTATGCATGTTTTGAGGAAGCAAATAAATTTAATCTCATTATGAAAGAAGTGAAAAATAATCACCTGATTAAACTAAATAAAATGGGGGTTATTTAATGAGGGCACACTATATATGTAAAGCATGCGGAGTACAGTATGAAGCTACACATCAACCACCAGGTATATGTAAAATTTGTAGTGACGAACGACAATACGTTCCGTTAACTGGACAAAAGTGGACAACATTAGAGGAGCTAAAGCAAGAAGGCTTTCATAACGAATTTGTGGAAATAGAGCCAGGTTTATGGAGTATTCGCACATATCCGCAAGTAGGTATTGGTCAAAAAGCTTATTTGATTAGGACTGATGAAGGAAATATACTTTGGGATTGTATTACTTATCTAGATGAGAAAACAATTAACAAAATAAACGAACTTGGTGGGTTACGAGGGATTGCCATTTCTCACCCGCATTATTATAGTACGATCATTGAATGGGGGAATGCATTTCAATGTCCAATCTATATCCATGAAAAAGATCTTGATTGGGTAACGAGAACTTGTTCGCTCATTCATTTCTGGAACGGGGATAGCCTTGAATTAACTAAACATATTTCTCTCATCCATGTAGGAGGACATTTTGAAGGTAGCTCCGTTTTGCTATGGACACTTGGTTCGTATAAAAAAGGTACATTACTCGTAGGTGATAGCATCTATATTGTACCTGATCAAGGTTGGCTAAGCTTTATTTATAGTGCTCCAAATCATATACCGTTGTCAGCTAGGGTGGTAAACAATATTAAAATGAGCTTAGAAAACTATGATTTTGAAGCTATTTATGGTGCTTTTGATCATAAGATCGTGAAGGACGGCAAGAATTCTTTTATAAAATCAGCAGATCGATATATTCATTTTTTGAATAGCTAAAAAACAGATCGTTTGAATTAAGGATTTTCAACTATTACAATAAACTTGAATAAAAAACAGGCCTTTATATGATAGATAATAAAAAGAGCAACCTCTATAATACACCTCGGTATGGAGGCTCTTTAAAGTACCTCTTTAAAAAGAAAAGAATAATTTACCAATAAAATACTTTACATAGGGTAGGGGGGTATGGTAGATTATATTTATAAGGAGGTTATGTTAATGTGTGAAGAACAAAATGAGATGTTAGAGGTTGAAGTTTGTTGCTCCGGACAACATTCTGAAAGGGAAAGCCATCATTCAGAAAAAGTAAAAAAAACGCTTATTACTAGGTTGAACAGAATTGAAGGACAAATTCGAGGTATTAAAGGATTAGTTGAAAAAGATACTTATTGTGATGATGTGATTACCCAAGTCTCAGCTGTTCAGTCCGCATTAAATAGCTTTTCCAAAGTATTATTAGAAACTCATTTAAAAAGTTGTGTAACAGAAAGAATTAGAGCAGGGGATTTAGAAATTGTTGATGAATTGCTTATAACCATTCAACGATTAATGAAAAAATAATAATAGAGGAGAGAAAAAATATGCAAAAAATCATCTTAACAGTTAATGGAATGTCTTGTGGACACTGCGTGAATGCTATAGAAGGAAATGTTGGAAAATTAAATGGTGTTTCACAGGTAAAAGTTCATTTAAATGAAGGAAAAGTTGAATTAGAATTTAATCCAGAAATTGTTTCATTAGACACAATAAAGGAAACAATTGATGATCAAGGATACGATGTAGTATAAGAATAACATAAAAAAGACTGTGAAACGTGCTTTTATCATTGCACGTTTCCTTTTGAAAGTAAATATACCACTGCGGGGTATATAGGAGGACGACGATATGACGCAGGAAATAAAAGAAGCTGTTCTGCCAATTACAGGTATGACCTGTGCTTCATGTGCAGTTCGAATTGAAAAAGGACTAAAAAAAGTAGAAGGTGTAGAAGAAGCCAACGTAAATTTTGCTCTTGAAAGAACATCGATCAAATACAACCCTAATGTTGTAAAAATAGAAGACTTTAAAAAGAAAATAAATGACCTGGGCTACGAGGTAGTTGAGGAAAAAGTGGATTTAGCTATTATCGGTATGACTTGTGCTGCTTGTGCAACCAGGATTGAAAAAGGATTAAACAAAATAGAAGGTGTAACAAATGCAACCGTCAACTTAGCGTTAGAAAGTGCATCAGTCGCCTATAATCCTTCACAAACTGGAACAAAAGAGATGATTGAAAAGATTGAAAAACTTGGATATCAAGCGAGTGAAAAAGGTGAGCAAAAAGAAGATGTTGCTGATCTAAAAGCGAAGGAAATTGAAACTCAACAAGGAAAGTTTTTCTTTTCCCTTATCTTATCCATTCCCCTTCTTTGGGCAATGGTCAGCCACTTTAGCTTTACCTCGTTTATTTATTTACCTGATATGTTTATGAATCCATGGGTACAGCTAGCCTTAGCAACACCTGTTCAATTTATCGTAGGAAAACAGTTTTACGTAGGAGCATTCAAAGCATTAAGAAATAAAAGTGCCAACATGGACGTTCTTGTTGCACTAGGAACATCAGCTGCTTATTTTTATAGTTTATATTTATCGATCGCTTCAATCGGAAGTGAAGCACATATGATTGAGCTTTATTATGAAACAAGTGCAGTGTTAATTACATTGATTATTTTAGGCAAGTTGTTTGAAGTTCGTGCAAAAGGGCGTTCATCTGAAGCGATCAAAAAGCTAATGGGTCTTCAAGCGAAAACAGCGACTGTTTTCCGTAATGGAGTGGAACAAGAGGTTGCACTAGATGACGTTGTAGTTGGTGACATTCTTTATGTTAAGCCTGGCGAAAAAGTTCCAGTTGACGGAGAAATTTTCGAAGGTCGTTCGGCATTAGACGAATCAATGCTAACTGGTGAGAGTGTTCCGGTAGATAAAACAATTGGTGATTCTGTCATCGGAGCAACTATTAACAAAAATGGATTTTTAAAAGTAAAAGCAACAAAGGTTGGTCGTGACACAGCACTCTCACAAATTATTAAAGTGGTGGAAGAGGCTCAAGGTTCGAAAGCACCAATTCAACGTTTAGCGGATCAAATCTCCGGTATTTTTGTCCCAATCGTTGTAGCAATTGCCTTTCTCACATTTCTTGTTTGGTTTATCTGGATTACACCAGGCGATTTTGCCGAAGCTCTTGAAAAGTTAATTGCCGTGCTAGTGATTGCTTGTCCTTGTGCACTTGGATTGGCAACACCAACATCAATCATGGCTGGATCAGGTAGAGCAGCAGAGATCGGTGTTTTATTTAAAGGTGGAGAGCATTTAGAAATGACGCACAGATTAACGACTATCCTTTTAGATAAAACAGGAACGGTTACAAATGGAGCACCAATTTTAACTGATGTTTTTGTTAAGAATAATGTCAATGAAGAGGAGTTTTTACAACTAGTTGGAACGGCTGAAAAGCAATCTGAACACCCACTTGCTGAGGCGATCGTAACTGGAATTAAGGGAAAGAAGATTGAACTGTCTGATGTTGAAGAATTTGAGGCTATACCAGGCTACGGTATAAAAGCAAAAGTAAACAATCAAACTATATTAGCTGGTACGAGAAAATTAATGCAAAAATATAATATAAACATTGAACAGGCTCTACCAACTATGGAGAATCTTGAAGAAAGCGGTAAAACGGCGATGCTGATTGCCATTAACAATCAATATGCCGGATTAGTAGCTGTTGCTGATACAATTAAACCTACCTCAAAAGAAGCAGTAAAACGTCTAAAAGGAATGGGCTTAGAAGTTGTCATGATAACTGGTGATAACGAGCGAACAGCGAAAGCAATCGCAACTGAAGCTGGAATTGATTCTGTTGTAGCAGAAGTGCTGCCAGAAGGAAAAGCGGAAGAAGTAAAAAAATTGCAGAAGGAAGGAAAAATCGTCGCGATGGTCGGCGATGGGATCAATGACGCACCAGCACTTGCGATCGCTGATATAGGAATGGCAATTGGAACAGGTACAGATGTTGCAATGGAAGCAGCGGATATTACACTTATTCGTGGAGATTTAAATAGCATTGCTGATGCAATCTTTATGAGTAAAAAAACAATCAAAAATATTAAACAAAATTTATTCTGGGCATTTGCTTATAATTCACTCGGTATACCAATAGCAGCATTAGGCTTCCTTGCCCCATGGTTAGCAGGAGCAGCAATGGCATTTAGCTCAGTGTCCGTTGTTCTAAATGCGTTACGCCTACAAAGAGTAAAACTATAGTGAATAGGAGAACCAAATAATGAAAAAATGGATCCTTTCAGCATTCATTTATCTAGGTATTGTTATTATTGGCTACTATATATATGATTCGGTGTTTTTAGAGGAAACAAAAGTTGATACACATGCTGAAGAACATAAAACAGAAAAAACAACTGAACATAATAACCATGCTTCAACGGAAAATGAACATTCGAAATCAGAGCATGAACATGGAGTTAACTCAGAAACAGAGAGTGAAGTTAACGTAACCATTAAAGAAGTTGATGAAAAATTGGTTTTAAACTTAAAAGATCTTACAGGTAAGCCTGTAACAAACTTAGAGGTAAATCATGAAAAGCTTCTACATTTAATTGTCGTTGATGAGCATTTAGAACAGTATTACCATCTCCACCCTGAGGAAACCACACCAGGTCATTTTGAAGTAAAAAGCGAACTAGAAGAAGGAATATACAAGGCTTTTGTCGATATAAAACCCAAAAATTTAGATTATCAAGTTCAACCAATTTCCTTTAAAGTAGGAAATCCTGTTGAAGAAGAACATCATCATGGTTCATTAACAGTTGATCCACTACTTGAAAAAACAGTTGAAGACAACAAAGTGTCACTGTCAACAACACCATTAGTGATAAATGAGCCAGTTACATTAACATTTGGTGTTCATGGTGCAGATTTAGAAACCTACCTCGGCGCACTGGGGCATGTTGTTATCTTGGATGAAGAAGCACAACAATACTTACATGTTCATCCACTTGAAGGAGATACACCAGTGTTTGAAACGCAGTTTACGAATCCTGGAATATATAAAATATGGGCTGAGTTTCAAATAAATGGTGAGGTGAAGATCTTTCCATTTGTTGTAGAGATAAAATAATATGAGAATTTTAAAGAACTGTTCAGTCGTATAAGATTGAGCAGTTTTTTTTGAAAATGTAGAGGTTTAAAGTGAGTAGTAATAGAATGATATAATCATCAAACTTTATTGCGGAGCTCAATAACAGCAGGTAAGTCATTTTAAATACAAAGAAATGGAGCCTTAACAAATGAAAACAGTAAAAGTTTATCATTATGAGCATTCAGTTCACAACCGAACAAAGGGAACCCGGCAGGCTTTGTGTTAAATGGGGAAGATTTTACAGAAGAAGAAATGGTGCAAATCGTTGCAAAAGTTGGTTTTAATGAAACAACCTTTCTATACCCATCTAGTGTGGCAGATCTTAGATTACGATATTTTACACCAGGGCACGAAATGAATTTATGCGGTCATGCCACAATGGCGTCAATCTATGCATTAAATAAAATGGATTTACTTCCGCCAAAAGATCATTTAATGATTGAAACAAAAGCAGGAGTTTTACCTATAAAAGTTCTTTCAAAGGATGAAGATGTAGAAATTTCAATGAAACAAGCTGCACCTCAATTTATCGAATTTAAAGGTTCTCACGATGATTTAGCTAAGTCAATCAATATAGATGCTAAGGATATTGATAATGATTTACCAGTGGTGTATGGTAGTACAGGAATTTGGACACTGCTAGTACCAATTAAAAATCTTGAAGCCTTTCATAAAATGAAACCAACTACCAAATTGTTCCCAACTATTTTAAAAGAAATGCCAAAAGCATCCATCCATCCTTTTTCTCTTGAAACCTATGAACCTACTGCTGATATGCATGCTCGTCATTTTTCATCTCCATATTCCGGAACGATTGAAGACCCTGTAACAGGTACGGCAACAGGAGTCATGGGAGCCTATTATGCCAGATATATTGATAAGTTAAGTGATCAACTTGTACTGTTAGTTGAACAAGGACAGGAAATGGATAAAGATGGGCGAGTCCATGTTACAGTAACAAAAAATCACGATTCCCATGAAGTTGAGATCACTGGGACAGCTAGATTTGTAAAAGAATTTGATATTGTTATTTAATTGGATTGTTGGAAATTAGTAACGTTACAAAGTACTTAGTACTAAAATGATAAAGAATAAAATTAGAAACATTTTATCATCACATGCATATAGTAGAAGAACTTCATTTAAGGGTGTGAACAATGGATCATCGACAAACTGTTGAGTTGGTTGAGGAGCTTTTGCAGTCACGTATTAATGAAATCCTTCTAAAGAATGAAGCAGAGTATTTCGATAAACTTCCAGGACTGGTAGAAGCATTGAAAATGATTAAAGAACGATTTTCAAACATATAGGATTGTCCAGGGCCAATGAAGGCCCTTTATTTATGAAAACATTTACATAATTAAATAGATTGCTAAATTTAGTTAATTGTAGAAAAATAGAGGGAGAAACGTGTTGAGAGGAGATAAACACTTGAACGAATTACATACCAGATTGCACCCTTTATTAAAAAACTTTACGGAAAAGGGACCATCAGGCTGTTCCCTTCAGGTTATGCATCAAGGAAATACAATCTATAAAGATTATGTTGGTTTTGCTAATAAAGAAGATAAAATTGCGATAGATGAAGATACGATTTTTCGCATATATTCCATGACTAAGGTTGTCACGTGTACAGCAGCACTTATGCTATATGAGCGAGGTCTTTTTTTATTAAACGACCCACTTGAAAAATACTTACCAGAATTTAAAAATATGAAGGTATATCATAAAGATGATTCCGGCAAGGTTACTGTAATACCAGCATCAAGATCGATCTTAGTAAAAGATTTATTTACAATGACTTCTGGGCTTACGTATGGTGGAGAAGCAAATGAAACCGAAAAACATGTTGCTAAAACGTTTCAGCAATTACAAGAAAAGGGTGAAAAATTAACAAATCGCCGTCTATCAGAAGTACTTGCTACCATTCCACTTGCCTTTCAACCCGGAGCCCACTGGTATTACGGTCTAAGCCATGATGTGTTAGGGGCATTGATTGAAGTTCTAACAGGAAAAACACTAGGACAGTTTTTTCAAGACGAAATCTTCACTCCACTCGCAATGAAGGATACATTTTTTAGAATCCCTGATAACAAAAAGCATCGATTTGCAGTTCTCTATAATCGTAATGAAGATGGATCTCTGACTAAAAATGAAAAAATGGACGTTCAATTTGAACCATTATCAGAGCTTGAATCTGGTGGTGGTGGTTTATTGTCAACATTAGGAGATTACAGCCGTTTTGCTCATATGCTTGCTAACGGTGGAGAATTTGAGGGAGTGAAAGTTATTGGAGAAAAAACAATTTCTTTTATGACAAAAAATCAACTAAATGATGAACAAGCTACAACATACAATTGGGACTATTTAGCCGGATACGGCTACGGACTCGGTGTTCGGACTATGATGGATTCGGCACAAGGTGGAAGCAATGGCTCGGAAGGGGAATTTGGATGGTCAGGATTAGCCGGTACGTGGGTATTGATTGATCCTCAAGAAAAGCTATCAGCTGTATATATGCAGCAAATGATACCAAACTTTGAAGCTTACCATCAGCCTAGGTTGCGAAATGTGATTTATGGAGCAGTAAAGTAAAGTAGCCTGTAATCGAATCTGATTACAGGCCTTTTCGGTTATTAAAGTTTTTGAAAAAGTAATAACTTAACCTGATATGACATTTACCTCTACCTTTCTTAAATTAATTCTGATATAAAAAAAGCTATATTGTAAAGTTAAAAACTGCTAAAATAGAATTTATATAAAAAAATCCCAAATTTTGTTGACAGTACATATAAAACTGATTTATGATACAAAGCGTAACAATTACGATTTATGTCATATAACTTTAAATAATCTACATAAAAATAATTTTGCTAATTAAATCGTAACAATTTCGTTTAATGTACATAACGTGAGGAGATGTTTTATGAAAACTACATTTTTGTCTATCATTATTGGAATCGTATTAATGCTGTCAGCATGCTCTAACTCAAGCACTAATAGTAAGGAAGCAGCAAACGAAGCCGAAGAAAAATCATTAACTTTTTTGTTTAATTTTCCTACAAGCACTCTTGATCCACACAAAGACGATAATAGTACAACAGTACGAGCTGGAATCACTGAAACTTTAGTCAAGTTAAATGAAGATTTGGAGCTTGAACCTTGGCTTGCAATTGAGTGGAAAGCAATTGATGAATTAACATGGTCATTTACCGTTCAGGACGGAGTACTGTTTCAAGACGGAACAAAATTAGATGCAGAAGCTGTGAAACAATCGTTTGAGCGTGGAATCAACGTTAGTGAATCAATGAAAGCAGCTTTAAAGCTAGAGTCAGTCTCAACTGAAGGAAATTCAGTTATTTTTAAAACAACACAACCTCTACCAGCTTTTCCTTCTGAATTAACACATCCGCATACGTCAATTGTTAAGGTAGAAGATGATGAGAAATTGAGAACTGCCCCAATAGGAACAGGACCTTTTGTTGTTGATACATTTGATTCAGAGGTAAAGGTAGAGCTTACTAAAAATACTTCGTATTGGAATGGAGAACCAAAACTTGATAAAGTAACATTTGGTTTTAATTCAGATGCGAATGCAAGGGCTATGGCTCTTCAATCTGGGGAAGCGGATATCATTTATTATCTACCTTCTGAATTAGCCACCTCTTTAAAGAGTGATGAAAATATTGTAGTAGAATCTGTGAGTAGTTTACGTACACATTTTATTTCCTATAACATGAACAGCTCTGAAGGTGCCGATGAAAAAGTCCGTCAAGCTTTGGATTCCTTATTTGATCGTGACGCAGTTGCCAATGACTTAATGGGAGGAATGGCTGTACCAGCAGGGGGGCCGTTTAATCCTGACTTTCCGTTTAGCATGAAAGCAGATCCCGTTAAATATGATCCTAGTCATGCAAAGAAACTGCTTGAAGAAGCTGGTTATAAGGAAGATAAGGGTGTAATGGAGAAAAATGGAGAACCGTTGAAACTAGAGATGATTACCTATCAATCAAGACCAGAGCTTCCACTTATAGCACAGATGCTTCAATCGAATGCAAAGGAAATAGGTGTTGAAATCAACATTAAATCTGTTGAAAATATTGATGAGTACTTATCAACAAATGAGGAATGGGATATTGCAACATACAGTAATTTAACTGCTCCACGTGGAGATGTTGGATATTTCCTGAATTCTGCCTATTCACTTGATGGTGCTCTAAATATTGGTGAAATTAATGACTCAGAAATTAATGAAATTGTAACAGAGCTAAATAAAACAACAGATGTTGAGAAACGTAACGATCTTGGAAAACAGGTTGAAAACATGACTCAGCAAAAAATTTATCAATCTTATATTGTTCACCCAATGATCACTGTTGCGATGAATAGAGATGTAAAAAACTATTCAGTTTCAAAACAAGAATATTATTTAATAACAAATCAATTGGATGTAGAATAACGTGATTCGATTTCTTTTATCAAAAATTATACAAACTATTGTCGTATTACTTTGTCTTTCGTTTTTGAGCTTTGTGTTCATTAAATTAGCACCCGGGGATCCTGTAAAGGCAATGTTGGATATTGATGAAGTGATGATTACAGAAGCAGAAATTGAGGAAATAAGATCGGAGATGGGCTTTGATCAGCCCATCTTTGTTCAATATGGAATGTGGCTTAAACAGGCGATTAAGCTAGATTTTGGGGAATCGTATTTAACAAACCGACCTGTTTTGAGTGAAATACAGGACCGCTTACAAGCTTCTCTTGAACTGATGGGAGGGGGAATGCTTGTTGTTATCTTACTATCGATTCCATTAGGAGTTTGTTCAGCTGTTTATCAATCAAAATGGATTGATCATCTTGGACGAATTTTTGCTTTTTTCGGAGCTTCCATTCCAAGCTTTTGGCTGGGACTTTTATTGATATATTTCTTTAGTGTAAAGTTGAAGGTTCTTCCGTTTATCGGTCATAATGGTGCCGAAAGCCTTATTCTCCCATCCCTTACATTAGGACTTGCAATGTCTGCTGTTTACGCTAGGCTATTGAGAGCGGCAATGCTTGAAACAATGAATAAGCCTTATATTAAGGCGTTGAGAATGAAAGGCATCCGTGAAAAAAGCTTAATTTTTAAATACTCCTTACGTGAGAGCATGATACCAGTTGTTACGATGTTTGGTATGAGCCTTGGTAATCTATTGGCAGGGGCAATTGTTGTAGAAATATTATTTTCATGGCCTGGATTAGGAAAAATGGTCGTTGAAGCCATCATGAATCGAGACTATCCGTTAATCCAAGCTTATATATTACTTTCAGGCATTTTTGTCATGAGTATTAATTTAATTGTTGACTTATCGTATTATCTTTTAGACCCAAAATTAAGAAGAAAGGAGCAGAGAGCATGATAACGGATGTATTACATCTTAAGAAGAAAAAGCGAAATCTATTCATTCAAACGGGTGTACTATTACTCATCTTGATTATGCTCCTTTTTTTCTTATCTTATCTATTTAATCCACATGATCCATTAAAAGTAAACACTGGTGAACGATTGCAGTCGCCTAGTATCGAGCATTTACTAGGAACAGATCAACTAGGTAGGGACATTTTAGCGAGGTTAACAGAAGGTGCCATCTACACATTGGGGATATCGGTTTTATCCATCTTTGTTTCTTTATTAATTGGCTTACCAGTTGGTGTTCTTTCAGGCTACTTCGGGAAAAAAATAGATCAATTATTTATGAGAGTAATTGATACGTTTGTTGCGTTCCCAGATTTTTTACTGGCAATCGCGATAACAGGATTACTTGGACCCGGAATTTGGAATGTGATGATTGCCATTATTTCAGTAAAGTGGGTAGGCTATGCCCGGTTAACACGTAGTATTGTCCTAACCGAGAAGCATAAGGACTATATTACGATGTCTGCTTTTAGTGGAAGTTCTGTTTGGAAAATCATGACACTACATTTATTTAAACATATCCTACCACAAGTGATTGTTTTAGCGTCATTAGATATAGGGAAAATCATTCTTCTTATTTCTTCCCTATCCTATATCGGGTTAGGAGCACAACCACCACTGCCAGAGTGGGGAGCGATGTTAAATGAAGGAAGATTATATTTTCAAACATCTCCAGCTTTAATTATTTTTCCCGGTCTAGCGATCATGCTTGTTGTGATGGCCTTTAATCTGATAGGAGATGGCTTAAGAGATAAACTAGATGTTCAATTTAAAAGAAAGGGGTAGCTTTTATATGAATGACCCTCTTTTAGAGATGAAAGAATTATGTATCGTAGTAAAACATACAAATCAAACAATCATTCAATCTCTCTCGTTTACTATACATTCTGGAGATATGGTAGGCATTGTCGGGGAAAGTGGGAGTGGAAAGAGTGTTACCGCACAGGCAATTTTAGGCTCCATTCCTATGTCGTTTAATATGAATGGCTCCATACTATTTGAGGGAGAATACATTTCTTTTCAGAAAAAAAACAAGTTGATTGGGACTGAAATTTGTTATATTCCTCAAGACTATTCAAACGGCTTTTCTCCTTTCTTTAAAATAGGCTCTCAAATGAATGAACAATTGGCCACACATACTTCTTTATCAAAAAAACAGAGAAAGAAAAGAATTTTAGACATGCTAGAAAGAGTACAACTACCGGCTGAAAAAGTTTATTCTTCTTATCACTTTGAACTTAGCGGTGGGCAATTACAACGAGTAGTTATTGCTTCTGCCATGATTCTTAATCCAAAGCTTCTTATATGTGATGAAATCACAACCGCATTAGACCCTAAAAATGCTGACCAAATTATGCAGCTTTTAAAAGACTTGCAAACACAATATAATACCGCCATTATTTTTATTAGTCATCAGCTTCATCATGTAATGAACTATTGTGACCAACTTGCTGTTATGTATGGTGGAGAATGGATGGAATACGGTCTAACAACTAAAATTAAAAAGAACCCTACACATCCGTATACACAACTACTTTTGAATACAATCCCAACGATTGAGGCAGATGCTGAACATCTTCAACTTATTCCTGGAGAACCTGGTGAAGTGAATCGTGAAGGCTGTCCATTTGCAACAAGATGTCCTTATTGTGAACCCGTTTGCCTTCATTCACATGTTACATTAAAGGGAACACCCCTTCATCAAGTAGCTTGTCACCTTGTGACTACGAAAGAAGGAGAGGGAACAACAAGTGACTCTATTAAAAGTCCAGTCTATATCTAAAAACTACGGTAAACTTCCAGCTCTTGACAATATTTCTTTTTCTATAAGTGAAGGAACAGCGTTAGGAGTTGTAGGGGAAAGTGGGAGTGGCAAAAGCACACTTATCAAGAGCATATTAAGTATGGAAAGCATCCATTCCGGTCATATTCTTTTTTTAAATCAAGATATTCATAAGTTAAAAGGTAAGCAGAAAAGAGAGTTGTATAAAGATATTCAAATCATTATGCAGGATCCTTTTTCTTCATTGAATGCTAAGCTTCCAGTATGGAAAAGTATGGTTGAACCAATTAGTAATTTCCGTGATCGAAAAGATACCTTATACCCAAATCTTTCTTTATTTGACATTGCCAAGAAGGTTGGTAAAATGGTTGGATTAAAAGAAGAGCACCTTACTAAATATCCTCATGAGCTTAGCGGTGGTCAAAAGCAACGGGTTTCTATTGCTAGAGGGATTAGTCTTCATCCAAGATTACTTATATTAGATGAGCCCACCTCAAGTCTTGATGTTTCCATACAAGCTCAAATTCTAATGCTGTTAAAATCTCTTAAAAAAGAATTGCAAACTTCATTTTTATTCGTTTCACACGATTTAATGGCTGTACGTTTTTTATGTGATGAGATAGTAGTTTTAAAAGAAGGGAAGCTATTGGAACGCTTTTCTTCCGACGATATATTAAATGAAGAACGTCATGATTATACTAAACAACTTATACAGTATACTGCTATATAAAGCTGGCTAAGAAGGAGAAAGTAATGAGATCTGTGTTAACTTCAGCTCCTTTACATAAAGGAAGCATTTTTACACATCGTGAATACTTAACATTAGCAATTCCCCTGATCATATCAGGGATTTCTACGCCAATATTAGGAGCTGTTGATACAGCTGTTGTAGGAAGATTGCCTGATGCATCAGCAATTGGTGCCGTAGCACTTGGAGCTGTTATATTTAATACGATGTATTGGTTGCTCGGTTTTTTACGCGTAAGTACAACAGGACTTACTTCACAAGCGAATGGCGCAAATGATGCTAAAGAAATGGCTCTAGCTTGTTTACGCCCTATGTTTTTGGCTGTATTTATAGGATCGTTATTTATCATTTTACAGATTCCGATTTTAAAGCTCTCACTCTATTTATTTGGTACCTCAGAATCAGTAGGAGACCTTGTTTCTACTTATTTTTCGATTCGAATTTGGGGAGCTCCTTTTGCCCTTTTAAATTATGTTTTGATTGGATGGCTGATGGGGCTAGGTAAGGTAAAGCTTTCTTTAAGCACTCAAATTACAATGAATGTGCTCAACATTGTGTTAGATCTCTTATTTGTTCTCGTGTTTGGTCTAGGAGTGGCTGGGGTAGCATATGCAACGGTTATAGCTGAAATTAGTGCTATTTTTATCGGTCTATTCTTTATGATTCGTACAAAGTTGATTGACTTATCACTGATTCAATGGAGAATCTTAATTGAAAAAGCCCCTTTAGTGAAAATGCTGAAAGTAAATCGAGATTTTTTTCTTCGATCAATTTGCTTGTTAACAATGACGGTTACTTTTACAACAATAGGTGCAAGACTGGGAGAAACAGCACTAGCCGCTAATGCGATCTTATTACAAATTCATTATTTGATGGCCTATTTACTTGGAGGGTTTGCAAATGCTTCTAGTATTGTAGTCGGAAGATCCATTGGTAGTAAGCAGTTTCCTCTTTTTAAGCGAGCGTTATCACTATCTCTATTTTGGGGAACTCTATCAGCTTGTTTATTATCGTTAATTATGCTGCTGTTTGATGAGGGTATCTTCAATTTTTTTACAACGATAGAAGAAGTAAAGAATGCAGTTGTTGATTTAGGAATTTGGATGGTTATTTATCCAATCGCTGGTTTTTGGGCACTTCAATTGGAAGGGATCTTCGCAGGAGCGACAGATGCTAAATCGGTTCGAAACTCAATCTTTTTTGCGTTGCTTGCGTTTGTCATTGTAATCATCATATATGGTAAAGGTATTTCTCCACACGAACTATGGCTGTCATTTACTGTGTTTACTTTGGGTCGAACGGTATTTTTATCAATGTATGTTAGGAAGATTGAGAGAAGTAACTTTTAGGTAGGATGTTCAAGTAGAGAGCATTTTATTTGTAAATATAATGTGTATTGTCCTTCATAGATTGTCTGTTGAAGGACTTTTTCCTATTTGATTTAATAAGTTTGATTCTTCAGTGTTTTTAAACTAATAGGTGTAGCCACTTTTTCTCTCATCTTTATATCTCTAATAGCTTTTATAAGCAATTAATCCCATTGAAAATATTACCAAAATATGACACAATTTGATAGATTTCCTGATAAACTAGTAATAATTGTAATTTTAGATAATAATCGTTAATTCTATTAAAATTAGGTGAGGGTAATATGAGAAATTTGTTTTGGATTTTTTCGGCATTATTAATTATTTATGGACTAGCATCATTATGGACAAATAGAATAAACATTGGAATTGTGTTTATTCTATTTCTTGGAATGATCTGTTTAGTAGTAAGTATTTATTTCAAGAAGTTAAAACAATATGTTCAAAGAAGAAAAAAGATTAAAAGAACAATTATTATTGTTTTATCCATTGGACTACTTACTGCAGCAAGTTTAGAAGCATTGCTATTAAGCGGGATGATTGAAAAGGAGCCTCAAACCGTTGATTATATTCTCGTTTTTGGTGCTGGAGTAAAAAATGGTTCCCCAACCCCTGTGTTAAAAAACCGTTTGCAAAAAGCAATTGAAATACATGGTAAATATCCAGAATCAAACATAATCGTGTCAGGTGGACTTGATACTGGTGAGCAATACACGGAAGCTTTTGTTATGAAGGAATACCTTATTATTAATGGTATACCAGAGCAAGTAATAATAATGGAGGATAAAGCAACAAGTACAAAAGAAAATGCTGATTTCAGTCAAAAGCTAATGTCAGGGAAATCACAGGAAGTAATGGTTGTAACTAGTAATTATCATTTATTTCGTGCAAGTTATTATGCAAATAAAGCCGGACTTACTCCTTATCGTGCGGGAGCCCCTATACCACTAAGTATTGTTCCACTTACACATTTAAGAGAAATGATGGGGATAGGGAAAATGTTGGTGGAAGATGTCCTTGATTAGCTGGAAGCAAACTTTATAAGTGAAACTTATTGATTTATATCGATAGATAAGGTCTTATCTACATGAAAATGAATAAATCTTTGGAAAAAGGACGTATTACATGAGGATATAGTTAATAATGTTCGGTGCATTTAAGCATTACTAGAAGAAGGCTATTCGTTTACAACTGTTAATGAGGAGCTGAAATAAGAAAATGAAGGAGGAGTGAATACTAGACAAAGTGTTTCACTCCTTTTTTATTTATAACTATCGTGTCGTAGATTTGTATTTATTATCTCCCGGTAGAGTTTTAATGGTGTTCCATGCACCTATCGCATCTTTTCGAGGTTTTCCTTTATTGGTCGGATCTTGATAGAAATCTCTTATGAATTGATTATATTCAAATTGTGGCGAGATCTCTTTAGTGAATGAAGGATCTTTTTTTCGTTCTTCTTCTTCGTACCAAGCATTAACAACATCTTGAAACGTTTTTCCAGCATTGTTTTTAAAAAAGTTTTGTATGTAAGTAGAAAAATGAAATTGTTTGCCGATTTCTTTTATAAAAAACTCTCTGATATCTTGGCTGCATCTGTGATTTGGAATAATGACCGTATCTAAAGAGAGAGAATCATATTGTTTTGCTTGTGATGCTTTTTTCTTTGGAGCTTTAGTTATGACGCCCATTGATAGAAACATAATAATTCTTTCCGTTAGTTCTAATTTTGGTCCATATGATGGTATACCAAGTTCTTTACAAAAAGTAGCAAGCTCTTCTTTTAGCCAATAATAATTTTTAAAATCCTCTATGTTCATTTCTTTACATAACTTTGGTCTCATTATTTATTAAACTCCTTTAAAATTTGAAGATGATTTCGAACGTTTGTTCCATTATATAGAAAATTATGGAATCGGACAAGGGGGAATAGTAATAAAAAGTTATTTTTCATGCTATACCACTTTCCATAAGTTATAATAAAATAATAATAAAGGGGGATCTAATGAATACAAATAGAGAAAAATGGTCATCAAAATTTGGTTTTATCATGTCCTCAGCAGGGGCAGCGATAGGACTTGGGGCAATATGGAAATTCCCCTATGTAGCAGGTACGAGTGGTGGTGGAGCATTTTTACTACTCTTTATTCTGTTTACTGTTCTTATAGGTCTACCTATGCTGATATCAGAATTTATTATTGGACGTGGGGCTCAAAGTGAAGCTGTATCTGCTTATAAAAAACTAGCACCAAACAGTATATGGACAATTACTGGACCATTAGGAGTGATCGGCTGCTTTCTATTGCTTTCTTTTTACGCAGTTGTTGGAGGCTGGGTGCTGATTTATTCGATAATGGCAATTGGTGGTCGTGTGATTGAACCTAGTGTAAGTTATCCAGAGTTATTTGGTACCATTACAGGATCACCACTTATTACACTACTAGGTTTAGCTGTATTTTTACTTATAAACATGATTGTCATATCAGTAGGAATAAAAAATGGGATTGAAAAAGCAAGTAAGTATATGATGCCAATATTGTTTCTTCTATTTTTAATTTTGGTTGTTAGAGCGTTAACATTGGAAGGAGCAATGGAAGGAGTACGATTTTTCCTACAGCCTGACTTTTCAAAAATCACCGCTGAATCTGTTCTTTATGCACTTGGACAATCCTTCTTTGCATTAGCAGTTGGTTTTTCATGTATGGTTACATATAGTTCCTATTTAGAGAAAAATGTGAGCATTCCATCCTCAGCAAGTACTGTTGTTGTCATGAATATTCTAGTATCAATACTTGCAGGTCTTGCCATTTTCCCAGTTGTTTTTGCGTTTGGATTAGAACCAGCTGAAGGTCCGGGGTTGCTATTTATGGTGCTGCCTGCTGTATTTTCGCAAATGCCTTTGGGTGAGTTGTTTCTAGCTATATTTCTTTTGCTTTTCTTATTTGCAACCTTAACATCATCGTTTAGTTTATTAGAGATTATCGTTTCAGCATTCACTGAAAATAAAAGGTCTACACGTAAAAGAACAGCATGGGTATCTGGGGTTGTTGTGTTTTTTGCGGGAATTCCTGCAGCATTATCGTTTAGTAAACTTCAGAACTTTCATGTTTTCGGAAAAACAATATTTGATGCTACTGATTTCTTGGTTAGTAATATTATGTTACCGTTAGGCTGCTTGCTTATTGCTCTTTTTATCTCTATTAGAATGAATAAACAGCTAATAGAAGAAGAGTTCAGTATAGGTCATTCACTACCATCTTCGTTTTTAAAAGTATGGAGATTTCTTATGAAATGGGTAGTGCCAATTACCATTGTTGTTGTATTTTTAAGTACACTAGGTATTATTTAATTATAAACATGCTTAAAGAACGATGTCTGTATACAACATCGTTCTTTTTATATTTATTAAAAGTAATTTTTTATTGATAAACGATAAATATATATCTATAATTAATAATAGTTAGGTTATTAAACTACATAAAAAGGTGGAGATAAAACTTGTCTGTTTTATTAATACTTGGTGTTATGGCAATCCTATTCATCCTGTTTTTCAAGGAATCAATAATAATTCTTTTCGAAAAAAATCAAAAAAAAATGGATTTTCTTAAACGTACAAATTGGTTTCGTAATCCTTGGTTATCTGGACTTTTCTTATTTTTTATAAATGCCTTCCTCTTTTTCATAACAGGAGTTATTCTGTATACTTTAACGTTTTTTATGATTCCATTTGTTCATTTATTTGTGATGGTATTTGCAGTGATTGTAAGTGTTTTTGTATGGTGCATGATTAATTATACTTGGGAAGGCACAAAGCTTAGACGATTGAAAATGGGGGCGGTTGGTAGTAGTTTCTATCTGATTTTAACGATTGTTTTTTTATATTTCTTCATTACATTAAAGCCCGATTACCCTGGTGAAGATACATTTATGAGGGCGGTAGGAATCATTATGGCCATGATTGTTACTTCTGTTGCCTTTTTAACATGTTTTATTATGACTGGTTTTTCTAAAAGAGAAATGTAAATGTTAAAGAGCAAATAACTTATAAATAAAAAAGGAGCTGCTCAATTTGCGGCTCCTATTTCTATAAAAGTAGCAATCTATAAGTTTACTTTTTTAGCACCTAAATAACGAGGCTTCCAATACGTGTTATTCATATCAGAAATTGTTACACCTGTAGATGAGCCTGCATGGATAAATTTATTATCACCCATATAAATACCCGCATGTGTTGGACCTGGTGCAGTTGTTGTAAAGAAAACAAGGTCTCCTTTTTGTGGAGAAGAAACGGTTGTTGTTGCTTCCCATATTGTTGCCACCGTGCGTGGTATTTTTATTCCTTGTGTGTTATAAACATAACTTAAATAACCAGAACAATCAAATCCTGTAGGAGTGCTTCCACCCCAAACATATGGAACTCCTATATATTTTTTTGCCTCAGTAATTAGTGCTTCTGCATTTAATGTAATAGGTACAGTAGTTGTTGCTCCCGTTAATTTTAGAACTTGCCCTACATAAATTGAATCACTCGTTAAATTATTATACGTTTTTAACTGTGAAACACTTAAATTAGTTTTTGTAGAAATTTTCCATAGTGTATCACCAGATTGTACGGTATATGTTGTAGCAGTCGTTTCCATTGTAGGTGGTGGGGTAACTGCAGCTTGACCTTGTACTTTTAATACTTGTCCAACATAAATAAGGTCAGATGTTAAGTTATTTAACGTTTTCAAGTTTGTCACAGTCGTATTGAAGTTTTTTGAGATTAAAGAAAGGGAATCACCGGATTTTACAGTGTAAGTTGTTGCTACTTCAACTGGTGTTTCATGTGTATGTGGAGCAATTAATGATAATTCTTGTCCAACATAAATGGTAGAGGTCGTTAAGTTGTTGTATTGCATAATTTCCTGAACAGATAAGCTGTTATTATAAGATATTTTCCATAAAGAGTCCCCAGATTGAACTTTATATGTTACTTCATGGGCTGAAGTTTGTTTTGTAAATCCAATTGAAATGATCCCAAGAGTTGCAATCGTAAAAAGAAATTGTTTTTTCAAACACGACACGCTCCTTAGTGTTAGAATTCTGTTTCTGCGAAAGTCTGAATTCATCATAACGTGTTGATGAAAGATTTGATTATACCCCTAAAAATTTGGAGTAACTAGAGATATTATCCAATTCATCTTATAAATGTAAGCGTTTAACACATTTCTCGACAAAAAAGAAGGATTTTTCATAACTAATAAGAAATTACATAGTATAAAAATCGAATCGAATAAAGGTGATATTGATGAAAATATCAAAATTTGTAACACCCGAAATTATTTTCGGTAAAAACTCGATTAAACAAGCGGGTGAGGCATGTTTACGCCTTGGTGCAAAAAAGGTATTAATTGTGAGTGATCAAGGAGTTGCGGCAGCTGGCTGGCTAGAAAAAGTTGTTAATCTTTGTAAAGAATCTTGTCTTCCTTTTGCCATATATACAGATATTACGATTGATCCTAAGGATACAGAAGTGATTAACGGATCCCGACTTTATATAGAAAACGAATGTGATGCCATTATTGGTGTTGGTGGAGGAAGCGCATTAGATGTGGCAAAGGCTATTGCCATTGTGGCAACAAATGGAGGAGAAATTAAGGATTATGAAGGAATTGATAAAATCGTCCATCCTTTGCCGCCTATGATCATGATTATGACTACAGCGGGATCTGGGTCGGAAGTTTCTCAGTTTTCTGTCATAGTGGATTCAACTCGAAAAAAGAAAATGACAATTATTTCGAAATCACTTGTACCAGACATTGCCATTATAGATCCGCTTACTTTAATGACAAAAGATAGCAGTTTAACGGCTGCAACTGGTATGGATGTTTTAACTCATGCTATTGAGGCTTATGTGAGTATCGCAGCCACACCATTAACAGATGTACAAGCGAAGAATGCATTATCCCTTGTGGCGACTTATCTAAGACCTTCTGTTGCATCAAAAACAAATGAAGAGGCAAAGGAAGCAATGGCGATGGCTAGCTTACAAGCAGGACTTGCTTTTTCTAATGCGATTTTAGGAGCGGCACACGCTATTTCTCATGCAATTGGTGGAAGGTTTCCGTTACCTCATGGTGAAATAAATGCAATACTTTTACCATATGTGATGGATTTTAATTTTATTGCTGCACCAAAACGGTTTACAGATATGGCAGGGTGCATAGGAATTGATACAAGAGCGTTTACCCAAAAAGAAGCTGGAAATGCAGCAATCCAATATGTAAGAGAGTTATCGGCTGATATCGGAATTCCAAAGCAATTAAGAGAGGTTGGAATTTCACAAGATATGATTACATCTATCTGTCAAACTGCATTAGAAGATGCATGTATGATAACAAATCCTCGTGATATGAATCTTGAACAAATGAAGCAGTTATTACATCAGGTTTTGTAAGGAGGAAATTCTTTTGCTTGAAGATAAAAACGAGATGATTGCCCTGTTAACAGGTGTTGAATCTTCCAAGAAAAGCTATTATACAGAACTTAAGAAAACAGTCGATATGTTACAAAAGAAAAATATGCAACTTGAAATAATGAACGAAGTAATGAAGAGTATTAAAATTGATATGACACTAGAAGAGATTTTAAGTAATATGGTTGATAAATTAAAAAGTATTATTCAATTTGATCGATTAAGCTTTTTTCTTCTCCAAAATGTAAGCCTTACTTTAATTAACGTTTTTCCAGAAAACACTTCTACCATTGAACGTGGGATAGACTTACCTCGTGATAACTCTCTTTACTGGATGGCTTTAACTAAACGGCAAGTTATGTTTCAGCAGTTAGAATATCCAACCTGGAATTTTAATGAACTAGAGTTTTTAAGAAACCTAAAGCTAAACAGCATTCTCGTTGTGCCTATTTATAGTAAAAACAAGGAAATCGGTGTAATCTGTATAGGTCGTTGTTTTCATGAACATTGGCATTCAGAGGACATAGCATTTCTTGAGCAGCTTGCCGATCATTTAGCAGTTAGTATAGAAAATACCCAATTATATAATGAGGTATTAAGGTCAAAGCAAGAGTGGGAGAACACATTTAAAGCAGTTGACGATATGATCATTATTTTTGATAAACATGTAAATGTTATTCAAATGAACGACTCGGTTAGGCACTTTTTGAAAACCCATCATCATAAAGATAATCTTCTACTAGAGCAACACTATAAAAGACTCGCTAATAAAACGTTTCAAACAGAAAAAGCCAGTTATCAAGAAATTCATTTTGAGGACCAATCCACCTTTGAACTTTACACATATCCCGTTTATAACAATAAAAACTTTGTATACGGAGTTATTGCCTATGTAAAAGATGTAACAGAAAAACGAAAAATGGAGGTGCAATTACTTCATTCGGGAAAATTGGCTGCAATTGGGGAAATGGCAGCAGGAGTAGCTCATGAACTAAATAGTCCACTCACTGCAATCTTAGGAAATTCACAGCTTCTATTAAGAAATGTAAAGGAAGACGATGATTCTTTTACTCTTTTACGAGATATTAAAACATGTGGAGTTCGTTGTAAAGACATTATTAAAAGTTTACTAGCTTTCTCCAGACAAGAGGAGTATACATTTCAATCTTTTCATATAAATGATGCGGTGAAACAGGTGTTAAATTTATTAAAATATCAGTTGAAAAAAAATCAAATAAACGTTATCACAAACTTATATGAAGATCTTCCAATGATCGAAGGAAGTCAGCAGCAAATTGAACAAATTATTATTAATCTGCTACTAAATGCAAAAGATGCAGTAGAAGTGATAGTAAAAGATGATAAAGAAATTGAAATTATGACATCACTTGAAAATCAATCAGTTAAGGTCTCGGTCCGTGACAATGGTATTGGCATAGAACAAGAACGCTTATCAAAAATTTTCCATCCTTTTCATACAACAAAAGAAGCTGAAAAAGGAACTGGTTTAGGCTTATCAGTAAGCATAGGAATCGCTAAAACACATGGTGGAAGTATTGATGTAATAAGTGAAGTAAACAAAGGCAGTACTTTTCAACTCGTGTTGCCACTTCAACCATTAACTAAAACTGAGGTGAGTGTATGATTTCGATTTTAATTATTGACGATGAAGTGGAAATTGGTTACTTTTTATCTCGTCTTTTTCAGTCTAAAGGATATCAGGTTAAGGTCGTTAATAGTGGAAAGGAATTTTCTGAAATTGACTTTTCGTTAGAGCAATTTCATGTTGCTATGATTGACCTGAAATTACCGGATGCAAATGGTCTTACACTATTGCAAAATCTAAAACAAGTTCAACCCACATGTAAAGTAATGATCATGACAGGATACAGTACCATTAAGACTGCTGTCGATGCGATTAAACTAGGTGCGAGTGATTATATAGAAAAGCCTTTTGACGATATTGATTTATTAGAAAAGCAGGTAGAAAAATTGCTAGGATCTACCTGTTTTTCGAATCAACATCATATCGAAAAGATAGCCCGTGAATCAGGACTTATTGTTGGAAATAGTAGGGCAATGAATCAGCTTATTCAAACAGCTGCCAAGGTTGCTGGAAAACCGGTAAATATTTTAATTGAGGGTGAAACAGGTACAGGGAAAGAAGTCTTATCACGCTTTTTACATCAAGCAAGTGATCGGCATCAAGAATCTTTTATTGGTGTAAACTGTGGTGCACTCTCTGAAAACTTACTAGAGAGTGAATTATTTGGTCATGAAAAGGGTTCCTTTACTGGCGCTACCCAGCATCGAAAAGGATTATTTGAAATTGCCAGCAACGGAACCTTATTTTTGGATGAAATAGCTGAAGCATCTTATGCGATTCAGGTAAAACTACTTCGGGTTCTTGAAACAAGGGAGTTTATGCGGGTTGGTAGTGAGAGCATCCTTCGAACCAAGACTAGGTTAATAGCGGCAACGAACGAAGATCTAAAAGAAGCTGTTAAACAAAAGAAATTCAGAGAAGATTTATTTTATCGTTTAAATGTTGTTCATCTGAAAATACCGCCATTACGTGAGCGGAAGGAGGATATTCCACTCCTTGTTCAGCATTTACTGCAACGAACTGGCACGGCACTCTCATTTTCTAATTCTGCGATAGACTTATTACAATCATATGATTGGCCGGGAAATATAAGAGAGTTATCAAACTTTGTTACAAGAGCAGTTATGTTAGCTGATCCTCATGCTACCATTATTCAGGCCGGTGATTTACCAATAAATCACCAAACTAAAAGTCAAGTGATAACCTCTAATACAGATAAACAAGAAAGTAATTTGGAAAGTTACTTAAAAACATGGCTGACAGAAACATTGACTACGTTTGAACAAAAAGACGAAGTTAAGCTAGATGAGGTGCTGGCCCAAGTAAAAGAATTAGAATCACAGGTTGGTAAATCGTTTATTATAAGAACATTAAAAGACACGCATGGAAACAGGAAAGAAGCTGCAAAACGACTGCAAATTACAATGAGAAAGCTGAGATATTTGTTAAACGAAAAAACGTAATAACACTTTGATTATGATAAAATATTTATTATAATAAGCAAGAATGACAATAATTGTCCTATATAAAAGGAGATAAAGAAAAGATCATGTCGAATTCAGAAAACAATACAAATGAAAAAAAGAAAGTAAGTCTTAAGGAATTAATGGAGCAACAATTAGCAAAAAAGAAAGAAAAGCTTTCTAATAATAAACAATCATTAAATGGTGCTGCTTCTAATCAAAAAATGAAAAGTCAGCAACACAAAAAAACAAGTAATACACGAAGAAAAATGGGTTCATAAATAAACTTTTTAAAAAGGACATTTTCTTAATAAAAGAAGATGTCCTTTTTATTTTCTATTGAAATTTCTGCTTGTTCTCTTTGCGTGATAGAGTGCTTTATCCAGCATCAGTTTTTAAGAAAAGAGTAACCAAATCTAGCATTTTCTACGCAAATTCGGCACTGTAACAAAAAAACGGCAGAAAAAAGCCGATTTTTCGGCTCTATTATCATGGTGTTTTAGAATCTCCTTCAATTGTAAGCGTTTATTATTTGGCACAATTCTTGCTTATTTATTAACGAATCAATTTGAGAGGAGTTGTTTAATGATAGAAATAAAATAATAGAAATAGTTTTCATTCTGCGTTCTAACACGATCTAAAGATTAATATATTTGATAACGGTGGCACGATCACCAACAATTTTTGATACATCAATTTGTCTTACATAAATTCTTTTAGCTATCCAACTTATATTTTAATATTTTAGGAGGAGATTTTAATGGTACAAAACGTAGGAACAAAAGAACTAGAATTGAGCCCTAGATTAGTTGAATTTTTAAATGGGGACAAAAAGCTTTTTATTAATGGAGAATGGGTAGAGGCAGTAAGTGGTAAAACATTTGATACATTAAACCCGGCAACTGGTGAGAAACTAGCATCTGTTTCTGAAGCAGGGGAAGAGGACATTGATTTAGCTGTGAAAGCTGCTAGAGAAGCATTTGACAATGGTCCATGGTCGAAGATGGGAACTGCTGAAAGAAGTCGTTTAATTTATAAATTAGCTGACTTAATTGAAGAACATAAAGTAGAGCTTGCACAGTTAGAAACACTAGATAATGGTAAACCGATTCGCGAAACTGCAAACGCAGACATTCCATTAGCAATTGAACATTTTCGTTATTTTGCAGGTTGGGCTACAAAGATTGTAGGACAAACAATTCCTGTACAAGGAAACTATTTCAATTACACACGTCATGAAGCAGTTGGGGTAGTTGGACAGATCATTCCTTGGAATTTCCCATTGTTAATGGCTGCCTGGAAGCTTGGTGCTGCGCTTGCAACAGGATGTACAATTGTCCTTAAGCCGGCAGAACAAACACCTTTATCTGCACTATATTTAGGGAAATTAATTAATGAAGCTGGCTTCCCTAAAGGTGTTGTTAATATCGTTCCAGGCTTCGGTCAAACAGCTGGTTCACCATTAGTAAATCATCCGTTAGTAGACAAAGTAGCTTTCACAGGTTCAACAGCTGTTGGTAAAGCAATTATGAGACAGGCAAGTGAATCATTAAAACGTGTAACTCTTGAGCTTGGCGGGAAATCACCTAATATTATCTTACCTGATGCTGATCTTTCGAAGGCTGTACCTGGTTCTTTAATGGGAATTATGTTTAATCAGGGTCAAGTATGTTGTGCGGGTAGCCGTCTTTATGTACAGAAAAAACAATACGATAATGTTGTTGCAGATTTAGTATCCCTAACAAAAGATATCTCTCAAGGTAATGGATTATTAGAAGCAACAACAATGGGACCTCTCATTTCAGCACAACAGCAAAATCGTGTAAAAGGATACATTGATAAAGGAATTGAAGAAGGAGCAGAAGTTCTAGCTGGAGGTAATATTCCATTTGAACAAGGTTATTTCGTAGCTCCTACCATTTTCGCCGATGTTAATAATTCAATGACGATCGCAAAGGAAGAAATCTTCGGACCAGTTGTTGCTGCGATGCCGTTTGATGACTTAGATGATCTTGTTGACAAAGCAAATGACTCTAACTATGGTCTAGCAGCTGGTGTTTGGACACAAGATATTAAAAAAGCACACTACATTGCACACCGTATTAAAGCAGGAACTGTATGGGTAAACTGCTACAACGCATTTGACGCAGCAAGTCCTTTTGGCGGATATAAGCAATCAGGTATCGGCCGTGAAATGGGAAGCTATGCATTAGAAAATTACACAGAAGTAAAAAGTGTTTGGGTAAATATGGATTAATAGCTGAAGATAAGAGGTCGTCATTGAGATGACCTCTTTTTAATTTGATTTTAGGTAATAGGAAAAGTGTCGATTTTTGTCTAATCGAAGATAAAACGTCTAAAATCGAAGATAAATCTCAAAAATCGAAGATAAAACGTTTAGAATCGAAGATAAATCTCTAAAATCGAAGATAAAACGTTCAGAATCGAAGATAAATCTCAAAAATCGAAGATAAAACGTTCAAAATCAAAGATAAATATCAATTATCGCAGATAAAATCTAATTTCAGTCAACCAAAGACAAAATTTAAGACGGCTTCCGCCCATTAAAAATAATTTCTGCCATAAAAGGTGAGTATTTTTTAATAATTCGTTCAGATTCACTAGATAAAATGCCACTTTCATATGTATACAATCTCTTTTTGACATAAGGAACAGATTCTATAAAGTCTTCCATTTGCAAATAGTTATCCTTAACAGCAAACACAACATGGCGTATATTTGCCATAACAATAGTTGTTAAACACATCATACAAGGTTCAACAGTTGTGTAGATTGTACAGTTTTCAGCATGTTTTTTTAAATAGGCTGCACAGCTATGGATCGCATTTATTTCAGCGTGTGCCACTTCGTTTTCTAATGTGCTTATCCGATTGGAGCCTCGCGAAATGATTTTTCCATCATGAACGATCACAGCCCCAATTGGCCGATCTCCGCGTTTTCCTGCTTCTTCCGCTTCTTTTAAAGCTTCAGTCATATAAAAAGTATGATCAATCACATGTATGCCTCCTAAAATCTTTATAATAATATAGTATAAAACTAGATTAAGGGAGTTTCAAAATGAATTTCTATACAAAGTGCGTCTCATTATTTGAATAGCTTAAACAAATGGATAATGGTTAAGAATCTGGGGAAATTATCATTAACTAAATAATGATTGGTGGTTAGTGATACATGGAATGGGATTTTATTTGGAAAGCCATTCTCATCGTTCTGGTTGGAACAGTTTTGTTGAGAGTTGCAGGAAGAAAAACAATTTCTCAAATGACGTTGGCTGAGACAGTATTAATGGTTGGTATCGGTTCTCTACTTATTCAGCCTGTTGCGGGTAAAAATGTTTGGACGACATTTCTAATAGGAGGAATACTAGTTGGGACTCTTTTAGTTATGGAACTTCTTCAAATGAAATCAGACAAATTTGAAAAGGCTATTACAGGTAAGGCGAAAATTATCATTGATAACGGAAATTTAAATGAGCAAAATCTTAAAAAACTTAGATTATCTGTAGATCAACTAGAAATGATGCTTCGCCAAAATAGTATTTCGAAAATCAGTGATGTAAAATGGGCAACGTTGGAACCAAATGGCCAATTAGGCTATGAGTTAAAACAAGAAGCACAGCCTGTTACAAAGAAGGATTTTGACGATTTTAAACAAACAATTGTTAACTTAATTCCTAGCAATGCTCAACTTACTCATATAAATGAAATTTTAAGCTTAATGAACAATAATACAAAGCCAGAAAGTAAAGAGGACATTTTTGCTGAAGTTAAACATAAACGACATAAAGAAGCTCCTCCAAAGCACTTACAATAATTTTTCGTAAAAAACACCAATAAATGTAATTTTTTAGTTAATTTTGAAAAAATATGTAGTATAATAGTATTGTTATTTATAATAAATCCCTAAGTAGACCTCCCGTTTTCTTAGGGATTTATTATATTAACTTAAGGAATATAAAGGGGAAAAGAGGCATTGATAGGTCGATTCCAGGCAATACCTCCGTTTTTTAGTGGAGTTTCTTCGCTGTTTTTTCTTTCTTGGGCCAGATAAAATAGCTTGTTGTCATGTATAAATCAATCGCTAAAACGATTAACCATACTTTTACCATTGTATTGAGTGCTTCGGTTCGTTGAGGATCCTGGATATAGATGATCATCATTTCTAAGATTGCCACACCAATTAGAAATGCTACAACGTGCTTGATAAAACCTTTTCTATAATGCCTAGCAAAAGGAATTCCGTATCGTTTCATCGGCTTAGCTGACGTTTTTTTCATCATATAAAATTGAAATTTTTCGTCCATCCAATTAATCATACTTTTTCCATATGCCAGAGAAACTCCGATATAAACTGCAGCAATTCCATGTGCAAGAGTTGCTGTTGCTCCGCGATACAGATCAATGCTTGTAATGATAATTAACAAAAGGTCAATTATGGGGGTAGAAGCTAACAGTAAAAATCCTACCTTTTGAAACTTCAGTAAATATCGTGCCGTTAACCCTAGTAATATAACAACCCAAAATGAAACCTCGCATGCAATAATAATCCATCCTATATAATTCATAAATACCTCTCTTTATGAAATGGTAATATCTAACACTATTTTAGCACTTTTTACTTTTCTCTGTTACAAGAAAAAAATATATTCTAATAGTCCTATAGAAAGGAGTAGCATGATGAATTTTCATTTGAATGAAGCAATCGAGGTATTATCGAGAACACCAAAGACATTGGAGCATTTTTTATCTGGACTTTCTGATCAATGGCTGCATTGTAATGAAGGGGAAGGAACGTGGAATGCTTCTGAAATTGTTGAACATTTAATTGAAGCTGAACTACATAATTGGATTCCCAGATTAGAATCTATTCTACATGATGGAAAGAACAAGCACTTTCCTTCATTTGATCGTTTTTCACATTTGACTAAGCCTGAAAGTACAATTGAAGAAAAACTATTAACTTTTATCCAACTAAGAGAAACAAATCTTGAAAAATTAAAAGAACTTATTAATCCTCATCATCACCTAGAAATCGAAGGGACACATCCCGCTTTCGGTGTGGTCAAAATAAGAGAGCTTCTTTCAACCTGGGTTGTTCATGATCTTACACATATTTCGCAAATCGTTAGAGTAATGGCAAAGAGGTATTATGATGACGTTGGCCCTTGGAAGGAATATTTGGGAGTATTAAAGAAATAGATTTTTAAATTGTAAAAGTATCTTCTCATAACAAGGAGTAATAAATAATGAAAATTAGAGCCCTAAAAAAGGAAGAAACACCGCCAATACAATTATTATTACTTGCGGATCCTTCAGTATCAATAATTGAAGATTACCTTAACCGGGGAATGTGCTTTGTTGCTGAAAATCAGGAGAACATGGTCATAGGAGTTTTAGTGCTACTTCCAACAAGACCACATTCCGTGGAGTTAGCGAATATTTCTGTTTCAGAGGATTACCGAGGAAAAGGTGTTGGAAAGTTATTGATAAAGCATGCTATTTCCGTAGCTAGAGAAAAATTATTTAAAGTCATGGAAGTTGGAACTGGAAATTCTAGCATAGATCAAATTGCCTTTTATCAAAAATGTGGATTTAGACTAACAGGCGTTGACTTTGATTTTTTCGTCAAACATTATGATGAACCGATATATGAAAATAATATCCAATGCAGAGATATGGTGCGCTTTACTTTGGATATTGAATAAAAAAATGTTTAGTTACTTTACGCTTTGATTCAATTTAACAAATAGATTAGTAAACCAATACGCAAGAATAGCCATACCTACATCTAGAAGAAAAACATGAAAAATATTCATTCCTTTATAAAAAAGCAACAAACCAAGCTTATGCCATATAAAAGCAAGTTCCAAAATGACCAAACTGTTTCCAGTATTCAAGAATTAGGTCAGTTAATTTAGCATGTAAAGAATCTGTTTGCTCTAATAAGTGTTCACGTGACATAGAGCGTTCTCTCCTATCGCATGATAAAAAATGGTTATTATTTTATTATTTGCCAAACCATTTTTTTCTACTCGAGTTATTAACCAGGTTTTTGCAAGTCCTTCCAAATGTATGTATTTAGCATTAGCATTTATTTTTATATAAAATCAAAATTATGCCTCGACTATTCCTTCAGGAAGAGGTTTTTGAATTTTTTATCAGGAAATTTTTAAAATGATGCATAATATACAAACTATCAACAAATGTTACAAGTACACTATACAAAGGAGGAATTGATTATGGCAAATAACTCAAATAACTTAGTCGTACCTGGAGCTGAACATTCACTTGACCAAATGAAGGTGGAAATCGCAAATGAATTCGGTGTAGACCTTGGCGGTGAAACAACTTCACGTGCAAACGGATCTGTTGGTGGAGAAATAACAAAACGCCTTGTTTCAATGGCGCAACAACAATTAGGTTAATTTGAATAAGGCATCATTCTTGTAGAAATAAACATCATGTATAACTACAACTAAAGAATGAAAGATGCCATTTTAGGTTTCTAATGTTTAGTGTTTTAAAAGATCATGAAATTGCTCATTTATATAACATTCTAGGAAAGTCAATTAAAGTAACTAAAGACAAACATCTAAGAACTGTTGTGCTTGAATTAACTGAAGAGCTGAACAGACGACACCAAATGGCTACTGAATGACTATACTAGAACTCTAACCCCACCAAACTTATAAATAAAAACCCCCATTATTCTTTTGAATAATGTACTGCACCCCAAAAGTTAGAGTAAGAATCTAACTTTGGGGTGTTTTTACTATCAACTATGTTCTTTCTTTGGAGTTTGAAAATATCTCCTTATGAACCAAACGTGAAACATAAATAACGAATAGGTGCCAGGGAACAAACTGAAGAAAGGCACTATAATTTATTTTCACATAGCGAACCTTTATAAGAAAATAATCGATTACTAAAAAATACAAAAGATGATAGAAGCGATAAATTATTCCACTTTTAGAAGAGATAAAGGTAGAAAAAATACCCAGTAGTAAACTGTAAAGAGGTGCAATGATAAAATGTTCCTTCCAGGTATGTAGCAACCCAACCCCAAATTTTAATTTTCTTCTAACAGCCATCGTAAACATAAAGGTCACATCAATTACAACAATTGTTAAATATTGAGCCAATTTAAGAGCCCAATCTTTTCTCTTCTCAATCAGTTTATAAAAATAATCGCTTATATAAAAATACATAAGCATTAAGACTGTAGTGAATTTTGGATTCCACCAGTTTGTTTTATAAATTCCCAAGCGAAGAAATAATTTTTCAACAATATAAAAGTATGTGATGAAGGAAACTTTCCACCGCCAATTCTTTTTATAGATCGTTAAAAACGTTGCTGTAATGGGTACATAAAAGGCTTGAGATAAAATTGCTCCAAGAATATTATCTAAATATTTTATTTTTAAGATGGAGGGTTTATATGTGTATGCTTGAAAAAGATTCAGTACAAAGTATTCAAAAAAGAAAGCAAAGCCAATATTTGATAGCAACAGAGTCCATGTGTATTCTCTTTTTCGTTTTAGTAATTGAGAAAAAATAATAAGATGAATAATTGTTAATAAAAGAAATGGTATAGAGTTTCTATTCAGTTGTCCTTTACGCAAGGGTATCACCAACTCATGACTAATATAATATTTTGATTCCTCAAAGATATCTTACCTTTATCTTTTGTTATTATTTGTTTTTTTACTCAAATAACGAAATACCCGATTGATTTGGTACAATGGAAATGGAATCTCCTTGAAAGAGAGGAAAAAAGATGGATATAAGATTATTAAGTAAAAAACACGCAGCTGTTTATAAAAGTCTAAGATTAAAGGCGTTACAAGAGCATCCAGAAGCATTCAGCTCCAGTTATGAGGAGGAAGTTACATTTTCTATAGCTACTATAGAAAAGAGGTTAAGTGTAGAAAACTCCTTCACATTTGGAGCATTTGTTGATGAAAAATTAGTTGCTGTTATTACATTGTTGCCGGAAACAAAAAATAAACTAAAACACAGAGCTAATATCGTCGCTGTTTATGTTAGTACTGGCTACCGTAAAGCGGGAATAGGTCAAAAGTTAGTAGAAGCAGCGATTAATAAATCAAAGTCTATTGAAGGAATCGAGCAACTTTATTTAACTGTTTCATCAAGTAATATAGCAGCAAAAAATCTTTATCAATCATTTGGTTTCAAAACATTTGGTATTGATAAAAAGGCATTAAAAGTTAAAGAAACTTATTATGATGAAGAACTTATGGTACTATATTTGTAATACAACGGCGGATTATGTCATGCAGATGCAAAAGAACAACTAACAGATTGGTTACATAGTGCAAAGTAGCCATACAACTTTTAAATAAAGAAATACTCTGGAAACACACTTGGATGGTGGCAACATGACTGAAAAGAAAAAAATACAAGAAGCAGACTTATATAAACCAATCCAACATTATTTTACCCGTGAAGGATTTGACGTTTATGGTGAAGTAAAGGATTGCGATATTGCGGCAGTAAAAGATGACGAGCTTATCGTGGTGGAACTAAAGCTTAATTTAAGTATTGAGTTATTAATTCAAGCAACTAAGCGGCAGCGCTTAACGGACCAAGTGTATATTGCTATTCCGAAGCCTCGCTATAATAAGCGGTCGAAGCGATGGTCTGATCTATGTCATCTTGTAAAAAGACTGGAGCTTGGTCTGATTATCGTATCATTCACTGGAAATCGAAAGAGAATGGAGATGATTTTCCATCCAACTACATATAGTAAACAACGTAAACAGCAAAAATGGAAACGAGATTCAGTCCTTAAAGAGATAAATGGAAGAAGTGCTGATTATAATATTGGGGGGAGCAGTCGAACGAAAATTATGACTGCCTACAAAGAAAATTGCATTCAAATCGCATGTTATTTAATTGAATTTGGTGAACTCTCTCCAAAAAAGTTAGTGCAATTAGGAACAGGTACAAAAACATCCTCCATCTTAACCAAAAACTTTTATGGGTGGTTTCATCGAGTGAAAAGAGGCATCTATACCATAACTGACAAAGGAAAGCTTGAAATAAAAGAGTTTCCTGAATTACTAGATTATTATTTAGATAAAGTAAAAGAATCAGAATAATGGTGGAATTTAGATGTTATTACACCTAAACAGCTCCAACAAAGAAGTGATGATTGGCTCGATGAAACAACTCCTTTTTGGAATAATTTGACCGCAAATAATTATTATAAATGGTTCCAAGTTTTTGAGGATGAATTAAACCATCGTCGACAAATAAGAATGATTCGAAAAAGATTTATTGAGTAGATTTTTATGGTTCTAGCTTGACTTTCTTTTTCAAGCTGGTTTTTACAGTGATAAAAATCACATTTAAAAAATTTGTAAAGTGATATATTTTATAGTTAGAGTAGGAACAAGTTCCATATAGGAATGACCCCCTATTTATTTACTCTCTTTAACGTAATAAACTATACCTACAACAGGTTTCTTTCATGTATTGGAGTTATTATGAAAATTAAAAATAGAAAAGTTAGACTTTCAACTTTATTAACAGGACTTGTAGCTGGTTCTGTTATTTTGACTACAGTCATATTATTGTTAGCTTCCTATCAATCTGAAAAAGAATCTCTGACTAACGCCTATCTAAATCTTAATTACTCAAAGTCAAGTAAGATGAGTAGATCGGTTGATTCGTTGTTTAAGTCAATGAGAATGAGTTTAGAAGAAACAGCGATTTTTTTGTCTGAAAACGATGATTTTAAAGATGATGAAATTCAAAATTACTTTGAGCTTTTACGTAATAATAGCAGATACTTCAATTCATTATCTTGGATCGATGGAAGTGGTGTTGTTAGAAGTATAGCCCCTATTTCGGTAGGTCTAAGAGGTGAAATTCTTAGTTCAGGTGAGACAAGAAAAATTGTTGATTCAAAAAAACAAACGGTATCTCAGCCATATATTGCTCCTTCTGGACGTTTAATTGTCCTGCTTGCACATCCTTTATATGATCAGAATAATCACTTTAAAGGTATGATCGGGGGATCTATTTATCTTCAGGAACAAAACGTGCTTAACGAGATTCTTGGCAACGATATCATTGATGAAAACGGTTCATATTATTATGTTGTTGGGCCAGAAGGGAAGATTTTATTTCATCCTGACAAAAAACGAATTGGCGAAGATGTATCAGGAAATCCTATTATCGGTAAAATCATGCAAGGTAAAAGTGGAAAGGAAATTGTCACAAATACAATAGGCGTCACGATGTTAGCGGCATACACTGTTGTTCCAGAAACAGGATGGGGAGTTGTTCAGCAAACACCTGTTACTTTTATCTATGAATCATTGTATGATCACCTAAAAAAATTACTAATATATATTCTTATTCCTTTTGTTATTTTGCTTGTATTTTCAATTTTTATTGCCAGAAAATTAGCAAAGCCGTTTTTTGATCTTTCTAACGTTGTAAACCAAATTTCTTCCGGTAAATTAGTGAGTATTCCCCCTATGAAATCACATTGGAACAGAGAAGCAGATTTATTAACAAAAAGTGTGACAATGGCGATAGAAGGAATGCAAGATAAACATCAACAACTTTCTTACGAAGCAACAACCGATTCTCTAACAAATACTTCAAATCGCCGCCTGCTTGATGAGGTTATGAAAGAATGGGTAACAAACAACAAACCTTTTACACTCATCGCTTTCGATATTGATAATTTTAAAAAAGTAAATGATACGTTTGGACATCAAGCTGGAGATCAAGTACTGCAATTTTTAGTGAAATATGTACAAATGATGATTAGAAAAAACGATTTGCTGTTTCGGTACGGCGGGGAAGAGTTTGTCCTATTAATTCCGGATGTTACATCAACTATTGCTTATTCAATCGCGGAAAAAATTCGGATATGCATAGAAAATACAGTTTCTCCAATCGGAAAACCTATTACAATATCTATAGGCATAGCCGAATTTCCATCACACACAAAACAACAGGATAAATTATTCGACTTAGCCGACCAAGCTTTATATGTGTCAAAATCACAAGGGAAAAATAGGTCGACTATTTGGAATGAAAACTTATAAATGATCTCATATTTTTATTAGGAGTTTTATATACATTAGGTATCACTGGTGTGTAAAATATGCATCTAGATGGCAAGAAAATATAATAAAAACCTGGATGGAAATCAACTTACCTTCCAGGTTTTTCATATGCACTAATTAAATGTCCAAATATTATTTAAAGTGAAATTTATGAGTGGGATTACTAGGACTGTAACAATTTCTCCAATAGCATAATGAAACGATAGAACATTAACAACTGTAAAGATAATCACAAAATTTAATGTGAAGCCAATGATGGACACAACAAGGAATCGCAGTAATTGTTGATGGGAGTACTTTCCACCGAATGTATATTTTTTATTTAATAGGTATGAAAAAAGAGTCATGATGAAAAAAGAGATCGACGCACCGATAACTGGTTCTTGATAGAAAAATTCCACAAATATAAACATAGAAAGAAAATAAATGAGTGTACATATAATCCCGACAAAACTGTATTTTATAAATTTAATAATAAAAAGTCTATTTAGAATCATACTATCACCTTTAACATTAAAATTACTCTTTATTCATATCGGTTAGTAGAAATAAATATTTACAAAAATTCTAGTTACCATTCTTTTTTGTTTGAATTTTCTCTTTGTAATGGTTTTTTATCAATTTTCACAAAAAGATAGGATGTAAAAACAGTTTTTTAAAAATACGACTATTTTTAACAGATATTATGAAAGATTCCCTCATAAAGTTAATACATGTCCAAATGTTTGTGAGGGAATCAAATGAATACGATAAAAATAGTGTGTATTATTGTGTTAGGAAGTCTTCTATTATCCATTGGAATCAATGTTTTTTTAACACCTTATAAAGTGCTGGATGGTGGGATGATCGGGATTGGCTTGATTTTGCACTATTTGTTCCATTTAAAAACAGGTTTGATGATCATTGTTTTTAGTACACCAATATTTCTCGTTGCATGGATCTATTATAGAAAGTATTTTTATAATAGTTTACATGGCTTGTTACTTTCATCTTTTTTTATTGATTTGCTAAAACCATTGGATGGAATTGTTCATGCATCACCAATTGTAAGTTCAATTATTGGAGGGATATTTGTCGGCTCTGGGATTGGATTAATGCTTCGTATCGGGACTAGCACTGGTGGAACAGATCTGCTTGCTCAATTTATATCTGACAAATCTGGAGTTAACGTTGGAATTTTAATCTTTTTTATTGATATGGTTGTGATTATGCTAGGAGGTCTATTAATATCAAGTGAAACATTAATTTTGTCTTGTGTTACCATCGTATTCGTTGGTTTAACAACAACAATTGTTTCATCAAAATCTATAAAGGAAGTTTAATTTCTAGACCGAAGCGGAAGAAGCTATTCTATAAAATCAATATGATAAAAACTTGATATCCTGCAGAAAAGAAGCCATTTAGTCAAAATAATGGCTTCTTTTTACTGTTAGCTACTTTTTCTCACATTCTGATTGTAATCTGCTTTTCCATCTCGTAGCTTCAATGGATCAAAGAAATTTGCTATTTCCCGTTCAGCACTCTCTAGAGAATCTGATCCATGAATTACATTTTCTTCTTTACAAAAAGCAAAATCTCCACGAATTGTACCTGGCAGTGCTTCTGTTGGACTTGTTTTCCCTATCATCGTTCGAGAAACCTCAATGATGTTTTCACCTTCCCAAACCATCGCAAAAACAGGTGCTGATGTAATAAAATCAACCAACTCACCGAAAAATGGCTTTTCTTTATGTTCTTCATAATGGTATTCAGCTTTTTCTTGATCAATTGTCATGAATTCTGCTTGTAAAAGAGTAAACCCCTTTTGTTCAAAACGTCTAACAATTTCTCCAATTAATTTTCTTTTCACACCATCAGGTTTGACCATGATAAAAGTTCTCTGCATGGGCATGAAAATCACCTCATTTAAATGTATTTAAATTCACCTGACACTGGCAAATCTACTAGTCATTATTGGAACTTCCATAATTTCTTAAACATGAATGAATAAAAAATTGCATTGTAACTGTTTTTTACAAAATTCTATTTAGTTTGTTACATAATCCTACACAATCATAGACTGAACCTCTTTAGTGAAGGATAATTTAGAAAATTCCAAAAATATTATCTGAAGTAAGAGGTGGATAATCCTTGAAACAAACACATCTAGCGATCGAAATGCAAGATATTGTGAAAAAGTTTGGTTCGGTAGTTGCCAGTGATTCTGTTAACTTTTCTGTCAAAAAAGGGGAGATTCATGCCTTATTAGGTGAAAATGGTGCAGGGAAAAGTACCATTATGAGCATGCTTTCCGGTATTTATAAAGCAGATAGTGGCACTATTTCTATACATGGTAAAACATGTCAGATTCGTTCGCCAAAGGAATCAATGGAATTAGGGATTGGAATGGTTCATCAAAACTTCCGTTTGGTCGATACACTAACAGCCATTGAAAATATTATTCTTGGTGAAAAGGGCCAAATATGGCGAGGCCCCTCTTGGTTGAAGAAAAAGAGCGAAGAAATAGAAATAATCTCAGAGCAATATGGACTAAAGTTTCCTACAAATGTTCCAATCTGGCAATTATCCGTTGGAGAGCAACAGCGTGTAGAGATTGTAAAAACACTTTATCGGGGTGCTGACATCATTATTTTCGATGAGCCTACATCTGTTCTGACTCCTTTCGAAGCAGAGCAATTATTTCAAACGATGAAGAACCTAAAAAAACATGGGAAAACAATGATCATCACAACTCACAAACTAAAAGAAGTGATGGAGGTTTCAGATCGAATTTCTGTTATGCGAAAAGGAAAAATGATTGCTCACCGAAATCGTGCTGATACGTCAGTTGAAGAGTTAGCGCAATTGATGGTCGGAGCCTTACGTACAAAAGGGGTAACAGTTACATCAGAGCCAATCGGAAAACCAGTTATAGAAGTGCGAAATCTTTCCGTTCAAGGAGAGCGTGGGGTGCTTTCGATTGATCAAGTTAGCTTTACGATTCATGAACATGAAATTGTGGGGGTGGCTGGTGTTGCAGGAAATGGACAGAAGGAACTTGCCGAAACGTTAACAGGGCTTATCCCGTGGAAAAGCGGATCCATCATGTTTAATCAAGAACAACTAATTTCTCCTACCGTTCAGAGTTTAATAGATAAAGGAATTGCCCATATTCCTGAGGATCGTATGAAAAGTGGTTTAGCAGGAAGCTTAGGAATAGTTGATAACTTACTATTAAAAACATATCGAACAACTAAACGTACAAAATGGGGTCTTCTCCAAAAGAAACAAAATAGTGAATGGTCAAGAAAATTAGTTGAAACATTTGATGTTAAAACAGCTGACCTACATAGCCCTGTTCGTCAGCTTTCAGGTGGTAATCAGCAAAAGCTATTATTCGCACGAGAAATTGATCAAGAGCCGAAGCTGATGATTGCTGTACATCCAACACAGGGGTTGGATGTTGGAGCTACAGAAGCTGTTCATCAGATGTTGCTAAATCTTAAGCTTTCAGGAGGTGCCATTTTACTCATATCGGAAGATTTAGATGAAGTAATGAAATTGTCCGATAAAATTTTAGTTTTATATAACGGAAAAGTGAACGGCGTCATCTCTCGGGCAAAAGCTGAAAAAGAGTATATTGGCCAACTTATGGCTGGTTTGGATGAGCGGAAGGAAGGAGCTGTTTTATGAATCAAAAAACATCTGCTGAACAAGCTGCTGTTGAAATACAGGGTTCTAAAAAGAAACTAGAATTGCCTTTTCGATTAGAATATGACCCACATAAAAAGTCGAGCAGCTGGTTTGTACCACTTTTATCAATACTTATAGCTTTATTTATTTGTGCTGTGTTTATTGCAATCGACGGGATGAATCCCATTACGGTTTATGGAAAAATGCTGCAAGGTGCATTTGGCTCTGCTTTTGGTATAAGTGAAACACTTGTAAAAGCGACCCCTCTTTTACTTTGTGGGCTCGGTGTGGCCATTGCTTACCGAATATCGATCTGGAATATTGGTGCAGAAGGGCAATTTTTACTAGGAGCAATTGGAGCAACAGCTATCACCATTTACTTTCCAAACTTGCCTGGAATCGTTTATATCCCACTTATGGTCATCGTCGGAATAGTAGCTGGTGCTGTATGGGGATTACTTACCGCCTTACCTCGTACCTATTTTCAAGTAAATGAACTGATTACTTCCTTGATGTTGAACTATATCGCTCTCTTGCTGTTAGATTATTTTGTTTTTGGACCATGGAGAGATCCTGAAGGCTTTAATTTTCCTGGAACTCCAATGTTTTTACCTTCACAATTACTTGCCACAATAGGTGATACTCGACTTCATATTGGAGTATTGTTTGCAATAATCGCGGTTGTTTTATTTGCATTTCTCATTTTAAAAACCCGTTGGGGCTATGAATTAAGAGTATTAGGTGCTAATCCATCAGCGGCTAAATACGCCGGTATCAAAATTAATAAACACATTCTCCTAGTTATGATGATTAGCGGAGGGATGGCAGGGTTAGCTGGAATGATTGAGGTATCTGGTGTTGCAGGAAGGCTCATGTATGGTATTTCACCAGGTTATGGATACACAGCTATTATCGTTGCATGGCTTGCCAGATTAAATCCATGGGCAATGATTGTTTCGTCGATTTTTATTGGTGGCTTAATAGTCGGTGGTTATAGTGTTCAAACCATTGGCCTACCATCTTCTATGTCCCTAATGCTTCAAGGTGCCATTTTATTTTGCTTAATTGGTGGAGAAATGCTTAGCAAATTTCGTGTGAAAAAGTAAGAAACAAGATAACCGTGATTTTCGTTTATTAAAAAAATAAGGAAGGGAGGCACGACAATGGATGTTTTCATTTTGCTCTTAACAGCAGCCATATCATCTGGTACACCATTGCTGTTTGCAGTACTAGGAGGAATTTTAAGTGAAAAAGCAGGCGTCATACATCTTGGCACTGAAGGCATTATGCTAATTGGGGCAGTCATGTCATGTATTGTTTTTATTGAAACCGAAAGCTTGTTCGTAACATTTATTGCCTGCTTATTAGCCTCAGGATTCCTCGGACTTATTCATGCATTTTTAAGTATTAGTTTAGGTGCTAATCAAATTGTGAGTGGGTTAGCGATCACTTTATTCGGTACGGGACTGAGTGCGTATTTAGGTAAATCTGTAGCGGGAATTGCGTTACCGGTTTCCGTTCCGAAGGTGGAGCTAAGTTGGCTGGAGTTCATCCCTGTGATCGGTAAGGTGTTTTCAAACCTCGATCTTTTCATTTGGATGAGTATCGTGTTAACGATTGTTCTTTATTTATATATGTACAAAACTTCATGGGGCCTTCATTTAAAAGCGGTTGGTGATAGTCCTTCAACTACAGATGTGATGGGGATTTCAGTAACAGGTTTTCGTTATTTTCACGTCATTTTCGGCTCGATGCTTATGGGACTATCAGGATTTTATCTCATCATGGCCTATTCACCGAACTGGATAGAAGGAATGACAGCTGGAAGAGGATGGATTGCGATTGCTTTAATTATCTTTGCTCGCTGGAATCCTATCTACGCATTATTTTGCGCCTATTTTTTCGGTGGCCTTGATGCACTTGGTTTTCGTATTCAACTATTTGAAATACCGGTTCCATCTTATTTTCTGAAAATGATTCCCTATCTTGCAACGATTGTAGTCTTAATGTTTGTTGGCTGGAAAAACAGAAACAAACCTCCGATTGAACCAAAGTCATTAGGAGTTCCGTATTTCCGCGAGCAACGATTTTAATGATCAGATCACTTAAGGAGGTGGTGTATCCGGTAATTGAATATATTTTTTAAAAATAAGGGGGATATTGAGTTGAAGAAAAAAATAATGGGCTTATTTGTATTGATCATGATGTTCATGGTTATTGTTGCTTGTTCTCAGGAGTCTTCACAGCCTGCTGAACCTGAGACAACAGAAGAAGAAACAGAAGCAACAAAAACAGAATCAGAAACAGAGGAATTACCAAAAGTAGCCTTTGTTTATATTGGTGTACCTGGTGATGGAGGTTGGACGTTCGAGCACGATAAAGGAAGACAAATGGTTGATGAAACATTTGGTATTACCTCGACAACAGTAGAAAATGTTCCGGAGGGGCCTGATGCTGAACGTGTTATTGAAGAACTTGCTCAAGATCATGACATTATTTTTACAACAAGCTTTGGATATATGGATCCAACTGTGAATGTAGCTAAAAAATATCCTGATGTTGTGTTTATGCATGCAACTGGTTATAAAACCGCTGAAAACCTGGGTACATACCAAGGGAAAGGGTATCAGCCCGGATATTTAGCTGGGATTGCGGCTGGAAAGTTAACAGAAAACAATAAAATTGGTTATGTTGGTGCCTTCCCAATACCAGAGGTTATTTACACAATTAATGCTTTCACATTAGGTGCACAAAGTGTAAATCCTGATATTGAAGTTTCAGTTGTTTGGAGTAATACATGGTTTGATCCTGCAACCGAAAGACAGGCAGCTATGACACTATTAGATGAAGGTGTTGATGTTCTAGCAAACTACCAAGATTCACCAGCGGGTATACAAGCTGCTGCTGAACGAGGGGTTTGGGGAATGGGGAATGACTCTGACATGAACAAATACGCTCCTGAGACTTATGTAACGAATCCAACTCTTAACTGGGGACCTTATTATGTTGATGTTGTGCAAAGTGTAATAGATGGGACATGGGAAACGAATTCCTATTATGGAGGTTTAAAAGAAGGAATGGTGGATTTAGCTCCATTCGGTAAAAATGTACCACAGGATGTTCAGGATGCTGTTAATACGAAAAAACAAGAAATCATTGATGGAACTTTTGAGGTATTTAGTGGTCCGATTTATGATCAGTCAGGAGAAATTAAGCTCGATGAGGGAGAAACAATTCCTCTTGAAGAAATTCTTAGTATGAACTGGTTTGTTAAAGGTGTAAAAGGAACAATTCCAGAATAATCGGAAAGGATGACATGTCATGCAAGTGAAAGATCCTGTTTTGTTTCATCAATGGCATCCGGTCCTATTATCGAAAGAGTTAGCTGATCTTCCAAAGGCTGCTGAAGTTCTTGGTGAAAAGATTGTCATATTTCGTACGTCTCAAGGTGTGCATGCTTTTAAAGATTTATGTATTCACCGCGGAGTACCACTGTCATTAGGTAAGGTTGTGAATGATGCAATTGTTTGTCCATATCATGGATGGACCTATAATACGTGTGGAACATGCACAAAAATCCCAGCAATGCCAATAGGAAAGGCGATACCAAGAAAGGCAAAAGCCATTACTTATCATTGTGTTGAAGAAGCCGGGTTAGTATGGGTCTGCCTGGGTCAACCAGAACATCACCCCGCTATTGGTGAAGAAAATGTGGGCAATGAATTGGTTCGTGTTGAAATGGGGCCTTATGAAATCAATGCAGCAGGGCCACGGGTTGTTGAAAATTTCCTAGACGTTTCACATCTTATGTTCGTTCATGAAGGACTTCTTGGAGACAGTCAGTTTCCTGAAATTGGTGATTATGAGGTGCATGAGCAAGATGGAGTTCTAGTTTCTGATGAAATCGACATTTATCAACCAGATCCAGATGGAAGAGGGCATGGCGTCCATGCAAAATACACGTATAAAGTCTTTCATCCACTTTGTGCAGGGTTTACAAAAAGAATTGATCATTCTGAAGAGTTTTTTGATCTTTATCTTATCGTTTCACCAGTAAATGAAGAAAAAAGTAAAGCGTTTATGATTATGGAACGCAATTATGCGCTCGATGAAGATGAAAAGGTATTTGTGGATTTTCAAGACCTTTTAATTGAACAAGACAAAATTATTGTAGAAAATCAAAAACCAGAGTTACTTCCACTTGATCTTCAAGCAGAGCTACATTTAAAGAGCGATAGAGTTAGTATTGCCTACAGAAAAATGTTAAAAGAAGTAGGATTATCATTTGGAACTGCATAAAAATAAATGTAGGAAGGCTGTGAAAGCCTTTCTTTTTTCGTATATCGAATCCTCTTACTCTATTATTTTTTTAAAATATAGTACTCAAAGAACAAACACATGCATAGGATAATTTTAGATACTAGACATTAGATGAAAAGAAAGAGTTGTTATTATGGCATTAAGTAAAAATCGATTAATTGGACGAAATGCAATTATGCTGTTGTTATCTGAAAATCCTAACGAACAGCTTCAATTCCTTCAACAAAACAAATGGAGGGGCTGTTTGGGGAAAGTGGGTTCGATGGAGGCGAATAAAGTCGTTGCATCTATTGAAACAGCAGCAAAGAAAAATGGCATCATTCAGTCTGATGTTTATCGTGAATCACATGCATTATATCATGCGATTATGGAAGCCTTACATGGTGTAACGCGAGGTCAAGTACAGTTAGGTTCAGTGTTACGAACCGTTGGACTTTCTTTCGCGGTTTTACGTGGCAATCCATATGATCATGAGCAAGAAGGAGATTGGATTGCTGTCTCGTTATACGGAACGATCGGAGCTCCAGTAAAAGGCTCCGAGCATGAAACGATTGGCCTTGGTATTAATCATATATAAAGTGCCCATAGTTAATAGATAAGCAGGGGGCTATATCATGAAATCTTTGATTTCATTGATATAGCTCCCTTTTTTATTGACCCTTTAATCAACTAAAGGGCAGGAGGGGAGTCGTAAAGATGATTTTGCTAGATGGAGAAAGCTTAAGCTTTTCTACTTTACTAAAAATCCTATTTGAAGGAGAAGAAGTTGGATTCTCGGATGAAAGCTTAAAACGTGTGGTGGCAAGCAGAAAAGCGGTTGAAAAAATCGTTTCCGAGGAAAAAGTTGTTTATGGTATTACTACAGGATTCGGGAAATTTAGTGATGTGTTCATTGAAAAAGAAGACGTTGAGCTCCTTCAACTCAATTTAATTCGTTCACATGCATGCGGAATTGGTGATCCGTTTCCAGAAGTTGTTTCACGAGCAATGCTTGTTTTACGTGCCAATGCCTTACTCAAAGGTTTTTCGGGTGTACGTCCTATTATCATTGAAAGATTAATTGATTTGGTAAATGCCGAAATTCATCCTATTATTCCACAACAAGGCTCTTTGGGCGCAAGTGGTGATCTAGCTCCACTTTCACATCTTGCTCTCGTGTTAATAGGAGAAGGTGATGTGCTGTATAAAGGTCAAAAAACAACAGCAATTCAAGCACTAGAGCAAGAATCGCTTTCCCCAATAACCCTTACAGCAAAGGAGGGGCTAGCCCTTATTAATGGCACTCAAGCGATGACCGCAATGGGCGTAGTTGCCTATCTAGAGGCAGAAAAGTTAGCCTATCAAGCTGACTTAATCTCGGCTGTAACCATAGAGGGTTTAAGGGGAATTCTGGATGCTTTTGATGAGGATATTCATCTTGCTCGTGGATATAAAGAGCAAATTGACGTAGCGAACCGAATTAGATCCTATTTATCTGATAGTCTACTAACGACGAGACAAGGAGACATTCGCGTACAAGATGCCTATTCAATTAGGTGCATTCCGCAAGTTCATGGGGCTACATGGCAAGCGTTAAATTATGTGAAAGAAAAACTTGAAATTGAAATGAATGCAGCAACAGATAATCCGTTACTTTTTCTTGGTGATGAAAAGGTATTGTCTGGTGGAAACTTTCATGGCCAGCCGATTGCCTTTGCTATGGACTTTTTAAAGATCGCCATTGCAGAATTAGCCAATATCTCTGAACGACGAATTGAAAGATTAGTAAATCCTCAACTAAATGATTTACCAGCCTTTTTAAGTCCTGAGCCTGGTCTACAATCAGGTGCGATGATTATGCAATATGCCGCTGCCTCACTAGTCTCGGAAAACAAAACATTAGCACATCCGGCTAGTGTTGATAGTATTCCTTCATCAGCTAATCAAGAAGATCACGTTAGTATGGGAACAATCGCGTCACGACACGCTTATCAAATTATTACAAATACTCGGCGAGTGCTAGCGGTAGAAGCAATTTGCAGTATTCAAGCGGCTGAATTTCGTGGTGTTCAAAAGATGTCAACCGTTACAAGGAAATTTTATGAAGAAGCAAGACAGGTTGTTCCATCCATCGTAAATGATCGAGTTTTTTCGATCGATATAGAAGCAATGCAACATTGGTTAAAGCTCGGAGCAACATCAATACCAACTAGCCTGGAGGGAACAAAATGAATTCAAACTATGTGGAGAAAATAAAAAGATATAGAGGTACAAAACTCAATACAAAAGGATGGCAACAAGAGGCTGCTCTTCGGATGTTAATGAATAATTTAGATCAAGATGTTGCCGAAAATCCTGAGGAGCTTGTTGTATATGGTGGAATTGGGAAAGCTGCACGAAATTGGGAAAGTTTCGATACAATCGTCACATCTCTAAAATCATTAGAAAATGATGAAACACTGCTCATTCAATCTGGTAAGCCTGTTGTTATTTTTAAAACACATGAAAATGCGCCGCGTGTTTTGATGGCCAATTCCAATCTTGTTCCGGCTTATGCAAACTGGGATACGTTTCATGAACTCGACCAACAAGGACTTATGATGTACGGTCAAATGACGGCGGGCAGCTGGATTTATATTGGTTCCCAAGGTATCGTTCAAGGCACATATGAAACATTTGCTGAATTAGCAAAACAACATTTTCACTCTTCTCTTAAAGGGACGATTACGTTAACCTCAGGACTTGGAGGAATGGGTGGGGCACAACCTCTTGCTGTTACGATGAATGGCGGGGTTTGTCTTGCAATCGAAGTAGATGAAAGAAAAATTGACCGGAGAATAACAACGGGTTATTTGGACGTAAAAGCTTATTCAACAGAGGAAGCGATACATGTAGCCGAAGAAGCGAAGAAAACTGGTAAAGCATTATCAATTGGTTTACTAGGTAATGCATCTGAACTGTTATATAACATGATTGAACGTAATTTTATTCCAGATATTTTGACTGATCAAACCTCTGCTCATGATCCATTGAACGGATATATCCCCACAGGAATGTCCCTGAAGCAAGCAGCTCAGCTACGAATTACAAATCCAAAAGAATATGTAAAGCTTTCGAAAGCTTCTATAGCCAGTCATGTAAAAGCCATGCTCACAATAATGGATAAAGGAGCGGTCACCTTTGATTATGGAAACAATATTCGTCAGGTCGCTAAAGACGAAGGAGTAGAAAATGCTTATAAATTCCCAGGTTTCGTACCAGCTTATATTCGCCCGCAATTTTGTGAAGGAAAAGGTCCCTTTCGCTGGGTAGCATTATCAGGTGATCCTGAGGATATTTATAAAACAGATGAAGCGATAATGCGTACGTTCAGTGAAAATAAGCACTTATGTAATTGGATTAAAATGGCTCAGGAAAAAATTAAATTTCAAGGCTTACCTTCGCGGATATGCTGGTTAGGCTACGGCGAACGGGCAAAATTCGGGAAAATTTTAAACAACATGGTAGCAAGTGGCGAACTAAAAGCACCAATTGTGATTGGGCGGGACCATTTAGATGCAGGCTCGGTAGCTTCGCCAAACCGTGAAACTGAGGCAATGAAGGATGGCTCAGATGCTGTGGCAGATTGGCCAATTTTAAACGCAATGATCAATGCGGTTGGTGGTGCCACATGGGTTTCTGTTCATCATGGTGGTGGAGTTGGAATGGGATATTCCTTACATGCAGGTGTTGTTATTGTAGCGGACGGCACGAAAGAAGCTGATCAAAGAATTCAACGTGTACTCACAACAGATCCAGGTATGGGTGTTGTTCGCCATGCTGATGCTGGCTACAAGCTTGCAATGAAAACAGCTCACCATCATAACATTCAAATGCCAATGCTTGAAAAGGGAGTTGATTCTTGTGAGTAAGCCGATCTGGATCAAACATGCTGCTCAATTGGCTACACTTGCTTCAAATATAGATGGACCTCGTTCAAAAACAGCTATGTCTGAGCTCGGTATTATTGAAGATGGTAGCTTATGGATTGAATCAGGGGTTATCAAAGCAGTTGGTACAACAGACGAACTGAGGAATACTTATAGAGACGTAATAGACTCCGCTGAAATCATAGATGCCTCAAATAGCTTGGTAACACCAGGCTTAGTTGATCCTCATACACATGTTGTTTATGGTGGCAGCAGGGAACGGGAATTTGAAATGAGGCTGCAAGGCTCAACCTACATGGACATCATGAATGAGGGAGGAGGAATTCATGCTACAACTAGCATGACGAGAGAGGCAACGGAAAAGGAATTAATTCAACAAACAATAACCCGCCTAAATTCCTTCTTGGAGCATGGTGTAACAACAATTGAAGGAAAAAGCGGATATGGCTTAAACCTTGAAACAGAGCTAAAGCAACTCAAAGTCATGAAAGAGCTTCAACAAATGCACAGCATTGATTTGGTAGCAACCTTTATGGGAGCACATGCAGTGCCAAAAGAATTTAAAGGTCGTGAAGAAGAGTACGTCGATTTTATTATTTATGACATGTTACCAGTTATTGCACAGAAAAATCTTGCACAATTTATCGATGTTTTTTGTGAAAAAGGAGTTTTTACATGTGAGCAATCTAAACGAATAATAGAGGCTGGAAAGCACTATGGCTTGATACCAAAGATACATGCAGATGAAATTGTTAATACCAAAGGTGCAGAACTAGCTGCAGAGGTAGGAGCGATCTCCGCTGAACATTTACTTAAAACATCAAATCAAGGAATCGAAAAGATGGCTGAAGCAGGAACGATTGCTTGCTTACTACCTGCTACTGCTCTTTATCTTCGCGAACAATCAGCACAAGGGAGAAAAATGATTGATCATGGTGTGCCGGTTGCTATCTCAACCGATTGCAACCCAGGTTCTTCACCAACTACTTCCATGCCACTTGTGATGAACCTTGCCTGTATTAATATGAGGTTAACACCTGCCGAGGCCTTAACCGCAGCAACCTATAATGCAGCTTGTGCTATTAACCAACAGCATAAAGTTGGTTCTTTAGAAGCTGGAAAGCAAGCTGATATTGTACGCTGGAAGGTAAAAAACTATCAAGAATTACAATATCTATTCGGTGTTAATCATGTGAAAACGGTGTGGAAAAAGGGTGTGAAGGTGGTAGACAGATGAAAAAGCATTGGCTGAAACCACCAGAATGGTCTTGGAATTCTTTTAGTGATGAAAACCCAACATCAGTTTCTCAATGGATTAAGTCACTTCAAAGCTTTCAGGACATACCAGATTTAATCGTATACGGTGCACCAATTTCTCGTTCATCCATTAGTGTTTCAGGCGCATCATTATATCCTTCTGAATTTCGAAGAATGTGGAAAAGTTTTAGCACTTATAACATTGATGAAGATGTGGATCTTGCTTCTTTTAATGTTGCCGATGCAGGTGATATTGACATGCATACAACAGATATTCCATTGTCACATCAAAGAATTCAGCAAACAACCGCATACCTCACCAAATGTTATCCAACTTCTCGAATATGTATGATAGGTGGTGATCATTCAACAACTGCTTGTGCTGTTCGAGGAATCAAAGAAATGTATCCATTTGAGAAAATCGGGATCTTACAGCTTGATACCCATCTTGATGTTCGAGATCCACGAATATTAGGTCCGGCGAATGGAACCCCCATACGTCAGTTGATTGACGACAATACTGTTATGGGAAAGCATATAATGAATATCGGGCCACACGGTTATTTTAATGCAAAATCACTTATTGATTACGCAAAGAAACATAGCATCAACATCATTACCTTACAAGCAGCGAGAAAAGAAGGTGTTTCCCAAACAGTGAAAGAATCTCTTCAGCATTTATCAAACTGTGTTGACCGAATTTACGTTACCGTTGATATGGATGTTCTTGATATTTCCTTTGCTCCTGGAGTACCAGCCTCTACACCGGGAGGTATGAGCACATCAGAATTATTTGATAGCTTAATAGAAATTGGGAAGGAACCAGCCGTTAAACATATAGATTTTGTTTGTTTAGATCCAAGTAAGGATTCATCTGTTCAAGAAACAGTGAAGATTGGCTGTTATGCATGGCTTCAGTATGTAACGGGGTGTGTGTTGCAAGATAAGGAATAGGGGGGACAGCTCATTTTAAAGATGGGCTGTTTTTTTATTCAGGGTGTGAGAAATATCACCGAGCTATCCATTATAACAAGGTAAACTTAACTCATAGGAAGAACCTTCCTTAAAAGAAAAGTAGGGAGAGATGATCATGAATATGGTCTATGAGAATATCCTTGTTGCAATTGATGGATCAAAAGAAGCTGAGTGGGCTTTTCGAAAGGCCGTTAGTATCGCAAAAAGAAACCATGCACACTTAATATTGTGTACAATTATTGATTCAAGAGAAGTAGTGTTAACATCCTATGGGTTACCAATCGAACCAGCATTTATTGAACATGCTGAAAATTTTTCACATTCTCTATTAACAAAATATAAAAATATCGCAATTGAAAACGGGTTATTAAATGTAGAAGCAATTATCGAATATGGCTCTCCAAAAGTAAAGATTGCAAAAGAAATTGCACCTGAAAAGAAGGTGGACTTAATCGTTTGTGGTGCAACAGGAATGAACGCCGTTGAAAGAATATTTGTCGGAAGTGTATCTGAACACATTTTACGATACGCAAACTGCGATGTATTGATCGTTCGAACAGAAAAAGAAGAAGAATAAAGTTTTAGGAGGAGTAGTAATGAATCTAATTATTCACAGCAAAAATCTTGAATTAACCGAAGCTTTAAAAACCTATGTTGATCAAAAAATTGGTTTGGTTATGGAGCACTATTTTGAAGACACAACAACTTTCCAAATTCATATTAATTTATCTACCTTCAAAAATAATCACTGTATTGAAGTAACTATTCATCTTGGTGATATAACCATTCGAGCAGAAGAAAAAACAAACGATATGTATCAATCTATTGATCTAGTAGAAGAAAAATTAAAAAGACAAATTCGTAAATACAAAACAAGAAGAAATCGTAAGCTGCGAAAAGGAAAAATAATTGAACAAGCTCCAGTGTTTGAAATCCCGACAGCAGAGCAAGAGGAAGAGGAAATTGTTCGTATTAAACAATTTCAATTCAAACCGATGAGTACAGAAGAAGCGATACTACAAATGAATTTACTAGATCATCAGTTCTTTGTCTATCAAGATGCGGAAACAGATCAATTTAGTATCGTATACAAACGGAAAAACGGTCAGTATGGGTTGATTATTTCTGATGAAAAAATTGCTGTGAACATGTAATTTAAGAAAGTTCCTCATAAGAGGGAATTGCTGATATATGGCAGTTCCTTTTTAGATTGGAGAATGACCATTCTTGTCTAATTGAAGATAAATGTTAGAAACACTATTTTTTTAGGTAACTCCTCCATTTCTCATTTATATTATTCTTGTTATTTAGTATAATAAGTTCAATCCTAGTAAGTTAGATGATTATACAAAGAACTCCCTTTAAAATAACTGAAATTTTGAGTGAAACTACATATCTTATTAAAAAATAGTAGACTACAATAAATTACAAGATCTATTGTAAGCGGTAACATATTTTGATACTAAATAAAATATGAGGGGGATTGGAAATGTATAAATTGCCAAATGGTGAAGAGATTTTTATCATTGATGCTCATATTGCTTTATGGGATGGCAGTAAAGAAAATCAGTTGAACATTCACGGTGATCAATTTATAAGTTGCTTCTATGATTATCATACTAACTTAAGTCCAGATGAGTATATTTGGCCAAAGGAAAAATTTTTAAAATACGACCCTGAAACACTCGTGAAGGATGTTTTTATCAAGGGATATTCAGACATCGCCATTTTCCAACCTGTATATTTAAAAGAATTTTATAAAAATGGATTTGGAGATTTTGATGCAAATGAGGAATTGGCAAAGAAATATAAAAATCGATTTATTTGTAACGGTACATTTGATCCAAGACACGGAGAACGTGGACTTGAACAATTAGAAGAAAATAAAGAAAAGTACAATTGGCAAGGGGTAAAACTATATACAGCCGATTGGTATGGTGATTCAAAAGGATATAAACTATCAGATCCATGGGCTAAGCGATACTTAGAAAAATGTTTAGAACTTGGGATTAAGAATATTCACGTGCATAAAGGACCTACTATTACTCCACTAAATCGCGATGCATTTGACGTAGCAGATATTGATGATGCAGCATCCACCTTTCCAGATTTAAACTTCATTGTTGAACACGTTGGTTTACCTAGATTAGAAGATTTTTGTTGGATTGCTACACAAGAAAAGAATGTATATGGTGGTTTAGCTGTTGCCATGCCGTTTATTCATTCGAGACCCCGTTATTTTGCAGAAATTATTAGTGAATTACTCTATTGGATTGGAGAAGACCGTATTTTATTCGGTAGTGACTATGCTATTTGGGAACCTGGCTGGCTTATCGAGAAATTCATTGAAATGGAGCTACCTGATGATATTCAAAAAGAAACAGGTGCAAACCTGGACTTGAATGTAAAAAAGAAAATCTTAGGTGAAAATGTTGCAGCTTTATATAATATTGACATTGAAGCCCATAAGAAGTTACTTAAAGACTGTTCGCTAGCTAATCATTTTGCTTAAACCTTGAACCGAAAAAGGAGAGGGGATCGTATGGAAAAGGAGAAGCAAGTATATCAAATGCTTGATCAAGTATACGACCCGGAACTTGATCAGCCCTTAACAGAATTAGGATTTATCGATCATATCGTCATTGAAGGTTCAATTGTGGAAGTTATCTTTCGTTTACCGACTTATTGGTGCTCACCAAACTTTGCTTACATCATGGCGGAGGATATTCATAAGTATGTATCATCACTTAATTGGGTGGAAGAAGTAAAAGTGAACCTAATTGATCACTGTGCATCCAATGAAATTAACCAAGGTGTTACAAAAGGAAAAGCATTCAGTGAATCACTTACCGCTTTTAGCGGGTCTGACGGTGATTTGGATGAACTACGTAAAACATTTCAAATAAAGGCGTTTTATGCAAGGCAAGAAAAAATGATCAAACACCTCCTTTATCAATTAGACATGACTAAGGAGAAGATCGTCAGTATATTACATTCGGATTTAATATCTCTTAATCTATCAAAAGAAGGTCAATTGATTAGGACAAAGTATTTTGAAAAGAAAAACCTTTTCAATCACTCTAGTCCACTTGCCTTCACAACACCAGAAGGGGAATCCCTTACTATTGAATCATTTTCAGATTATTTACTTGGTGCTAAAAGAACAAGATTAAGCATGGAATTCAATGGTCACTATTGTAGAGGTTTACTAGAAGCAAGATACAAACTGCCGTCTATAAAAGAGCAAGAAAGCACAATTAATAACTGAATATTTAGAATGTTAATGCATTCTTAATATAAAATTAATTTGTAAAGGGGAACTGTAAACATGAGTAAAAATGTACTAATTGTAACTGGTGATGCTGTGGATTGCTTAGAAATTTACTATCCTTACTATCGCTGCATTGAAGAAAATATATCAGTGACAATCGCTTCTCCAACGAAGAAGAAGCTTCAAACCGTCTGTCATGATTTTCTTCCTGAAATGGAGACTTTCACTGAAAAACTAGGCTATAAAATTGAATCTCATGCATCTGTTGATGACATTAACCCTGCAGATTATGATGGTCTTATTATCCCTGGTGGACGTGCGCCGGAATACATTCGTATGAATCCAAAAGTACAAGAGATCACTGCACATTTTCTAAAAGAAGATAAACCAATGGGAGTTATATGTCATGGTCAACAAGTACTTACAACTGTTCGTGAGCATATTAAAGGACGTGAAATGACTGCCTATACAGCTTGTCGTCCTGAAATTGAAGCTGCTGGAGCTACATATATCGAAGAAATGTTACATGTAGATGGCAATTTAGTAACAGGTCATGCTTGGCCAGACCTGCCAAGATTTATGAAAGAATTTTTCAATATTCTTAATGTGAAGGAAGAAGCAAGCGTATAAATGAATAATCCAAGAGACTGTGGAGGTTTCCTCTACAGTCTTTTTTAAAAAGGGTTTATTTATATTGCTATTGCTTACAATTAGTTTCCAGACTTGTGCAGGTGAGAGATTTTTATATCGAGATTATTCTCAATCTAATATGCAAAGGATATGATTTTAATATGCGGCTTGTCCCTGAATTAGCAAAAAAAATTGTTAATGAAGTACAGCTTGTAATGACAGAAGATACCATTGTTGTAGATCAGAATGGCTACATTATCGCTTCGACAGATTCAAATAGAGTAGGAACCTTTCACGAAGGGGCAAATATCGTGATGAAAACAAAGAAAAAACTTTATATTAATGAAGAATTCGCTACTCATTTACAGGGGGTAAAACCTGGAATTAATTTACCGATTATCTATGAAAATGATGTCATTGGTGTGATTGGAATAACTGGGATTCCAAAAGACATAGAACCTTTTGCAGAACTTATTAGAAGAATGACAGAACTCATCATCAGAGAGGCAAATTATATTGAAAAAAAAGAATGGAAAACAAGAGGGCTAGAATCCTTTTTCTATGAATGGTTATACAATCAAGACGTTGATGAGGAATTTATTCACCGAGGGGAGATTCTTGGAATCTCATTTAACAATGCATATCTATGTATCCTTATCCAACTCGATTCTCAATTATCTCAAGAAAAATTAAAGAACATCCAATTTTTATTAAATAGTTGGTTTACAACTGAGTTACTCAGAGATCAAGATGACTATTTAGTCCAATGGGGACAAGACCGATTTGTATTATTAAAAAGCGCAAAAAGGGTAATTTCAATGACTGGATTACAATTTATGCTAGAAACTTGTAAGCAATATTTTGCTAATCATCACCAAACAAACTTATCAATCGGTGTAGGAAAAACAGTTGAATCCAAATATATTTATTCGTCATATCAAGAAGCGAAAAAGGCTCTAAAAGTCGCAGAAAAAAATAATTCTGTTGTCTTTTACGACTCTTTATTGTTAGAGATTATTCTAGAGGAGATAAACGAAAAGACTAAAAATGAATTCATTCATCGAGTTTTGTCTAGTATCAAAGAGGACGATGATTTAATTGAAACTTTAAAAACTTATTTTTATTATAATCAATCTTTAAAGAATACAGCTGATGCATTACATATTCATATTAATACTTTACATTATCGACTGAAACAAATTAGAGATATAACAAACATCGATCCAAAAAGTGCTGAAGGAACAACTTTATTTTATATTGCCCTTTCCTATTATCAATTAGATAAACAACCAAAAACTCAACATGTTTTCTAGCTATTTTCGTATTTTTCTCCATCGTTCTCATCGTTTTCTACCATTATAATTAGGTCAAAGAGATAAAGTAGGGGGAATTTCAATGCTTGATACTTCCATAAAAAAACAATTTATAAAAATTGTTGGAGACAAATATTTTCAAGATACAGCTGAGGCTAGACTCGTATACTCTTACGACGCTACACCGAATTTTCAATCATTGCCAGACGCTGTAATCATGCCCGAAAACACTCTCAAATTCAGCAAATTATGAAACTATGCAATGATGCCAAAATTCCAATTGTCCCGAGAGGTTCAGGTACAAATTTAAGTGCTGGTACATGTCCAACGCACGGAGGGATTGTTTTAACATTTAACCGAATGAATCAAATTTTAGAAATTGATGAAGACAATCTAACAGTTACTGTCCAACCTGGGGTTATTACATTAGATATGATTCATGCCGTAGAGGAAAAGGGATTATTTTACCCACCAGATCCAAGCTCAATGAAAATCTCAACAGTAGGCGGCAACATAAATGAATGCTCTGGTGGTCTTCGAGGATTAAAATATGGAGTAACAAAGGATTATGTATTAGGACTTAAGGTTGTACTTCCGAATGGAGAGGTCGTTCATACAGGTGGAAAGCTTGCAAAGGATGTTGCTGGTTACGATTTAACAAATTTATTCGTTGGATCTGAAGGTACACTCGGAATTGTCACCGAGGCTACATTAAAGTTGATACCAATCCCCGAAACGAAAAAAACACTGTTAGCCTTATTTCAAGATATGGATGCTGCAGCTAAAACGGTATCCGCCATCATTGCGAATAAAATCATTCCAGCTACATTAGAATTTCTAGATCAATCAACATGTGAGGTAGTGGAAGAATTTGCAAAAGTCGGTCTTCCAACAGATGTTAAGGCTGTTCTGTTAATTGAACAAGATGGTCCTTCCGAAATTGTAGACAGAGATGTTCAACATATTTTGAAAATTTGTCATGAAGGAAATGCTGTTTCAGTAAAATTAGCGAAAACAAAAGAAGAGGCTGAGGGTTTAAGTACAGCACGGAGAGCAGCATTATCTGCCCTCGCACGTTTAAAACCAACAACCATTCTAGAGGATGCGACTGTTCCTCGCTCGAAAATAAGCGAAATGGTTGCAGCGATTAATGAAATTGCAGAAAAATATTCTTTAAAAATCTGTACTTTTGGTCATGCAGGAGATGGAAATTTGCACCCAACTTGTTTAACAGATGCTCGAGATACTGAAGAAATTCACAAAGTAGAATTAGCTTTTGAAGAGATATTTTCAAAAGCAATAGAATTAGGTGGCACGATTACGGGGGAGCATGGAGTAGGAGAGATGAAATCACCATATTTAGCATGGAAAATTGGAGATAGTGGGGTATCAGTTATGAAAGCAATTAAACAGGCTTTTGACCCAAACGGCATCATGAATCCTGGAAAAATGTTTGCAAAAGATACTCGTAAAAGAGTGGTGGTAAATACATGAAACAATCTGTGAAGGAAGACATTCAGAAAGGTTTTCAAGAACGATTAAATTATGATGAACTCATGAATTGTATGCGATGTGGATTTTGCCTGCCTTCATGCCCAACGTATGGACAGACAAATCAATATGAAGCTTCCTCACCCAGAGGAAGAATTGCCCTTATGAAAGGCGTAGTTGACGGTTTGATAGAGCCTGATGCAACCATTGAAAGACAGTTAAATCAATGCTTAGGCTGTCGCGCTTGTGAACCTGTTTGTCCCTCTGGTGTAAAATATGGTCATTTACTTGAAGAAGCACGCGATGTGATTCAACAAAAAAAGAAACATACATGGCCAGTCCGAGTTTTAAGACATTTTATATTTGATGAACTATTTCCCAAAAAAGAAAGAATTAAAAAAGTTCATCATCTTCTTTCAATTTATCAGCAAAGTGGTATTCAAACCTTTTTTCACAAAACAAAGCTACTGTCATTACTCCCTGGGAACCTAGAACAATTTGAAAAGGCTTTACCTATAGTTCCTTCTAAGAATGAAATGAACAATAGGCCAACTTATCTAAAAGCCAAGAACCAAACGAAGCGAAGAGTAGCTTTTTTTTCCGGTTGTTTAATGGACACTATGTTTATGAAAATAAATGATGCTACGTTAAAACTTTTACAACAAGCGGGATGTGACATCTTTATTCCAGAACAACAGGGCTGTTGTGGAGCTCTACATGCACACAGTGGTGAGAAAAAGACCGCTAAACAACTTGCAAAAATAAACATTGAAGCGTTTGAAACTTTAGATATAGACGATATTGTTCTTAATGCAGGTGGTTGCGGTGCTCTTTTAATCGAATATGATCATCTTTTAAGAGATGAACCTGAATGGCAGAAAAGAGCCGAAAAATTCGCCGAAAAAGTAAAGGATTTTTCTGAAATTTTAATTGAACTTAAATTTAATGAAGATCATTATTTATCACTACCTGATCAAACGGTTACATACCAAGATTCTTGTCATTTAAGAAATGTAATGAAAACATCGAGTGCACCAAGAAAATTACTTAGAGCCATTGATGGTACATTCTATAAAGAAATGAAAGGGGCTGATCAATGCTGTGGTTCTGCAGGTGTATATAATTTAACGGAACAAAAGATGTCGATGCAGATATTAGATGATAAAATGATCAAGGTAAAAGAAACGAAAGCACAGACGATTGTAACTTCAAACCCTGGGTGCTTGTTACAAATGAGGTTAGGTATTATTAGAGAAGGATTACAAGATTCAGTAAGAGCGGTTCACTTGGCAGAGCTACTAGCAGAATCAATTAAAGAGTGAAGACAAAAAGGAACTGCCTGATTATTAGGTTTTCCAGCTTTCTCAATAACACGGTCTTGGTTAATTGCTTTGAAGGCGTTCTTGATAAGCTCGTGTTTCTTGCGAAAAAAGACTGTAAACAAACTTGATCATCTCGAGTTTGTCTACAGTCAGTCATGAAATATTAAGAGCTAACAAGTTTCTCAAAAATGATCTCATAATATGCCGCTGAACCATATGCAGCGGTGCCGGGTGCAAAAATTTGAACCAGTCTCCAACCGTCTTTTGCATGTTGTTCAATGATCTCCTGATATTCAGCCTTAGGTTTACCACTCCACTTCCCAATTTCAACTTTTTCAAATTTATATTCAAACATTGTTCATTCCTCCTAGTTTTTTCTCCTATTATCTACGAATAAAGAATCAGATGCGTTTCATTTTTCTTATATCGTGCAAAAAATCAAAACTAGTAAGCTATCTATTGATCACTTTTACTAGTATATAAAAACTCTTTCATTCGACATCATTCGATATTTTAAGATAATTTTAGCAATATTCAAAAGATAGAGAACATATAAATTTCTTTTGAAGGTATTAGGTTAATGATAGAGAAAACCCTTACAAACCAAAACTACTTTACCTACTTAACCTATGTCACTCTATCTCACATATCATTTGACAAATCTACCATTACCTATGGTAGTATAATTATGTGTTTACACAAAATTACCAATAAAAGGGGGCTTTACAAATATGATGAAGAAATTTCGTAGTAGTTTTCTGTTCATCATGATCTTATCACTTATGATGGTCATTGCTGCATGTGGCGGCGGGACTGGAGGCGGTGATGAGGGAGCTACAGGTGGAGAAGAAGGTAATGACACAGGTGGCGAAACTCAAAACCTTAGTCTTTTAACTGGTGGTACTGGTGGTACATATTATCCACTTGGTGGACAAATCGGAAACATCATTTCTGAAAACACAGATGCAAACATAACACCACAAACATCAGGAGCATCTGCAGAGAATATGGAGACATTAAGAAATGGCGAAGCAGAGCTTGCTTTCACGCAAACAGACATTGCTTCATATGCTCTTGAAGGAAAAGAAATGTTTAAAGATGCACCGATTGATAACGTTCAAGCAATTGGTTCACTTTACCCAGAAACAGTTCAGCTTGTGACAACTGCTGATAGCGGAATCACATCTGTTGAAGATTTAAAAGGGAAAACTGTTTCTGTAGGTGCACCAGGTTCTGGAGCTTACATCAATGCGATCCAAGTTCTTGAAATTCACGGCTTAACTGTTGATGACATTAAAGCACAAAACCTATCATTTGATGAATCAACAGATGGTATTCAAGCTGGTAACATTGATGCTGCATTTATTACAGCTGGTACTCCAACTGGAGCTGTTGAAGCACTATCAGCACAAGATGATGTGGTGATTGTTCCAATCGCAGAAGATAAGGTTCAAGAGCTAGTAGAAAAATATCCTTACTATGCGGCAGACACTGTTCCTGGTGGAACGTATAACATCGAATCTGATGTAAGTACAGTTGCTGTTAAGGCAATGTTAGTTGCTTCAAAAGAGCTTGATGAAAACTTAGTGTATGAGATGACAAAAGCTTTATTCGATAACACTGATCAAATCACTCATGCAAAAGGTGAGTTCATTACACCTGAATCAGCACTAGAAGGAATTGGAGATATGGAACTTCATCCTGGAGCTGCTAAGTACTTTGAAGAAAAAGGCATTTCGAAATAACATGGTTAAAAAATCGGTAGATCGCATGGTGCGGTCTATCGATTTCATTTGCAATGCTTTAAAGGATGGTTCTATGAGGCTTAAGATAATTCTAGTCACTGTACCTCTACTCTTGCTTATCACTTTGCTCGTTTTCATTCCTTTTAAACAAACTCTTGCTTTTACTTATGAAAACGAAGAAAAACTACTTGCATATCTACCTTTTGAGAAAGAGAATTCCTTTCAAATTAAATATACACATTCCATTCATCTTTCAGATGTCATTGAAACCTACAAACTTACTAAGAAGCAAATTATCTTAACTGAATTTTCTTATAAAGATTTTGCAATAGGCATGCCTTCTAATGCAGAAGGAGATGAGGTATTTGAAGAAAAAAATGGTACATACTACATAAAGAATATGAACCGTGCTTTCCCATTTGTTGATCTTCGTCTCGGGCAGGTAAGAGCGGATCATCGAATTATTTATAAAGATCACACATATACATTATCAAATTTTATTAAACCAGGAACATGGGTGCGGATGTCACCTGAAAAAATGTCATTATGGGAGCTATTGAAAGGAGTGAACATAAGTGGTTGATGAAAATAAAACGTTAAATGAAGAAGAACAACAGGCATTATTGGAAAAATATGATCCTGAAGCCGGTACACGTAAATTAACAGGTATTATTGGCTGGATTGCCTTTATTGGACTGCTATCATTCTCACTATTTCAATTATATACAGCCATTTTCGGTGTTTTTACTGCACAAATTCAGCGGACCATTCACTTAGGGTTTGCACTATCCTTGATTTTTTTACTTTTTCCTGCTAATAGGAAAAAACGTCAAAAAGGAAAGCTTCAAATTGCATGGTATGATGGCATATTAGCTCTCCTTAGTGTTGGTATAGGAGCTTATTGGCCAATTAATTTTAATGATTTGGTTATGAGTGTTGGACGTCTATCACAAATGGATTTTATCGTTGGAATCATCGCAATAGTATTAGTGTTGGAAGCAACACGAAGAGCAGTTGGTCTTCCGATTACTATTATTGCCCTTATCTTCTTGGTGTATGGACTTTATGGGCAGTATATGCCAGGTTTCCTTGCACACAGAGGATTATCACTTGAGCGATTAGTTCAAACGATGTTCTTTACTACTGAGGGGATTTTAGGAACACCACTTGCCGTATCCTCAACATTTATTTTCCTATTTCTCTTGTTCGGAGCATTTTTAGTGAGAACTGGAGTAGGACAATATTTTAATGATTTGGCTGTTTCCATTGCAGGGCGCAGAACTGGTGGACCAGCTAAAGTTGCGATTTTCTCAAGTGCCCTACAAGGAACGATAAGTGGAAGCTCCGTTGCAAACGTTGTTACCTCTGGTTCGTTTACAATACCAATGATGAAAAAGCTTGGATATAAAAAAGAGTTTGCTGGAGCTGTAGAAGCTGCTGCATCAACAGGTGGTCAGCTAATGCCTCCTATAATGGGTGCTGCTGCCTTTCTAATGGTTGAATTTATCGGCGGCGGTATCACGTATTGGGAAATAGCAAAAGCTGCTGCAATCCCTGCCGTTCTATATTTCGCAGGAATTTGGATTATGACTCATTTTGAAGCGAAGCGAATTGGTCTTCGTGGATTAACAAAAGAAGAAATGCCTGATCGAAAAGAAGTGTTAAAAAAGTTTTACCTGCTACTTCCAATTATAGCGGTCATCGTATTATTAATGTCAGGAATTATTGTCACACATGCTGCATTATATTCAATTTTAGTAGCGATAATCGTAGGGCTATTTAATAAAGCAACGAGAATGGGACCAAAGCAATTTGTGCTAGCACTTGTAGACGGTGCTCGTTCTGCTTTAGGTGTTGCAGCTGCAACTGCTGCAGCGGGTATTATTGTTGGAATTGTAACAAAAACAGGTTTAGGATTAAAGCTTGCAAATGGATTGATTGATTTAGCTGGAGGATACTTAATTCCAACATTAATGCTAACCATGTTAGCAGCAATTGTTCTTGGAATGGGTTCGCCAACAACTGCTAACTATGTTATTACATCAACAATTGCTGCGCCGGCGATTATCTTATTAGGTGTACCTGACTTATCAGCTCATCTATTTGTTTTCTATTTTGGAATTATTGCAGATATTACACCACCAGTTGCCTTAGCTGCATTTGCAGCAGCAGGTGTAGCAGGAGGAGAGCCTTTGAAAACAGGGGTCAACTCAGCCAAACTGGCCATTGCTGCCTTTATCATTCCATATATATTTGTTCTTTCACCAGAGTTGCTCATGATTGACACAACGTGGTATGAATTAGTATGGGTGCTTATTACAGCCGTATCTGGAATGCTTGCTATCGGTGCTGGTATTATCGGTTATTGGATGCGCAAACTTCATTGGATTGAGCGAATTGTCGCACTTGTTACAGGGCTTCTGCTCATCTATCCTGAAGGTATTTCTGATATTACAGGAATCATTGCCTTTGCAGCCTTACTGGCTCTACAATTTATTTGGAAACGTGATAAAGGAAATACGTTAAAAATGTCTAATTAAATTAGTTTAAAGCCTGATACTTCTCGTATCAGGCTTTTTGCTGGGCCTATTAATTGACTGATTATTCAGGTAAATACTAAACTAAACATAGTACTGCAACTTTAGATGGGGAGTGATGAGGTGTCACGTAAAGATCAGAGCTGTGAACTGGATCTTGAAATCTTTAGATAAATCTACAAAAACTGTTGAAATCAATGAAGATGGCGCTTTCAAACGTCAATCCAATAAGTTTACTACTCCGTTCGGTAGCGAGCCAGATGAGCTTCCAGTTGAAGCAGGACGCTATCGCTTATTATGGACAGCAGCATGTCCTTGGGCGCACCGAACTGTTATTGTTCGTAAACTTTTAGGCTTAGAAGATGTTATCAGCTTAGGAACAGCAAGTCCTTTTCGTCCAAAACTCAATCGTGTGGACTGGGAATTTTCATTGGATGAAGAGAGTAAGGATCCAATCCTTGATATTAGGTATATGAGTGAAATTTATCATCAAACTGATCCTGAATATACAGGACGTCCTACAGTACCTGTTATGGTGGATTTACAAACTAAAAAAGTAGTGAATAATGACTATTTTAAGTTAACTAATTATTTTGAAACGGTATGGTCACCGTTTCATAAGGAAAAAGCACCAGATTTATATCCTGAAAGCTTGCGTGAAGAAATCGATGAACTAAATGATCTTATTTTTCAAGATATTAATAATGGAGTTTATAAATGTGGATTTGCGCTTTCTCAAGATGCTTATGAGCAAGCTTATGACCAGCTTTTTGCTCGGTTAGATGAGCTAGATGAGCGACTTTCTAACCAGCGTTTCTTGCATGGTGATTTTATTACAGATTCAGATGTTCGCTTTTACACAACTTTAGTTCGATTTGATGCTGCTTATTATTCAGCATTTAATACAAATCGCACCTTAATTAGAGAATTTTCAAATTTGTCTGGCTATGTGCGTGATTTATTTCAAACACCAGGTTTTGGGGATACAACAGATTTTAACGCTATAAAAAATCATTATCATCTTTCAATCACAATCTTCACAGAAAAAGAAGATGTAAAAATTTTGCCGAAGGGACCTGACTTATCTTTTTGGAAATCACAGCACAACCGGGAGTTACTAAGTAAACAAAAAGAGAAGTTTATCATAAAAAAATGAAAATGGAGATCACAAAATGATCATAAGAGATGCGTCTAGGGAAGAGATCCCTTTTATTAGAAAACAAAGAGTTTCAGCTTATAGCGAGCATGCAACATCTGTTTCATCAGAGCATTGGCAGGCACTAAAACAAGCCATCTCCTCTGAAGCAGATGTCCAAGATGGAGTAGAGTTAATTGTGGCTGAAATAGATGGGGAAATTTTAGGAAGTGTTGCGTTATTTCCACCACAATCTGATGCATATGAAGGAATCGTTGATAAGCTTGATTATTCCGAAATACGTTTACTTGCTGTTTCTACGGAAGCTAGAGGAAAAGGAGTGGCTTCAGCATTAATCAATGAATGTATGAAACGAACAAAAGAAAAAGATATTGATTCTATTGGACTTCACACAGCTGATTTTATGAAAAGTGCAATGAAATTATATGAAAGTTTTGGATTTAAACGAATTCCGCAATATGATTTTGAACCTGCTAATGATGGTGTTATTGTAAAAGCTTTTAGACGTTCAGTTTAAAAAATGAGGGTGACTCAAAAGGTTGTTAAATAACGACCTTTTGAGCACCCTTTCTTTATTTTTGGTATAGAAACCAAATAAGTAGGATTTTTTTAATGAAAAAGGGGTATTCCTCCCCCTTATTGGCATCCAATATCCTCTTTTGCTTTATTTCTTTTTATTGCCTTCTGCATTTTTTTACAGTTATGTGCAACGCAAAGAAGCCCCCATTCAATCGTATTTTTTTGGAGGCCACGCATTGAAAAGCGTCTGAACTGCTGATTATGTTTTATTTGTCCAAATACACTTTCCACATCACATTTTCGTTGGCTATATAATTTTCGTCCTTCTTCACTCTGAAGACGTTCACGAATCTCTTTTCGTTGCCTTTGATTTTCTAGTGATATTGTAATTGTTTTTTGTTCTTTTCCTTTGGCACAAGTTTTTTGGAAAGGGCAGCCGGCACATTCAAAACATGAATACTTTCTTTTAATTGAAACATATTCATTATCAGAAGTTTTTGAGGTTTCATACTGGAATACAAGGCGTTGCTTGTTTGCACATATAAACTCATCTAGTTCCTCATCGTACTCCATATTTTCTACACGTTCGATTTTATTTTTCCAGTTTCTTTTTTGTTCCTGATCAAATGTATTATATTTTATGTACGCTGTTCGTCCTTCTCTTTCTAAAAAGTCATAGTTTTCCTCACTACCATAACCAGAATCGGCAACTATTTTTTCTGGTTTCACTCCGTGCTCCTCCAGGTGTTGAAGATGAGGGATTAAGCAGCCTGGATCACCTGCTCTTTGATGTAGAGAGAAACCTGTAATAAATTGACCTTCTGTTCCTGTTTGTACATTATATCCTGGTTTTAACTGCCCATTTCGCATATGATCTTCCTTCATTCTCATAAAGGTCGCATCATTATCTGTTTTCGAGAAACTGTTTCTTCCATTGAAAAGTTGATTTTGTTCTTCATATTTCACTTTTCGAGGAAGGTAGTCTTTCTTTAATAATCGAACAGCTTTTTTCGCCTCTTTATTTTTGGGTTCTGTCTCTAAATGCTTTTCTAACTTTTTAATACTTTGTTCAATCTGTTCCGAGGTAATCGGAGTTTCTTTTAACTTTTCTTCTAGCCCCATGGAAGTGGCGGTCTTTTCCTCTTTTTCAAGGATATGCTCAATTTGTAAAGCGAGTTGACGATATTTATCATCTAAACTTTTTTCATATTTCTCTGTCGCTTTTCTCCAAACAAAAGTATACTGATTTGCATTTGCTTCGATCTTAGTCCCATCTACAAAATAGTGCTCCAGCTTGACTAATCCTTTTTCACGTAGTAACTCTACAATTGAAAAGAAAACTTGATAGATTATGTCTTTCATTCGCTCCGATCGAAAACGATTAATCGTACGAAAATCAGGAGTTTGACTACCACTTAACCACATAAAGTAGATATTTTCGGTTAGTAATTTCTCTATTTGTCTTCCTGAGTAAACTTTTTGTGTATAAGCATAAATGATGACTTTAAGTAACATTTTTGGATGATATGATGGGCGTCCACCACCTTTGTAAGGTTGAACCAACAAAGTATCGTCTAGCTTTTCTACAGCTTCATGAACAATGATAGATAAATGATTTTGAGGGATGAGAATTTCAAGGTCTAATGGAAGAACTAACTGATTCATGTTATAATTAACGAAAGAAATATGATCATATTTCATAAAAAAATCGTTCCTTTCTTGTATAAAGTGGTGTGGTAACTTCATTATACAGAATCGGGCGATTTTTTTGTTTTTAATTTTGTCTTTTAAAAGGTTGTTTTCGTAGATTGTTGCAAATAAATATTATTTTAAAAGGATAGTGGAATGGAGCGGAAGACACTTGACTCCTGCGGGAGGTAGAGGAAAGGCTGAGACCCCGCAGGCGAAGGCGAGGAGGCTCAGCTTCCTCCCCGCGGAAAGCAAGTGTCTGGAGCGCAATGGAACGAACCAGTTTTTATAGTTAACTTTATTTAAAAAACACTTTTTAAAAAAGGCTAACCCAAAGGTCTAAAATCTAGACTTTTGGGTCAGCCCCATTTACATTTACATTTAAAATTGTTGATGATTCTGCAGTTGGTTTTCTGCCATTGCAACTAAACGCTTTGTCATTTCCCCACCAACAGAACCGTTTGCACGAGCTGTCGTATCGGCTCCAAGTTGTACCCCAAATTCATTCGCAATTTCCTCTTTCATGGAATTAAGAGCATTTTCTGCACCAGGCACAACTAATTTGTTGTTTCTTGCCATTGTACAACACCCCTTTTGAATGGTTTAGGAACTCCCGAGCACTACAATCAGTTGCTCATGAATTATTGTACCCGCCTAACTCAAAAAATATTGAGGATCTCTTTATTTTGATTGATGGCGATTTTTTACTTTTTTCTTCATTTCTTCTGTACGGTCATCCTTTTCAGAGCCGTAATGAAAATTTGTTAATTTACCTGTATCTGGTGGTTGCATTGATTGGTTTTTATCCATTTTTAACCCTCCTTTGATTCACTAATAGTTTGTGCAAATGCTTGATGTTTTGAGGTGGGAATTTGGTCCAATCTTTATTACTTAAGAATCAGTTTCTTAAAGGTTCCTTACTAAGGAGTTCATCTGATGAAGATTGAGAAGGTACCTTAACAAATTTAGCCATAATGATTGCCAATATGCATATAAAACCTGCAAAAATAAATGCTTGAGTAAAAGAAATAGCTTTGATGATAAAAGGTCCAGCGAAGGCAGATAGTCCGTATGCTTGATACATAAAACCATAATTTGTACCTATGTTTTTTGTCCCATAGTAGTCTGCCGTTACAGAAGGAAAGAGAGCGAGAAATCCACCAAAACCAAAGCCGATGAAAGAAACTGCGATTAAATAAATCGGATAGTTCATGAAACCCGTGCTCATATAAAACATGATGAGTGCGGTTAAAGCATAAATGATCACAAGTGTACTTTTGCGTCCAATGCGATCTGAGATTTTTCCTAGAAGAATTCGCCCAGCCGCGTTAAATAATGCAATCACCATTACAGCATTTGCAGCTTGCTCAACATCAAGTTTTACTAAATCAACCCCAATATCTACTGCAAAGCTAATAACAAGAAGTCCAGACACACTTCCAAATAAAAACATCGTCCACAAAAGATAAAACTGATACGTTTTTAACATTTGAACTGGTGAAAAATCATTTGTTACTTTAGAAGTATTTGTTAAGGATGTGGTATCATCGTTTGGTGGATTTTTTAATAACTGTGCACCTGCTACAACTAATACAAAATAAAGTATTCCTAAATAAAAGAAAGAAGACGATACACCGAAAGTATCAATTAAATATCCGATAACAGGTTTATAAATTAAACCACCTAAACCAAATCCGGCAACAGCAACTCCACTAATAAAGCCTCTTTTATCAGGAAACCATTTTACACATGCAGATAATGGACAAACATAAGTCATTCCGATACCAATTCCACCCACAACACCGTAGAAAAAGTATAATTGAAATAATGTAGTAGCTTGACTTGATAGAATTAAGCCAACTCCAAGTAAAATTCCACCTATTGTTGCTACCCATTTTGGTCCGATGCGGTCTTGAAGCCTTCCTGCAAAAATGGTTGTTAAGGCAAATACTGCAATTGTGATGGAGAAGGTAACAACAATATCTTCTTTTGCCCAACCAAACTTATCCATTAAAGGCTGATTAAATAAACTCCATGCATATACTGCTCCTAAATTAATTTGAATGAGAATTGCTCCTAATACAACTAACCATCTGTTCAATTTTATTTCCTCCTAAGTTATTAACAAATAAAAAAGAGACCAACGGTGACAAATGATTATCAACGTTGGTCTCTTGTGCACTCACTTAAAGTGTTTACAAAAGCAACCAAATATTATGATTTTGTAGTGGATCTGCCTAATGCTTAAACGTTTCATAAAATGATATGATTTCCATCCATTTTTGTGAATGCGCTTACTAGGTCTAGCGATCTTTCGGGTCAATTACATAACCTATTGCAGTTAGGGAAAAGTAAAATGAAAAGAAAAGGAGGATAATCATATGGGAATAAAAGACATATTACAACTAGAAAAGCCGCTACTTATCCTTCTTTTTGGTGTTTTACTTTCACATTTAGGAACATATTTGGTTACACCGATGCTTCCGATTATTTTAAAAACAGATGCAGGTTTATCGATAGGACAAATTGGAATTGTGTTAGCAAGTATTGCCATTGCCTTTCAAGTTGGGAGCGTGGCCGGAGGAGTTTTAGCTGATCGTATTGGTCGAGGATTTACGATAGGACTTGGAGCTTTGATTGCTGCATGCGGACTTATTGGGTTTGGTTTATTCACACAGTTTTCTTTTTTGATCGTTACTGCTATTACAATGGGATTTGGTACTGGATTAAATGCTCCTTCAACAAAAGCAGCCATCGCAGCCTTTGCTTCTTCAGAGAACCAAACAACAGCTTTTTCCATAAGAGGCATAGCTGCAAATATTGGGACAGGCTCAGCAGGATTAATTGTTTTTTTTCTTTTAACCGGAACATCTAAAATGATCTTTTGGATTGCTGGTGGAATTTATATCCTTTTAGCACTACAAAGTTGGATTTTTCTCCCAAAGGGTTGTGGTGATGTGCCATGTGAGGGAATTCCTAAGGGAGCTTACAAACAGGCATTTCAAAACAAGCCCTTTATGGTGTTTAGTTTTGTAACGATTATTATATGGGCTTTATATGCACAGTTATCTCTTGCATTACCACTTAGAGCAACAGTTATTTTACCGGAGCCTAAAAATGTTGCGTTGATATGGACAGTTAATAGCTTAATTGTCATCTCATTACAAGGCTTGATTACAAAGCGAATTATTAGGAAAGTAGAGCCTCTAACTGCATTAGGATTAGGGATTCTCTTCATAACGATTGGAATTGCCTCGTTATTTTTTGCACAATCATTTTTCCATTTGATCCTTAGTGGAGGAGTGTTTGTTATTGGTGAAATGATGATTCTTCCTACAATAGACAGTACCATCTCACAATTGTCAAAAGGAGAATTAATCGGGTTGTTTTTTGCCTTATCAAATGTTGTTTACGGCTTAGGAGAGGCTGGTGGAAAATCTGCTGGTGGAAGAATTCTTGGTGTAGGTGAAAATACTTTAACACCTGTTTTCATTTACACCGCCTTAGGATTTGCGCTAGTAGTTGTTGTTACTTTTCTTAAAAAATGGCAGCCACTTAGACAATCGTTACAACAGGCATCATCAAAAGAAAACAAGCCTAAAGATGCACCTCGACTTCCAAGTGAACCTGGACAACATCGAACACATCCTGTTAACAGATGGGAACCAGAAGTGTTCTTCAGGAAAAAGCCAAGAACAGAATGATGATAACCAGGTGCATAATCGATATCTTATTGGTGAAAATCTTATTATAAAACAAAGGAGGTTAAAAGCATGAGCGTTTATGAAAACTTTCCAGTCGCAAACTTAGATCGTGATCAATTAAACAAAATCATGAGTCTAGAAAAAGAATTAAGAAGTGAAACAAATGAAAATATTGTGTTAATAGCGTATGATGAAAAAGATGAGGGAATGGAATAAATCACCACTTTAATTGTAACTTTTGTCATTTTATCCAACAATATGTTGAAATATCATTTTGGTTGCTTTAATATAATACCTATCAATTGATAACAACTTAAAATAGTAAACGCTGTAGATTAAGATGCCGCTTAAGGCTTAATAGGGAATTCGGTGTAAATCAGAAACTGTCCCCGCAACTGTAAGTGTCGACGAAATAAGCAATCCACTGTATTGAAGCTTTATTAAAAGTGATATATGGGAAGGGGCTTAAAGTAGAGTGAAACACAAGTCAGGAGACCTGTCTTAATTTATCAAGTTTCAGTTTCTTCGGGAGGTGAGAAGGTGAGACGAATGCAACCATTTTAATTTTTTGGATTGCTTTCGTATTGCCTTTTCATCCGCTCAATAAAGATATGAGCGGATTTTTTGTTCTGTCTAAATGTATAAGGTTTTATGGTTGATAGCTTAGGTATTTTCCATTGGTTTGATGATTGTTTTTATAAAAAGACATATTTCAAGAGACAACCTAATACGTTTAGATGAGTAAATTAAATAGAGTTTTAAAGATTAGGTGCACTTCAACTACTGTAGTGCTTAAAAGGGAAGTCGGTGAAAGTCCGACACGGTACCCGCCACTGTTATGGGAAGCTTTATAGCATAATGTCACTGAATGTAAACGGGAAGACGTTATAAAGCTATGAACCTAAGTCAGGAGACCTGCCTATCTTTTTATACTGATACCTACGGGCATATAGGTAGACGTGTAGTAGAAAATGCTGGTCACTTGCGCCATTTTTTAATGCACCTCTGCCTATATAGAGGTGCATTTTTATTTGAAAAATTTTAATAGATTGGAAGTGTTTAGATGACGACTTGGAATCTAACAGAAACAAAGCATCATGTACTTATTTGTAACGGAAGCAGCTGTATGAGAAAGGGTGGAGAAGAAGCAACTCAGGCAATCAGAGAAGAAATTACAAACTTAGATTTGGATGCAAGCATTCATACAACAAGAACTCGTTGTAATGGAAGATGCAAAGATGCGTGTGTAATGGTGGTCTATCCGGAGGGAGTTTGGTATAAAGCTGCAACGCCTGAATTAGCTAAAAAGATTGTTACTGAGCATCTTGTAGGTGGAAATGTGGTAGAAGACAGCGTTATTTACACATATGATAAAGATCATTTTACTGCACCTGAAAATTCAGAGTCGATTAAAGGAATAGTAAAACCGCAAAAGAGTAACGTTTAATACCGTTATACGTATTGAAAGGAGGAATTTACTTGCTAGGAAAATTACTTGTGATCGGATTTGGTCCAGGAAGCTTTGAACATATGACAAAAAGGGCTCAAGATGCGATTCAAGAAAGTGACTGTATTATTGGATACAAAACATATGTTGAATTAATTCAGGATCTTTTAACAGATCAAGAGATTATTAGTACAGGAATGTCAGAGGAAGTAAGCCGTGCCCAAGCAGCTGTGAAACTTGCCGAAGAAGGAAAAACAGTAGCTGTCATATCAAGTGGTGATGCTGGAGTGTATGGAATGGCCGGACTTGTTTATGAGGTTTTAATTGAAAAAGGCTGGTCAGAAGAAACTGGTGTGAGTGTAGAAGTCATTCCGGGTGTTTCGGCAATTAATTCATGTGCATCACTTTTAGGTGCCCCAATTATGCATGATGCATGCACAATCAGTCTCAGTGACCATTTAACTCCTTGGGAATTGATTGAAAAGCGTATTGATGCAGCTGCTCAGGCTGATTTTGTTATAACTCTTTATAATCCTAAAAGTGGTCGTCGAACAAGACAAATACAAGAAGCGCAACGGATTTTATTAAGCTATCGTTCACCATTAACACCTGTTGGACTTGTGAAAAGTGCGTATCGTGACAGACAGCATATCGTTATTACAGATCTTGAGCATATGCTCGAGTTTGATATCGGAATGCTTACAACGGTTGTGATTGGAAATTCATCGACATTTTTATATGACAATAAAATGATTACGCCAAGAGGTTATCAACGTAAGTATACGTTAAATACCACTGAGCAGAGATTAAAGCCACATGAGCGTCTTCGACATGAAAACGAACCATGGGCATTACATAAAGGTATTAACGATATGCCACCAAATAAAAAAGCAAAAGCAACCAAAGAAAAAGAAAGCTCTTTGCAACTTGCTTTAGAAGCGTTGCAAAAAGTTAAGGGAGACACAGATCCTTCTATTAACGAAGAAAAGTCTCGAAATTCTGTAAACAACCCGATTACATCGATTTTTGAATTAGCTGTCAGCCCTGGTATTGCAAATAAAAAATTCACTCCAAAGCAGATGATGACTCTTGCAGAAGTGACCGGGGACGATGGTTCAATGGAGTATACACCACATCATCAAATTCTTTTACGAATTCCGACGAGTGAACCGGAAGTGATCACCGAAAAACTTAAAGAAGTTGGGTTTTTATTAGAACCTATTGGTGATGTTTTTCAAATCAAGGCTTGTGATTTTTGTGAAGGAGAAAAGAAAGATTCCATTCCATATGCAGAGGAGCTTCATGAAAAGTTAAGCGGGCTAGATTTACCAAAAGAATTAAAGGTAGGATTTAACGGGTGTGGAATGGCATGTTTTGGTGCTGTGAATGAAGATATCGGAATTATTTTTCGAAAAGGAAAATTTGATTTGTTTTTAGGAGCCAAAACAGTCGGTCGAACAGCTCATCCTGGTCAACCGGTTGCTGAAGGAATAGAGCCCGAAAAAATCGTCGAAGTGATTGAAAATATTGTTCATGAATACAAGGAAAAAGGACATCCAAACGAAAGGTTTTTCAAGTATTTTAAACGTGTTGGTAATGTTCAAGGCTATTCATATAGGGACATGAGTCCAAAAATTGAAATTGAACCAGCTCCGTGCGGAGATTAATAAGGATAGGGGAGAATAGTATGAAAGCAATTTTACTCGTTGGACATGGAAGTCGAGATCATGAAGGAAACGACCAAGTAAGACAAACAATTGAAGAGTTAAAGCCACAATTAGATTCGGAGCTTTTAGTGGAAACCTGCTTTTTAGAGTTCGAACGACCAACTATTAATCAAGGTATTCAAACATGTGTAGAAAAAGGGGCAACTAGTGTTTTTGTCATTCCACTAATGCTACTTGCAGCAGGACATTCTAAAATCCATATACCAGCTGCGATTGATGAAGCGAAGGAAAAGTATCCTCATGTTTCATTTACGTATGGAAGACCTTTTGGCATACATGAAGAAACAATGGAAATTTGTAAAAGCCGCTTAGAAGAAGTTGGCGAGAAAATCAACGAAGAAGATCCTGAAACAGCTGTTATTTTGTTAGGTCGCGGCGGCAGTGATCCTGATGCAAACAGTGATTTATATAAAATTACAAGACTTTTATGGGAAAAGCTACATTATAAGTTTGTTGAACCTGCTTTTATGGGTGTAACAGATCCTTTAATTAAAGAAGGCGTTGAACGTTGTGTGAAATTAGGGGCAAAGAGAATTGTTATTTTACCTTATTTTCTATTTACTGGTATTTTAATCAAACGTTTAGAGCACATGATTGAAGAGTTTCAACAAGAGTTTCCTGAGGTTGAATTCAAGCTTGCCGGCTATTTTGGCTTTCACTCAAGACTTAAAACCATTATAAAAGATCGAATTCAAGAAGCGTTGCAAGGTGAAGTAAAAATGAACTGTGATACATGTGTGTACCGAATTGAGGCAATGGAACATATTGATCATCACCACCACCATGATCACGATCATGACCACGGGCACCATCATCATCACCATCATCATGACCATGATCATGATAACGAGCACAACCATGAGCCAGAGGTTCAAAAACTATGATTCTCTTTTTAGCCGGTACAAGTGATGCTAGAGCACTAGCATTAACCGTGAAAGAAGCAGGATATAACATTCTTACAACAGTCGTTACAGAGAATGCAGGAAAAGAAATGCAAAAGGTAGGCTTAGATGTATATGTAGGAAGGCTTACGGATCATGATTTTACAACGATGATTAAAGATCAGGGCTTTCAAGCGATTGTTGACGCTAGTCATCCGTTTGCTGAGGAAGCTAGCAAAAATGCACTTTTGGGGGCAAAAGCAGCTGGTGTTCCATATATCCGTTATGAGCGGGAATCTCAAGTCTATGAACAAAAAGGGATTGTGATGGTTGAAGGCTACGAGGAGGCAGCAGAGGTTGCTGCTGAAAAAAAAGGTGTGATTATGTTAACAACTGGGAGTAAAACTCTTGAAATTTTCACACGTAGATTACTAGATCTACCGAATACTCGTGTTATTGCAAGGATGCTTCCAAGAAAAGATAATATGGAAAAATGCGAAAAACTTGGCTTTCCTCAAAAAGACATCGTCGCGATTCAAGGTCCGTTTTCAAAAGAATTTAACGCAGCTCTTTATAAACAGTACGGAGTAACAACGATGATCACAAAGGAAAGCGGCAAAGCAGGTTCTGTTGATGAGAAATTAGAAGCAGCTTTGGAGCTTGGTATCGAGACAATTATGATTAAAAGACCAAAAATTCAATATGGTCATGCTTATTCTGACTTTGAAGGATTACTCAGCCATATTAACAGAATAGTTGATAAAAAATTGGAGGAATAGATGATGGATTTTAAAACAGAATTCAAACCACTTACAGTTCAGCCTCAAGAAATTGAGGGAATTAGTTTTCAAATGATTGATTCAGAGTTTGGTGATCATAACTTTACCGAAGAACAATATAAGGTTGTCCAACGTGTTGTACACGCCTCCGCTGATTTTGAATTAGGTCATAGCATGCTTTTTCACGATAAAGCTGTTCAAGCTGGTATTAACGCTATTCGTAATGGTGAACAAGTATATGCGGATGTTCAAATGATTTTAGGCGGCGTCAGTAAGCCAAGAATTGAAAAACATGGCGGTGGTGTACATGTTTACATTTCAGACCCAGACGTCATGGAGGAAGCAAAGCGTTTAAACACAACTCGTGCGATTATTTCTGTTAGAAAAGCGATTAAACAGTTTGACGGAGGAATTTTTGCGATTGGTAATGCACCAACAGCTCTACTTGAATTAATTCGGTTAATTAAGGAAGGTGAAGCTAAACCAAGCCTAGTCATTGGTCTGCCTGTTGGTTTCGTATCAGCACCGGAATCAAAAGAAGAATTAGCAAAATTAGACGTACCATTCATTACGAATGTAGGTAGAAAAGGTGGTAGTACCGTTACGGTTGCAGCGTTAAACGCAATCTCTCTTCTTGCAGATAAGGAATAAACGATGAACGGAAAAACCAAAAAAAAAGACAAAAGTGAAATGCGCTCCGGTTATACAACAGGTGCATGTGCAACGGCGACGACCAAAGCCGCATTACTCTCATTAATTACAGGTGAGCCTCAAATGGAGAGCACGATTTATTTACCTGTTGGAAAATTTGCGACATTTGTCATGGAAAGTTGCACAGTAGAAGCAAACGTTGCTGAAGCCGGAACAATTAAAGATGCCGGAGATGATCCAGATGCAACACATGGAGCTCAGATCATATCGACTGTTTCTTGGAGTGAAACACCAGGCATTACACTAGATGGCGGAATCGGCGTTGGTCGGGTCACAAAAGAAGGTCTCCCTGTCCCAGTTGGCGAAGCAGCGATTAACCCTGTACCAAGAAAAATGATTCTTGAAACAGCAGCGGAGGTCCTTCAAAACCATAACATTACAAGAGGAATCACGATCATTATTTCTGTTCCTGATGGAGAGAAAATGGCCGAAAAAACATTAAACAAACGACTTGGTATTATTGGTGGAATTTCAATATTAGGAACAAGAGGCACTGTTATTCCATTTTCAAGCTCCGCTTATATGGCGAGTATTGTTCAAGCGGTTAGTGTGGCACGAGCAGGCGAATGTGAGCATGTAGTGATTACAACGGGTGGCCGCAGTGAGAAGTATGCGATGCAGCAATATCCGGAGCTTCCTGAAGAAGCCTTTATTGAAATGGGTGATTTTGTAGGGTTCACTCTAAAGCAATGTAAGAAACAAGGAATCAAAAAGGTTTCTCTTGTTGGAATGATGGGGAAATTTTCAAAGGTAGCTCAAGGTGTGATGATGGTCCACTCAAAAAGTGCACCAGTTGATTTTGATTTTCTCGCAAATGTTGCTGTTGCTGCTGGTGTAAAAGATGAAAAATTAATTGATGAAATAAAGCAAGCCAATACCGCATCACAAGTTGGAGATTTGATGGCAGAGAATGGTGTTGATGATTTTTTCACCATACTTTGTGAAAATTGCTGTCTTTCAGGTTTAAAAGAAATTGGCGGCGGAATCTCAATAGAAACGAGTTTGTACACAATGAAAGGTGCATTGCTTGGAAAGGCAGGTAAACATGACGAAGAAAATGAAAGTAATTGGAATCGGTGATGATGGCAAACAAAGCCTGCTTCCAGTTTATGAAAAATGGATTTATGAGAGTGATATTCTCGTAGGAGGAGAACGACAACTTTCATTTTTCAAAGATTTTACTGGTGAAAAGAAAGTCATAAAAGGTGGCCTTTCTTCACTCGTAAGTGACTTAGAAAAGGAAAACCGCAAAATTGTTGTCCTTGCATCAGGTGATCCTCTTTTTTATGGAATAGGGAGCTATCTTGCAAAAAAACTGGATGTTGAGGTTTATCCTTATTTAAGCTCTTTACAACAAGCCTTTGCTAGAATGAATGAAAGCTGGCAGGATGCCTACATCACTAGTCTACATGGCAGAAGTATAAAAGGTCTTGTGCAAAAAATTAATGGAAAAGAAAAAATTGCTCTTCTAACAGATGAGGAGAATAGCCCTTCTCAAATCGCTCGCTATCTACGTTCCTTTGGAGTTTCAGAATATAAGGCATTTGTTGCTGAAAATCTTGGTGGTGAACAAGAGCGCTGTGCTTTTTACAGCTTAGAAGAGCTTGAGAATATGGAGTTCTCTCCACTCAATGTTGTTATTTTGAAAAAAACATCTGAAGTGAAATCTTGGACTATAGGCATTGATGATGAAGAATTTCATCAAAGAAAGCCTGAAAAAGGTCTTTTAACTAAAAAAGAAATAAGAACACTTAGCTTAAGTGAATTGAAGCTTTCAAAAAACAGTGTTGTCTGGGATATCGGTACTTGCACAGGTTCTGTTGCCATTGAAGCTTGTTTAATTGCAAATGAAGGACAAGTATTTGCCATTGAAAAAAATGATCACGACTTAGAGAATTGTCGGTTAAATATGCAGAAATTCAGAACAGATTTTACGGTTGTTCAAGGAAAAGCTCCCGAACACTTAGAAGCATTCCCTAATCCAGATGCTATTTTCATTGGTGGAACAGCTGGTGGCATGGAAGAAATTCTGAAGGTTTGCTGTTCACGACTTAACAAGGGTGGAAGAATTGTGCTAAATGCAGTCACCATTGAAAATTTATATCAAGCGGTTGAAGGTTTCAAGCGTAACGGTTTTGAGGTCAACATAACACTCTCACAAATTTCAAGAAGTAAACCAATATTAAATCTTACGCGTTTTGATGCGTTGAACCCGATCTATATTATCACTGCTCAACATAAGGAAGGGGAATAAAAAATGGTAGGAACTCTTTATGGCTTAGGCGTTGGACCTGGAGATCCAGAGCTTTTAACGGTAAAAGCTTTTCGAACGTTAAAAGAAGCACCAGTTATCGCCTATCCGAAAAAACGAAAGGGCAGCAAAAGCTACGCCCATCGCATAATTGATGTATACATAACACCAGGGGAAAAGGAAATGTTAGGCCTTGTGTTTCCGATGACAAAGGATCCGGAGATTTTAGAGCGCGAATGGTCACATACGGTTGATCTTGTGTGGGATAAGCTTAAAACAGGCAAGGATGTTGCATTTGTTACAGAAGGTGATCCCCTTTTATATAGTACGTTTATTCATATGATGAATCTTGTGAAAGAACGCTACCCAGAAGTGAATATTCAAACCGTTCCCGGTATTTCTTCCATAAATGGTGCAGCTTCACGTTTAGGCATTGCCTTAGCAGAGGGAGATGATCATGTGGCGATTATTCCTGCAAGAGATGACTATGAAGCAATGAAAAAAGCAATCGTTGAAAATGATTGTGTTATTTTCATTAAAGTAGCTAAAGTGATTGATTTAATGCTAAAAATTCTACGTGAATTAGATCTACTCGAAAAAGCATCTGTTGTAACAAAGGTAACATCGGATGAAGAAATCATCTGGGACATTCGTGAATTAGATCGTGCAGAGCTGGAATATTTAACGTTAATGGTGGTGAGAAAATAATGAAAATCACAATTATTGGAGCCGGTCCGGGAGATCCTGATTTAATTACTGTTAAAGGCTTAAAGCTGCTTCAGGAAGCTGATGTTGTCCTCTATGCAGATTCATTAGTAAGCAGTGAACTAATTGAGAAGGCAAAGCCTGAGGCCGAAGTGATTAAAACAGCAGGCATGCATTTAGAGGAAATGGTTGAGGTAATGGTTGATCGCGTCCAAGAGAGTAAAAAGGTCGTGCGTGTTCATACAGGTGACCCGGCTGTATATGGTGCGATTATGGAGCAAATTGCGATTCTAAATAAACAAGATGTTCACGTTGAAATCATTCCTGGAGTAAGCTCGGTTTTTGCTTCAGCTGCAGCTTTAGGTGCTGAGCTAACCATTCCTGAGTTAACACAAACCGTTATTCTTACCCGTGCAGAAGGACGAACGCCTGTTCCTGATGCTGAAAAATTAAAGGATCTAGCGAAACATAACTGTACAATAGCACTATTTTTAAGTGCAACACTTACGAAAAAAATTGTAAAAGAATTTTTAGATGCAGGCTGGAGCAAGGATACACCAGTTGGGGTTGTATACAAAGCAACATGGCCTGATCAAAAAATTGTTCGTTCCACACTTGAGCATCTTGATGATGATATGCGTAAAAACGGCATTCGTAAACAAGCAATGATTCTAGCAGGCTGGGCACTTGATCCTGATATTCATCATAAAGATTTTAAATCAAAGCTTTATGATAAAGCATTCACTCATGGCTATCGTAAAGGAGTGAAAGAATGACGCTCGTTTTAGAAGAAGGAAAAATTTTGGATCTAAAACAAACAGGTCAATATGCTGTTATTGCCATCACAAAGCATGGAGTGGAGTTAGCTCGTCATCTTACTGCTAATTTTCATCAAACAGACTTGTTTTATATGAGCAAATTTGAAAAAGGAGACGAAGATGCCCGGAATATTACTCTTTTTGAGGGAAATGTCCGCATGCTGCTTCCAACTCTTTTTCAAACATATAAAGGTATCATTATGATCATTTCTTTAGGCGCTGTTGTTCGAATGATTGCTCCTATCTTAAAAGATAAAAAAACAGATCCTGCTGTTGTGGTCATAGATGATAAAGGCAACCATGTTATCAGTGTGCTTTCAGGTCACTTAGGTGGAGCTAATGAGCTAACAAGAGAAGTGGCCGAATTATTAAAAGCAACCCCGGTTATTACCACAGCCTCCGATGTTCAAAAAACCATTCCTGTGGATTTATTCGGAAGTCGTTTCGGCTGGATATGGGAGAGCGCTGATAAATTAACACCTGTTAGTGCTTCAGTTGTAAATGAAGAGCATGTTGCCATTGTTCAAGAATCAGGTGAAAAAGAATGGTGGACATATGATACTCCTCTACCGGAAACATTGAAAATTTATCAGAATATTCAAGACGCAATCTCGGCAAAGCCTCAAGCAGCACTTGTTGTCACACATCGAAACCTAACAGAAGCTGAAAGTGTCATTTTACAAAACGGCGTTCTTTACCGACCTAAGGTTCTCGTTCTTGGTATTGGGTGTAATCGGGGCACATCGAAGGAAGAAATTGAACAGGTGATCGAGGAAACATTGCAGGAGTTACAGTTTTCGCCGAAAAGTGTGAAAGCAATTTGTTCAATTGATTTGAAAAAAGATGAACAAGGCATTATTGAGGTTGCACAGAAACATCAATGGGAATTTACCTGTTATTCGGCTGAAGAATTGAATCGTGTACCGATCGAGCTTCCTTCAGAAACTGTATATAAATTTACAGGTGCATACGGGGTTAGTGAACCGGCTGCCCGCTTATATAGTGGGGCATCATCACTTTCACTAACAAAGAAAAAATCAGGAAATGTAACGATTTCTGTTGCCGTAATTCCTTATTAGAGAGGTGGAAGTTTAGGTGACTGAACGTAGAATCGTCATTGCTGGAACCGGTAGTGGTGTTGGAAAAACAACGCTAACAATTGGTTTAATGTCAGCATTAAGAAAAAAAGGCTTAACCGTGCAAGGCTTTAAATGTGGACCAGATTATATTGATCCCTCTTATCATACAGCTGTTACAAACCGTGTTTCTCGAAATCTTGATAGCTGGATGCTGTCAGAAGAAAAGGTGCTAGACATCTTTTCTCATGGAAGTAAAGGGGCAGATATCTCCATTATGGAGGGTGTGATGGGGTTTTATGATGGAAAAGACCCACGCACAAACGTAGGAAGTACAGCCGAAATTAGTATGATTACAGAGAGTCCTGTTTTGTTGGTCGTTAATTGTGCAAGCATGGCTCGAAGTGCTGCGGCAATTGTTAAAGGATTTCAAATGCTTTCTGAAGGTCCTAATATCGTCGGTGTTATTGCAAACAGAGTTGGAAGTGAAGGTCACTTCAAGCTTGTCAAAACAGCCATTGAGCAGGAATGTGATGTTCCTGTTATCGGATATTTAAAAAGAGAAAATGATATTGAAATACCTGAACGTCATCTTGGGCTTATTCCTTCCATTGAAAGAGGAGAATTAGATTCTTTCTTTGACAAATTAGGTGAATTGGTACTCGAAACCGTCGACATTGACAAATTACTTACTTTATCTGAAGCAAAGCCAATTCAGGATAAACCAATCTCTTCTCTTTTCGATAAAAAGAAAGATGCATCAGTAAAGATTGCTGTAGCAAAAGATGCCGCCTTTAATTTCTATTATCCTGAAAATCTCGAAATCTTGGAAACTCAAGGTGCTGAGCTTCTATATTTTTCACCACTTGCAAATGAAGCATTACCTGAAGGAGCAGATGGTCTCTACATAGGTGGTGGTTTTCCTGAGGAATTTGCTAGTGAGCTTTCAAACAACGATAAAGCAAAGTCATCTATAAAAGAGGCGATTGAGCAAGGTTTACCAACACTTGCTGAATGTGGTGGATTCATGTATTTAACAAATGGCATTGAAACAAGTGAAGAAAATCGTTATGAAATGGTTGGAGTCATTTCAGGTGAAGTTAAAATGCACACAAAAAGAGTGGCATTGGGCTACCGAGATATTACTGGTCGAAAAGGAAATTTCCTTATCAATGAAAATCAAAAAGCACGAGGTCATGAATTTCATTATTCAACTTTTGAACCACACTCTGACTTTACGAATGCTTATGAAACAAAAAGCATGAGAGGAACTAAGCTTGAAGGCTGTTTAACTCATAATCTAGTTGCAGGATACACGCACTTTCACTTTGCTTCTTGTCCTGAAATGGTCGAGAATTGGATAACTTTTTGTAAGGAAATAAAAACATATGGGTAAGGGTTTGCCGATCATGTTTCAGGGAACGCATTCTGATGCAGGAAAAAGTGTAATTGTCACAGCATTTTGCCGAATTTTTGCACAAGATGGATATAAAACAGCACCATTTAAATCGCAAAACATGGCATTAAATTCATATATTACGATCGATGGGAAGGAAATCGGACGGGCTCAAGGTGTGCAGGCTGAAGCCGCTTTTATTCAAGCAACAACGGATATGAATCCGATTTTAATTAAGCCAAATCGTGATTATGAATCGCAAATTGTTGTTCATGGAAAGCCCTATAAAAACATGCAGGCTGGGGAGTATCGAAAAGTGTTTTTTCAAACAGGCTTAGCATTAATTCAAGAATCACTCACAAATCTTACAAATACATACGACCGAATTGTGATAGAAGGTGCTGGAAGTCCTGCCGAAATCAATTTAAATGATCGTGAGCTTGTCAATATGCGGGTAGCCCGAATGGCAAACGCTCCAGTTGTATTAATTGGTGATATTGAAAAAGGCGGTGTTTTTGCTAGTTTAGTAGGAACACTGCAACTGCTTGATCGAGAAGACCATGATCGAGTTATTGGAGTGATCATTAATAAATTTAGAGGAGATGTTCGCCTTTTAGAGCCGGGACTTAAATGGTTTGAAGAATATTCAGGTAAAAAGGTATTAGGAGTAATCCCGTATATCCCTCATCTTAACATCGATGCCGAAGACTCCGTTGTTTTAAATCAATATACTTCTGCGGTCAATGAAGAAAAAGAATTAGATATTGCTGTTATTCAGTATCCAAAAATTTCAAACTTTACTGATATTGATCCATTTTTTCATGAGCAGGATTGTCATGTACGATTTGTTACGAGAAGTCATCAGGTGAAAAATCCGGATATTGTCATCTTACCAGGAAGCAAAAACACAATAGAAGATCTCAAGTTTCTTAAAGAAAGTGGAATTGCTCAAAAAATAGTAGAGCTACATGAAAAGAAGCAAACTCATATTATCGGTATTTGTGGTGGATATCAAATGCTAGGTTTAAAGATCACTGATCCTGAAGGAATTGAATCATCACACCATGAGATGGAAGGGCTAAGTCTTCTCCCGCTACTTACCACAATGAAAAAGGATAAAACAACCGTGCTGTCAGAAGGACACTTACATTTTAACGATCAATCCTATCATGTAAAGGGTTATGAAATCCATATGGGAGTAACAAATGTGAGTGGCGACTGTACACCACTTATTCAGCTGTCAGATTCAGTTGATGGATGTAAAACAAGTGATGAGCAGGTTATAGGCACGTACTTTCATGGTGTTTTTCATAACGATGATTTTCGAAAAGGGTATTTAAACGCGGTTCGTATTAGTAAGGGATTAACACCTATAGAAGAAAGAATTTCATTTAACCAGCTTCGAGAGGAAGCATTTGATCTATTAGCTGATCATGTGCGAAACCATGTTGATCTTACCTTCATTCAACATGCAATGGAAAGATTTCATCAAAGGAGTGTAAAAATTGATTCACATATATAATGACATTCCACCTCTTGATAAACGAGTAGGAAAAAGGGTTCGTGCCTATATCGACACATTAACAAAACCCCCCGGTAGTCTTGGACGATTAGAAGCAATTGCTATTGAGCTAGCCGAAATGACTGGCAAGCCTTTTCCAACTGTCACACCACCAGGGGTTATTATATTTGCCGCTGATCATGGTGTAACAGAAGAAGGGGTATCTGCTTTTCCTCAAAATGTGACAGCTCAGATGGTTCAAAACTTTTTAAACGGTGGAGCAGCGATAAATGTGTTTTCACGACAAATACACGCGATGTTTGAAATTGTGGATGTAGGTGTTGCCGAAGATATTGAATCAAGTGAACTTGTCCAAAAAAAGGTAAGGTACGGAACAGCTAATTTTTGTAAGCAAGATGCGATGACAAGACAAGAAGCTGAAAAAGCCATTGAAATTGGCTATGAACGAGCACTAGCAATGATAGCAAAAGGAATAAAATGCTTAATTGTTGGTGAAATGGGAATTGGGAACACCACGGCAAGCAGTGCGATTCTTTCTGTGATCCTTAATCAAAATCTAGATGAACTTGTTGGAATCGGAACAGGTATTTCAGAAGTAGGACGCAAAATAAAACAGCAGGTCATTGAACGAAGTATCAAAGCTCGTCAACCTAATCCAAATGATCCACTTGATGTTCTGTCAAAGGTTGGAGGATTAGAAATAGCAGCAATGGCAGGTGCAATGCTGGCTGCGGCAGAAAATCGGATTCCGATCCTTGTTGATGGATTTATTTGTTCAACAGCGGCTGTTATTGCCAAATGCATTCACCCAACTGCAGCTGACTATATGTTCATCGGTCATCGCTCAGTCGAAAAAGGTCACAGTAAGGCTATTCGTTTTTTAGAAAAAGACCCACTTCTTCAATTAGGTTTGCGGTTAGGAGAAGGATCTGGAGCTGCTGTTGCTTTTCCCATTTTACAATCAGCAACAAACATGCTAAATGAGATGGCTACATTTCAATCAGCGGGAATATCCAACAAGAATGAAAATAGAAGAGAGGGAGAATTTTGACCAAAGGAACCGTGTATCTGGTAGGAGCAGGACCTGGGGATCCGAAATTAATTACCGTCTATGGATTAGAATGTATCCAAAATTCAGATGTGATTTTATATGATCGCTTAGTAAATAAAAGATTGTTAGACCACGCAAAGCCTGAGGCAGAACTGATTTTTTGTGGAAAGCTTCCTGGAAAGCATGAACTTATTCAAGAACAAATCAATGATCTGCTTGTAGAAAAATCATTACAAGGTAAAGTTGTTACTCGTTTAAAAGGTGGCGATCCCTCTGTATTTGGACGTGTGGGGGAAGAAGCAGAAGTACTAGCCGAACAAAATATTAAGTTTGAAATTGTTCCTGGAATCACATCAGGAATTGCTGCACCAACATATGCGGGAATTACTGTCACACACCGGGATTATGCTTCATCATTCGCTATTGTAACAGGCCATGGTCGGGCAGAAAAGAAACAGGACAGTATCAACTGGTCGGCTCTCGCACAAGGAATCGATACAATCGCTTTTTACATGGGTGTTGGAAACTTGCACTATATATGCGAAAAGCTTATTGAAAATGGCAAAAACAGTCTCACACCGGTTGCAGTCATTCAGTGGGGAACAACTGAGAAGCAGCGAACAGTTACTGGCACATTAAACACAATTGAAGCAATCGTCAAAGAAGCAGGAATGGAACATCCTTCCATCATCATTGTTGGTGAAGTTGTTAACCTTCGTGAAAAGATTAAGTGGTTTAACGAAAGAGAAGCTTCAAGTAATAACGAGGAGGAGAAGTATGTCAATCATTAATGAGTTAAAAACACGTCGAGCAATACGAGATTACCGTGAACAAGATGTAGAAGATGAAAAAATCAACGTGTTGCTTGAAGCGGCAACATGGGCTCCAAACGACCGTATGAGAGAGCCTTGGAGTTTTTATGTGATAAAGGGTGAGGCAAAAGACAGATATGAAGCTCTTGCTAAGGAATATTTAGAGGAACGATTTCCAACGAAGCCACATTTAGTTGAAAGCTCCATTAAAGTGTTAACCTCAACACCTGTTCATATCGTTGTTACTTCTGATGTTGTCCCAGGAGATGATGACGCCACAAAAGATAATGAATATGCCGTTTGTTGTGCAATTCATTCCATGTGGCTTGCTGCCAAAGAGCTTGGACTTGGTTTTGTTTGGCGTACAAGAGGTGTTGGTCTTGTTCATGATGAGCGCCTTCATCAATTTATCGGTGCACCCGAAAACAAAAAGGTGATTGGGAACATTTTTATTGGATATCCCAACGAAGACTCTCTCCAAAAAATGAAAGAACCAAAAAGAACGTCATATGAAGAAAAAACAATTTGGTTGTAGTTGCAAACTAACCAAACGAGGGGGGAGCTTATGAGTCAATCAAAGCAACGTGGCCTTATGCTCGTTTATACAGGTAATGGGAAAGGGAAAACAACCGCAGCACTTGGTCTTGCCATCCGAGCAACAGGACGTGGAAAAAAAGTGCTCATCATTCAATTTATTAAATCTCCAACTCGTACATATGGAGAAAAGCTTCAGTTTGACAAAATTGGCATTGAAATGCATCAAACTGGGATTGGGTTTACTTGGACTAAAACACCAGAAGAGCACCGCGAAGCGTTAAAAAAAGCATGGGCTTTTACGAAAGAAAAAATTGCAACTCATTCTTATGATGTTGTGATTTTAGATGAGCTAAATAATGCTCTAGCCATTGAAAAATTTCCTATTGATGATGTTCTTCCACTACATGAGGTCATAGATTTGATAAAATCTCGTCCGGAGCATATGCATTTGATTCTGACAGGACGCTCTGCTAAAGAGGAAATCATGGCTGAAGCAGATCTTGTTACAGAAATGAAGGAAGTTAAACATTACTATCACGAGGGCATACCTGCAGTGAAAGGAATTGAATTTTAATGACTGTATTGGAGCAATTTGGTCATGGAGGAGATCTGCTTACTGCAACAAATGTATTTGGGCTTGAAGGAAAAAAGGTACTGGATTTCAGTGCAAATATTAATCCTTTGGGTCCACCACAGTCAGTAATGGAGGGCTTAAAAAGTGAGCTTGAAAGCATTATCCATTATCCTGATCCCGGACAACGAAAACTTAAAAGTAAACTTGCAGAAGTTCTATCCGTTCCTTCTTCTAAGCTCGTCATTGGAAATGGGGCTGCCGAATGTATGGCTCTTGTCCTGCTTGCCTTAAAACCGAAAACTGTTGGTGTTGTTTATCCTTGTTTTTCTGAATATGAACAGCTTTCAAAAGCTTTTGGTGCAAAAGTGGAGGGTTGCTACGGAAGAGATGAGGACGACCTAAAGCCTAATATGGTAGAACTTTTAAGCTTAATAAGCAAAGTGGATCTGCTATTTATCGGACATCCTAACAATCCAACAGGTACAGTCTATACATTGGATGAGTTAAAACAAATTGCAGATTCAGCAGAAAAATCAAATACGTATGTCGTGATTGATGAAGCATTTATTGACTTTTTAGCTAACGGGTCGGACCTTACTCTACTTCCTTATCTAGAAAACTATCAACATATGATCATTATTCGGTCGATGACAAAGTTTTACGCCATACCAGGTCTTCGCCTAGGTTACGCAATTGCGAATCCTGAGCTTATTGGAAAAATGATCGTAAAACAAGTAACTTGGAGCGTGAATCAGCTAGCCCTAATGGCTGGGGAATATTGCTTAAACGAAAAAGCATATGCTGACGAAACAATCACTCTTATTACGGAACAACGACAGTATGTAAAATCAAAAATTGAACGTGAACTAGGATGGTACGTTTTTGACGGACAGGCTAATTATTTATTAGTTCGATCACAAAAAAACATGGGAGCTCAGGATCTTCAATGGAAACTCGGACAAAAAGGGATTTTAATAAGATCCTGCTCCATGTATAAAGGATTAACAGAACATGATTTTCGCATCGCTATTAGGTCTCAAGAAGAAAACAATGTGCTACTAGATGCATTAATAGATGTGAAGCTTAAAGGATGTGAAAATGGATGACCATCACCTTTATAACCGGTGGAATTCGTTCTGGTAAAAGTGAGTATGCAGAACGCTTGGCTAATGAAAGTACAAATGTCTTATACGTAGGATTTGGTGTGATAACAGATGATGAAATGCAACAGCGAATTGAAGTTCATCAAAAGCGTCGCCCTAATCACTGGGGTTTACTGTCAAACCCTACTGAATTGCCTATCTTTGGATCTAATAATGAAGATAACGAAGCTATTTTAGTTGATTGTTTGTCAACATGGTTAGCAAACCGCTGTATGAGCATCCCTGAAGAAGAATTAAAATCAAAAGACCATCAGGAAACGATTTTATTAGAGTTACAAAGTTGGCTAGAGCAAATCAAACAGCTTACAGAACACGTTATTATTGTTTCAAGTGAAGTAGGATTAGGAGGAGTGGCCTTGTATCGCTTAGGAAGGTTTTATCAAGATGTGCTCGGTAAAATGAATCAATTAACAGCCGAAGCAGCTGATGAAGTATTTGCCGTCATGTCAGGGTTGCCATTGCGCTTGAAATGATTAAGGCCTTTTTATCTGCTCTCTCATTTTTAACAAGAATACCAGCTCCATCTTCCCAATTATCGAGTAAAGATTGGCAAAAAAGTGTGATTTTTTATCCGCTGGTTGGACTTCTGATCGGTATGATTATCGCTTTAGGTTCCGTATTACTCGTCGAGGTTTTTCCACTCACAATTACAGCTTTTTTCCTCTTAGTGTTATGGGTCTGGATTACAGGAGGTCTTCATCTAGATGGGTGGATGGATTTGGCTGATGGCTTGGGAAGCAATCGTTCTCGTGAGCAAATGCTTGAGATTATGAAAGACAGTCGGGTCGGTGCAATGGGTGTGATTGCAGCTATTTTATTAATGATAGGAAAAGGAATGGCGATCTACGAATTGCTTTCTATGAATCTTACCTTCCTACTCATTTTTTCACCTTTGTTTGCTCGTTTTGTGCTCATTTTTTCTATAAAGGCTTTTCCTTATAAAAAGGAAGGTGGATTAGGTGAAGGTCTTCACCGTTATTTATCAATTCCTGTTATCGTCTTAAACCTGGCGTTTGTTTTAGCTATAACATTCTTTTTACTTAGCTTTCATGGTCTCATTTTAATTATCTTATCTGTTATTGTTAGTACGATTTTTGTTTTGTATGTTTTTAAAAAGCTTGGGATGTTAACGGGAGATTGCTACGGGGCCATCATCGAATGGAGTGAATGTGTATCATTATTCTTGGCGATTGCGATTTGGAGGTTGTTTTAAGGTGGAAATGATCCTTATTAGACATGGTGAAACAAACGAAAATGCAGCTGGACGCTATTTAGGTCACTATGATGCACCTTTAAACAATTTAGGTCAGCAACAAATTCAAAGCTTAGCAAATAATCTCCTCAATACGCTTAAAAAAGAAAGCATCTCAGCACTCTACACAAGTGACCTTTTGCGTGCAAAGGAGAGTGCGCAAATAATCGGTGAAATGCTTCAAATGAAACCAGCTACAGATGCTGCACTAAGAGAGCTTTCATTTGGTAAGTGGGAATGTAAAACCTATGACGAAATCATGTCTGAAGCACCTAGGCTTGTGACAAATTGGATCAATGATCCTTTTAAACTCGCTCCTCCTAATGGAGAAACGCTTAATGAGCTTGGGTATCGTGTTCATGTTTGGTTCAAACAAGTACTTTGTCAGCACACCCCTAACGACACCATTTTAATCGTTAGTCATCAAGGTCCTATCCGCTGGCTTTTAAGCCATTATTATTTAGGGAATTCAACAAAGTTTTGGGATGTAGAAGGAATAAAGCATGGTAGCGGGGTTTTACTGGAATTTGATCAACAAACAGAAAAAATACGATCAGTACAAAAAATAGGATGAAGTGAAAAACATGGTACAACCTTTTAAAAATCAACTACATTACCACTCAAAAGTGTGGCCTGAACTCTCATTAAAACGTAGAGATGATCATTTAATTTTTGAATCAACTCTTCCATTAGAATCTTTTAGCAGTGCCGTCTATGGTGGTGGATTTCAAATGGCTACTCATTATTTCAACTGGCAAGTACCTCTCCGATATGATTCAAAGAATCCAGTGAAACAAATTGAGGAAAAAGTTAATATTTGGGGATATCCCAAACAACAAACAATTGGTCTTCAAACTGCAGCAAAAATTGAATTAGGATCTGTTCAAGAAATACACGGAGATGAATTCAAAATGGTTGTTTGTGTCACAGCGGGTGTAGGAAACAAGGCGAGAGCTGGTAAAAAGCGAAAAACATACTCTGCCTATCAATATGGGACAATCAATACATTTATATTTATAGATGGAAGCTTAACTCATTCTGCTATGATCAATTGCATTATTACGGCAACTGAAGCAAAGGCTGCAGCTTTACAGGATTTACATATTGTTGATGAAGCTGGAGAGGATGCTACAGGTACCACAACTGATTCGGTCGTAATTGCTGCTACACAAGAACCTGCCTATCCTACCCATCAGTTTGCTGGAACAGCAACAACCATCGGCAATTCAATTGGATGTTTAGTTTACGATGCATTAACTGAAGTTGTAACAAATTGGAGAGAGGAAGAAAAGCTTCGATGTTAACTCATTCAATTATGCTTGTTTTCTCTTATCTTATTGATCGATTCGTTGGAGATCCAAGAAGCTTACCTCATCCTGTTATTTATATAGGAAAAGGTATTAGCTTACTAGAAAAACTCATTAGAAAATTCTTTCATGATGAAAGGAAACTAAAGGTTGTTGGGTTACTTTTTCCGATTGTTATTGTTGGATTAACCTACTTACTGACTGTGATCATTCTTATCATTGCTCATCAAATCAATAATTGGCTTGCAATATGTATAGAGATTTGGCTTATTTCCACAACAATTGCGACAAAAGGTTTAGCAGACGCTGGAAGAGAAGTTTACAAGCCTTTACAAGAAAAAGATCTTCCTAAAGCAAGAAAAAGCCTAGGCATGATTGTTGGAAGGGACACCGATTTCCTTGATGAAAACGAGATTAGCAGGGGAACAATTGAAACGGTTGCTGAAAATATTGTAGATGCAATTATCTCACCGCTTTTTTTTGCATTAATCGGCGGTGCTCCTTTAGCTATGGCATATCGAGCCGTTAATACACTAGATTCAATGGTAGGCTATAAAAATGAGAAATATCAAAATTTAGGATGGGCCTCAGCTCGATTAGATGATATTTGCAACTATATTCCGGCTCGAATAACAGCTGTCCTTATTCTAGCTGCTTGCTGGATTGTACGTCTTGATATTCGCGCGGCATGGAGTAGCATCAAAAATGATGCAAAACTACATCCTAGTCCGAATAGTGGAATACCAGAAGCAGCAGTCGCCGGAGCATTGGGTATTCAACTGGGAGGGACGAATTATTACAATGGAATGGTCTCTCATCGAGCCAAAATGGGTGTACCCAAAAGAAATATTGAAGCAAATGATATTCTTCACACGATAAAGATTATGCATATCTCTTCGATGATAGGCTTAATTATTTTCTTCATTTTGTCGATTTTTATGACTGCGTACGTATACTAGATTAAGAGGAAACAGGGGTTATCAACATGCGAATTGGTTATGGCATAGGTAATGGTACATTTGGAGAGCTAGTACAGGGAGTATACAACAAGCAGCCCTTTTTAATTACAATGCCGATTCCGGTACTAACGAGCAAAGCCGTATTTATTCCAAATGAAACAAAAACCATTATTGGTCATTCCTCCTATTCAAAAGCTGTTTTGGCCTGTAATAAGTTAATTTCCTTGTTTAATAGAAATGTCGGAGGAACGATATATCTTGCTTCAAACATTCCTAGAGGAAAAGGGATGGCAAGTAGTTCAGCAGATCTTGTTGCTGCGATGAAAGCAGTCGCAGAAGGGTGTTTTCTTGATGTAAATAATGAAATTCTCTCTACGATCGCAACAGAAATTGAACCAACTGACGGAGTGATGTATGAGAATGTTGTGGCTTATAACTACAAAAACGGTAGCCTAATGGCATCGTTCGGTAACTTACCTCCATTTGATTTAATAGGAATTGATATTGGTGGGTATATCGACACGATTCAATTCAACCAACAGCGTAAAACCTACTCACGACATGATCTGAAAGCTTTTCATCATGCCTTCCATTTAATAAAAACAGGAATTCAATCTCAGAATTTAAGCTCCATTTGTCAGGCATCAACAATAAGCGCAAAGATAAATGAAAAAATTCTCCCTAAAAAGTACTTTGATGAAATGGAAAAACTAGCAGCTTCCTGCCAAGGTGGTGTCGTTGTTGCACACAGCGGGACAATGATTGGTATCCTGTTAGATCACGATCATCCAAACAGAAACGATTGTTTGCTTCGCTTTAAAAAGCTCGTTGACCATACTAAAGCAGTTCCGTTCTATTACAGTCATAAAAAGCTTGCTGTAAGGGACAAAAATCTCCATTTTAATGTGAGGTGATTCAATTATGTTTTCTAAAGAAGAAAAAGAGGCTATTTATAAGGTAATTGAAACAAGAAGAGATGTTCGCAGCTTTAATAAAGGTGCTGTTCCAATGGATGCTGTTGCTCGAATATTAGAAGCCGCCCACCATGCACCTTCTGTTGGTTTTATGCAGCCATGGAATTTTATCTTAGTGGAATCAGATGAAATCAAGCAGAAATTAGCTTGGGCAGCAGATAAGGAAAGACGAGCGCTCGCTATTCATTATGAAGAAGATGAGCGGGCCTCCAAATTTCTTTCTCTTAAAATTGAAGGATTAAAAGAAGCTCCATTAACAATTTGTGTAACATGTGATCCAACAAGAGGTGGCTCACATGTTTTAGGTCGTAACTCGATTCCTGAAACAGATATGATGTCAACAGCATGTGCGATTCAAAATATGTGGCTGGCTTCTTGTGTGGAAGGATTAGCAATGGGCTGGGTTAGCTTTTATAAAAAAGCTGATGTGCGCGATATATTAAGTATTCCACCACATATTGATCCGGTTGCATTGATTTCGATTGGCTATACAGACGATTATCCGAAGGCACCAATTTTAGAATCGGCAAAATGGGAAAAAAGACGATCGCTAGAAAAACTAATATATAAAGAAACATGGGGTAGTAGTTCGTAAAATATTCAAAGCAGGTGCTTTACTCGTTACTTGAAAAGTAAAGCTTAAATGGTAACCAAGACCTTTGGTTGAGCCAGCCTGTTTAGTTTTAATAGATGCAAATGATGGACAACCATTCATTTTTTCTGTAGGAGGAAATTGGAATGAAAAGAAACTATAATTGGGCACTTTTAATAGCTGTCTTAGGATTAACAAGTTATTTTTGGGTAAATTCATACAAAAGTGCCTATGCAATGCATATAATGGAAGGATTTTTACCAATTGGATGGGCTGTTTTTTGGTGGGCACTTACACTGCCGTTTATCATTTTTGGCTTAAAAAGTATTCAAAAAAATGTGAGTGAACATCCTGAATTGAAAACAATGCTAGGTGTTTCCGGGGCATTCGCCTTTGTTTTATCAGCCCTAAAGATTCCGTCCGTAACGGGCAGTACTTCTCACCCAACTGGAGTTGGTTTAGGTAGTATTTTATTTGGACCAACAGCAATGAGTGTGATCGGTACGATTGTGTTGCTATTTCAATCATTATTATTAGCACATGGTGGGTTAACAACATTAGGAGCAAACGCATTTTCGATGGCAGTTGTTGGGCCATTTATCGCATATGGTATCTATAAATTAGGAAGAAAAATGAAGCTGTCCTTTGCTGTATCTGTTTTTCTTGCTGCAATGCTAGGTGATTTAGGTACATACATTGTCACATCTGTTCAATTGTCACTAGCGTTTCCTGCCGAGGTGGGTGGATTTTTCGCTTCTTTTATTAAGTTTGCTGGTATTTTTGGTATTACACAAATTCCACTAGCAATAAGTGAAGGGTTATTAACAGTTATCGTGATGAATTTGTTAATAAAATACAATATGACTGAATTAACGCACTTACCTACTGTTAAGGAGGCAAGCTAAAGATGAAAAACTTATTGTTATTTTTACTTGTTATTTTATTAGCTATTTTCCCTTTGTTTTTACAAAAAGATGCGGAGTTTGGCGGAGCAGATGGCCAAGCAGAAGAAATGATTGGGGAATTGGCTCCATCGTATGAGCCTTGGTTTTCATCGATTTGGGAACCTCCAAGTGGTGAAATTGAAAGCTTGCTTTTCTCTTTACAAGCCGCAGCAGGTGCTATTTTTATCGGTTATGTGATCGGCTTTGGACGAGCTAGAAAAAAATACTCGTCAAAAGAATAAAGGAGCTTGAATGTTAAAAATTGATCAGTACGCCTATATAAATGGTCTGAAACACGTTCACCCAGCTGAGAAAGTAGCGTTTGCGTTTGTTTTTTTGCTTTTTACGATTATCACGAAAAATAAAAGCATAGCCTGTCTCACATTCTTTATCATGAGCATCAGTGTTGTTCTTGCAGCTAAAATACCGTTATCTCAATATATAAAGCTTTTATTATTACCATCTATATTTTTGCTAACAAGTATGATGACGATTGTGATTTCAGTTACTCCAATAAGCAGTATGGCAGATCCGCTTTGGCAAATAGAAATAGGATCTTGGTCGATCTATACTAGTTTAGCGAATTTGAAACAAGCCTTTGATCTTGGTACAACCGTGATAGCTAGTATAAGCTGCTTATACTTTCTTATTCTAACTACCTCCATCAACCAGATTCTGTGGGTATTAAAACAATTAAGGCTTCCAATCTTATTCATTGAACTAGTTGGAATGACGTACAGATTTATCTTCGTGCTTTTAGATAAAACGCATGAAATTTTTCTTGCGCAGTCAAGTAGGCTAGGCTATCAAAATCATAAGGACTGGATCACATCAGTAGCACAATTAATTGTTAGTCTTTTCATAAAATCCTCTCAATCTGCAAAAGAATTGCAAACAGCGATTGAAAGTCGTGGTGGTGAAGAGGGATTATATGATATTGAAATAGGAATAGCTATTAACCGGTCTCGATGTGCCGGGATTTTGGTGGTAGTGGTGGGGCTTCTCACCTTTTCCATTTTAACAAGATAAATCTTAGTTCGCAGAAATGAGGTGCCCTATGCTATTACCACTCGTTACATTAGAACATGTTTCATATCAATATGGGGACGGAACTATGGCTTTAAACGATATCACCTTTTCAATTGAGCAAGGTAAGAAAATTGCTTTAATAGGAAATAACGGGGCAGGTAAATCCACTCTATTTCTACTCCTCAATGGTATTATTAAGCCTTCAAAAGGTTTCATTACCTATAAAGGGAAAAAAATCAACTATAATCGAAAAGAAATCAAACAACTTCGTCAACGTGTAGGCATTGTCTTTCAAAATCCTGATTCCCAGCTTTTTTCATCAAGTGTATATGAAGACATTATGTTTGGTCCGAAAAATTTAGGATTACCACTTGATCTTGTAAAGCAAAAGGTGCAAGAAGTGATGCTACTAACAGAAACAGAATCATTAAAAGACAAACCACCACATTTTCTCAGCATTGGTCAAAAGAAGCGAGTTTCAATTGCTGGTGTGATAGCAATGGAGCCAGAGCTTATGATCTTAGATGAACCAACAGCTGGACTGGATCCTTATTACTCCAGAAAGATTATGGAATTACTTGGAACCCTCCATAACCGGGATCGAACAATTATCCTGTCTACACATAATGTAGATCTTGCTTATGAATGGGCGGATGAGGTCATTGTGTTACATGATGGGGAGATTCTTTCTCAAGGAGAACCAAATGATGTGTTTCAACAAATTAACGTTCTTCAGAAAAGTCACTTAGAAAAGCCATGGATGATGGAGGTTTATGAAAAACTGATTGAATCAACTGGTTTAACATCATCAACATATCCTTCAACTAAAACAGAATTATTTGACTTGATGAGTAAATTGTTAGCTGATAAAACCCCCTCCAAATAAAGAGGGGGTACATTTATTTCTTTCCGAAAACAAATAAAATGCCATGAAAGATTAAAACAAATGAGAAAAATAAAACAGTAAGTTCGCCTAAAAAGATAACCAAATGACTAAGTGGAGTTAAAGGTTCACTTAAAGGTACATTAATTAAAGCAAAACCTGCAATTATACATGCTAAAAATAAAAAAGGATGTCGATCAAACACCTAAAGCACTCCTTTTTGTTATTTGTATATAAAAAGATATAATCATTCATTACTTTTCTATATCATATTTTTAATCTTGCAGATTGTTCATAAATATTTTGGGGTGAAGTCATATTCCGAGAATGAATATTAAGTAACAATTTTTGTCATTAGTGCATGGTTTTTATTAAACCTTTTAACGCAATATAATAACTTTAAAAAAAGAGCTGCATAACAGCTTTTTTTATTTTTTCGAAGTAATGATATTGTACTTCGTTATAGTTTTTAAAATATTTTGTAACTAATCTCCACATGAATAGTCTCTTTTCAGTTGGTTATAAATAATCAGATAGAAACCACTTTCTGACTTAAAAAGAGGTGTTTTACTTGTTTGGTTTTTTAAGGAGAAAAGCTCAGTTCCAACAGCAGGAATACTTTAAAGAAAAGAAGGATACTGGTGGCCCTAAGCCGGAATTGGTTTCAGATATGGAGAAAAACATCAAACAAATTCAAGATTTGATGGATTCTCCAAACGATTTAATCGTTAGAAGGTTATCATTCGGGAACAAAGGGCTTTGTCTCATTTACTTTGATGGTCTTGCTGACAAAGAAACGATCAATCATTATATTATTAGTACTATACAATCCGAGCTTAAAGAAGATAAGATTGATCACTATTCAACTGAGAAGCTACTAGAAAAATTTGAAAACGAGATAGTAGCTATTCCTGAAGTAAAGATAACAAACACGCTAGATGATGTGAGTTTAGCGATTCTTTCAGGTGATACGGCTTTAATGATTGATTCAGAAGATAAAGTTTTGCTGATCGGAACAAAAGGTTGGGAAAGCCGTAGCATTTCAGAGCCTGTTACAGAAGCATTAGTACGTGGACCAAGAGATGGGTTTACAGAAAATATTCAAACAAATATTGTTCATTTAAGAAGAAGGATAAAAGATCCTAATTTACATTTTGAATCATTTAAAGTAGGAAGACGTTCTAAAAAGGACCTTATTATTTCGTATGTAGCAGGAATTGTTCATCCTAAAATCGTGAAAGAAATAAGAAGGCGTGTTCAATCAATTGATATGGATGATGTTCTTGAATCCGGTTATGTTGAACAATGGATTGAGGATGATTTTTTATCTCCCTTTCCTCAAATTCAAAATACGGAAAGACCTGATAAAGTTGCCGCTGCAATTCTACAAGGAAAGGTGGCTATTTTTTTAGATGGAACACCATTTGTCCTTATAGCGCCAATAACGTTTGCGGAAACCCTTCAATCACCAGAGGATTATTATGAACGCTGGTATATTGGCTCATTAATAAGAGGATTAAGATATTTATGTGCGTTTATTGCTTTATTTTTACCAAGCTTATACGTTGCTTTAGTTTCATTCCACCCCGGAATGATTCCATCAAAACTTGCCTTTTCCATTTCTTCAACTAGAGATGGAGTGCCATTTCCGTCTTTGATAGAGGCACTTTTTATGGAAATAACAATGGAAATCTTACGTGAGGCTGGTATCCGGCTTCCAAAGCCAATTGGACAAACAGTAGGTATTGTTGGTGGTTTAGTTATTGGTGAAGCTGCCGTTAGTGCCGGTATTGTAAGCCCGATTATGGTAATTGTGGTAGCAGTTACAGCTATCTCTACCTTTGCCATTCCATTTTATTCCTTTGCTATTACAATTAGGATGCTTCGCTTTTTCTTCTTAATTGTAGCTGGCTTTTTTGGGTTCTATGGGATCATTTTGGCTTATATCATGATCAACATCCATATGGCTAACTTAAAATCAGTGGGTGTCCCATATACAACACCTTTTGCACCAACATTCTACAGTGATTGGAAAGATCTCGTGTTTCGGGCACCTCTTACTTTTTTCCAGAAACGACAACATTATTTGGAACCAGAAGACGAGAGTCGTATGAAAAAGGAGGAAGGCCAATGAAAACAGTAGAATATGCTGACCAAGAAATAGAAGGGAAGGAATTGGCTTTTATCATTTCCTCAATGATGATTGGAATTGGAGTCCTGACCTTGCCTCGTCTCGTAGCAACTCACACAAAAGGATTGGACGGTACGATTTCTATCATATTAAGTGGAAGTTTCTTTCTATTTTTCGGGTGGCTCTTGGCTAAAAGTATTTCAAAGTTTCCAAAAAAAACGTTTTTTGAGTATACATCGGATATGATGTCGAAACCGGTTGCGTTGGGATTAACCTCTATACTGGCACTCGCATTTCTATTTACTTGTTCATTAGAAACAAGAGTGATTGCCAATATTTCAAAGCTTTATATGTTTGATCAAACACCAATTGACGCTATAGCACTCACATTTCTGTTAGTTGTCGTTTATTGTGTATCAGGCTCAAGAATTGCTTTATTAAGACTTAATTTAATGTTTTTACCAATCGTACTTGCGGTCACATTGATTGTGCAGCTTTCGAATATTTCATTGTTTAAGTTAGCTAATATTCAACCAGCTTTTACAACTTCATTCAATGGGTATTGGCAAGGTGCACAAGAAACGACTTTTTCTTTTGTTGGATACACCGTTATCCTTGTCTATATTTCCCTTTTAAAGTCACCAAAAGACGCACCAAAAATGACGATGGTTGGAATAGGAATTCCGATTCTACTTTATCTGGTGATCTATGCTATTGCAATAGGGGTTTTTGGAAACTTAGCTACATCTGAAATCATCTATCCGACAATAGAGATTGCTAAGGAGATTGAAGCACCTGGAGGATTTATTGAAAGATTTGAGTCCATTTTTTTTACTGTTTGGATTATGACAGTATTTAACACCTGTTCAATGGCTTTTGATATTAGCATACATTTGCTACATTCTATTACAAAGTTAAAAAGGAAAACGATTATTCTTATCCTATCACCGCTAATTTATTTTATTGCGGTAACACCGGAGAATGCATATCAAATTCAGCTGCTAGGAAAAATACTTGCTGGTATTGGCTTTTTCTATGGAGTTATTTTCCAGTTTTATTTTTTTTCCTAACAAAAATAAGAAAGGTTATTCAACATGCATAAATGTAAGATACTTATCGTTTTCCTTATTTTATTCCTTTGTAGTGGATGTTGGGATGCAATTGAGATAGAGCAGCGTGGTTTTGTTATTGGTGCAGGAATCGATTTAGATGAAGAAAATAGCAAAATGCCTCTCAAATTAACTCAACAATTTGTCGTTCCATCTGCAATAGGTATGAATGCAGATAGTGATCCTGCTTTTCAAAATATTGTTTCATCAGGAAATACCATGTTTGAAACAGTTAGACGAGTGGCTGCTAGAACAAGTCGATCTCCTTTCTATGAGCACATTAAGCTCATTGTTTTTTCGGAACAGGTAGCAAAATCAGATTATTTTCCTGATGTTCTGGACTATTTTCTCCGGTATCCAGAAATGCGAAGAGGGACTCAAGTGATGATTACACCAGAGAATGCGCTAGATATTCTTGAAGTGAGACCTGCTAATGAAAAGTTACCAACCATGTATATTCAATCCATTTCAAAAAACAATTATAAAAATGCAAGAATGATCCCACCAACAAGAATTGGTGATTTACATGAAAAATTACTTGATCGTGAAAGCTTCATGGTACAGATGATTCAAAAAATAAATGAAGAAGAAGTAAAGATACTAGGTCATGCTGTATTCAACGGAAGTTCAGATAAACTGGTTGGTTTTATTGGGGAAGAAGCTACGGAAGGTGTAAATTTTATAACAGGGGAGATAGAAGGCGGACTTTTAGAAGCAAAAGTAGATGATGAGGTTGTTGTTTATGAAATGGAAGAAGTTCAATCTGATATAACGCCTACATTTAATAGCCCCGATGATATTACCTTTAAGGTAAATATTAAAACATCAGGTTCAATTCCAGAAACTTATAAAACGTTTGATTTATTAAATGATGAGGAATTAGACCATACAGAACAAGCAATCGAAAAAAGAATAGATGAATTTACTGATATAGCCATTAAAAAAGTTCAACAAGAACTGCAAACTGATATTTTTAAATTCGGGGAAACTTTGAGTGTAAAGTATCCGGATGAATGGGAGAAAATGAAGGATAAATGGGATTATGGAGAAAATTGTTTTAAAGAAGCCAAAATTGATGTGACTGTTAACTCAGTAATTAGTAAAAGTGGAGCAATAAATCGATCAACATTACAATGATGGAGGTAAAATGGGAGATTTTTTTCAGCTTTTAATACCCACTGTCAGTGAATTGTTTTGCATGTTTTTAGCGTTTTTTATACCTTTTGTTCTTTATCGGATCAGCGGAAAGCTTTATGAGGTTGGCAATCCAAATTGGAAGAATAAAGAAGAAAATGAATAAGGGTGAAAACCTTGTAAAAGTATTTTTTACAAGGTTTTCTTTGTTGAATTAGTTTCTGAGGGTTCTTCTAATGAAGCTATTTAAGTCATTATATTTTTCATCTTTGGTTTTTCATTATATGATGGAAATGAGATAGGAGGCAAAACGAATGGTTAAAGAAATTTATCTTAACAACAAGTTACTTAAAATAACTAGTTACAATGAAGAAATAACACAAAATTTACTTAGCGTTTCTATCGAATTTTTCGTAACTAGTGAAGAATATCATGAAATCACAACAATACTTTATGAAAACAATTTTCTTGTGAAAGTTCCTGAGAAAGAGCATTCTTTTCAGGCAATCATAACTAACTATTCAACTTCATTAACAAATCTTTATGAAAAAGGGCAAGTTGCGACTTTTTCATTACGTTTACTTGAGGTAAAGGGGTAATGATGAAGTTAAGCATATTAGATCAATCACCTATTTCATCAAATCAAACTGCGCAAGAGGCGTTAAACGAATCATTAAAGCTCGCGCAAGTTGGGGAAGAATTAGGGTATACACGTTATTGGATTGCTGAGCATCATGATTTACCAGGGCTTGCTTGTTCAGTACCAGAAGTGATGTTAAGTTACATTGGGGCAGGCACAAGCAAAATAAAAATTGGTTCGGGAGCTGTTTTATTACCTTATTACAGACCATATAAAGTGGCTGAAACCTACAACATGCTATCAACATTGTTTCCAAATCGAATAGATATCGGTATAGGACGAGCACCAGGTGGTCCAGCCGAAGCAACAAATGCATTATCTGATACCTTTTTAAAGCAAGTGTGGGACATGCCGAAAGCTGTTGAAGAACTTCTTCATTTTATTCAACGAGATTTTCCTCAAGATCATCCCTATTCTAAAATCTCTGCCGCTCCAGTCCCAGACATTGCTCCTGAAGTGTGGCTTCTTGGTACAAGTAAGAAAAGTGCCTTACTAGCTGCAGAAAATGGACTGAGTTACGCATTTGGGCAATTCATGAGTGAGAATGACGGGAAAGAAATGATTACACAATATCTAGATGCGTTTAAATCAAAGGAATCAGAAAAACATCCCTATGTCATCTTAACTGTATCAGTGATTTGTGCGGAAACAACTGAGCGAGCTGAAGATATCGCCCTAAGTTCATTCATATGGGGAATACAGCAAGGAAAAGGTGAAGGCCAACAGGGAATACCCTCTATTGAGGAAGCGAAAAAATATAAACTAACCGAAAATGAAAAACAGTCTCTTGAAAAGAGAAAGCAAAAATCAATTATCGGGAATCCTATAACCGTTAAACAACAACTAGCTGAATTAAAAAAGTATTATCATGCAGATGAAATCATGATTGTGACGATCACTCATTCCCCAGAAGATCGTTTACAATCATACCGTTTAATCGCTAATAGCTAATTTAACTTTTTTGGAAAAGTGCGTTTCAATAAGCGTGCTTTTTTTGTTTTGGTAGAAACTTTTTTTAACTAAATACAGTCTTATCTTTGAGGAATATTTTATATAAAATAGAAAAGACTGGGAACGATAAAAAAGAAAGCAGGTATTATATGGGGAAAAGATTATATTATTTAGATTATTTAAGAGTTATTTTAACAATCGTTGTTATTGTTCATCATACTGCGATTGCATATGGAGCAGGTGGGGATTGGATTTATAAAGTTGTTGATGATGATGAGTTAACAATTTCTATGATTGTATTAACCCTTTTCACAGCTGTGAATCAAGCTTATTTTATGGGGTTTTTCTTCTTCATTTCGGGTTATTTTACACCTGGTTCATATGACCGAAAAGGAGCTTCCTCTTTTTTAAAGGAACGCTTTATGCGTCTTGGCATTCCATTGCTTTTTTATGTGTTTATATTAGGTCCTGTTATTACCTATTATACTCATTTCCATGAAACGATGTCTCTATCAACCTACTATATGAAAGAAGTATTTACCTTCCACACGATACATTTTGGACCACTATGGTTCGTGGAAACTCTCATTTATTTTACTATTTTATATGTTATTATTCGTAAGTTAATGAAGCAAAAGACTGTGTTGAAAATACATCCACCAACGTCATTACGTTTATTCGTTACAGCTATCCTGCTAGGGATAACAGCATTTCTTGTTAGACTAGTTTATCCTGTTGGTGAGAGTTTTTTAGGATTACAATTTGGTTATTTCCCTTCCTATATTTTGTTGTTTATTGTGGGGATTATCGCTAAGCGCCATAACTGGTTAGAGTTAATAAATAAGAAAGTTGTGAAAAGATGGCAGTTGATCTCTATTATAACGATTCCAGTGTTACCAATTGCTTTAATTGCAAGTGGTGCTTTGGATGGTGGTCTAGAGTTTGAAGGCGGTATTAATGTTCAAGCGCTTGTTTATGCATTGTGGGAACCTTTTGTTGCAATTGGTTTTATTTTAGGATTTCTAGCTTATTTTAAAGAACATGTTAACAAACCAAGTTCTTTTAAAAATAACTTAGCACAAGCAGCATATACCGTTTATATTATTCATCCAGCAATCATTGTTGGACTGAGTTTATTATTTCATGGAATCTTTTATCCAATGATTGAATGGATCATTGTGAGCTGTTTAGCCATCATTCTTTGCTTTTTTATTAGTAGCCTTATTATTAAAATTCCCGGTATGAAAAAGATTTTATAGGGCATTCTTTGTGAATAATAGTTAAGATCTAGTCAAATCTATAAATATGATCATAAAAAAGGAGTTTATAATATGAAGGAATTTGAAATTGAGCATATGGTTATTGATGATGGATTTGACGGAGAAGAATGTGTAACAGCTGATTTTACACATAGCAATAAAGAATACAGTATTACTTTTAAGAAATCAGACCTTGAACTAATCAATGCATGGGTATTTGAAAATGAAACATCATTACCGGCAAACTTATCAGATAATTTGATTGAATCATTGAGAGATGAGGTAAGAAAACAAATATAGTTGGGTTCAGTAGAATTAGCGGGCTTCGTAAATGGTCATTATTTTTTGATTTCAGCTGCTATATTATCGGTTTATACCTTATATTGGATCTAACGAATGGTTTTATCCTACTTATCAATGCCAAAGCATACGCATCTCTTATTTGCGTATGCTATTTTTACGTTTTAACTAAAAAATGATACATAAATGGGAGAAATTACAATATTTAGCGCTAATACAATGAGTTTTTACCTAATTCTGGATCTAACGAATGGTTTTATCCTACTTATCAATGCCAAAGCATACGCATCTCTTATTTGCGTATGCATTTTTTACTTTGTAACTAAAAAAGAATGCACAAATGGAAACTATTACAAAATTAAGACGCTATTACTATAATTTTCACCTAATTCTGGATCTAGCGAATGATTTTACCCTTCTTACCTTTACCAAGGCATACGCATTCCATTTTCGAATGCTAATTTCACTTGATAACAAAAAAACGATACCGTGAAATTTTGATAACATTAAGTTTAAACAGAAAACAACCTGCATTTAGCCATATATTTATAAAAAATTGCAATAGAAAAGCACATCTATTCTTAAATAAAATGCTAATTTAATTAGAACTATTAATTTTATACAAAATATGATCTTTCATCTTTGGCTCTACATCTTTAAAGAGACCTGTTTTTTCTTCTTCATAAGCTACGTTTATTAACCACTTAGTAAAGGGCGCAACATTCATTGTTTCAATTTCATCTAAACTGTAAAAGCCTGCTTCATCGGATTCAATTCCATCAGGAGTTGGGGTTCCTTCTATATAGTCCATTGCAAATGCTATATATATATTATGAATTTGACGGGGAAGATCCCGAATTGCAACGATTCTGTTTGCCTTTGCTTTTATTCCAGCTTCTTCTTCAACTTCCCGCTCAACTGTTTCTTCAATAGATTCTAGCTGCTCAATATACCCACCAGGATTTGTCCAATATCCTTTCCCAGGGTCATGGGCTCGTTTGACAAGCAGAAACTTCCCGTCTTTCATAACTAATCCACCAACGCCAATGCTGTAATTCCCCCAAAACACATAATCACAGCTTATACATGCTTTTCTTTCAACTCCATCGATCGAACGCATCTCCAGAGGTGACCCACATTTCATACAATAGTTGACTGACACTGTAACCATCCTTATCTAAAATTAGAATCTTATTGAAATATTCTACATTGGATGATGTACTTCCTTTTATAAAAAGGCAAAAAAGGAGCAGGTATTTAAAACCTAGCTCCTTTCGAATTTTATGCGACTTGTTTCTTCTGGGCTTCTTTCACCTTCTTTATATCTAAGCGAAGAAGAAGGGAAACGATAAAGGCAAGAAGAATGAGAGCTGAAAAAACATAGAACACAGGAATATAGCTATTTGTTGTTTCTCTTATACCTGAAACAAGCATAGGTCCGAATACACCACCTAATGACCATGTTGTTAATAAGTATCCATGAATGGCACCAAGTTGTTTTGTTCCAAATAAGTCACCAATAAAGGCAGGCAGGTTAGAGAAGCCGCCTCCATAACAACTAACAACTAACAATATTAAAGCTTGAAATATTAACGCATTTGTAATTGTAGGAAGGAGGGTAAAAGCAACAATCTGAATGACAAAGAAAATGACGAAAACAATAGGTCGACCTAAGAAGTCGGATGCAGCAGCCCAACCAAGTCTGCCTCCACCGTTAAAGATTCCCATAATTCCTACCATCGCCGCTGCTGCTCCTGCTGAAAGGCCGACTACTTCCTGCGCCATTGGTGAGGCGACAGAAATCATCATAATGCCCGCACTTGTGTTAATTAACATCATAATCCAAAGCATCCAAAAGCGTTTCGTTTTAACCGCTTCTTTCGCGGTTAATTGTTGAAGATCTTCTTTTATTTCTTTTTTACCTGACGCAACATCTTTTCTCATTCCTTCAGGCATCCAGCCTTCAGGAGGTGGAGCGATGTAAGAAGCACCAATTACCATTAAAACAAAATAACAAACACCGAGTACATAAAATGTAGAAGGGATACCTATTGATACAATAAGATCTGCAGCTACAGGAGCTGTGATTAAAGCGCCAGAACCAAACCCAAGTACAGCCATTCCTGTAGCTAAACCTCTTCGATCTGGAAACCATTTTACTAAGGTAGAAACAGGAGAGATATAGCCAATACCTAAGCCTAAGCCGCTAGCAACTCCATAAGTTAATAAGAAAAGTGGTAAAGATTCATTGCTCACGGCAAATCCTGAACCAATTTGTCCTAAACCAAATAACACGGCTGCAACGATCGCGGATTTACGTGGACCATTTTTTTCTACAAAACTACCAAATAAAGCAGCAGAGGATCCAGCAAGTGCCATCATAATTGTAAAGGCAATAGCAGCTTCAGTTGCTGACCAGCCTAATGTTTCGCTTAACGGATTTTTATAGACACTATAAGCATAAGCTGCTCCAATAGAAATATGAATAGCGATAGCAGAGAGGGCGATTAACCATCTATTTTTTGTTGTCTTCATGTACATTTCTCCTTTACGAGTAAGATAGTTGCGGCGAAAACATAAAAACATAGATGTGAAAACAAAGGTAAGGAGCTCGACATAAACGTCGAATTTTGTAAGCGATTACAATTTCAGCTATCAAAAGAATTAAGAAATAAAACAGGGTACTAATGATTCCTTTCAACTATCATAACAAAATTTTTCTATTCTTCCAATCTTTAGATAGGTTATCACCTATTATACAATATTATGAAAATATTTAAACTGTTATAACACAAAAAAATATTCGGAATTTGTCACTTCCTGCGCTTGCCTAGGAAATAAAAATGTGTATTCTGATAAATCAGAATACACATTTTATCTTTCTAAACCTCACAAGACTCATCTGTGCAAGTAGCACCATTATCATCATTCATACGAATAAATGGCCCATCTTGCTCATTAATTTGATTGATTGCACTAATAAAGGTTTCTGTTGGTTGTGCACCGCTAATAGCATATTTTCGGTTAATCAGGAAAAAAGGAACACCTTGAATTCCTAGTTCTTGTGCCTCTTGTTCATCACTACGTACAGCATCAGTCATTTCATCGCTATCGAGTAATTTTGTTACTTTTTCACGATTCAATCCAACTTCAACTGCTAAATCCGTCAAAGTAGTATGATCACCAATATGCTTAGATTCTGTAAAGAAAGCATGTAGAATTCTCTCAGACATTTCATTCATAAAACCCTGTGTTTTTGCGTACATCGTTAAACGATGTGCATCAAATGTATTTGTTAACTTCATCGTATCAAAATTATAATCTAATCCAGACTCCTTTGCCATTTCTTCCATGTTTTTGCAGTTAAGCTTTGCTTGCTCAAGGCTCATTCCATATTTTTTTGCTAGTTTTTCATAAATACTATCAGAAATGTCTCGTTCTGCAGTAGGATCTAGTTCAAAACAGCGATAAACGACTTCAGCCTTATGTTCGACCTGTTTTAATGCTTCTTCCAGTCGTCTTTTCCCAATATAGCAAAACGGACATGCATAATCTGTCCACATTTCAATCAACATGTGAAATCCCTCCAGTTGTATTCGTTTTTAGTATACTAATTCAATCTTTAAATAAAAAATAAAATGCTTCAGCTGTTGAGGATGTTTTTAGAATTACCCAACTCTACGAAAAACATGGTAAACTGTAAGTCGAATTTATTTTACTCTCTAGGAAGGAGCCGGACATATGAAGGCAAAAATAACTCATCAATTAATTAAGGATATGTGTGGCGTTACGTCCTTCAAGAGGGGTAATGCATTTTTTCTTGCAAATAAAGTGAAAATTGAGGATTATGACGAGCATACATGTCAGGCTATTGTCGAAGGAACAGAAAATTTCAATGTTACAATCTCAGAAATGGACAAGGGAGGCATTCAATCAACATGCTCTTGCCCAAAGCTAGCTTCATTCGATAAAGACTGTCAGCATATCGCTGCGGTTTTATTATACCTTTACGATCAACAGAGAAACGGAAATTCATTACAAAAACCTGATGATACGATGACAAAAGATTTATTTTCTCTTTTTAGCCATCAGCCGATCCGTTCAAGCAGTCATCAGCGACATTTTGAAAATAGACAGGTCATCGAAGCGGAATTTATATGTAAGCCTGTTACAGACGAAAATGGAGTAAACTTGCTCGGTATTGAAGTGAAATTAAACTCATTTTCAGTAGAAAATCTCTTTGGATTTTTAGAACATTTACAAGCAGGAAAATCAATTCAACTAGCAAATTCCTTTCTATTTGATGCAACTTATCATTGTTTTCAACAAGAAGATGATGAAGTTTTTCAACAAATGATTGGAGTTATGTTAGATAAAAAAGCTGATAAAACAATCGTATCACAATCAAGTATGTTGCTTATTCCACCCACTTCATGGGAAAAAATGCTAACGTCGTTACTAGCAGCACCTCAAGTCAAGTTATTGTATAAAGAGACGATGTTTAATAGGATAAATGTAACGAAAGAATCGCTTCCTTTACAATTCAACTTTGATAAAACTAGCGGTTATGAGTTAGGTATTAAAGGTCTTGATAAGATTGTGATTTTTCATTCCTATCAAACCGTTTTATATAATGGTAAGTTCATTCAATTAGAAAATGACGATTTTAAGCGTTTATTCGAGCTAAATCAAATGTTGAAGAAAACACGAACTTCTTCCATACTGATTCAACACGAACAGGTTGGTTTTTTTCTAGAAAAAGTAGTACCTGGTTTAAAAAGACTAGGGAAAGTGAATATAGCCGAAGCCATTAGCCGTCAATTAGTCAAAACCCCATTAATAGCCAAGCTTTATTTGGATCGAATTAAAAACCGTTTATTAGCAGGCCTTGAGTTTCACTATGAAAATATGATGATAAATCCTTTAGAAGGCCGGGAGCTTCCGAAAGAATCCATTCTTTTGAGAGATATAGAGAAAGAAGAGGAAATCCTAGGTTTAATGGAAGAAAGCTCTTTCTCCAAAACTGATGGAGGCTATTATTTGCATAACGAAGAGCTAGAATATGATTTTCTCTATTATCAAATGCCTAAGCTACAAAAGCTTTGTCAAACTTATGCAACAACAGCTGTTAGGATGCGGATTTTTAGAGAAAATGTAAAGCCGCAGATTCGAATTAAAGTAAAAAAGGAACGAACAAACTGGCTTGAATTTAAGTTCGAAATGGACTTCATCGCTGAAAAAGAAATAAAAGAGGTTTTAGTAGCTCTAGAGGAAAAACGAAAGTACTACAGGTTACGTGATGGCTCATTACTTTCATTAGAAACGAAAGAGTTTGAGGAAATTCAACGTTTTCTTCATACTCCTCTCGTACAGGATAAAGATTTGTCTAATGGATTAGATCTACCTATTGAAAAAAGTCTTCAGCTTCTTGATGTTGTCGAGGGCAGCGAGTCTTTTTATGTAGAAGAGTCATTTAGACAGTTTCTTAATACAATCCGTCACCCTGGCAGTCTAGACTTTCCAATTCCAGATACCTTAGATTTTATTTTAAAAGATTATCAAAAGATCGGTTTTAAATGGATGAAAACTCTTGCTACTTTCGGATTTGGTGGCATTTTAGCAGATGATATGGGGCTAGGCAAAACATTGCAAAGCATCACGTTTATTCTTTCAGAGCTTCAAACCATTCGTCAGGAAAAACGTCCGGTGCTAATTGTTTGTCCTTCCTCACTAACCTATAATTGGTTAAGCGAATTTATAAAATTCACACCAAGTATTAAGACGCTTATTATGGATGGTGCAAAATCAGAACGTACTAAACGGCAAAATGAGGCATGTGATACAGATGTGATCATTACATCTTATCCACTATTACGTAAGGATATTAAATGGTATGAAAAACAATCATTTCATTCGATCTTTTTCGATGAAGCTCAAGCCTTTAAAAATCCATTAACTCAAACTGCCCGGGCCGTTAAAAAGTTGCAGGCGAATCATCGGTTTGCATTAACAGGAACTCCCGTCGAAAATTCACTAGAAGAGCTGTGGTCGATTTTTCACGTTGTGTTTCCTGAATTATTTCTAGGGTTAAAAGAATATAGTCAGCTTTCGAAAGCAACAATTTCTCGGCGAATTCAGCCATTTCTGCTTAGAAGAATGAAAGAAGACGTGTTATCGGAGTTTCCTGAAAAAGTAGAGTTAACGGATTCAGTTGATTTACTTCCTGAACAGAAGAAGCTCTACGCAGCCTATTTAGCGAAACTAAGACATGATACACTTAAACATCTTGATAAAGAAACAATGAGGAAAAATCGAATTAGAATATTAGCTGGTTTAACTCGTTTACGCCAAATTTGCTGTCACCCTCGTTTATTTGTTGATGGCTATAAGGGGAGTTCAGCTAAGTTCGAGCAGCTTATGCAAATTATTGAGGAATCCAAACTTTCTGGTAGAAGGGTATTAATTTTTTCTCAATTCACTAGAATGCTTGATCTGATTGGTAAAGAACTAACAATAAGAGGATTACCATACTTTTACCTTGATGGACAAACTCCCTCTGAAGATAGAGTGGAGATCTGCAACCGTTATAATGACGGTGAACGAGATTATTTTCTTATTTCATTAAAAGCAGGAGGAACAGGCTTAAATTTAATGAGTGCTGACACTGTTATTTTGTATGATACATGGTGGAATCCAGCAGTTGAGGAGCAAGCTGCTGACCGTGCCCACCGAATCGGCCAAAAAAACTCCGTCCAAGTCATTAAGCTCATAGCAAAAGGAACAATCGAAGAAAAAATCAATGAACTACAAGACAAAAAACGCGACCTGGTTGAAGAAATCATTAAATCTGACGGTCAGAAGGGAACGATGCTGACGGAGGAGGATATCAGGGAGATATTGATGTTGTGAGGGGGCTGTGTTTTTTGGTGCCTGTCACTACCCGATATTTGTCAAGATTTGTCGATGTGAAAAATCCGCACTGACCAAAAAAGGGCTGTCCATCTCAAGCGGCCTTTTTTTGCTTGCTTAATATTCCTTAAATTGGTTTACTCTTTTCGTCCTTCTATCAATTATACTAATATATAAGATTATGTTAGTAAGGAGGGTACGCTACAAAAGCATCATCATGAAAAAACGTCTAAGAAAATTCTTTCTATCATTTGTAGTGTTCCTTCTATTATATTGTATAGCAATTATAGGAGCTGTTGAGTATTGGAGTCATACAGAAGCAGGGAAGGTACCTGTAAAAACAGCGGTTCTTCTTCATGCGGTTGATCAAAGACTAGTCACATCAGATATGAAAGCACCTAAAATCTTCTCAAGCTCTGGAAGTCCAAGCTATACTCGTACAACAACATCCATCCCTATGACAGATGGGGAGGAGATTCCGATAAGAATCTACCAACCTAAAAAAGAAGGACCTCATCCCATTATTATTTACTACCATGGCGGTGCTTTTTTAGAAGGGTACGGAAATATTAACACACACGATAATATTGTCCGTGCTCTCGCTGCGAAAACACAAAACGTTGTTATTTCAGTCGGATACAGATTAGCCCCAGCTCATCCTTTCCCAACCGCCACGGAGGATAGTTATGAAGCATTACTATGGGCTGTTAAACACGCAAGCTCTTTTAACGGAGATCCTAGTAAAATTGCAGTTGCAGGTGACAGTGCTGGAGGAAATCTAGCAACTGTTGTGACGATGATGGCACGTGATCGAAATGGTCCATCTATTACCTCACAAGCCCTTTTTTATCCGTTAACCACATTTCAAGATGTTACTTTTTCATCAAGAAGTTTATATGATAGCGGCTACTATTTAATTTCAAGGAGTGTAATGGAAAAGGCGCGGAAAAACTATACACCAGAGGAAAAGATGTGGTCCAACCCATACACATCACCTCTTGATGCTCAAAATCTTCATGCTCTTCCTCCTGCGTTAATTATTACAGCCGAATTTGATCCGCTTAGAGATGAAGGAGAAGCGTACGGGAAAGTGTTAGCAGAAAGTGGAACACCAGTCAATGCTGTTAGGTATAATGGTGTGATGCATGGATTTGTTTCTTTTTACGAGGTTATGAATCGCGGGAAAGATGCGCTCAATGAAGCGTCAGCTTATTTAACGGAATCGTTTCAGCAGCAACCTGAGTATCAAGCGTACCAGCTAGATATCTATGACAACCAACCAGCATTAGAAAGCTTACAGGACAGAGGAGAGGCCTATGCAATCGGAGGATATTTACTCGGAAAACAGGCTATTTCCAAGATTTCTTCCTGGTAAGAAAAAATGACACACCGTTAAAAGTGTGTCATTTTTATTAGATTTCAAAATCAACGACAATAAGTTCAGTTAAACCAATCTCCTTTAGAAACGCAACAGCTTCCTGATGCTTTTCATGTGGTCCATATTGTTCAAGAGCTTGCTTATCCTCAAAACGTACAGTTAAACCTAATTCAAACCCCTGACTTCTGTCTGAAAAATTTATCCCAGCTTGAATATCAACAATCCCGCTAATCTCATTCTTAAGCGATGTTAATTTTTGAATCGCTTCATTTTGTTGTTCAACTGTTGTTGAATCATTAAATTTGAAGATAACGATATGTTCTACCATGATAACTCCTCCAAGAACTATTCTTTTTTCGTACGAATATATTATTGCACAATTTGAAAGATATGGACAAATAATATACAAGAGAAGAAAGAACATTTCATTATATTTATAAAGGAATAATTGGAAAAACATAGAAATGAATATATAGTAACATATTAAACTAGTCAAAGCGAAAGACTGGAGGGTGATACGATGTATACGTTATCACTTAGGGTTCAAAAAAAGAATGGATTACATATCCGCCTTGCTGCTACATTTATTATTACTCTACAATCACTTTTAAAGGATAAAGAAGCAATTAAAAACAGCTATGTGATTTATAAGGATAAAAAAGTTCAAGCGAACAATCTACTTTCCTTAGTTTCTTTAAAAATTGAGCAAGGTGAAGAGTTTTCGTTGACATTTCCCAATGAAATACCATCACATGTAGCAAAACAAATCGTTGAGCTGTTTGAGGAAAAGGATGTTGAGAATATAAAAGAAATTGAAGCTGATCTTATCATGATGGAAAACTCTTATATTCTTCAAGAAGCCTTCACAAAGCTTCCAAATGGGGTGGTTGTAGTTGATCGTGACAATGTGATTACATATGTAAATGATGCTGCTGTAAAACTACTCGAAAAAACTCCAAATGAGCTCTATAACCATAAGGCTAATGTTGTTATTCCTCAATCAAGATTACATGCCATCATGAAAACTGGTCAACCAGAATTCGCACAAAAGCAAAAAATAAATCATTATACGATACTGACCAATCGATCTCCTCTAATTTTTCAGGATAAAGTCATTGGTGCTGTGGCCGTTTTTCAGGATATTTCGAACTTAGAAAAAATAACAAAAGAACTAAATGAAGTTCAGGAGTTACAGCAAAGACTAGATCTTGTCTTACAATCCGTTTCAGATTTAATTGCCCTAACAAATGAAAAAGGGGAATTTATCTTTATTAACGATGAAATGCATTCAATGCTGATCAAGAATAAAAAAATGAAAAAAATTCAATCGATTATCGGTGACAACCTTTGGAAGTCACATCAAAAATGCCCTGAACCTTTTATGAAAATTATCCAAGTGAATCAACAATTAACATATATTACAAAAATAAACCCAATTATATTTGATGAAATCTTTCGCGGTACAGTTGTTACATTAAGCCCATTGGATGAAATAAAGATTCTCTTACAAAAACTAGAGCTAATGGAGGAAAGAACGAAGTATTTAGAGAGAGAATTATCTAAACATCAAAAACTGAATTCTGCATTTAATAAAATCATTGGAAATAGTGAGGTTCTACTAGAATCCTTATCTATGGCTAATAAGGTTTCAAAAACAGATTCAACTGTGCTGATAACAGGTGAAAGCGGTACAGGAAAAGAACTTGTTGCAAGAGCCATCCATGAAACAAGTGATCGTAGTGAGCGATCATATATCCGGGTCAATTGCTCTGCCATTTCACCGAATTTAATAGAAAGTGAGCTTTTTGGCCATGAAAAAGGTGCTTTTACAGGTGCTTACAAGGTACATCGAGGAAAATTTGAACTAGCTGATAACGGAACTATTTTTCTCGATGAAATAGGTGACTTAAACTTGGATTTACAAGTAAAGCTGTTAAGAGTTCTGCAAGAAAAGGAAGTCGACCGTGTAGGTGGCTTTGAGCCGGTTACAATCAATGTTAGGGTTATTGCCGCTACGAACAGAGACCTAGCGAAAATGATAGAAGAAGGGAAATTCCGTGAAGATTTATATTATCGATTAAATGTTATTCCCATTCATTTACCACCGCTACGATCAAGAAAAGAGGACATCCCTCTCTTAATTGAGCATTTTCGTGAACATTTTAATCAACACTTGGGAAAAAATATCAACGGATTTGAACATGGTTTAATTGAGATATTATCGAACTATCATTGGCCAGGAAACATTCGCGAACTCGAAAACATCATTGAAAGGCTTTTTAATCTAACAGATGATTATTCCTTGAAAATTAGAGATTTGCCTCATTATATTTATAAAGAAGAGAGATCTTCAGCTTCTCAAAAACTAGACCTTTTACCAGTAAGTAACATTCTTACTCTCGAGGAATATGAAAGGCAAATATTCACTCATGCATGTCAATATTACCCTAGCTATAATCAGCTTTCTCATGCATTAGGAATTACACACAAAACAGCAGCAAAAAAAATAAGGAAATATGGTTTAGAGCACTTACTTGGTAAAAAATATCAAAATACTTGATACTTTTTACCAATTTCCCCCTATAAACATTTTAAAACGCTTATTTGTAAGCGTTTTATTTATTGGCATGGAACTTGCAATTAGGTTAACTGAGAATCAATAAAGGAGGAATACACGTGAAAAAATTAATTAATGATGCCAATACAGTTGTTCAAGAAATGCTGGAGGGGATGGTTGCTGCACATCCTAATAAACTTAAGTTAATACAGGATACTACAGTCCTTGTAAGAGCAGACGCTCCTGTTGAAGGAAAAGTAGGCTTAGTAAGCGGAGGTGGAAGTGGACATGAACCTTCACATGCAGGTTACGTAGGAGTTGGAATGCTTGATGCTGCAGTTTCTGGTGAAGTATTTACTTCTCCAACACCTGATCAAGTTTTTGAAGCGATTAAAGCTGTTGATAGCGGTTCTGGAGTGTTATTGATTATTAAAAACTATACAGGTGATGTAATGAACTTTGAAATGGCTGCTGAATTAGCAGAGGCAGAGGGAATAAACGTTGCAAAAGTTGTAGTGAATGATGATGTTGCTGTTGAAAACAGTACATATACAACAGGGAGACGTGGTATTGCTGGTACTGTTCTTGTTCATAAGATCGCAGGTGCTGCCGCAGAGAGAGGTGCAACGCTAGAAGAGGTAGAGGCTATTGCAAATAAAGTGATTCATAACGTTCGATCAATGGGTATGGCCTTAACGCCCTGCACCATCCCGGCTGTTGGTAAGCCAGGCTTCTCTCTTTTAGAAAATGAAATTGAAATTGGGATGGGAATCCATGGTGAACCAGGTATTGAAAAAACCTCTATTCAAACAGCAAATACAATTGCTGAAACTCTTCTAACAAAAGTTCTGGATGATTTAGACATAAAACAAAATGATAAAGTAGCTGTTCTCATTAATGGTCTTGGTGCAACACCTTTGATGGAGCTTTATATTGTTAACAAAAAGGTAGCAAGTATCCTAGACGAACAACATGTGGAGATTTATGACACTTTTGTTGGCGAATTTATGACAGCATTAGAAATGGCTGGTTGTTCCATATCTGTTCTTAAACTTGATCAACAATTAATGGAGTTACTTGATACTCATGCAGATACATTGGCTTTTAAACGCTAAGTATAGGTAATGATTAACTGAGAAAGGACGTAATAACATGGAATTCGATGTACCAAAAGCAAAGCACTGGATTAAAATTTTAAACTCAAAAATACAAGATCAAAAACACGATTTAACTGATTTAGATTTAGCAATCGGTGACGGTGATCATGGGGTAAATATGGCAAGAGGCTTTCAAGAGGTTATGAATAAAATCGAAAATAAGGAATACCCGGACCTTTCTACTTTATTTAAAGAGATTGGGATGACAATTATCTCGAAAGTTGGTGGTGCTTCTGGTCCTCTTTATGGAACAGCTTTTATAAAAGCCTCTCCTATTTTTCAAAATAAGGAGTCTATTACTATATCTGAATTAGCCCAAGCATTTAATGCTTCCTTGGAAGGACTAAAACTCAGAGGTCGTGCTCAAATAGGAGATAAAACAATGATTGACGTCTGGGAGCCTGTCGTTACATTTATGATCGAACAAGGAGATAGCTTACGCCCAAATGAACTTGCTCAGCTTGCAGAAAAAACGAAGGAAGGAACGATAAACTTAGAAGCAAAAAAAGGTCGTGCTGCTTATCTTGGTAAACGATCTATTGGACATATTGATCCAGGTGCTGCGTCCTCCTGCTATCTATTTGAAGCATTAGCGAACGTATTAGAAGGAGAAGATTGTGATGAGTAAAGTAAGTTTATTATTAATCTCGCATAGTTATCATCTCGTTACTGGATTAAGAGAATTGCTGCAGCAAGTTCAACCAGACGTTTCTATTGCAATTTCTGGGGGAGCTGATGGAGGAATTGGAACAAATGCGTTTGATATTAAGGAAGCAATAGAGTCTATCTATACTGAAAAAGGAATTGTGATTCTCTTTGATTTAGGAAGTGCTTTAATAAACGCAGAACTAGCGTTAGAGTTGCTCGATAAAAATCAATCTAAGATTCGGCTAGCTGACGCACCGCTCGTTGAAGGAGGATTCGCAGCAGTTGTAGAGGCCGGTATTGGAGGCTCTCTTCAGGAGGTGCTTGAAGCAGCAGAGGGGGCAAAACAATTGCAAAAAATCACAAGATAAGAAAGGGTCAGGAGTGAGCGCAAGATATGATTGAAAAAGAAATAAAAATAAAAATTGAAAATGGTCTTCATGCAAGGCCCTCGGCAGAATTAATAAAATTAATGAATCCTTTTAAAAGCACTGTTTATTTCAACATAGATACAAAGAAGGTAAATGCCAAAAGCATTTTGAGTCTTATGGGCGTATCTATCCAAAATAATCAATCAATTCTTGTAATGATAGATGGCGATGACGAAGAGGAAGCATTACTAGCTCTTGAAGCATTTTTAACTGATGAAAAAAGCTAGAATTGTAGCTGTTATGTTCATAAGAAATATCTAACAAACATTTTTCTTTGAAATATAACAATAAGGATGTTGGATATGACATTAGACAATCAAATCATTTTGCCTGCTTTACGAAACATGAAGGATTTTGAGAAATTATTAGATAGTCCCTATGAATATATTGTCTTGCTTGATCTGCACATTGGAAATTTGAAGAACATAACGACAAAGGCTAAACAACATAAGAAAAAGGTCCTTCTACATGCTGACTTAATACATGGCTTAAAAGCGGACGATTATGGCATTGACTACCTATGTCATCAAGTTCAACCTGAAGGGATTATTTCAACAAGAGCAAACGTAATTTCAAAAGCTAAAGAAAAAGGTTTACTTGCTATTCAACGTCTATTTTTATTGGATAGTAGTGCACTAAATAAAGGCTGTGCTTTAATTGAAAAAACAAAACCAGATTATATTGAACTATTACCTGGGATTATCCCTGAGATTATACAAGAAGTTCATTTAAAAGTGAAAATACCCATTTTTGCTGGAGGATTTATCCGAACAACACAAGATGTAGAAAGCGCACTTCATGCTGGTGTAAAAGCAGTAACAACATCAAATAAACAACTATGGAATCACTTTTCTCCAATAGATGGAAGAAATTGAAAATAATACAAATAGTTGTTGACAGCGCTTTCAAAATCGATTAACTTATAATTAAGTTTATATCTTGTGACGGAGAATCGGAGATCCACAGCAATCCCTTATCTTTAGGGGGTGTTTGCTGTGGATTTTTCTGTGTTCTTTTACCAAGTAGCTCTATCACAAAAGGTAAACTACTTACGTAATAAGGGGGAAATATTATGACAGCTTTTTTAGGGGAACTCATTGGTACAATGATTTTAATTATTTTCGGGGGAGGAGTAGTTGGAGGAGTTGTACTAAAAATTCAAAAGCCGAAAACTCAGGATGGATTGTTATTACATTCGGTTGGGCTATGGCTGTAACATTTGGTGTTTATGCTGTTGGTCAGATAAGTGGAGCACATCTTAATCCAGCAGTTACATTAGGATTAGCATCGATTGGAGATTTTCCATGGAGTGATGTACCTTCTTATATTTTTGCTCAGATGATCGGTGGATTTCTTGGTGGAGTTATTGTCTTTTTTCACTACCTCCCACATTGGAAAGCAACAGAAGACAAGGGTGCTAAGTTGGCTGTATTTTCAACAGACCCAGCCATTAAGTCTACTCCAGCAAATCTCTTAAGTGAAATAATTGGTACATTTGTTTTAGTACTTGGTTTACTTACAATTGGCTCTAATTCATTTACTGAAGGTCTTAACCCGTTAATTGTTGGTTTCTTAATATTAGCAATCGGTCTTTCACTTGGGGGAACAACAGGTTATGCAATCAACCCAGCACGTGATTTGGGGCCAAGAATTGCCCACTTCTTGTTACCGATTGCAGGCAAGGGAAGTTCAAACTGGAGTTATGCTTGGATCCCAGTTGTTGGACCAATCATCGGGGGAGTTTATGGGGCGCTTTTTTATAAGCAAGTTTTCTTAAGTGAAGGAAGTGCTGCATTTTGGATATGTACGGTTGTAGTGGCCATTATTGCTCTTTCAGCATTCGCAAAAAGCAGAGGTCAAGATGCTAATGTTTCTTCTCATACAAAAGCATCCGTTTAATTTAAAAAATAAAGATCATTCACAAAAGGGAGAGAAATCATAATGGAAAAATATATCTTATCACTTGACCAAGGAACAACAAGCTCACGAGCAATACTTTTTAACAAACAAGGGGAAATCATTCATATATCTCAAAAAGAATTCACTCAGCACTTTCCAAAGCCAGGCTGGGTTGAGCATGACGCTAATGAGATTTGGGGATCAATTTTATCCGTTATTGCTCAAGTTTTATCTGAAACGAATGTGAAGCCGGAACAGATCGCGGGAATAGGGATTACAAACCAACGTGAAACTGCAGTTGTATGGGATAAAACAACAGGACTTCCTATATACAATGCAATTGTTTGGCAATCACGACAAACGGCAGGGATTTGTGAGGAATTAAAATCACAGGGATATAATGACTTATTTAGAGATAAAACAGGTCTATTAATCGATGCTTATTTTTCAGGCACGAAGGTTAAATGGATTTTAGATTCTGTAGACGGGGCTAGAGAAAAAGCAGCCAACGGAGATTTGATGTTCGGTACAATTGATACATGGCTCATCTGGAAGCTTACTGGCGGAGCAGCATTCGTGACTGACTACACAAATGCTTCAAGAACGTTAATGTATAATATCCATGAATTGAAATGGGATGATGAACTATTAGATATTTTAACTGTTCCAAAGTCAATGCTTCCAGAAGTACGCCCTTCTTCAGAAATCTATGGATATACGGTTGATTATCATTTCTTCGGTCAAAATGTTCCAATCGCAGGTGTTGCCGGGGACCAACAAGCAGCGTTATTTGGTCAGGCATGCTATCAAGAGGGAATGGCCAAAAATACTTATGGCACTGGATGCTTTATGCTTATGAACACGGGAGAAAAAGCTGTAAAATCAGAGCATGGCCTTTTAACGACAATTGCATGGGGGTTGGATGGAAAAGTAGAATATGCTTTAGAAGGGGTCCTACCAACAAAACGCGGAAAACATACGCTAAGCAAATTTCGACATAAAGAAAGCCGATTTTTCCTACGCTAAGGAATCATCGGCTTTTAGTATTATTGAATAAGAGGGCGTAGTGAATGTAGACTTGCTACTTTACTTGCATCAAAGTTGTATTCACCAAGAAAATTAATGTGTTCCCATCCTAACGGAGAAACATGTTTAAGTAAATCTTCTCTCAAATTCCCCTTTTCCTTCAATAATTTTGTTGCTTCTGTAAGATAAACGGTATTCCATACGCTAATAGCATTTATTAGAATATTTAAAGCACTTGCACGTTGTAGTTGGTCTTGTATTCCTCGTTCTCGTAACTCACCTCGTTTTCCAAAGAATAAGGCTCTTGCTAACCCATTCATGGCTTCCCCTTTATTTAGTCCTCGCTGAATTCGACGGCGTAGTGTTTCGTTAGATATGTAATCCAAAATAAAAATGGTCTTTTCGATTCTCCCCATTTCTCGCAAAGTAGTTGCAAGTTTATTTTGTCTCGCATATGACCCTAATTTCCCCATAATAAGTGAACCAGACACTTTTCCTTCTCGAATAGAATGAGCTACACGTAATACGTCATCAAAATTCTCTTGAATAATTTTAGTATTAATACGACCACGGAGTATATTTTCTAGTTTTGGGAATTCATTCGGCGTTTGGATGGTGAATAGCTTAGAGTCAGCTAAATCACGTAGCCTTGGTGCAAAACGAAATCCTAGTAAATGACTCAATCCAAATACTGAGTCGGCGTAGCCAGCTGTATCTGTAAAATGCTCTTCAATATTTAAATCTGTCTCATGATGAAGTAATCCATCGATAACGTGTACAGCATCACGAGCATTGGTATTAATGACTTTCGTATAAAAACTTGAAAATTGATCACTGGTAAATCGATAAATGGTTGCCCCTTTTCCAGACCCATAGTGTGGATTGGCATCGGCATGTAACGATGAAACACCAACCTGTACGCGCATTCCATCAGAGGAAGAGGTACTTCCATCTCCCCAATAGGAAGCTAGTTTAAGCTTATGTTGAAAAATTACTAATGTCGCTTGTGCACGACTTATAGCATCATCGAATAAACGCCATTGCGCTGCATTAGCCATTTGATGATAGGTAACTCCTGGTGTCGCTTCTGCCATTTTAGTAAGACCTATGTTAGTTCCCATCGCCATGAGAGCAGCCATGAGAACTACTTTTTCCTCTCCCTTTGGTGGGCGATTGGTTGAGGCATGTATCAACATTTCATCAAATCCTGTCCAGTGTGCTACCTCCATTAAAAGATCAGTGAGCTTTATTCTTGGCAACATATTATATAAAGACAGGCTAAAAGCTCTCGCTTCTTCGGGTGTATTCTTCTCCAAACGGTCCACTCGGATCTTAGCCTTTTCGATATTTACTCCTTCTAGAGAATCAAGATTATTTGAAACCCATGTAAGGCGTTGAGCTAGTGACTTTCTTCTTTCCTCAATATATTCATCTGCCGATGAACGAACGGCTAGTTTAGTTTCCGTAAGACGAGTTGTTGTCCAATCTTTTTTAGGAACAAGATACTCTTCAAAATCTTTATGAAGTCTACTACCGACTACGGATATGTCGCCTGAACGAATATGATTTTTCAACTCTGTTAGTGCAGCCATCTCATAATAGTGCCGGTTAATTATTCCATCATCACCATAAACATGCTTCTTCCAACGTTTAGGAATAAAATCTACCGGGGCATCATTTGGAATTTTTCTTTTACCAGATTCATTTATTTCATTTAGCGTTTTTAGGGCTTGCAATAATGGCTCTGTACCTTGTGTAGAACGAAATTCAAGAGATTTAAGAAAAGTAGGAGTATATTTTCTTAGATAAGAAAACCGATTTTCTAACAAATCTAGATAATCGTAATCCATCGGTCGGGCTAATTTTTGGGCTTCTTCAACGGAAGAAACAATTTTATCCCACGGCATAATCATTTCAATAGCATTAAATGGATCAAGCCCTTCATTTCGTGCTTGAATAAGTGCAGCACCAATATCTGCAAAATGCACGACTTTTTCATTCACTGCTTTTCCATTTTCTTTTTGCATTTCCTCTTGTGTTTTACGACCCTTTGATTGTAAAATCATCATTTGTCTATCATGAATTTCAATTGCTTGGTCAATTAGATCTTGGCTTAGTGTTACTAGATAGGCAACAAGAATTGCATATTTCTTCATTTCTTTAAATCTTCGAAATGAGTGGGGTTCATACCGTGCTCCAATACGAGATAATTGAAGTAACCGATTGGGATGGATTTGTTCTGTATTTATTTCTAATTTTAATTCTCGAATATATTCTAAGCGCTTTATGACTTTTAAAAAGGCTTCAGGTGAAGATTGGCCGGGAAGCTCCCTCAGCCATGCTAAAGGGGTTTTTCTATTGTCTACAAATGGATCTATAAGTTTATCTAACTTTTGTTTTTGCCATTTGGAAAGAGTACAAGTTAATGATTTAAAAATCCTTTCCTCTGCTCGTTGACGAGTTTCCCAAACAAGCCTTTCTATAGTAGTCATGCCAGGGAGAATAATTTTCTGATTACGTAGTTCTTCTTGTGCTGTACGAAGAAGATACATTGAATTTCCATTTTGAAGGGCATGATTCAAAAGAAACTGAGCTGCCTTGCGATAGTTCCCTAAGGAAAAATTTTGATAACCATAAACTTGACGGATTTCTTCCATATGCTCATGTTTAGTTGGCTCTCGTTGGGCATATAAAGAAAATGAATTAGGATTAACATCTATTTGGCTAGCTATGTATTCGATTATGTAATCTGGAATAGGTCCAACATCTGAAAGGGACCATCCAGGATAGCGTAGAACACATAATTGAACAGCAAAGCCTAATCGATTATGATCTCTTCTGTGTCGTTTAATAATTTCAAGGTCATATTGTGAAAAAGTATAATAAGTTTCTAGTTCACTTTCGCTCATATCAGCTGGAATTCGTACAAATTCCGTTCTTTGATCTTCTGTTAGTAATTCTTTCCCTCTCATGCTACAACTCCTTGCTAGATATCTTTTTTCTTTTCTAGATAACGATATAAGGTTGTCGCTCCAATGCCTGTTGCCGTCTTAATTTGAGATAAAGAGTAATCTTTGCTTTCATACATTTTTATAGCAAGTTCTATTTTCTTTAAATCAACCTTCGGTCTGCCTCCGTTTCTTCCCCTAGCTCTAGCAGCCGTCAATCCATCCTTCGTTCGTTCACTAATAATATCTCGTTCTAATTCTGCTATGCTGGCTAACATTCTGAAAAAGAACCGTCCCATAGCAGTTGTGGTATCGATCTTGTCTTGTATGGAAACAAAATGAATTTCCTTTGATTCGAAATATTCCATAAGCTCAATTAAATGTTTGGTACTACGACTGATACGATCTAATTTATAAACAATGACCGTGTCATCTTTACGTAAAACTTTAAGTAGTTCATCTAATTGAGGTCGATTTTTCATTTTTCCTGATTCTTTTTCTTCAAAAATCTGATCCACTCCGTAGTGAGCTAATGCATCGAGTTGTAATGATAATGATTGATCTTGTGTACTTACGCGTGCATATCCAAATTTCAACACAAATCTCCCCTTTTCTAATATGTTAACTATACCAAAAAGGGGTTTTAAATAGATATATTGGTCTTTTGATTTTGGTTATATTTTTGGTTATGTATTTAAGTAGTTTTTAAGGTTTTTAGAGAAGTTCTCTATTCATAACCAAAAACGGTCGTTTATGGTGATTTGTCCATGAACTAATGAATTAAATGGCTTTTTTAATTTTGTTCAATAATCGGGCCAGATTGTGGGTGCGAAATGTTCTTGACTCAAATGAAATGTGGACACACAATTTCGGTAAAGGTCAGGCAGTTTTAGAGTTCTGAAACTGAAGGGTTATGTCGAGGAGTCGAATGAGGAGGTAACGCTCCGAAAGGCTCCCCCTGCGTCGAATAGCACACTGTTTAGTAAGAAAAAGTGTGTTATAAGCTCGGCTAATAGGCGTGAGAATTTACCGTAACAGTATAGCTGACGAAAGCCTACCCGATGGGGTGGTGTAAATCATGGTGCTTGGGTTGAACAGATATGGTGAGAATGCGACGAAATAAAATAAGAAAGTATATTGCTGACGAACTTCTGAATGTACGGGTCTAGACTGGCATTATACAGAAATGTATTTACTACTAAATGTAGGGTTAGCTGTGGGTGAGTAAGAATCCATAATATAAAAATCCATCTTGTGTTACAGGCACATGCGATTGCTAACAGGCTCATAGGAAGCACCTAAGTTTGTTCCATAATAGACATAATTCAACGTTGTAAGCTGATAACGTGGAGAGCTTACTCTCTATGAAGCGTTGAAAAGGAAACTAGTCGTGAGATTAGCGACCATATAACTTTTCTTTATATCAGTGAAAGTAGTGGCACAGTACCATTGAAACGTGTAATGAACGTTGAGGGATAGCCACCAGACTAATAAAAGATTCATTCAGCCATGCAAGGCAGTTCTTCAACGATTAATAAGGTTCTTGTAAGACTAATAGAGGTTCAGCTCCTAAAGGAGTCACCAACTTGTTAAAACGAAAGAAACTGAGACACAATGAGTATTATGATATGCAGTACAATTTTGATTCTTTATATGCTCAAAGTGCCAATGGACAGAATTTTTATGGATTACTAGACTTAATGCAATCCGATGATAATATACGGTTAGCTTATCGGAATATTAAACGAAACACTGGCAGTAAAACTGCTGGAGATGACGGATTAACGATTGAAGATATAAACCGATTATCTGTATCTGAGGTTGTATCGACGATACAAAGAATGTTTGAATACTATACACCCCAAGCCGTCCGGAGAGTATTCATTCCTAAGGCAAATGGGAAAACTCGGCCCTTAGGGATTCCGACTATCTGGGATAGATTGTTCCAACAGTGTATCTTGCAAGTACTTGAGCCGATTTGTGAAGCGAAATTCTATAAACATAGTTATGGTTTTAGGCCAAACCGCAATACACATCATGCGAAAGCTAGGTTTGAAACGCTCATTAATCGCGCATGCCTATATCACTGTGTTGACGTTGATATAAAAGGATTTTTTGACAATGTAAATCATGCCAAATTAATAAAACAAATGTGGTCTTTAGGCATTCGAGACAAGGCATTGCTTTCCATTATTTCACGTCTTTTAAAGGCTGAAATTATTGGGGAAGGTTTCCCAAAGAAAGGTACACCCCAAGGGGGGATCTTATCACCACTTTTATCTAATATCGTATTAAATGAACTAGACTGGTGGGTTAGTAATCAATGGGAAAGCTTTGAAACACATAAGTTATATAAATCAAATCTTGGCAGATATAATGCGTTGAAACAATCTAATTTAAAACATTGCTACATCGTGAGATATGCAGATGACTGTGTGCCACGAAAGCAACCAAAATGTGCTTAAGCACAATAGGAAGCTATGCTGCACTTAAGATGAGAGTGGGCCTCTCGCAATCGCTATACAGGTAGAGATTGCAAACCACCTTATGGTGCTATAGTCAAAAGCTATGGTATTGAGCGTTAAGGAAAAGGCAGAGCAAGACTTTGTCAGGTACATATTAAGGAGACGAAAATCATTGAACCGCTGAGGAAGTATCGAAAGCATAGGGTTGTCATCAAAACTGAGGGGGAGTCGTTAACTCAGGATAAGTTCGGAGGAAACCTGTTTACTGTCCGTTCGGTGACCGGTATAAAGGCGGCGTGAACTTAATATAGGCTTGAGTGTGGAACGTGGGAACCTACGACATGGATGTTAAGGGAGAAATTCAAGTGGAAGACCCACAAGAATTAGAGTACCAATGCTATGTATAGGGGCGGAATAACTCGTAGTAGCAAAGAAACCTCCTAACGGAGGTAGAGCAAAGGGGTTATGTTATTCAGTTTTATGAGCAAGTCAACCATCATAAAATGGGAGGAACTTATGAATAAAACAAAGCCATATGCAATATCAAAAAGGGTGATTTATGAAGCCTTTCTAAGAGTAAAAGCAAATAAAGGATCAGCAGGAATTGATGAGGAATCAATAGAAGAATTCGAACTGAACCTAAAGGATAATCTCTATAAACTGTGGAACAGAATGTCTTCAGGAAGTTACTTTCCACCAGCTGTTAAAGCTGTAGATATACCAAAGAAAGCTGGTGGCACAAGGACACTAGGAATTCCAACTGTTACAGATAGAATTGCACAAATGGTTGTAAAACTGTATTTTGAACCTTCGGTGGAACCTTACTTTCATGAGGATTCTTATGGTTACAGACCTAGAAAAAGTGCAATTCAAGCATTAGAGATAACTCGCAAAAGGTGTTGGAGATACAACTGGGTTCTAGAATTTGATATTAAAGGCTTATTCGACAACATTGATCATGTATTACTAATGAAAGCAGTGGAAAAGCACACAAATATCAAATGGATAAAGCTATATATTGAAAGATGGCTTAGGGCTCCTTTTCAAACTAAAGAAGGTATAAAAGAACGTATCTCTGGTACACCGCAAGGTGGAGTCATAAGTCCAGTTCTTGCGAACCTATTTCTACACTACACATTTGATAAATGGATGACCATTAACCATCCCAATAATCCATTTGCTAGATATGCAGATGATGCAGTTATCCATTGCAATTCAGAAGCTGAAGCAGTTAGATTGCTTGAATCATTAAACAATAGGATGAAGGAATGTAAGCTTGAGCTACATCCATCCAAAACAAGAATTATATATTGTAAAGATGAGGATAGAAAAGAAAATCATGAAAATATTTCGTTTGATTTTCTAGGCTATACGTTCAGACCAAGACGTTCTAAGAATAGATGGGGAAAGCACTTTATCAACTTTACACCTGCGATTAGTAACAAATCAAAGAGAACAATTCGACAAGAAGTAAGGAACTGGAAATTACAGTTGAAAGCAGAAAAGGACCTTGAGGACCTATCCAAAATGTTTAACTCAAAGATAATAGGCTGGATAAATTTCTATGGAAAGTTCTACAAATCAGAAATGTACACAACATTAAGGCATATCAACAAAGCCTTAATAATGTGGGCAAGGAAGAAATACAAAAGGTTGGCTCGTCACAAGAAAAGAGCTGAATATTTCTTAGGTAGAATTGCAAATCAGAACCCAAAGTTCTTTAAACATTGGGAATTAGGTATTAAGCCTACGGCTGAATAATGGGAGCCGGATGAGCTGAGAGGTTCACGTCCGGTTCTGAGAGGGACTACTGGGGAGGTTCCAGTGGTCTACTTGCCTAAAATTCTTTGTCGCACTCGTTCACAAGCAATTAAAATGTATTATGCAGTGAATGATTTTCTTCATACAAGGCTTCGCCTTGAAATTAGCGAACAAAAATCAAAGGTGGTCAACCTAAAGAAAAACTCATCAGAGTTTTTAGGTTTTCGTTTCAAAGCCCATCTGAAAAAGACAAAGAAAAGGACTCTTTATGTCGCTCGCTCACACATGACAAAGAATGCGCTCAAAAATGCACAGATAAAAGTAAAACAAACAATCAAAGAGATTCAGAAACACCAATCGGTTGAGAATGTTTGGCACTTTAATACAGTTATAATGGGAATCCAAAATTATTATTCAGCAGCCTCACACATCACTGATGATTTAACTGAGCTGAACTATCGTCTTCATAAAGCGTTATTTAATCGTTTAAAAGAATTGAGAAAAGAAGCTACGTTTCAGGACTTTCCAAAATCCTTACAGAAACGGTACAAGGGATATGAGTGTAAGTACTTCAAAATAAAAGAAATGGTACTTATCCCAATTCATGCCCAACGTTGTAAGATAAATCTGAACTTCTCTCAAATTATTTGTAACTACACTACCGTAGGTAGGGACAAAATTCATCAAAACTTGCGAGCAATCAATAAACAAACGCTTACTCGTGTGATGAAACAGTTCATACCGAGCCGTTCCATCGAATACAACGATAACCGGATAAGTAGATTTATTGCACAATATGGGAAATGTGCTGTTACAGGGGTTGAATTAGGACTGGATGAATGGCATTGTCACCATAAGACACCGTACCATCTCACCAAAGATGATTCATACGGAAACTTAATGATATTGCATAAATCTGTCCATCTCCTTATACATTTGAGAGATTTAGAGAAAATACAAGTGCTTTTAAACTCACTCAAGTTAAATGAAAAGCAACTTACAGAAGTCAATAAATTGCGTAAGCAATGTCTGAACGAAGCTATCTGATTCTCCACAAAAACTTTGCATAATCATAAAAATCTTGAATGAATTGAATTAGTTGGAACGCCGTATGCTGGGAAACTCGCCTGTACGGTGTGAAGTGGGGGAAAAGCTGGAGATAACTTCAAAAGCTTACCTATCACTATAACAACACTTTTAAAGAAAATTGGATATCTATGTTAAATTTCAGAATAGATGGTAAGGTTATACTTAACTAATGGGATAGTTTAGTTTTAGAAGATAAAATAATAAATCATACTTGACCCTGTACTATGGTACAGGGTTTATTCTGTACTAGGAAGAAAAATTCCTGTAAATAATTGCAGATCAAATAGAGGAGGCAGCAACATGAATCAAAATCATTTGAATACTTCGTTAAAGGACAAGGTGTTACAATCACTTGGTTTGCCAGAAGAAGGATTTGAGGGAAAAATCCGTTTATTGTCTCCTTCAGAAAATAGTATCCGTTTAGACATTCTTCTTTTCATGGCTGAGGGAAAAATCGTCAACATCAATGATTTAACTGCAACAGAGGAACAAATTGATGTCCAATCTGCTCTTCAACGTTTAAGGGAATTGGATTTAATTCACTGGGACCAAAACTCTGGGGATGTGAACGTGGCGTATCCTTTTTCAGGAGTTCCGACTCCACACCGTGTTACATTGGCTGGAATGTTGCCAGCTTATTCCATGTGTGCGATTGATGCCCTTGGCATTCCATCGATGTTTACAGATGCCGTTATTGAATCGGAATGTGCATTTTGCGGTGAAAAGATTACCATCGATGTGAAAAACAACATGCCCGTTGCCAATCCTGATACCGTGGTTGTAGGCTTGGGAACAACGGATGCTGCCGATACCAACGCATGCTGCGATTCTTCTTGCGAATCGAATGAGCCAACGTCCATTTCTACCAGCTGTTGCCCAGCCATTCAATTTTATTGTTCTGAGGAACATTGGCAAAAAGCGAATGAAAAGAATTCAACAACGGCGAAGGACAAGCTGACTCTTGCGGAAGCCTTTGAGGTTGGGGCTGCTGTTTTTGGCGGCACGTTATCTGGCTCTAAGGGTAAGTAAAATCTCATGAATGAAGTAAACTATATATTTACCCTGTACTAAGGTACGTGGTTTATGCTGTAAGTGAGGTGAGACGTATGAAATTTCGTATCGGAGAACTGGCTGACAAGTGCGGTGTTAACAAGGAGACCATTCGATATTATGAGCGTTTAGGCTTAATTCCAGAGCCTGAACGTACGGAAAAAGGATACCGAATGTATTCCCAACAAACGGTCGATCGATTGCATTTCATAAAACGAATGCAGGAATTAGGATTTACCTTAAATGAAATTGATAAATTGCTAGGGGTTGTCGATCGCGATGAAGCGAAGTGTCGTGATATGTATGATTTCACTATTTTGAAGATAGAGGACATTCAACGTAAAATTGAAGATCTTAAAAGGATTGAACGAATGCTGATGGATCTTAAAGAAAGATGTCCCGAAAACAAAGATATTTACGAATGCCCCATTATTGAAACACTGATGAAGAAATAAGAGGTGAAACAGAAATGAAAAACATAATAAAAAGTTCAGGTTGGTTTCTTGTCGCACTCATCACATGCCCGTGTCATCTGTTTTTACTACTTCCGTTGATTGCAGGAACAGCACTGGGATCATACTTCACGGAATTTAAAAATGTTATTTTCATCATGATGGGTCTGTTATTCGTTTTCGCTCTTTTCAAGGGCTGGAGAAAACTTGATCCAGAAACAAAAGAGGAAACAAAGAAAGATACAACCACACATGATTGTTGCAGCATGGAGAAGTTCAAGTCATGAAAGAAAAAGTTTCACAAGTAGCCACTGTATTTTCAGCTTTTGTTATGGCGGGTTGTTGCCTGGGTCCACTAATCTTGATTCCCCTTGGACTCACTGGGTTTGCAGGCGCAATCGCATTCTACTCGTTGAAGTATCGGTTATTGTTCAGCATCGTTACCATTGTCCTTCTTGCGTACTCCTTTTATATGGTTTATGGAAGAAAGGGTAAAAGGAAAAGTTCTGTCATTGGCTTATGGATTACAACGTTCCTTGTTTTTACCATGTTTCTTTTCTTATTTTCAGTTGAAAGTTGACTATAAAAAATGGGGTGTATTATGTGAAAGTACAAATAATCAGGATTATGATGTTGCTATCCCTTATGCTAGTGGTTAGTGCATGCAGTAACGAACAAGAAGTCCAAAAAACTGAAGTATCTAAGAGTGAAGTGAAAACAACTGCTATGAATTCAGAGAAGGATGTAAAAGCTATTACTGAAGCTGAGAAGACGGGGACATTCATGGTTATAGCAGGGATGGATTGCTGCCCGCCATCAGTTGTGGAAGATGCCATTGCACAGGTTGAAGGTGCTGGCAAAACAGCCATTAAAGTTAATGGAAGCACCGCGGAAGTAACGGTTTCTTTTGATGATACGAAAACCAATTTAGATGCAATTAAGACGGAGGTTTCAGACTTGGGTCTCCCCGTCGAATAAAAGGAGGATATTTTTACCATGAAAAAATATCGAGTGAACGTGCAAGGAATGACATGTTCGGGTTGTGAACAGCATGTAGCTGTCGCTCTTGAAAACATGGGTGCAAAAGCGATTGAAGTAGATTTTCGCCGTGGAGAAGCTGTATTTGAGCTTCCTGATGACGTGAAAGTTGAAGACGCGAAAAATGCGATTGCTGACGCAAACTATCACCCGGGCGAAGCAGAAGAATTTCAATCGGAACAAAAGACGAATTTATTGAAAAAATATCGGCTAAACGTTGAAGGAATGACCTGCACTGGTTGTGAAGAACATATTGCGGTTGCTCTTGAAAATGCAGGTGCAAAAGGGATTGAAGTAGACTTTCGTCGCGGAGAAGCACTGTTTGAACTACCGTATGATGTAGACATTGATATCGCGAAAACAGCGATTACTGACGCACAATATCAACCGGGCGAAGCAGAAGAAATACAAGTGCAATCGGAAAAAAGGACAGATGTAAGTTTAAATGATGAAGGTAACTATGATTATGATTACATCATCATCGGTTCTGGTGGAGCTGCCTTTTCATCTGCCATTGAAGCCGTTGCTTTGAACGCAAAAGTGGCTATGATTGAGCGTGGAACGGTGGGTGGAACTTGCGTTAATGTCGGATGCGTTCCTTCTAAGACCTTATTAAGAGCAGGGGAAATCAATCATCTAGCAAAAAATAATCCATTTGTGGGATTACACACTTCGGCTTCAAATGTTGATTTAGCGCCATTAGTAAAACAAAAGAATGATTTAGTAACCGAGATGCGAAATGAAAAATATGTGAATTTAATTGATGATTATGGTTTTGAATTAATAAAAGGTGAAGCAAAATTCGTAAATGAAAATACAGTTGAAGTAAATGGCAATCAAATCACAGCCAAAAGATTTTTAATAGCTACAGGTGCTTCTTCAACTGCACCTAATATTCCCGGATTAGATGAAGTAGATTATTTAACAAGCACTAGCTTATTGGAATTAAAGAAGGTTCCAAATCGTCTTACCGTAATTGGTTCAGGATATATCGGCATGGAATTAGGACAACTATTTCATAACCTCGGGTCAGAAGTCACTTTGATTCAAAGAAGCGAGCGTCTATTAAAAGAATACGATCCTGAAATTTCAGAAGCCATTACTAAGGCCTTAACAGAACAGGGAATTAATTTAGTAACAGGTGCAACCTATGAACGAGTTGAGCAAGATGGAGACATTAAAAAAGTTCATGTTGAGATAAATGGTAAAAAGCGAATTATTGAAGCAGAACAATTGCTAATTGCCACTGGAAGAAAACCAAATACAGAATCATTAAACTTACATGCAGCAGGCGTTGAAGTTGGTTCCCGTGGTGAAATTGTCATTGATGATTATCTTAAAACGACCAATTCCCGAATTTATTCAGCTGGAGATGTCACTCTCGGTCCCCAATTTGTTTATGTAGCTGCTTATGAAGGTGGACTTGCTGCTCGTAATGCAATCGGAGGACTAAATCAAAAGGTCAATTTAGAAGTGGTTCCAGGCGTTACGTTTACTTCTCCATCGATTGCAACGGTTGGTTTAACGGAGCAACAGGCAAAAGAAAAAGGATATGAAGTGAAAACATCGGTATTGCCGTTGGATGCTGTTCCAAGAGCGCTCGTTAATCGGGAAACAACAGGTGTTTTCAAATTAGTGGCAGACGCGAAAACATTGAAAGTGTTAGGGGCGCATGTAGTGGCAGAAAACGCAGGAGACGTAATTTATGCAGCAACATTAGCTGTGAAATTCGGTTTAACTGTTGGAGATCTGAGAGAAACGATGGCTCCATATCTAACAATGGCAGAAGGATTGAAGCTGGCTGTCCTAACTTTTGATAAAGATGTTTCGAAATTATCTTGCTGTGCTGGATAAGTTAGAAAAAAGATTCCTGATTATTGCTCAGGAATCTTTTTTCTGTTTTATGAATAAGGTTTTCCGTACTTTGCCAAATTAACTTTAAACTGTTTAAGGAAATGAAATATTTATATAGCATATTTGTTTTACACGGTTTATTATGTCAACAATCTGTGCACTTTGGTTAAGTCTTCTTGCTATTGAAATCTATAAAACTTACTTAATAAAAAGGATTGAGTTTCTCTACAAATTATCGAGGAATGACTAATGGTGGCAGAGGAATAAATCCCTTTTTAACAGCCATTGAGTCAGTGGCTAGGTGCAACGATTTGCACGATGATAATTACGAATAAATGCATCACTTACGTCTGCTCGATGGCTCGAAATTGCCCCAGTATTCCAAAGTCCATAAATCCCTGTACGGCGAAATAATGTCCAATGAGTATCTTCTGGTCATCTATAAACAGGCGTTTGAATATCTCCTAGTTCCTTAACTGTTTTTGATTCCGAAATAGCATTATATGGAGCTGGAACAGTGTAACCAAGACGAATTAAAATTTGATATAACTCTGTTAGATTGGGTTCGCATACATCCCGACGATAGATTTCCATAAGTTGTTTTAATTGAAGATTCTTTAAAATCTGAATGTATAAATTACATTACCCCAAGCAAACCCATTCGCGAAGGTAGCCTTGGGTTACCATATAATACTCGCTAGTATCAAGGAAACGGTTTTCATGTCGAGTTTATTATAGAAATGTTGCAATAACACCATTTTAAAGATGATGTTACTTCTATCTCCTGATTAAACTTTGTATTTAAATTATAAAATTGCACTTGACCTTCCCCTAAGGTGAACGTTGTAAACTCTAGTTAATTCAGTGATGGTCTTCCAGTTAACGAAAAGGGGGGAGATAATGGAGGATTTAACGATTGGTCAACTAGCCCAACAAACAGGAGTCAGTCGAAAAGCCATTCGACTGTATGAAGAAAAGGAATTGATACTGCCTTCTATAAAGCGTAGCGAAGGTAATTACCGCGTTTATAACCAAGAGCATGTGTTTTGTATCAATGGTATTAAACAACTCCGATCATTAGGCGTATCACTGGAGGAAATGAAAGATTTAATAGTGATTTTCGAAAAAAATACGGTGGAGATAGAACCGCATCTACAACATTTGTTAAAAGATAAACTGACCAAGATAGACGAACAAATCAACGAACTACAAAAGTTGCGTAAACACATTGAATCGTACCTTGATTCCCCGAAAGAGGCATTCAATCAAATGGAGGGATTTAAACAATGAAGAATAAAACAGAACTCAAAAAATTTTATGAACTATTGTTAGCTAAGCTGCCTAAAGAATCAGTGCCTATTCTTCGGACAATTTTTTTCTCCATTCGTGATGGGCAGGCAGTTACAGAAAGTTCTTTAATAAATCAAACGGGAATTAATACAAAAACAGTTCAGTCAGTAGTGAAGATATTAGCCCAACGGCAGATGATCGTTCGGGAGGCGGATCAAAAAATAGTAGGGGCATTGGGCTTATCGATTATACCGACTACTAACCAGATTCATTTAGGAGGACGAACTTTATTTGCCTGGTGTGCAATATCGACATTGGAGCTGTCAACTGCTCTGGTTGCTGATGTCGATATACATTCCCGTTGTGCGTACACAGGTGAACCGATTGAGGTAACTGTCCGAAATGGAAAATTAGCAAAAACAACTCCTGATTCAACAGTAATCTGGACAGTGCCGTTTGATTCTGAGGCTCCATGGGCCGGAGGAACATGTAAACAAATTCACTATTTTAGCTCAGTTGAGCATGCAAACAAGTGGAAAGAAGAACATCCAAAATTGCAAGGGGAAATTATGACTTTGGAACAAGCTCTCTCTTTTGGAAACGAATTGAAAAAATTTTTATCATAGGGTAGAGCCCATGAAGTTTCAAAAATCAGACAAGCTATGAAAAGGATGCTTTTATCGGTCAATTAGTCCAACAAATGGAGTTTTTAGGTAATGAAAAGTAATATCGAAAATAATAATAGGAACAAAAAATAACAAAGGAGGAAAAAGACATGAAAACTGAAATTCAGGAAATCGTAACCCGACTTGACCAACAGTCGAACAAGGGAGAGGGAGGAGAATCCATGAAGTGGCTGTTTCGCCCGTTGTTACAAATGCTAGCAGGGGGGGAGTCTGTCACCATTGAAGATATGGCGACAACGACCGGAAAACCTGTTGAAGAGGTGAAGAAAGTTCTCCAGTCTCTGCCAAGCGTGGAAATCGACGAACAAGGCCGTGTCGTTGGTTTAGGTCTTACCCTTATCCCTACCCCTCACCACTTTACGGTTGATGGGAAGCAACTATATGCCTGGTGCGCCCTTGACACACTTATATTTCCAGCACTCATCGGTCGTTCGGTCAACATCGAGTCACCCTGTCACAGCACCGGAGAACCTATACGGTTGAATGTGGAACCGGACCACATTGTAAGCGTGGAACCTTCCACTGCCGTTGTCTCAATCGTGACGCCAGATGATATGTCCTCGATTCGTACGGCATTCTGCAACGAAGTCCATTTCTTCAGCTCACCGAATGCAGCCGAAGACTGGCTTGACCAACATCCAGGGGGAAAAGTGTTATCTGTAGAAGATGCCTTTGAACTGGGTCGCCTAATGGGGACGCGTTACGAGGAATCTAGACCTGCCAATGGGTCATGCTGTGACATTTAGTCGCAAGTAACCACGATACCAGAAGGAGCCACAGGTCTGAAAGATGAAACCCAGGGCCAGCTCAGGACAGGTTTCCCTCTTTTATACCTGATTTCTTATATCTCTGACCGCTAACTACGCGAAGTATGCAAAGGTGGTAAAACCTACAAAAATACCCGGTATTTCTGTACTAAGGAGCCGATCCGTATATGCCATGGTACCGGAGTATTTATTCGATGCTACGATTGAAGGCTTTAAAGACGGAAAAACAGTACAAAAATACAGTTAAAATCCATAAATCATGGAGGTATTGAATAAAAAAATTCATCATTCTAGGAGGGAAAAATATGCAAACATTAATCTGTCCTGCTTGCGGATGTTCCCTCGTACGACTAGGGATTGAAAAAGATAGGGCAGCTGTGTACAAATATAAGTTTACGAGAAGACCTGCTAAAACATATTTCTCCATTGGGATGGGAACATATTAATTTTCTTGGCGAATACACATTTGATATGAAGAAAGTAGCAAGTTTATATTCACTACGCCCTCTTATTCAATAATACTAAAGGCCGATGATTCCTTAGGTAGGGAAAATCGGCTTTTTTCCTCCCAAAATTCTCTTAGCGTATGTTTTCCGCGTTTTGTTGGTAAGACCCCTAGAAGGAAGTATATTCGTTGCTGGTTCAGCGATTCAATGGTTACGAGATGGACTTAGAATGTTCAAAGATGCATCCGATAGTGAAGGATATGCTGAAAAGGTAGACTCAACTGACGGTGTTTATGTTGTGCCTGCATTCGTAGGTCTGGGAACTCCTTACTGGGATAGTGACGTCAGAGGAGCGGTGTTTGGTTTAACACGAGGAACACAAAAGGAGCATTTTGTTCGAGCAACATTAGAATCGTTAGCCTATCAAACAAAGGATGTTCTTACAGCCATGGAAGCGGATTCAGGGATTTCCTTAAAAGGACTTCGTGTTGATGGTGGTGCTGTTAAAAATAATTTCTTAATGCAATTCCAAAGTGATATTCTCGGGGTTTCAGTGGAAAGACCTGTTATAGAAGAAACGACAGCATTAGGTGCTGCTTATTTAGCCGGGCTTGCTGTAGGTTATTGGAAAGACCGCGAAGAAATTTCGAAGCAATGGAACATTAACCGCACTTATGAACCTAATATGTTAGATGAACAAAGAGATACTCTATACAACGGCTGGAAAAAAGCGGTGAATGCAACAATGGCATTTAAATAATTAAGAAGAAAAAGAAGACCATACTATCGTCTGAAACTTTGTGACGTTAGTATGGTTTTTCTTTATTAAAAACTTGATTGTTCTAATCTTTTTTATTGTTGTAAATGATATTTTTTAATTTTAAGATAAAGTGTATTACGGCTTATTTTTAAGATAGAAGCAGCACGAGTAATGTTCCAGCTTACATAATCTAAGGTTCTTTTGATCACTTCTTTTTCTGAATGAACTAAAGAGGTCAGGGTTGCTTCGTCTTCAGAAAACGCTTCAGTAGATCGTTCATATTCCGTTTCAAAATCCAGGTCCTTTGCAAGTATTTCATTCCCTTCGACTAAAAAAGAAGCTTGCATAAGAACACTATTAAGCTCTCTAACATTTCCGGGCCAATGATAAGAAAGTAGCTTTTCTTTTGCCTCACGTGAAAGATGAAGAGAAGGAGATTCTAAATTTTTTATTAAATAGTTGGATAGTTCAATAATATCTGATCGCTCTCTTAAAGGAGGGATTGTCATAACGATTCCTTTAAGTCTATAATATAAGTCTTCTCTAAATCGTCCAGCTTCAATTTCTTTCCGAAGATTTTTATGTGTGGCAGCTATTACTCTTGTATTAATGGGGATAGATTTTATCCCGCCTACACGTGTTACCGCTTTTTCTTGAAGAACTCTTAACAAAACAGCTTGTGCTTTCAGTGGCATATCACCGATTTCATCAAGAAAGATTGTCCCATCATTTGCAGCTTCAAATTTCCCAATAACACCATCACGATTAGCTCCAGTAAAAGCTCCTTTTTCATATCCAAATAATTCACTCTCAATAAGGTTTTCGGGAATTGCACTACAATTAACAGCAATAAAGGGCTTATCTTCTCGTAGCCCTGAAGTATGTAAGGATTGTGCAATTAGTTCTTTTCCTGTCCCACTTTCACCATAAATGATAATAGGAAAATCTGTTAACGCAGCTTTTTTTACCTTTTTTCTAACTTCATTCATTTTAGGACATGATCCAATAATATCTGTTATTGCGTATAATTTCTTATCTTTAGGATTTCTCTTAGATTGTTTATTAAAAGCCATAACTAGCCTTGATTGTTTTTGTGATGGATCTGAGATAACTTTTGTCATATATCCTGTTGTATGTTGAAACTCTTTGCCAATGCAGTCTTCCCCTAGAAGCTGTCGTGCTGACTGATTTGCTCGGATAATTCTTTTATCATCATCCAGAGATAGAAGAGGGACTGTTGACAAGCTAGAAATCGCTTCAAGTTCTTTTATTGTTATGACTTTTTCATGTGAAGCTTGATCAAAAAGTAAGCCATTTTGAATGGAATTTGCCATGATATTGGTTAAGGATATGATAAATGGGTGGAATAATTCCTTTCTAGCACTAATATTAACGGCTCCAATTAGCTCTCCAGCTGGGGAGTAAATAGGGCTTGCTGCACATGTAAGAAATTGATTTTTTACATAGAAGTGATGATCAGCATGGGTAATAATGGGTACTTTTGCAAAGATAGCGAGTCCCATAGCGTTTGTTCCTTTGTTTTCTTCGGACCAATTTGACCCTATTGATAAATAGTCTGTAGAACCTGAACCATCCAGTTGTCCTACTTTATGAATAATGGTCCCGTTTCGATCAACAATGACCACAACTAATTTTGAACAATAGCTAGAGGGTAGTGAGTTAATAACAGTTGCTGCATGTTTAATTAATAACTCATTTTCTTTCATAAGTTTACGCAAGGCGTTACCGGTTAAAATTGAGTTTTCTATAGGGTCTGTTTGGGAAAGACCAATCTCTTGACAACGTTTCCAAGATTGATTAATTACATCGCTCTGTTCATAAAGAATCTCCGTAAACATGTTATGACGATTACCTCCTCTACACTTTAAGGCAATTTGTTCTTTGAATATATTATACTATTTTTTCTATAATTAGGAAAATTTTAGGTTGAGTTTGTCTTAAATTAGGACACAGTTTGTGCTATTTTTGAACACGCTTTCAGATGAGGGATTAAAGGATAAATAAAAACTAGCTTTCAGTGTTGGCATAAAAATTGCAAATATATAAGTGTAAGAAATTGAATGACAAGAGGGGATGAGTTAAAGATGAAGGGAAATAGAGCGGTAGCGTATATGGGACCTGGAAAAGTGGAGGTTCAGGACATTGGATATCCTGACTTAGTGTTAAGAGATGGCCCTGGTGTAAATCCACTGAACGTTGGTCGAAAGTGTAATCATGGAGTTATTTTAAAGGTTGTCACAACAAATATTTGTGGTAGTGATCAGCATATGGTAAGGGGAAGAACGACTGCACCTTCGGGTTTAATTCTTGGACATGAGATTACTGGGGAAGTCATTGAAGTAGGAAGAGATGTTGAGTTTATAAAAAAGGGAGACCTTGTATCCGTTCCATTTAATATTGCTTGTGGCCGTTGTCGAAGCTGTAAGGAACGTGATACGCATATTTGTGAAAATGTAAACCCTGACCGTCCTGGCTCAGCATATGGATATGTTGATATGGGTGGATGGGTCGGTGGTCAATCGGAATATGTAATGGTACCATACGCTGATTTTCAGCTTTTGAAGTTTCCAGATAAAGACCAAGCAATGGAAAAAATAAAAGACTTAACCATGCTCTCAGATATATTTCCAACAGGCTATCACGGGGCAGTAAGTGCAGGAGTTAAGCCAGGCTCAACTGTTTATATAGCTGGCGCTGGTCCAGTTGGTCTTGCAGCAGCACACTCTGCTCAATTACTAGGTGCGGCAGTTGTTATTGTTGGTGATTTAAATGGTGAGAGACTTGCTCAAGCTAAAAGCTTTGGATGTGAAACAGTAAACCTTCGAGAGCATCCAGACTTAGGAGAACAAATAGAACAAATCTTAGGTACACCAGAAGTAGACTGTGCAGTGGATTGTGTTGGTTTTGAAGCCTCAGCACACGGAGCAAATGGTGTTGAAGCACCTGCAACTGTTTTAAACTCAATTATGACTGTTACACGGGCAGGGGGGAGACTTGGTATTCCGGGACTTTATGTAACAGGTGATCCTGGCGCAATTGATGAGGATGCAAAAATTGGAACATTAAAGGTGCGACTTGGATTAGGATGGGCGAAAGCACACACATTCGTAACAGGACAAACACCTGTCATGCAATATCATAGAGAATTAATGACAGCTATTTTGAGTGGTAGAGCACAAATTGCAAAAGCAGTTAACGCCACTGTTATCTCACTTGATGAAGCTCCAAGAGGATATCAGGAATTTGACAAAGGTGCTGCAAGAAAATATGTTATTGATCCACATGGACTAGTAAAAAATTAATTGATACTTAACGGCAAGAATAAAGAAACCTTATATAAAAAAGGCGGAGAACAACGAGGGTTGTTTCCGCTTTTTTAATGGAGCATATAGGAATCATCACCGTGTTTTATCGTTTTTTCTTCTTAGGATCATTTGCTGGGTTATTTTTTATCACTTTATCAAAAATGACATAAACATATACAACGTTATCGTCAGTAAATTTCACATTTGAAACTTTAGCTTTACGGCCCTTAATTTTAATGTTTTCATTTTCAGATGGAGGTTGTTCTAAGAGCTGAGTTAAGACAACGGTATTATTTTCTACAAATTGCACAACAGGCATAAATCATTTCTCCTTTCGAAATATAGATAGAAGAAGGAAGGAACTCATGTGTAGTATAGATACATATTTAGAAAACTTGATAATTAGACCATCTTTATACAAATTATATTATTACGTAAAATATAAATTTGACGTAATAATGTATATAATTTAAACTACTATTATAGAACTTTGGGTCTTGAGGTGAATTTTATGGCTACAGAATCACAGCAGCAACATTATCGTAAGCTGCAACTATTACTAAAAGAATTACCGTGGTATGTTGAAGAATATATCGATCATAAACGCAGAAAGCTTTCAGCAGCATCATTACTGAATTACTGTCATGATTATAAAATTTTCTTCAATTGGATCATCTCAGAGCAACTTTATAACGGAAATCTCAAGGATATTCCTTTGGATTTACTTGAAACATTAACTGTACAGCAAGTTGAAGGTTTTTTATATGCTTTGCAATACGAACTACATAACAAAGAAATTACTGTAAATCGAAAGTTATCAGCATTAAAGTCCCTTTTTAATTATTTACAAAACATTGCTGAAACGCGTGATTTAAAACCTTATATTCAGCGTAATGTGATGGCAAAAATTGAATTTAATGAGCTTAAGGATAGTATGGAGACGATTGCGAACAAAATGGAGGGAAAAATCCTCATTGGTGATGAGTATGAAAAGTTTCGTCGTTTTATCGCTCATGACTATGGTGAGGTTTGTAAAGAAAATAAGAAGCTTTTTAACTTTTATCGATTAAATCAAGAGCGTGATACCGCAATTGTCTCCCTTATTTTAGGATCTGGCCTACGTCTTTCTGAGGTAGTAAACCTTGATTTAGAAGACATTGATTTTACTAAGTTTTCTGCACGTGTAATACGTAAAGGAAATAAAGAACAATATGTATACTTTAGTAAAATTGCGATGGATGATCTTCAGGAGTATCTAAAAATAAGAGAAACTCGGTACCTTGTGGAGAAAAGCAACAAGGCTTTGTTTGTAGCAGCAGCAATGGGACCAAAAGGCAAATCCAGACGCCTGACAGCACGTTCAATAGAAAAACTTATTGAAAAATATGCTGCAGCGTTTGGAAAGCCATCCCTATCGGTTCATAAGTTAAGACATTCATTTGCTACGAGGTATCATTCTGAGATTAATGACGTACCTAAACTTAGAAGACAATTAGGCCATTCCTCTATTCAAACGACCATGATCTACACACATATAAGAAATGATGATTTAAAAAGTGCTGTAGATCGTATGGATATGCCGAAAGAACAGTAAACGTTAAAGAGATTCCATTTCTTCTTCAAAATAAAACGTATTCGGATACTCTTTTAATGTATAAGAGTATCTTTTCATGTTAGCAACATAACTACAGTTAGTAATTGTAACAACTTCCTTTTTAGCTTTCAGAAATACTTTTTCATTGATCTTAAATTTGTTATTATTTTTCATTGTATACCAACTTTCTTTGGATGCGATAGTAGTATTATCTCATAAAAAGGAATGGATATTTCAATTTTTCAATATAGAAATTAATATTTCATCATTTTTTCTTAGAAAACAGGTCGAAATGAATGCATTTTAAATACAAAAATAGCCAGTGAATGAAGATTATCTGATAAGTGATAATGGTAGCACAAGGTGTTGGTTAAATCAAAGAGAGATAAGAGAAGGTATTAGCAATTATATATATATTTTTTTATTCTAGTTTACATAATATGTATTATGGGAAGTTAAATAAGATAATAAATTCTGTCTCATAAACCAAGATTACTCAGGAAAATGAGACAGAAAAAATTTTCATTTTTTATTATTACAAAATCTAAGCTATAAATCTATAGATCTAGTGTAAATTTTTTAATAATTAACAACATAATACTATCCGTTTAACGAATTCTATATGGATTTAGCGGCAAAAACATCGTAATTTTAATCCAAACATTCGATTTTCATTAATTTAGGACCGTTTATTGTTCGAATTAAAATGGGCTTTTCTCCATTTGTCGCATATTCCGTTAATGAAAAGCCTCCCTCTTTCATATCAACTTGAACATCTACTCGTATTTTTACCTCATTGTTTAATTCAGTCAGTATGCTGTTAGCTAGCTCTTTCGTTAATTCCTTTTTGAGACGTATGACAATATCAATGTCACTGGATTCTGTTGTTGCATCTTTTTTAGACGCTAGCTCAAACCCTACACTCCCGGTTGGTCCCCACACAAGGGAATATTTATTCATAATACGGTTGATTAACTCTAAATGCTTGAAAATGTCCTTGCTCTTTCCTACCCATTCCCTTTCCCTGCTTAACTGTTCTGGAGAAATTCTTCTTATTATACGCTCAACGGGTAAAAATGAAGCAAATCGTTCATTTCTTTGCTGACCTCGAACACCAACCGCTACAAGACCCTCACCAGCTTGTGCTCGCCTTACGACTACAAATGGCGCAGATGCTATCGCATTTTCAACCCATTCAGGTATTTCTGTAAAACTAACTAAATCTGTGATAGCTCTAATTTCTAATAAATCATGTGGAATTAATTCCATTGCTGCTCCAACTTTTGTCTAACCTTAATAGATGCTGCCCTTCCAGTAAGAGCAAATGAAGTTTTCAATCTTATACTTAAGTCATTTGAGTCTTCAACCAAAATGTCTTCTAGGGCTTTCTCAATTTCTTTACAGATTATTGTACGGTCTTCTAAACCCGGTGAGTCTGCTTCTACACCGTCTACTAGAGAAAATAAAGCTCCTAGCTTTTCAAATGACTGAATATCGTAAGCCATTGCTGGTACCTTCTTCGTTGCTTCTTCTAATTCTTCAAGGCTACGCTGTGTAACTCGAGCTGCCGATTGTTTTGACATGACGTGAATATTAACGCCTTCATCACGTAAAGCAATCAGTCTATTTGCTTGCATACCATGTGATAAGAAAGCTCCTGATATCGCTTTTCCTGGTATAAATGAAATGATTGGATGACCTGATAATCTAGCAGAGGCATAAGCATCAACTGCTGCTGCACAAGCTTGATGAATACCAAGAAGCTCTTCTCGATATCCATATGCCTGACTTGGTACATCAACAATTGCAACAATGGCACGTTTTTCTTTACCTTGATCCTCGTTTATTACATCATGTATTTGTTTTGCAATAGACCAACCTTCTAAAAGGCCTACTTCTCCATTTCTTGCACGTGGAAAACGACTATGTTGGTCAGGGACAACCGCTATAAATCGTACTTTTTTCTCACCAATCATTCCATCAGAGACTCGAACCGATGGGATATCACCTACTTCCGGGAATTCACCACGCAATAAATCAAACCATGTACTTCCTCTCCCGGTATCTTTACTACTATTAATTACGTCTTTATCTCCCTCTTCAACACAGTCTTCAGATTGTAACCATAAAGATCTTACCTTCTCAGGAGTTAATGGCTGAGTGGGGTCAACCAAATTTAAGAGAGTTTGGTACTGACTTATTCTTTCTGTCCTCGGAGCTTGAGCATGTATTTTATCATTGATAATTGACGTGATCGTTTCTTTTATTAGGCATTGATCATCTTTGACTAAAAAGTCTGCAAACCCGGAATTCATCCGTTGTTCCCCACCAATCGTTCCCCAAATTAGCTGTCGATCTTTTGAATCGAATTCTCTTATACCCGCTTCTTGCTCAATTACTTCAGGACCGTTTAATCCGAGTCTTCCTTCACGAGTCATTAAAATACTACTACAAAGCCCTGCCGTTATTGACATACCACCAAAGGCTCCAATCTTTCCAGGGATAACCCCAATAACCGGGACATAGTGCCGGAGTGCTACAATTGCAGCACATATTTCAGCGATGGATAATAAACCGTAATTTGCTTCTTGCAACCTAACTCCACCTGTGTCAAACACTAAAACCGGAATAACTTTTTTACCCTTTTCACAATCTTTTAATGCCAATTCTAAAGCCCCAGCTACTTTTGCGCCCGACACTTCACCAATTCCACCACCCTGGAATTTTCCTTCAATTGATATCACGATTGCTTGATGATTATGAATCGTCCCTTTTGCAACGACAACTCCATCATCGCTTTGTGGCACGATACCCTGTGGCTCCAGATGTGGTGACTCAAACTCATCACTTGGTCCAAGTAATTCTCTATGATTCTCCTGATCTAAAATGCCTAGAGCTCTTTCACGAGCATTGCTCTCTACAAAACTAGTTTTTATTGTATTTATCATGACAACTCACCTCCAATGCCTGCTCAAGACGAAGTTTTACTACCCCGGGTGTAGCACCAAAATCATTAATTTTTACTTCTGCGGAGATATCATGCTCTTGAAAAAAACGATGAATAACAGATTCCCATATAGTTTTATAGCCTCTAATACCTGTACGAATCGTGATGTTTGTTTTTGAATGGTTAGTTGGTTTTATTATGACCTCTAGATCACCTGATCCTACTACACCAACATGTGCAAAATGTTCAATTTGCTTTGATGCAGGAAAGGTGTATGAGATTTTTTCCAATATTAGCACCCCACTTATCTTATACAATGGTATTCTTTCAATTCTCTACCTTTATTCATCTGTTCTGTTTTATCTAAAAACAGTGTAGCTGCAAGAAGGTCTGCACTACCACCTGGAGAAATATTTCGTTTAATAAATTCCTGGTCCATTTTGTTTAAAGAATCAAAGTTGCCTGATTTTAAGAAAGAGCAAGCCTGTTCTTTAGCAAATTCTAGTCCTTGAATTCCTCCTCGGTGCAGAATACATGTGTCTTCCACAGTAGCAATTAAAGAAAGTAAAGAATTTAGTTTAGCCTGTTCATCGGTTAAACCGTTTTTTCTAGATTGGTATAACATTGGGAGTGAAAACTTTCTGATGTGAGGAAACCCTTCCTGTGCCTCCCCTTTTGCACCATTCACCCCATATTTAACCATAGCATGGCGTCCATTCGTAACCGTTTTAGGACAATATCGATCAGGGTAACTAGCTAACTTGCCAGCAGTTGAAAGACATTTCTCAATTGAAAATGTCCCTTTTCCCATAGAAACAGCCGATGTTAGTAATCCGATCGCCCAAATGGCTCCTTTATGTGTATTTATTCCATTTGTAACTTCAAACATTTGTTTCTCGCCAGCTCTGCCAATCTCTGCAATTTCTTCTCTTAAAGACTGGGAAGGCAAGCGACCATAACTTGTATAGGCAATTTTTTTAAACGTATCTTTAAGTGATTCAGCAGATGCCCTCATCAGGGAACATGTTAAATCGCTGTGTGATCCAGTGTTATTTTGATCAACAAGACCTGGTTTAGGTGTAAGTTCCAACTCTTCAATTAGTGATTGAACTGCTACCGATGCAATAGAAGCACTAAATACCTTACTTTCAATCTCCATTTTCACCCTCCATTCTTTACCAGCTTCTAAATTTCGCAGGAGGTTCATATAAGCCTTCAGACCAATCAACAAGTTCCTCGACATTTTTAGCTGCTAGTAATGATCGTTTAGCATCTGTTCTACGAATTTGTAAATCTTCTGGAAGAGCTAGTAATCCTCTATTACGGAATTCTTCTAGTTTCTTAGAATTCTGCTTTAAACCAACAGGTGTTACCCCGGCCACAGCTGAAAGTACCTCTCTTCTTTCTTGTACACTATCTGTTTTATACAAATAGGCAATTCCTTCCTCTGTCACTACATGTGTAACATCGTCTCCATAAATCATCACAGGTGCTATAGCTAGACCAGAATCTTTTTTTACATCAATTGCATCAAGAGACTCTACAAAAACAGGTTTGTTTCCTGCTTGAAATGTTTCTACTACCTGAACAACAAGTTTTTTTCCATAACCGAGCGGGTCATCTGATGTCATCATATTTAACCAGGCTGGTGTTGAATGTCTACGTCCACCTGGATTATGACCCATATTAGGTGCTCCACCATATCCAGCAAGTCTTCCACTTGTTACAGTTGAGGAGTTTCCATCACGATCTATTTGTAAAGTAGAACCAATAAATAGATCAACTGCGTATTGTCCCGCCATCTGGCATAGAGTGCGATTTGATCGTAAACTGCCATCTCGTCCTGTGAAAAACACATCGCGTCTAGAAGAGATATATTTTTCCATCCCTACTTCTCCACCAAAACAATGAACACTTTCTACCCATCCACTCTCAATTGCCGGAATTAATGTAGGATGTGGATTTAACGCCCAATGCTTGCAAATTTTACCTTTCAAACCAAGTGATTCCGCATATGTGGGTAGGAGGAGTTCTATTGCAGCTGTGTTGTACCCAATACCATGATTTAACGACTGTACCTGATGTTTTTCATAGATACCACGAATGACCATCATAGCCTGTAATACTTGAATATCGGTGATGTGACGAGGATCTCGTGTGAATAAGGGCTCAAGTTCATATGGCTTATCTGCAACGACAACAAAATCTATCCAAGATCCGGGAATATCAACACGAGGCAATTCATCTGTTAATTCATTAACCTGTGCAATAACTATTCCATCTCGAAATGCAGCGGCTTCTACAAGTGTTGGTGTTTCTTCGGTATTAGGACCTGTATACAGATTGCCATGCTGATCTGCTTTATCAGCAGCAACTAGGGCGACTGAAGGAATTAAATCGATAAAGAGCCTGCCATATAATTCGATATAGGTGTGAATTTCTCCCATTGTTAATTGGCCATCTTCAAGCATTTGAGCCATTCGCAAGCTTTGAGGACCCGCATAAGCAAAATCTATTTTTTTTGCTATCCCTTTTTCAAATAAATCAAGATGCTCAGGTCTTGAAATACTTGACATGATCATGTGTAAATTAAATACTTTTCCAGGATTTAATTGGGCAAGTGCTTGTGATAGAAAAGATGCTTGTTTTTGGTTATTACCTTCTAAAACAACACGGTCACCAGGTTGGATTAAACTCTCCATAGCGGTTACGATGTGTTCTGTAGGAATCACCCTTCCATCCACTAAACTCTTGACACTCTCCAATCGTTTCTGTTTTGCATCAAAACGCGTTGACCATGATCTTTTTTGACTTACAGAATTTTTTAATGTTTCCATTCGTATTCTCCCCTTCCTCACTTCATTTGCTCACGTAATGCAACATATTGGCAATCATCAAAACCATTTTTCTCTATAGATAAAACTCGAGCATCAGGAAATGCCTTAATAGCTAATTGAGATAAAACATTCCCTGGCGGCATTTCGATAAATAGATTAGTTCCTTTTTCATATAAAACAGTTGCAGCATCATGCCATTGGACCGGAGAAGAAACACTTTCGGCAAGATCTTGACGAATATCATTTGGATCATATAAAAGCCTTGCTCTTCGATTACCTGCATATGGTATTTTAGGTGGATAAAATGGAATTTCTTTTAAAGCTTGCAAAAGTGCTTTAGAAACTGGAGTTAGTAACTGACAATGAGAGGGTGTACGAACGTTTAACATCCTGGCACATCTTATCCCCTTTTTACTTGCCTCTTCTAAAACTTTCTTTATACCAAAAATAGAGCCTGATATTGTTATTTGATCTGGAGCATTTTGATTCGCTATGTATACAGGAAACTTCTCATTGTATTCATCATGAACTATAGCTCTAAGCTGACGAACATCCATGCCAAGCACGACTCCCATTCCATAACCATCTGGATGTGTTTTTTCCATTAACTCTCCTCGTAAACTAACGATATTTAGGGCATCTTTGAAATCAATAACACCTGCGGCAACGGCTGCGCTAAATGCGCCGACCGAATGGCCTGCAACAAAATCCGGTATGACTCCTTCCGTAGCAAATGCTCGAGATACCGCTACACCAGAAACTAATAAACACAGCTGTACCGCTTTTGTAGAAACAAGTGCCGTTTCTGAATGGAGGTTGTATACGCTTTCATTTAGTATTTCAGATGCAGTTTCTATGACATCATTCACTGCATCACACTTTGGTAAATCGTTCAAAAAATTAGGTCTTTGTGATCCTTGGCCAGGAAATAAAAAGGCAACCTTCAACATGTTCACCTCCTTAGACATACTAAGAACGAAGCACTTTTTGAACACTTACTATCACATCTTCATTATGTTTTACTATCAAATCTGATAATTCATCTAACTTTTGTTCATTCAAAAGGTTAATGATAAGCTGATGCTCATTAATAGATTTTTCAATATTACCTTCATTTGCAAAAGATACACTTTGAATCCGTAATAATGGCCAGCCAAGACGTAAATACATATTTTTAACTGTTTCACTTTTACTCATATTAATTAAACACATATGAAATGAATGATTTAATTGCGTGTAAGAATAAACATCCTTAACTTCCTTCATTTGTTTTAGGATATTTTGCATTTCCTCTAACAATTCAGTGTCTATTCCATGTTTTTTAATACGTTCCATCCCCATGTTTTCAAGCATGTTGCGAATTTCTAGAAGATCATATATTTCATGCTCACTATACTCTTTTACTACAGCCCCTTTTCGTGGAATTCTTTCAACAAGACCTTCAATTGCTAGTAAATAAATTGCCTCACGTACTGGAGCCCTGCTTGTGCCATATTCTTCAGCATAGATATGTTCAACTAATTTTTCTCCTGGCTTTAGGTCACCGCTAATAATTTGATCTGTAATATGTTTAGCAATAGAATTAGATAATGCATGATTTTCAAAGTTCGTTTTCATATTGACGACCCTCCTAAATTGAAGTTCGGAATATTGTCGACTGTCGATTTCATTATACGAAATCCAAATGACGAATTCAATGTTTTTAGAAAATTTAAAATAGTATTTGCATTTTCTATCATTACCCTTTATGATAATTTACAGAATACAGTCGACTTTATACTCCTACTTTTGTAAACGCTTACTTACTTGTTCTCATCCTTCTACATACGGCTGTAAAAAAAACAGTGAGGTGTATACATGGTTATTTTTGGTGTAGCGTTACTGGCAATATGTATGTTGTGTGGTATTTTCTTAGGAGAAATTTTTGGTCTTTCTTTAGGAATTGAAGCAAATGTAGGTGGCGTAGGAATCGCAATGTTAATGCTTGTCCTTATTGTTGACTACCTAAAAAAACGTGAGAAATTGAGTCAGGCTGCTCAGGATGGTCTAGGTTTTTGGAGCGCGATGTATATTCCTATCGTTATTGCCATGTCAGCAAACCAAAATGTTGCGGGTGCACTTGATGGTGGTCCTCTTGCTATTGTAGCCGGTATTGCTGTGGTCATTATTAGCTGGATTTTTGTACCGATTTTAAGTAAAGGTAAGTTTCAAGCATCAGGTAATAGTGCTGTTGAAAATAGCCATATGAATGGAGGCGGAAATTCAAATGTTCGAAACATTAAGTAATGTTTTTACAGATAACCCACTCATCGTTTCTTTTGCTATTGTAGGTGTCACTATGTATATCGCATATGCTATTTCAAACAAATTAACAAAAGGTAGGATTCACGGATCAGCAATTGCTATTATTCTTGGTTTACTACTAGCATATGTAGGCGGTATAACAACTGGTGGAGAGAAAGGTCTATCTGATATTAGTATCTTTGCAGGAATAGGAATGATGGGAGGTGGCATGCTACGCGATTTTGCGATTGTTGCCACTGCTTTTGGTGCAAGCTTTGATGAAATAAAAAAAGCCGGAGTAAATAAAATGTACCCTTTGTAAAGGACAGTTTTAAAAAAAGGCATTAAGCAGCCTGAAGAAGATGATCTCTGTATTTTACAGGGGTCATCTTTTTTAGGTTCCATTGATATCTATGATGGTTATAGTAAGTGATGTATTTGTCTATTTCGCGTTTTAGTTCGTCCAAAGTTTTACATGGCTTAATATTTGCTTCGTCTTTAAGGTGGCCAAAGAATGATTCTATTGGTGCGTTATCCCAACAGTTTCCCCGTCTAGACATAGATTGCCGTAATCCCATTTTCTTCACAAGCTTTTGGAATCCTGGATGGGTGTAGTGAGTTCCTTGATCTGAATGAATGAGAGCGTCTTTAGCTTTCTTATAGTTTCGGTTCTTCTTTAACTTGTGCAAGGTGTTTGTAGCTAACTCCATGGTGATACGATCCGATAGATGATAAGCTAGAATTTCACCTGTTGATCCATCTTTAATTACTGATAAATAAGCTCTTTGGCCATTATGGTAATGCATATAAGTGATGTCAGTAAGAAGTACGTTATATGGAATCCCTTGCTTAAATTGGCGGTTTAATATGTTTGGCACAACGCGATGTTCTTGGGTTGCCTTCATCATTCTTTTATATGGGTTAGCTTTTCTAATAGGACAGAAAATATTGTATTTCTTCATAATTCTGCGAACACGTTTCAAATTAAAGACACACTGAAATTGACCCGCCAATGTCATCTTAATTTGGCGTGCCCCTTTCTTTCGACCTTTAAAGTGGAAGGCTTTTAAAATTAATGCTTTAGCTTCTTCATCCCTCACTTCCTGACGTTTCCTTTGTTCTTCGGACTTAGCTGAGAAATAATTATAGTAACCACTTCGTGACACCCCGGCAACGTCACAAAGGAATTTCACCATGTGTTTTAGGTTGTATTTTTCAATAACCTCACGAATAAGAATGTACCTCTGACTAGAAGGAAGCCTTACTTCTTCAGCCCCCTTTCTAACATACGAATCTTTTTTAGGAGTTCATTTTCTGCCTTTACAAGATTCATCTTAGCTTCTAATCTTGCATACTTCTCCTCAAGGGACAGTTCTTTTACTCGCGGTCTTCCAGAATTATTTTTCCTAGTGTCTTTAAGCCCCAACAAGCCTTCAGTTTTATAAGTGTTTCTCCAACGCTCTGAAGAAGATTTAATTCTTTGCATGCCAATAATTTCAACATCAAATCCAGCTTCTTCAAAGATTTGTCTTGAAAGCTTCCCCTTACTGAATTCAGATACAAAATGTTGTTTAAACTCATCCGAGTAAGTAATTCCCTTTGAACTGACCGATTTCACATATGGGTTTTTAGATAATAGTTTGATTTCTTTTTCTGTAAATAGCTTTTTACTCATGATTCTCCGTCTCCAAGTTATGTCTGTAGTTGTGATGCTTACATTATACAAAAAAGCACCCTATAGAGAGAGCACTTTTTTTAAGTGTCTACTCTATAGGGTACATTTTAAAATGGAGTTGCCTCCCTCTTCATCGGTGTTATTCTTTCTTTTATCGTAGGTGTATGTATCGCGCTTGCCTTTGGATACACAGATGCTATTAGCCTGACAACCATAGGTGCGGGCACAGCAACTTATATAGTAGGGCCAGTAACAGGTGCTGCGATTGGTGCTAGCTCGGAAGTCATTACAATTAGTATTGCCGCAGGTCTTGTTAAATCAATTTTAACAATGATTGGAACTCCTTTCGTGGCCAAATATATTGGTTTAAATAATCCGCGTTCAGCAATGGTATATGGTGGATTGATGGGTACTACTAGTGGTGTTGCTGGTGGACTAGCAGCAACAGATCCAAAATTGGTTCCTTACGGGGCTGTAACGGCAACCTTTTATACCGGCTTAGGATGCTTAATGGCACCTTCCATACTCTTTATCATAACGAATGCCATTTTTGGATAAGAAAATATAGATAAATACTATTAGATGTGTTAAATGTAAGGAGATAGTATGAACCTTTTTTGATGTATCCTATTAATAACTAGTTAGATGTCATATTAAACGATAGTCGTTTTATATATGACATCTTTTTTGTGTGAACGGAACATTTTCAACATAGAAGCCAATGATTAACCTTGTATTGATTTTCCTAGTTGATGGGGTTCTGGTTTTGTTTTTTTAATTGCTAACACAAATAAACTACCAAATCCACAAAAAATACCAGCTAAAATAAATGCCCATGTATAAGAATTAAACATCTTAAAAAGCAGTCCTCCCCCATATGCCGCTACTGCAGCTCCTACTTGGTGTGAGGCAAAAATCCAGCCATACACAATTACACTTTTCTCAACACCAAATACTTGTCTTGAAATACTGATTGTTGGTGGAACGGTTGCAATCCAATCTAATCCATAGAACACTGAGAAGATCACTAACAAGGTAAAAGAACCTTCCATTACCGCAAACGGTAGGAATAAAAGTGATGCTCCTCTTAAACTGTAGTACCAAAATAAAAGCCAGCGGTTATCAAAACGATCTGAAAGCCAACCAGAAAGAGTGGTTCCTATGAGATCAAAAATCCCCATAAAAGAAAGTAAAGAAGCTGCAGTCACTAACGGAATGCCAAATCCTATACAATATGAAACAAAATGAGTACCTATTAATCCGTTTGTAGAAAGCCCACAAATAAAAAAACTTCCGGCTAACAGCCAAAATTCTTTTACTCTAATAGCATCTAATAATACAGATAACGCAAGGGATATGGGGTTTTTCTTTTTACCTTGCTCAGGATCTAACACTTCTTTCGTTTGTCCATAAGGGAGAATTCCTAAATCCTTTGGGCTGCTTTTCATAAACAAAATAATCATCATAAACATTAACAAACCTATTGCTAAAATAGCGCCGATAGCAAAACGCCAGGAGTATTTTTCAATAATGAAAGCTAATACGGGAAGTAATAATAACTGTCCTGTAGCCGTGCTTGCCGTTAGAATTCCAACAGCAAGTCCCCTTTTTTCAACAAACCAATGATTTGCTACATATGGGCTTAAAACAGTAAGAAAGACAGCAGAACCAACCCCAATAATAACTCCCCAAATCAATATCAATTGCCAAGATTCTTGCATAACGAATGTTAGTAAAAGGCCAATAATCATTGTGATCATTGAGTAGATCATCATCTTTTTTAAGCCTATCACTTCGACTAGAGCAGCCATAAATGGGCCAGAAATTCCATATAAAAAAAGCCCTATGGCAAAGGCTAATGAAATAAGTGAGCGATCCCAGCCAAATTCTTGTTCAAAAGGATCAATAAACACCCCTGAAGAAGATCTTATAATACCTGCCACAATAATTGAAAAGAACGTGATAATTAATATGATCCAGCTGTAATGAATTCTTCTCGTTTTAACGCACCTCCCCTGTATTTAAGAAACCTTACAAATCATCAGCATATTCCCATCAGGATCTTGAATATTAAACGAATGTCCATGCTCAATGTTTGTCACAATTTCTACTCCTTTCTCTTGCAAAAACTGATAAGCTTGGTGAATATCATCAGTATTAAAATGAAACATCGGTGTTTTTGCGTAAGAATCCTTCATATAGATCTTACTATCTAGTACAATATTTAATCCATTATTGTCCATTGGAATGCAACAAAGATGATCAAACAAAATCTCATATGTAGGCTCTAAGTTTAATAGTGAGCAATACCACTCTCGAGCTTTTCTAATATCACTAACTGGTATAAAAATGGCTCCAACTTTATTTAAGATCATACTCAAACAAATCACTCCCCTATTAGTAATTGGAATTATTTCTTCAGTAACTTCCATACGTAACTACTTATCATATTTAAATAGATCTAGGTACACACTCACACCCAATAGAATTATATTCTCTTTATTTACTTTTTCACCTTTTTTATTGTGTAACTTTATTGTGAAACAAGAAAATTCGGGTAGTGACAGGCACCAAAAAAACAGGGCCTCATGAGAAGCCCTGCTAATAAAATAACTATGTGAGTGTCTATGCACGATTATCTACTGTACTAGCTCGTCTACTGATTGTTTTTCGTGAATTCGTTTAATCGCTTCACCTATTAAAGGAGCAACAGAAAGTTCAACGATTTTATCAATTCTTTTGGATTCTGGAAGTGTAATCGAATCTGTTATAACGAGTTCTTTAATGTTTGAATTTTGAATACGTTCGATTGCCGGTCCTGATAAAACTGGATGTGTACAACATGCATACACTTCTTTTGCACCATTTTCTGTTAATGCGTTTGCCGCTAACGTAATTGTGCCTGCTGTGTCTATAATATCATCGATAAGAATCGCTGTTTTTCCTTCGATGTTCCCGACAATATTCATCACTTCTACAACATTAGGTCTTGGACGTCTTTTATCAATAATGGCAATAGGAGCCTTTAGACGATCTGCTAATTTACGAGCACGTGTTACACCACCATGATCTGGTGAAACGATCACAAGATCCTCTAAATTCTTATCTAAGAAGTATTGCGAAAGGATAGGAACTCCTAAAAGATGGTCAATAGGAATGTCAAAGAATCCTTGAATTTGTGGTGCATGCAAGTCTAGAGCGATAACACGGGTTGAACCTGCTGTTTCAAGAAGATTTGCAACAAGCTTTGCAGTAATTGGCTCCCTTGCTCTCGCTTTACGATCTTGTCTTGCGTATCCATAGTACGGAATGACCAAATTGATTGTTTTGGCTGAAGCACGCTTAAGTGCATCTACCATGATGAGCAGTTCCATTAAATGTTCGTTTACTGGGTCACTGATTGATTGAATGATATAAACATCGCAACCACGAATACTTTCTTCAATATTTATTTGGATTTCTCCGTCACTAAAGCGAGTAACAGAACACTTTCCTAATTCAACTCCAAGGATTTCACTAATTCTTGTTGATAGAGAAGGATCAGAGTTTAGTGAAAAAATTTTCAAATTAGGATCTTCATAGTGATTAGACATGTTAATGAGTAAACCTCCAATAGCCATTCTTAATTTTAAGTTAGTTTCCAATTTACTATTTTACACTATATTTACCTTACATTAATAATTATTTATTAAAAAAAGCAGAGAAATTAATTAGGAAAATCTTCAGCCCCAAGATACGCTTCCTTTATAATCTTAAGGTGATGTAGCTCATGTCCTGCTAAAATAAAAACAAGTGCTTTTGCCGTTACTTCAGAACCAAGTGCTGTACCTTTTCTTTGTAAATCTTCTGAGGTAAGTGTTTTGATAAATTGTAAAGTGCTTTGACGAACAACAGAAAAATCTTCTAGCAACTTTTTAATAGACTTTCTATTAAAGTCAGCGTTTTTAATGTAGGCATCTTTATCATATCTATGAAGAGACATGTCTTCCCCTCTGGCGATACAAAGAAGGGTGAAACTTAAAATACGTTCGGTATCTGAGAGATGCCCAATCACTTCCTTGATACTCCATTTGTTAGGTGTATATTTAAATAACCCTTGTGTTTCAGAATAATTCTTAAGTAAGTCAATAGTTTCGTTATTTTGTTGTTGTAATAATTGGATAATGTCACCTTTAGGCACTATGTCTACATATTTTGCAAAATACGAATTAAATTCATCTGCAGCTGGTTTATTGATCATGTAATCTTATCCTTTCAACTGTAATTTTAGTTCATATTCTATGAAAAATAGCGGATTCCTCCTTTGTTAATTTTATCGAAAAACGAATATTCCGTTGAAAGCACCAAATAAAATGACAAAACTGCCTAATATATCTGTCAATCTTCAAATATCATCAAAAATTGGCAAATATATATGCGAAAACTCCCAATAAAAGGCACAACGTAATGCTGTGCCTGTTCATCTTATAAGCAGCGTCCGCTTATTTTTCTTACAATTTCCTCTTTAAATTCCTGAATAGATACACTTTCCGACTGATGACCTCCATACTTTCGAACATTTACTTTCCCATTTTCCATTTCTTGATCTCCCAATACAAGCATATACGGAGTTTTCTTCATCTGAGCTTCTCTAATTTTGTACCCAAGTTTTTCGTTACTAGAATCAATTTTTACTCTGACCAAAGCATCCTTTAGCTCCGCTTGAATCTGTAGGCAATAATCCAAGTGAACATGTGACACTGGAATAATTTGCACTTGTGTTGGTGCGAGCCAAACAGGGAAAGCACCTGCAAAATGTTCAATTAATATCCCTAAAAACCGATCGATTGAACCGAATATTGCACGATGAATCACAACAGGACGCACTTTTTCGTTGTTTTGATTAATATAAGACAAATCAAACTTATCCGGCATTTGAAAATCTAGTTGAATTGTTGCACATTGATGGCTTCTTTTTAAAGCATCTTTAATATGAAAGTCAATTTTAGGTCCGTAAAAAGCACCATCACCTTCGTTCAACTGATAGCTGACCTCCAAATCTTCAAGAACATTTTTTAATGCAGCCTCAGATATTTCCCATAGTTGATCATCTCCTAAAGAATCCTCGGGTCTAGTGGAGAGCTCAACAGAATACTCAAATCCAAAAGTACGATAAACTTTATCAATTAATTGAAACACCTGTTTAATTTCATCTTGAATTTGATCGTCACGAACAAAAAGATGTGCATCATCTTGACAAAATGTACGAACCCGAAGAAGTCCATTTAATGCCCCACTGTATTCGTGGCGATGAACTTGACCGAATTCAGCCATTCGAATCGGTAAATCTCGATATGAATAAAGACTATTTTTAAAAATAAGCATATGCCCCGGACAATTCATTGGTTTTAAAGCAAACTTTGTTGAATCAACTTCTGAAAAATACATGTTTTCATGATAATGATCCCAGTGACCTGATTTTTCCCATAACTGTTGATTCATCATAAAAGGAGTACGTACCTCGTCATAGTATGCTTCATTTTGAAGTTCACGCGAAAACCTTTCAAGTTCATTTCTAATAATCTGGCCATTTCGTAAATAAAATGGCATTCCTGGTGCTTCCTCTGAGAACATAAACAGCTCTAATTGTTTTCCTAGCTTTCGATGATCTCGTTTTGCTGCTTCTTCTAAATAAAAGAGATAATCCTTTAAGTCGTTTTTCTTTTTAAAGGCCACTCCATAAACTCGTTGAAGCACATCATTCTGGTTATCGCCTCTCCAGTAGGCACCTGATACACGAGTTAATTTAAATGCTTTTATAAAACCAGTTGATGGAAGATGTGGACCACGGCAAAGATCAATAAATTCACCTTGTTGATATAGTGACAGCTTTTCATTTTTCGGAATATCTTTTAAAATTTCTACCTTGTAATTCTCTCCCTTTTCTAAAAAAAGCTTTTCTGCTTCATCATAAGAAACTTCAATTCGTTTAATCTCTAAGTTTTCTTTGATGATGTTTTCCATCTCTTTTTCAATTTTTTCTAAATCATTTGATGTTAAGCTAAGCTCCTCCAGATTCATATCATAATAAAAACCATCCTCAATCACTGAACCAATTCCTAATTTTACATTTCCAAATACTCTTTTCACCGCTTGAGCCAACACATGTGCAGTTGAATGCCTTAGGATTTGCAAACCTTCTTCACTATCAAGAGTTAAAATTGAAACTTTTGCATCTTGTTCAAGTTTGTAGCTGAGATCAACCAAATGATTATTCACTTTCCCTGCTACCGCATTCTTTTTTAAACTAGAGCTTATCGATTCAGCTAGCATACTAACAGGAATACCTTTCTGACATTCTTTTATTTTCCCATCTGGTAATTCAATTTTCACAACATTCATCTTAGGTAAACACTCCTTTAATATAATAAAAAACACACTCATCCCTAGAGAAGGGACGAGTGTGTTAGTAACCCGTGGTTCCACCCAATTTCCCATAAGCAAAAACACTTATGGCTTTGGAGCTGTAACGTAGCCTAGACGATATCAGATACTACTTTTCCCTGATATAGCTCAGAAGGTGGTAAATGATTTTCCTAAGTTAGGAAGGTCACAGCATTTCCTTCCCTCTCTGGAAACCGTAAAAATCATTCATGTCCTCATCGCAGCTTTTTTCTTTAGTAAAATAAAAACGCACTCATCCCTCATAACAAGGGACGAGTGCGTTTTACCCGTGGTTCCACCCAATTTCCCATAAGCAAAAACACCTATGGCTCTGGAGCTGTAACGTAGCCTAAACGATATCAGATACTTGCTTTCCCTGATATAGCTCTAAGGTGGTAAATGACCTTCCTAAGTTAGGGAGTCACAGCATTTCTCCCCTCTCTGAAAACCGTAAACATCATTCATGTCCTTTTCATAGCATTGTATTATTTTTGGAAAACAAAAAACACACCCATCCCTGTACAAGGGACGAGTGTGTTATAACCCGTGGTTCCACCCAATTTCCCACAAGCAAAACACTCATGGCTATGGTGCTGTAACGTAGCATATACGGTATTGGATACTAATTTCCCCAATACAGCTCAAAGGTGGTAAACTACTTTACTGCGTTAGGAAGCTCTCAGCATATCTTCCCTCTCTGGAAACCGTTTAAAGTAACTCATGTCCTTATCATTGCGTTCAAAAGTAAAATTCGGATTTGATTGATTTTGATACTACAATAAAATGGAAAGAAATGCAAGAAATAATTTTCTATTTTGATTGAGACTAGAATAGTTCTTGACGGTAAAAAAACAATCCTGTTATTCTATGTCCATTGCTTACAATTACATATTACTAGTTCATAACGGAGGTTTACTTTTGAAAGATATGTCTAGGCAAATCATTTTTTATACTCTTTTAGTATTTTTCTTTATTGTTTCTATGTTTTTTGTACATAATAACTACTCTTTTTATGATCAACCTATTGCTAAAATTACTAAAACTCATTTAGTCGAAACAACTGAGACGGTCGATCCTCACGAAAATGTTGATAAGCTTTTTACTCAGCATATAGAAGCAGTGATAAAAAACGGAGAACATCGAGGAGAAACTATTTCCTTAACAAATGAGTATTCATCATCTGGAGCATATGATCAAAAATTCGAAGCTGGAAATGAATTGTTTATTTCGATAGATACAGAGGAAAGTTCGACTTTAACTGGAACGATCAAAGATGTAAAGCGTGATAAATATGTTGTATTCATAGCATGGATTTTCATCTTTACTCTACTGATTGTCGGGAAAAAACAAGGGCTTTTTTCAATCATTAGCTTGGCGGTCAATGCTGTTTTGTTATCGTATGCATTAGATGTGTATATGAATACATCAGGAGTTAGCTTGCTAGTAGTTTGTGGGATAAGTGCCATTCTGTTTACGATCATTTCTTTATTACTCGTTAACGGCTTTAATGGAAAAACATATGCAGCTGTTATATCAACAATACTTGGAACGTTTATTTCCCTTCTGATTGCGATTATTGTGATGTGGGTAACTGCTGAAGAAGGACTTCGTTATGAGGAAATGCAATTTTTAACTCGGCCTCCTCAAACAGTGTTTATAGCGGGAGTATTGATTGGGTCATTAGGAGCGGTTATGGATGTTGCTATTACCATGTCTTCATCTGTATACGGTTTGTATGAAGAAAATCATAATATTTCAATTAAAGCTCTGAAAAAGTCAGGAATGGATATCGGAAAAGATATTATGGGGACGATGACAAATATTTTATTTTTCGCTTATGTAAGTGGCGCGATTACTATGCTCATACTATATTTTAAAAACTCATCTCCATTGACTTATACTTTATCTATTAATCTTTCTTTGGAATTGGCTCGTGCTCTAGCTGGTGGAATTGGTATAGTCTTAACGATTCCGATCGGTCTCTATACTTCTATATTGTTCATCAATCTTAGAAAAAGGACAAAATCATGAATGTTTTAGTATGTTTAGCCGCTATTTTATTTTTATTAATGATCCTTATAGGTGGAAAAAAAGGAGCACGTTCTTTTATTGCCTTATTTTTAAACTTTAGTGTACTCTTTTTAGCGACACTTTTTATGACAGATCCAAATGCTGATCCCATATTATTAACATTAATTGCAAGTACAATCATTAGTTGCATTACCTTGTTTTTTATCAATGAAGTAAATATGAAAACGAAAACAGCTTTTCTTTCTACAATTATCACTTTGGCTATACTTCTGTTCTTTATTATCTTCGTGACAGAACATACAATGACACAGGGCTTTGGGGAAGAAATAGAAGAGCTTAGTATCTTTTCTATGTATATTGGAGTAGACTTTGTGAAAATTGGTGCATCCATGATCATCATGAGTACTATAGGTGCTATTACAGATGTTGCGATTTCCATTTCGTCTCCAATGCGTGAAATCTTACTTCATAACCCACACATAAGCAGATACGCATTATTTAAATTTGGACTAAGTATCGGAAGAGATATTCTAGGCACAAACACAAACACATTGTTTTTCGCCTTTTTTGGAGGATATTTAGGACTGCTTATATGGTTTAAAGATTTAAATTATTCTTTTGGGGAAATTGTTAATTCAAAGGTATTTAGTGCCGAGATGATTACAATCCTTTGTGCCGGTATTGGAATCGCCTTAATCATTCCGATTACATCATGGATTACTGCTTTTTTCTTTATTAGATCAAGAGACCATCATCAGGCGAAGTAATCTAATTTATTGGGCAACCAACTATATAATTACCATATTTTCGACATTGTTCGACAAGGACTTTTGAAATATAATAAGGATAAGACATTTGTGTAACCTTGCGAGATTATTTTATATATCTCTATTATAAAAAATGCCCCTCCTTTTGGATGGGCATTTTCTATTTTCTCACATACACATGAAAATAATAAGTATACGGGTTTAGGTCATCCTTTATCCCTTTTTTAACAGATACCTCGTTCCATTCCTTCTCATTAACTTCCGGAAAAAATGTATCTCCTTCAAAGCTATGATGGATTTTTGTCATATACATTTTATCCACATACGGTAAAAACAGTTTATAAATTTGTTCTCCCCCAAAAATAAACATTTCGTTTTCTTGTTTACATAATTCAAAAACATCTTCTGGGGAATGAACAATCTCACAGCCTTCAAAAGAAAAGTCTTTATCTCTAGTTAAAATAATATTTCTTCTATCAGGTAATGCTCTTCCGATTGACTCTGAGTTTTTTCTGCCTAATATAATTGGATGACCCTTGGTTACCTTTTTCACATATTCCCAGTCTCGTGGAATTCTCCAAGGAATGTCATTTTGATATCCTATAACTCTATTTTGATCCATCGCGACGATTAAAGAAACTTTCAAAACTAGACCTCCTATCTTATTCAATATTTTAAATTTAATGCCCTAATAACCCTTGAAACTTGTAAGTCATCCTTCATCTCTACTAATGAGAGCCATTTAACCTCTGATAGAGTTTGCTCACTACCAGCTTCAGGATCAAAACCTAAAGAAGGTTTTTGATCATTTACTGTGCGAACTAAAAAACACCTTTCTTCTCCGTGACTATAGGTTCCGACAAATAAACATGTCTCTACTTCCACGTCCAAATTTACTTCTTCTCTCACCTCACGAATGACCGCTTCTTCGTAAGTTTCTCCTTCTTCTACTCCACCTCCAGGTAATGTCCAAAACGTTTTATCCCGATAAACCTCTTTAACCATTAAAATATGATGATCCTTTATAATAGCAGCACATGATCTTCCTCTATTCATTTTCTCACCTCTAAAGATTGAAAGTTATTATTTATATTCTAACAGTTACAATTAAAATGAGTATTTGTTTTTATTTAACAGGAAATTCACTAGAAAATTCAAGAAATTTAAAGTAGGATAAACATATCAACCATTACTAGCATTAATACAGGATAAGTTTACGGAGAGTGAAATAGAATTGAAAACATTAACAGTTGAAAATTTGGTCAAACAATTTTCATTAAAAGTCTTAACTGGAGTCCATAACTTACAGCAACCTATTTCCCAACCAAGATCACACCGCCCAGGCTTGGAGTTTGTTGGTCATTTTGACTTTTTTCCAACTGAACGTGTTCAAATTCTTGGAAGAAAAGAAATTAACTATTTGCATAAGTTAAGTATAGAAGAACGTCAAATGAGAATTGGAAATATTGTTAAATACCATCCACCATGTTTTATTGTTACAGCTCGACCAGAAGGCTTAACATATTTGACTCAATATTGCATTGAAGAAAACATCCCCTTGTTATGCACAAACGAGCCAGAAACAACTTCTGAATTTATGATGAAGCTTGATTCTTATATGGTAAAAGCACTCGCTGAGGAAATTGCTGTACACGGCGTATGCGTGAATGTATATGGTATGGGGATTTTAATCCGAGGTAAATCAGGTGTTGGTAAAAGCGAAACAGCACACACATTAATAGGTAAAGGTCATCGACTTGTAGCTGATGATATTGTTGTATTAAAAAAGCTTAGTCCCCGAACAATCCTTGGGACTCATGATGAAAAAACAAAGGAATTTCTATCACTTCGTAGTATCGGGCTATTAAATGTTGTCCGCTTATACGGCAGAAAAGCATTCCAAGATGAAACTCGAATTGCACTTGATATTGAATTGAAGAAATGGGAAAAAAATTCACTTAATAATGAATTAGAGCATGAACCTACTTTTACTGATTATATGGGTGTTCAAGTTCCACATATTGAAATCCAGCTTCAACCAGGTAGAGATGTAGCGGGATTAATTGAGGCTGCTGCAAACAATTGGCTTTTAAAGCAACAAGGTTATAGTGCAGCAGAAGAGTTTATGAAACGACTTGAGTCGGAATTTAATTAAATAAGGACTTTCAGGCACAAACTAGTAAAATTAGTTTGTGCCTGAATTTTATTTGAAGCTCTTATTTAGTTCATTATTAATCAATGTTCTTAATGTCTTCAGAGGATTAATAATATTTATCGAGGCCCTATTTTCAACCTGCTGAGCTGCCTCAACCATGGATAATTGAGCAACAGATATGACTCTATTCTTTTCTCTTAATTGTTCTATACAATCAACTACTCTTTGATTATATTCTTCTTTTAATCCATTCATAATCAAGTTAAATGAGTTCTCCACCACAATAACTTCAAGATCAATCGATTTTTGCTGCGCAGAAGCATATTGATAAAGGCGTGATATTGTTCCTTCAACAGTTGCCGGATTGGAGAAAACAATCGTTTGTGGTTCTTTTATCTGACAAATGGATTCAAAAAATGGTTCATCAATCTTAATAATTGGAACTGTTGTTGTTAATACCGCTTCCTCTAGAAGAGCAATATAGTTCGTACAAGAGATTAAAATAGCATCCACCTTGCATTTTGAAACCCATTCAATTTGCTCCCTCACCTTTTCTTGAGCTTCTTCCCTAGATAAGTAATTCCCAGCTTGAAGACAGTGCATTAAACCAGGATCAACAAAATGAAGAAAATCTATATCGGAAGTTAAAAAAGCTTTTTCAAGATAATCTATATTTGAATAATGTGCGTGTATACAGCCTATTTTTTTCAGGACGATTTCCCCTTTGTTTTCTATGATTTTATTGCTTTTAATAGTACAGCTTCTCCAAGAAACGATTCAACTTTATTTTGTTGAATGGTTATACGAAATTTATTTTTCACCTCTTGATTGCTATTAACAATATATTCGTTTAATGCTTCTTTATCGCTCTGTGACATTTTCATTCGATCACACCAACTGTTAAATTCAAACCTTTTTTCAAATCGGTATAATTCTTGTATTTCAAATCCTGCATGCTCCAGCATGTTTATCCACTCTGTTTTCTTCCACGCGCGAAAATGACTATAATCTCTTATTTTTTCAATTCTATTATAAAATTGATCATATTCATTCACTTCAGGTGCGACATTATCATCAAGCAGGAACTGACTGTTAGCTTTTAATACCCGGTGAACTTCATTAACAAATTGTTGGACGTTGGGAAAGTGGTGTGGAGCAATACGACAAGTAACAATGTCGAACATATCGTTTGGAAAAGGTAGTTTTTCTGCATCTCCTTCAACAAATGCTACATTTGCATGGCCATTTCCTTTAATAAACTTTTCAGCAGCAGTTAGCATTTCTGGTGTTAAGTCAACAGCTGTTACTTTGTTAACAAGAGGTGCAAAAGCGTTTGCCGTATGACCTCCTCCTGTTGCAACATCAAGAACATGCTCATGTCCTGTCACACGAGCTATTTCCACTAATTTTTTTAGATCCTCACCCTTGCGATGACCGCTACTCTTAACATACTCATCAGCACTGCGCCCGAATTGCTTTTGAACATCTTTTTTAATATCCATTCCTTCTCCCCCGTTCGTTTGTTAGTAAGATCATCTATCTACTTTAATTATAATAAAAATGGGAGATAAGAAAATGTTGATTGTTTTATGAAATACAATAAGGGAAACTTATTGTTGTAAAAAGAACAGTAATTTATGGTTGCTACTTCAATTTACATGCTCTTCAGTTTTTTTCTTCATAATAGAACATACTAACACCTAAAGGAGGGATCTAAATTACAAATAAACCAAATAAAGGGTCATTGTCTAGAGGATATTCATCACAATCACAAAAATATAACGAAGAAATTAGCATGGAGACCTTAGCAAAACAAGCTCTTGATCAAACAATTAAAGAAGGCGGTGCCTTCGCACGAGAAAATTCTGATCAATTTAAACAATAAAAAAATGGTTAAATAAAAGGTGCCTAACTTTGCTGTAGGATTCCTTTATGTAAAGGACAGGCACCAATAACCTATGGATCAGCTGCCAGGATTGTTTCATGTCTAGGTTTGGTCTTGGTCTGTATCGAGACAAGAATCTGCTCTTGGCTTCGAATAGTGTCTCGATTCAGGAAGTATCGAGACACAAATCTGCACTTGGTCCCGGGTAGTGTCTCGATTAAGGGGGTATCGAGACACAAATTAGCTCTTGGTCCGAATGTGTGTCCCGATTAAGGCAGTATTGAGACACAAACTAGCTCAAAGTTCGAATTTGTGTCTCGATTCAGGAAGTATCGAGACACAAACTAGCTGGAAGTCCGAATATGTGTCGCGATTCAGGAAGTATCGAGACACAAATTAGCTCTTGGTCCGAAAGTGTGTCCCGATTAAGGGAGTATCGAGACAAAAATTAGCTCAAAGTTCGAATGTGTGTCCCGATTAAAGGAGTATCGAGACACAAATCTGCACTTGGTCCCGGATAGTGTCTCGATTAAGGGAGTATCGAGACAAAAATTAGCTGAAAGTCCGAAAGTGTGTCCCGATTAAGGAAGTATCGATACAAAAATTAGCTCTTGGTCCGAAAGTGTGTCCCGATTAAGGGAGTATCGAGACAAAAATTAGCTCAAAGTTCGAATGTGTGTCCCGATTTATTAAAGGAATATCGAGACACAAATCTGCACTTGGTCCGAATGTGTGTCCCGATTAAGGGAGTATCGAGACAAAAATTAGCTGAAAGTCCGAATATGTGTCTCGATTAAGGGAGTATCGGGACAAAAATTAGCTGAAAGTCCGAATATGTGTCTCGATTAAGGGAGTATCGGGACAAAAATTAGCAGAAAGTCCGAATATGTGTCCCGATTAAGGGAGTATTGAGACAAAAATTAGCTGAAAGTCCGAATATATGTCCCGATTAAGGGAGTATCGAGACAAAAATTAGCTGAAAGTCCGAATATGTGTCTCGATTAAGGGAGTATCGGGACAAAAATTAGCTGAAAGTCCGAATATGTGTCCCGATTAAGGGAGTACCGAGACAAAAATTAGCTCAAAGTTCGAATGTGTGTCCCGATTAAGGGAGTATCGAGACAAAAATTAGCTCAAAGTTCGAATGTGTGTCCCGATTAAAGCAGTATCCAGACACAAATCTTCTCTTGTTACCAATTCATGTCTCATTTAGTAACCAACGGCAAGCCGTTAATTCAGTTCAATGATGGTTTCTTCATGCTTTTTCAAGTTAACTCAGAAGCTGCAGCAAGAAATCGATCGTTTATCGAAAATCAGCAGAGGTACTTTTCGGAACATCGTTATTAAAGTTACTCAAGCTTTCCCTTAAAGCACTTATTGCAGTTATTACCTCTTTCACATTTTCTTCACTATTCATATTGTTTCTAGCATGAAGAAGCACAGGTCTTACCGACTCTACAGAACGACCAAACTCATACATCCACTCATAGCGCGGGACCATCCATGTATGAAAATGGTGGGTTGTATCTTCATTATAAAAATAATAAATATGTTCTATACCTAAAGTCTCTCTTTGAGCTTTTCTGATCCTGGATAAAATAGTGATATAATCCATTCTTTCATCCTCGGTTAGTTCATCTAAGCACTTTATATGTCGCTTAGATGCCAAAATAACTAACCCTTTTATCGGATAGGCAACATCTTGATGTGCATGAAAGAACTCAGTTTCAATCACAACACCGCCTTCAGGCTCAATCATTCCACTTGTTAAGGCACAACTTAAACATTCAACTTCTACAATGTTTCCGTTAGACAAAGTTATTTTTCTCATTGTGATCTTCCTCTTAATTAGATGATTATCTATGTACATGCCACAAGTAAATATACAATAACCATTACATTAAGAAAACATGTTTTCAAAGAATCTATCATTACAAAGTGATAGACAGTTACACACACACACCTTAAAACTCCTTCCCCCAAAACACAACTAACGCTAACGGATAAAAAGCATGCCATTTCGTAAAATCAAAACAATATAATTGAATTAAAAAACTATATCTGGTACGATTTAATCGTACACGATTTATATGTTGAAGGAGGAATCAATATGAATACAGTATTTGATTTCACAGTGAAAAAGCCAAATGGTGACACAAAGTCTTTAAGAGAGTATGAAGGAAAAACTTTACTTATTGTGAATACTGCTAGTAAATGCGGATTAACTAATCAATTTAGTGGGTTACAAGAGCTTTATGAAAAATATAACAGCAAGGGCTTGGAGATTTTAGGATTTCCATGTGGTCAATTTAATGACCAGGAGTATGAAAATATTGAGGAAACAACTCAGTTTTGTCAGTTAAATTATGGTGTTTCATTTCCGATGTTTGCAAAGATTGATGTAAATGGTGATCAAGCCCACCCCCTTTTTTCATTTTTAAAAGAACAAAAGAAAGGTGTCCTATCTAAAGAAATCAAATGGAATTTCACAAAATTTCTTGTTGATAAGGATGGAAATGTCGTTAAACGCTATGCACCAACAACCGATCCAGCTAAAATAGAAAAGGATATCGCCCACCTACTATAAGTTTTATGAAGGATGAGTTAGTTGAATGATTTTTTAACCTTAGAAAACCAGCTTTGTTTTGCTATTTATGAAACAGGTAGTCTGTTTACGAAATTATACTCAAAAGCACTTAAAGAATTTGGAATCACTTATCCTCAATATTTAGTTTTATTGGCATTATGGGAGAAAGATGGACTTACGGGAAAAGAGCTGGGAGAGAAGGTAAACCTTGGTACTGGCACTTTAACACCAATGCTAAAAAGACTTGAAGAAAATGGCTGGGTCAAAAAAGAGCGCTCTTCTATAGATGAAAGAAAAGTTAGTATTTATCTTCAAGCTAAAGCAATAGAAGAAAAAGAAGCCATTTCTGAAAAAATAACAAATGAAATGGTTTTATGCAATATTGAGTTGGAAGAATATGAGCAATTGATGAAAAACTTAAAGCTTTTACAAACAAAATTATATAAACATAACAAAAGCCGGCCTTAGCTCGGCTTTTGTTATAAGAATCCCCTCTGAACCTCAGGGCTCAAATAGATAATTTTTTATAAACTCATGAAAACTTCTCACTTCGTTTGTTTCTACTTTTGTTACTAAATATGTTACTGAAATAGGTGGTGAAATTTTATCAGAAACGATTTCTGAGAGGATGTTCTTTTTTATATCATCTTTCACCATAGAATATGGTAAATACGAAACTCCTAATGTATTTTCTATGAATTTTTTTGTTACTTCAACTTGATTCACAACCATTGTTTGAATGATTGGATAATGTCTTTTCACATCATTCAACAAGGAGTCCCAATAATCTGGGTGATTATGTGTAATGAGTCTGTAATGTGATAATGCATGTTTTTCATGCTTTAAGCTGTCTTCCCATTCATTTGGACCAACCAAAATAACCGGCTCTTCGTGAATCTTTTCATTTTTAACATTTGTTTGTACTGGATAAATTCTAGTCAATCCTAAGTCGGCTTTTCCACTACTTATCGCTTCCCCTACATCGTAAGAGTTTACAACATCTACTATGACTTCAATATCAGGATTTGTATGGATAAATTCTTTCAATAACCTCGGTAAAAATGATGAGGCAATTTGCGGTGCAGTGGCGATAGTTAACTTTCGATTATAGCCCTGCTTCCATGTTTCAAAACGGTTCATTCCTTCTTCATAATTGGCTAAAAAATCCTTCGCATAAGGAAGAAATTTATGACCGGCAGAAGTTAGGTAAACTGCTTTTCCCCTTCTTTCAAACAGTTCTATATTTAAATGCTCTTCAAGTCGTTTTATATGCTTGGTGATTGCTGGTTGAGTTAGGAATAGTTCTTCTGATGCTTGTCTAAAATTTTCAAGCTTCGCACAGACAATAAATGTTTTTAACCATTTTATATCCATCGTGATCACCCTTATAACGAACTGTTATTAAAATTTTCCATTTTTGTTAATTTTAATTATACCCTTTATCCACTATAATTCAATTACAACTCATAGTTTTCTAGATTAAAAGGTTGTTATGAAAAAGGAGGATTTTATCATGAAGCAAGTTGTAAAGGATATGTGGGATGCGAGGTTATATGATGGAAACCATTCTTTTGTATCAGACTTTGGCCAAGATTTAATAAACATGTTATCACCCAAAAAAGGAGAAAGGATACTTGATGTAGGATGCGGAACAGGTGATTTAGCAAATCATTTAGTTCAATATGAGGTAGATGTGACTGGGATTGATAAGTCTGAAAATATGATCAACCAAGCATGTCTTAAATACCCACATATACGATTTTTCTCCAAAGATGTATTGGAATTGGATGATAACGAAACATTTGATGCTGTTTTTTCTAACGCAACTCTGCACTGGATAAAAGAACCAGAGCAAGCACTTTACTGTATATTTAATAGCTTAAAGTCCGGAGGTAGATTTGTTGCAGAGTTTGGAGGACAAGGGAATGTACAGGTAATTACGAATGAAATGATCAATCAATTTCAACTTGCAAATATTGAATATAAGGAGAAATTCCCCTGGTATTTTCCGAGTATAGGTGAATACACTTCGTTAATGGAAAGAGTTGGGTTTCGTGTAGCATTTGCATGTCATTTTGATCGACCAACTCCTTTAGATGGAGAAAGCGGCTTAAAGAACTGGATTACGATGTTTGCTGGGGATATGTTTATTGATGTTGAGGAAAGTGAAAAGAATCAAATAATGAATCTTGTAGAAAATAATGTAAGAGAACTTCTCTTTCAAGATGGTCGTTGGGTGGCAGATTATAAAAGAATTCGCGTCGTAGGGATCAAGGAATAAGAAAAAGAAGAGTACTTGGTTCTCTTCTTTTCTTATAGATTTATAGATTTGAAAAACCATATTTCTCTAGAATTGCTAAAGCATTTTCAGATTTCATATAGGTAAAGAAGACCTTTGCTTCTTCTACATTTTTACTTTCATTAATAACTCCTATTGGATAAATAATTGGTGTGTGTGTCCCCGCTTCTGCTGTTGCAATAACATTGACTTTGGAGGAAATAAGAGCATCTGTATTATAGACGATACCTGCATCGACATTTCCCGTTTCTACATAAGTTAACACTTGTCTTACATCTTTAGAGTACACAATTTTATTCTCAACACTGTCCCATTCCCCTATTGCTTCAAGCATTTCCTTTGCGTACTTTCCTGCCGGGACCGTTTCTGGGATGCCTATTGAAATTTTGTCCGCTTTTTCTTTTAAATTACTAAAGGACTCAATTCCTTTTTGGCTGTCTTTAGGGGTTACTAAAACAATTTTATTCCCAACTAAATCAACCGCATTACCTTCATCAATGAACCCTTTTTTTATCAATTCATCAAACTTATCCTCTGCTGCTGAGAAAAATATGTCTGCTGGTGCACCTTGCAAAATCTGTTGTTGTAAAGTTCCTGAGCTTCCGAAATTAAACGTGACTTTGATGTTTTGATGCTCGTTTTCAAACTGAGTTTTTATTTCATTCAGTGCATCTGTTAAACTAGCAGCAGCGGAAACGGTGATCTCTACAACTTCCTGTGAATTTCCTTCCGTTTCCTGTCCTGATGAGCTACAGCCAGCTAAGCAGAATAGAAAAACAAATAATATAAATAGCTTTTTCAAGTTTACTCTCTCCTTGGTATCTTTCATCATACAGTCTATTTTAACTAATTGTATTGATTAAGTAATGAAAAACGACAAAATTTATATAAAATTTTCAATCTATTGTGATTATAAAAACGATGAGTTTTTTGACATCTTCAAAAATATGTTTGTAAGTAGTTTAGAGAAAAGAAAAATAATGCAATAAAATATGAAAAGGTAAAAATAATTCGCCCACTTATGAAGAAGAAAAAAATTGTGCATGACTAAAGTCGGCTTTAATATAAACGATAAAAATAGTGATAAAACAATAGAATATAAATAGAAGTTTTTATTATGATTTAATGTCCATTGGTAAACTAGAATAAACAGAACCGGAATTAATGCTGTATCTAAAGACAAATTTCCAGGTATATATGGTGTTAGTTCATATGGATATCCCCATAATCCTTGTTTGTTTCCCCACGTATCTATTAGTCCGAACCATGTGTTGATATTAAAGCCATAAAATCCTAAGAGAAATATTTTTTTTCGATCAATAGTGAAATATAACACTAATAATGGAGTCAAAAACATTAGGACGAATATAAACCAAAATTGCCAAGATTGAAAGTTTGAGTATTGGTGCCAATATTCAACCCTTAAATCTGTAACATCTTTCATCATTGAATTAATTTTTTCATAAGTTTCCATTTGTTGTTGTTCCATATTAATTTTCAATAGTAACACTCCACTCATCGTCATTAATTCTATTTTTTGTAAAGAATAGGAAATAAATTCAAGAGTGGAAAAAAAACTTTTCATGACTACTTTTTTTATATCACTCCCTACCTACGGTAATAAAGAGCAATATCTTATTCCTTAAAGAAAACAGGTGCAGAATCAACATTTTTTAACCATATATTTTCTTCTCCATCTACCCCTTTTTTAATCCAAACATCGCCACGAGAGTCCTCGGTTGATTTTTTACGAACCCAAGTGATATAGGTAGAAACCGTTTGAGGGTCAATATCAATCTCATTACTTTTAGGATTAGTTATTTGAATTTGCTCGCTTGATTTTAGAGAAATAAGATAAAGGGCTGTATACATTGTAGGAACTGGTCCTTCTTCCCACTCTTTATTTTCTTTGGCACGAGCGACAATCATTCTTTCAGGAGAGTACCATTCTAAATCGAGATCGACATAACCTTTAGGTGTATATTCTCTTTGCTTTGTCGTGGTAGGCATTTCTTTTATCTTGAGATTTTTGTTTTCAACAAAAAATCTTCCTTCTCCAGAAATATAAGCTAACTGTTCAGATGATGGTGCCCACTTTACCCAATCTGAATACCCTAGCATTTTCCCAACATGTTGGAATTGTTCTCCTTGCTCGGAAAGTACACATAAAGTGTTACTGTCCATAGACCATGATGCAGTTGGAACTCCTATGAAGCTAACCCATTTTCCGTTATAACTCCACTTAAAATAATCAGCATAAATGGCAAATAAATCAGGGATTGTTGTATTAATTGTATAAAATGATTTTATTTTATTTGAGTTCAGATTTGCATCTATAGGCATTCTAAAAAGCTGTACAGGTCCCCATCCTGTAGGAAGTAAGTTGGCCTGTGAGGAAACGATAAATTCTTTTCCATTTGGAAACCAGTCAAAACCGTTAACTCCTACTGCAACATTTTCAAAGCCTTGCGGACGACCCTCCTTCATTTTCGTTACATTTAACACGCCACCTGATGTATAGGCTAATTGATTTTTAATCGGTGACCATTTAAAATCAGATGTTTCGACAACTATGTAAGGCTTGTAATTTTCTTTCTTTTTTATATCATAGATGAACAAATTTGATGACTCACCCAGCTTATTGCTCTTGGTATATGCTATAAACTGTCCATCATATGACCATTGTGGCGAACTTACGCAGCCGCTATTTGTAAGTTGGATTTCTTGGCTACCATTCTTAATCCACAGTTGATGGTCCCTAACAAATGCTGCTTTTAGTGGGGCTTCAGCACTTGCAATGCTTGAAAAAAGAATACAGTGTAAAATAAGAAAAAATAAAATACGAAAACCCATGATGACTCCCTCCTTTTTAATAGGTTGTCCTAATCAAGTTTGAGAATTCGCATAATAAAAAACAGTAAGGAACCATTCCTTACTGCCTATTTGATCATAGTTTTAAATAAAGAAAATAGGTGTTATGAACACAATCAATAGCAAAATAAACGGATACATTACAAGTCGTGTGATCGAATTTCCTTTAATATTAAGTAGATCTATCGGGCTTTTTACAGGTGCATAAATCCAGTTTGCTATGCGGTCTACCTTACTTTTTGTAAGCGGGATATCCGGTACGTCAACTTGAAATTCCTCCAAATGGTTTTGAAGCTCCTTTGGAATCTCGTTTCTACTCATTCTTTTACCTCCAATAAAACCTTTAATTTTTTCAATGAAGCATGAAGTCTTGATTTCACAGTACCTATTGGAATCTCAAGAATATTAGCAATTTCCTTCTGTGTTTGATCATGATAGTAAGTTAAAAGGATAACGGCACGTTGGTCATCGGGGAGCTGTTGTATGGCTGATTGAATTGTTAGTTTATCTTCTACAGATAATTCTTGTTGTTCGTTTTGTTGATATAAAAAAGGCAAAAGCTTTTTAAAGCGACTCCGACGTTTCAAACGATTAATCATAATCTGATAAGCCATACGAAATAAAAAGGTTTTTAAACTAGATTTACTTTCATCAAAATTTCCCTGATACTTATGAAACCTTATAAACGTATCTTGCACAATATCAACGCTAAGTTGTTCATCTTGACAATATCGATAAACAAATTGATAGATTGAAGCTTTGTAGCTAACAAATATTTCTTCGATCGAATGTTTATCTCGCTTACCGTCATCATCAATTAAGAATTCTTTATTTAAACTCATGTGACCACCGTTCTTTTATCCCTTTAAAAACAAAAGCGATTCTTGTGATAAACCAAATAAATGTAAGTAAAGAAAATACAAATGTTTGATGCACAAAAAACTGGATCCACGGACTATCAATGTTATCGCCACGAAGTAAAAAAACAAAAAGCCCTGTAATACACAAAAATGTGTAAGCAGCTGCTAAAATAATCGTATAATCCCATCTCGTCCAGTGGAAATAGATGTCTGACTTACTAAAATCAATATCACCTTTTGATTTTCTAACTACTTTTTTATTCATCGTTGCGATTAACATAGCAAATGTCGTACCGAGTAAAACAGCAATAATAGTACCAATAAGCCAACCTAACGCCATGTGTTCCCCTCTCCTTTTCATTCTTTTACTAACTTATACAAGTAAATAGATGAAAAGGTTCATTTAATTTTGTAATAAGTAAAAATATTTTCTAAAAGTAATTGTACATCAAGTAATAATTTGCAGCTTGAATATTTGCATTAGTGAACCTAATGCTTTTAGGACTAATACAGCCGTCCAATCAAAGCCAAAATTAAATCATACTATACATCAACCTCATGTAAAGGAGGTGTAAGATATGAGTGGCGGATATGGTTACGGTGCAGGTTTTGCACTAATCGTTGTCCTATTTATCCTTTTAATCATCATTGGTGCTTCTTACGTTGGTGGAGGCTATGGTGGTTACTAATAAATAGGTGATTGAAGGCAGGCTATTTAAATAGTCTGCCTTTTTTATGTTGTCAGACAGAATGAATATTTAGTTATGGATGAACACCTACTTCAACTTTATTTATCCGTTCATCCGAATAATTACCTCGATCATATAAAAAGATAACGGTGAAAGGGGAATTGGTATGAAAGATCATAAAGAACCACAATTTAGGAGCGGTGAGCTTGCGCCCGATAAGTTAAAAGGCTATTACGGGATGGATCCAGAAATGAGTCTTCTGTCTGTAAACTTTGCAACAACTGAAAATCCATATCTTAACGAACATTACCAATTAGATTCTAAGGAAAATGAAAAAGAATAAAACACAAAAAGTCAGGCATTAGTTGAACTTAGCTCATGCCTGACAGTGTGAAAAACGTTATCCTATTCATTTAACAATTTCAATGTCTCTAACCCTATATTTTCATAGTGAACTTCCCCAAATTCACCAGACTTTGCATCTAAGTTAATTATAATCCGATCTGCTCCATCCTTGTGAACAGCACGAAAAATAACTGTCCACATTCCATCGTTTAAAATGCTGTCCTCTGATTCTATAGACATCCCTTCACCTTGATGTTCTTCAAACCACTTCTTCACTTCTTCCTTTTCCTTTGCTCTCTCTTTCGCTTGCTCAACAGTGAATATTTCAGGTTCTTGATCATTGTTCAGCTCTAAAGGAATTAAGGATACAAACGGTTCATTTTCATGTTTTTGGAAAGAAAAAGACACCTCATACATACCATTTAGTGCTTGAACCGTACTTTGATTTGTAAAGTTTACTTCACGCTTAAAGGTTACTTGTTTCTCAAAGGTTTCATTAGGCTCCATCTTCTTTAAATCTTTAGGGTCAAAAACACTTTCACAATTCACTTCGTCTCCATTACTTCTCACAAGATATAGATGTGCATCTTCTTTTTTTATAAAGATCATAAAAGGAATACCACATCGACCATTATAAATAATTGATTCTTTACTCGTATTAGTGATTGACGCGTTTAGTTTTATCTCTTTATCCACCTCAATAGTAGCTTCTAAAGCAATTCCATTCTCTTCAAATTCATGTGTGAGCACCTGCGTGTTACTTGATGATGGCTCATTTATACTACAAGCACTAATCAGTAGAACTAATAAGACAGCTGCTAATTTTTTCATTTCATCCCCCCTTCATTTATGAACAAATACTCTTTCCCCTATATTAAGATAAATGGTAATAATAGGTAAGTGTTTGTGTGAAATAATTGACAAAAGAATCAGTTTAACAAACTTACTATCAGTCTTTGTCCACATTTTCTTGAAAAAATAAAGACTTAAAAACTTATATTCTTTATTTTAAAGTTAAATAGGGGAATAAATCAAAGTTCAGAAAGGGAATTTTATAAATGAAAATTGAATCACCTAAAATACAAAATCAGCATGATTTACCATTGAAACATTTTACTGATATTTTCTATGAAGAAGATTTAGAATTAGAAATGTGTCAAATCAATGATGCATTATTTGAAAACGAAGTACTTCCTAAAGTGCGTTTATATAAGATGCTCTTTAAAAATTGTAAATTTAATTCTACAGACTTTTCAAATATTGATATCACAGATGTTACTTTTGAAAACTGTGACTTTTCCAACGCAAAAATGAATTCTTCTTCTATACATAGAGCTGAATTTATAAATTGTAAACTTCTGGGTGTGGATCTAACAGAGTCTAGCTTTGGTAATGTTCACTTTCATCATACTTTACTTAATTTATCAGGTTTTGGAAATTCTAAATTAGAAAAGGTGATTTTTCAAGATACATCATTAGAAAGCTCTGATTTTTATGAATGCAAATTTAAGAAGGTAGATTTTACAGATTGTAACATTAATGGTGCAAGCTTTGAAAGTACATCTCTTAAAGGTATAGATATTAGCACGTCTTCCTTTGAAACGCTAACTGTGTCATTATCAGATCTACAGGGGTGCAAAGTTTCTTCCTACCAGGCTGTTCAGTTTGCAGCGATATTAGGATTAGTTATTGTTGACTAATTTAATTGAATAATAGTTATCAGCAAAGCCATTCTTTTATGTGGCTTTGTTTTTCTTTGCAAATTTAATTTAGGACAATTAACCCAAGACTTTGCCCTTCATTTTTTTAGAGTAATATTTTAAAATATATAAAGGAATAAAGTGTCAACAACATACAAATATGGAGGAACTTTCAATGAAATTTAACTACCTAGATTCATATGAATTAAGAGATCTTTTTGAGAATAATTTAAATAATTTTGAAGAGTTACTTCTTTCTGAGGCTGTTAATGTTAAAGATAAAATTCAAGAAATCTTACAAATAGGGAATATTGACCTGGTAAACAATGCTAAAAAGCTTGTTATTTATATAATTGATGGCAAAGAAGAAGAACTTCAACAGTTTGCGAAGCAAGAAGGAATTGCTTGGGCAACTCATTCCATTGACTTATCCTTTAAATTAGAGTGGGTGCAGGCTATTCGTAGGACAGTTTGGTATCTTATTAATGAGTTTAATAAATTAACGAAAGAACAGCTGAATGTTAATGAATTTTTCACTCTTGAAAAAGAAATAAATAACCACATAGATAATTTTTTAAATGCCTTCTTTATTAGTTATTCTACATACAAAGATTCATTGATTAATGCACAAAGAGAAATGGTTGAAAATCTATCTGTTCCAATAATACCAATAAATTCTTCTGTTTGTATTTTGCCACTTATTGGCACAATCGATGAATTCCGAACAGTTATTTTAGAGGAAAAAGTACTAACTGAAATTGGAGAATCACGTATTCAGACTTTGATTATTGACCTATCAGGAATCGCTGATATGGAAATTGAGGTGATCGACCACTTGTTAAAGATAATCGATGGAGCCGAAATGATGGGATGTAAATCAGTAATTACCGGATTAAGAGCAGAGGTAGTACGGAAAATGATACATCTTGGCATCTCATTTAACAAAAAGACAGATACATTAGGTACATTACAACAAGCTTTAAACGATTATTTACTTAAATAATAAGTCAAGAAAGACCCTATTATACAGGGTCTTTTTATTTTCTTTAAATTTTTTGTTAAATTAAACTAGAATCAATGCAGTCTTTAAATACCTTCTTCGTATGTTTCATAAGATAATTGACTATCTTTGGATTGAAATTTTATTTATCAATCACCCTTATAAAATTACTGTATATAAACAATAGTAACGTTTCCTTCAATAAAAAATAGAGAGATTTACTACAAAATGCGAGTAGTCTTTCCCTCCCTTAACTTTATATGAATATTCATTGAAGTTCCTGAGCTAATATGGTTAGGTACATCTGTTAGATTAAGTAACTGTTTTACTTCAATCGTTTCTTTACTATTTCCTTGTATTGTAAACTTAAGGGGACCATTTAAATTCATGAGCGATTCCATTCGGACTTCTTCTTCAGGGGAAAATGAATCTAAAAATTCTAATTCAAATGAAACAGATTCACTGCTACGATTATGTAAAACAAGAGAGCATTCCCCATTTAATAAATCTTCACTCACACTATCAAAATGACAGATTCCATTTCCATCATAAGAAATAGCTGTTATCCCCTTAGCAAAGGTTTCTTGATACATTGTTATCAAAAGTGTTGGTAAAAATGAATAAATCAATACAACGAATACCATCGTTCTGAGATGATATTTCTTTAAGCCAATTACGAGTAAAATTAAAGCAATCACAAACAATACTGAACCAATAATACCGAGTACAATGTATCCGTCTTGATTTCGAATTGGAAGCATCATGAATGTAGCTCGTGCGTCTAGTGTTTTGTTATTAGGAAACGGGAAATAGAAACTCATACATATACATAAAATTACAGCTGAAACAATGAGTGCTAGTTTGCTTCTTACCATCTTAACCCTCTCTAAATAAGTATTCATTACATTTATTTTTATCGGTTTTTCTCATCGTTTCTTTTACTCCATATTCTTAAGTTAAAATTACTACTTTATTTAAAGACAATCAACTTTATGAATAAGACTGCTTCTCCACTTTATTTGTTTCAGCCAACTTCTCTTTCATTTGTTTTCGATCAATTGTAGGTGGGGAACCAAACATTCGAGAATATTCACGACTGAATTGTGACGGACTTTCATAACCTACCCGAAATGCTACATCAGCAGCATCTGTTAATTCAGTCATTAACAATCTCCTAGCTTCCTGAAGTCTTATTTGCTTTTGAAACTGAATTGGGCTCATTGTTGTCATCTCTTTGAAGTGCCTATGAATCGAAGCAACACTTAGATTTGCTCTTTCCGCCAGTTCCTCAATTTTAAATGGCTTGTCATAGTGCGTAATAATATGTTCGATAATGTCGCGAATATGATAGGCGTGATTCCCTTTTATAGTCAGTTGTTTAATAGCATCCCCATGTGGACCTTGTAACAGTTTATAGAGAATTTCCTTTTTAAATAATGGTGCTAGAACAGGGATATCTTTCGGATTTTCTAGTAATCGTGCTAGCCTAACTACCGCATCAAACATTGAGGTTTCCAATTTATCAACAAATACAGCACGTTTCGCATTTTTTCTCGGGTTTGCTTTAATGTCAGCATCACTTAAAAGCTCTACTATATCACCAGGATCAAATTCAAGTTTAAGAGACAAATATGGTTTGTTAGGATTTGCTTTTATTACTTGTCCTGTAATTGGTAGATCGACGGATGCAACAAAATAATCACCAGGACGATATCTAAATTTTTCTTGTGCAAGCATGTATTCCTTTTCCCCTTGAACGATCACACAAAAAGAGGGCTTAAAAACTCGATATCGCGGTTCAGTGGTTTGAGATTCATTGTAAAAAAATAAAGAAGAGATTTCAGTTTCATGATGACTATTTTGTTCTGAATACCTTTTTATCAGGCTAGCGAGCTCTTGCTGTTGATGATGTAATTGTTCAATCATAAGTTTCACCTCATAGTTTTTGACCTAATAGGCTCATTATAATACAGGCAACTCGTATTGCGTAAGTGCTTGTGATAGGATTAGGCAATTATGTGATACGTATTTTTATTCAATACTCATCCGTAGGTGTGATACGACTCCCAGGAGTAATAGTAACGAACAAACCGTTTTTTCAAAAGTTGTTCTTACTAATTGTTGTAAAAAACCAAAAGACCATAATATAACAAAAAAACAACTTATAACAGTCATTACTTTATTATATTTATAAAGTTTGTTTCCACCGATCTTTATCGTAAAGACTAATCCAATTATACAAATGAACATATTCATAATAGATATTGAAAACTGAGCTGCAAATGAGTCCGAACGTCCACCATTGACCCATGTATAAGGGATAATACTGCTAATAATAAGAACATGGATTAACATTGATAAAGAGTAAAAACAAATCCCCATATATAGAGCTGTTTTCAGTTTCATCTTTCTAAGTTTACCTACCATAAATCAGCCTCACTTTTTCATGTATTGGACGATTTTAGTTGCTTAGAAAATGAACAAGATAAAATAATCTCATTTCCCCTTAATCCGAATAGTTGTTCTGATGTTGAGGGGCCTTCGACACACGTACACGCTTCCTTCCTAATAAAGTCTATTGAAGAAAGCAAGTATTCATTCCATCTTGCAAATTACAACCTTATATACACTTTATTCCAAGCTCGTTTCTTTATAATCTACCATAAATAAGAAAAGCGCGAATGTTAATTATTCCACATTCGTGCTTCTATGTTGGAGACATTATAGAAAGCTATTTTTTAGCTAAAGCAGCCTGTACTATAGCTGAATGAAAAGTTTAATTTGCACACTTTCATTAGAAAAACATTTTTGCTAATTCCTCACGGTTGCCAGAAACTGAGCGTTTTAAAACAAATCCAGCTTCATTTAGATGAATTAGTAAATCATCTTGAAGCATGACCAAGTTTAGACGCGTAAATATATCATTTGCATTAAGTCTAAAGTCTTCAGTGATTGGGACAAAACCAACATGCATATGAGGCGTTTTTTCATCGTAATGAACGGTAGCATAGATGATATTTTCAGCTCCGTATCTTTTTTGAAGAAATTCTAATCCTTTCATAAAAAATCTCTTGATCTCTTTTTCTGATAACTTATTAAAGAAATCTTTTTCAGAACTAATCAGGATTTCACAAAGTCTCACAGCATCTTTTCGGATTTTCTTTTTAGAAAGAATGGCTTTCTCTATCCTTTTTTCCACAGCTTCTTGATAGTCTATCCTTTGAGGATTTAGGATGTCATAGTTTAAATGGGACTTCTCCTTATCAATATAAGGATTTGTTTTACTTACCCCTTCTCGTTGATTATGAAATTGAGCCTCAAGAATTTCAGAAGCTTTTAATTTTTGCATTTTTATAATAAAGAAATAACTCAATGGGTAAAACCTCTCCTCTCTGCAAATGAATGGTAAGGGACAAATCTTAGTGTTTTATGCTAATCTTTCAATATATAAATTTTCTCTTCTATAAATTGTAAATCTTTACACTCGTCAAAACCTTTCTTTGGACTTTTTCTCTTTATTATGGAGCATGTTAAAAAGTAAACGTTATCACATTCCTATCAAGTTTTTGCCTAATCCTATCAAGAGCATAAACAGCTAACCGTCGATCACTTAACAAAGTTAATTCATAGGAAATGTCTTGTAAACTTATGTTAATTCCTAGAGTTAACTAGAGGTCAAGTGAGTTCTTAATTTCCACTGCCACAGAAGTTACAATGTTCTACTTATCATTTATCAATCTGACCTAAATAAAAAAGCACAATCCAAGTTTAAAGTGAAATGGAGAAGGACAATGTGATGTAACTCCAAGAGGAGATGCACCTGGATTTGTGACGGTATTAGATGAACATCATTTATTTATTCCAGAACGACCAGGAAATAAAAGAATGGATTCCGTTCATAATATCATTTCCAATCCAAACATTGGGCTGCTTTTTTTCATTCCTGGATTAGGAGAAACATTAAGAATCAACGGGAAAGCTTATATTTGTCGTGATCCTGAACTTCTAGAAAAAAGTATGGTAAATGGAAAAAGCCCTTTATTTGGTCTATTAGTAGAAGCGCAAGAATGTTATGTCCACTGTGCGAAAGCTTTTATACGATCACAGCTATGGGATGCTGATTCGTGGTTAGCGAAAGAGGCTCTTCCCTCAGCTCCACAAATGTTGGTTGCGCACTCCAAATTACCAAATGTTTCATCAGATCAAGTTGCAAAGGAATTGAATGAAAGCTACACACAACGGCTTTATTAAATCATTTAAACTAGTTTGCTAGTATTTATTTCACTAAAATGAGGGTGACTCAAAAGGTTGTTAAATAACGACCTTTTGAGCACCCTTTCTTTATTTTTTGCATAGAAACCAAATAAGTAGGATTTTTTAATGAAAAAGGGGTATTCCTCCCCCTTATTGGCATCCAATTTCCTCTTTTACTTTATTTCTTTTTATTGCTTTCTGCATTTTTTTACAGTTATGCGCAACGCAAAGAAGCCCCCATTCAATTGTATTTTTTTGGAGGCCACGCATCGAAAAGCGTCTGAACTGCTGATTATGTTTTATTTGTCCAAATACACTTTCCACATCACATTTTCGTTGACTATATAATTTTCTTCCTTCTTCACTCTGAAGACGTTCACGAATCTCTTTTCGTTGTCTTTGATTTTCTAGAGATATTGTAATTGTTTTTTGTTCTTTTCCTTTGGCACAAGTTTTTTGGAAAGGGCAGCCGGCACATTCAAAACATGAATATTTTCTTTTAATTGAAACATATTCATTTTCAGAAGTTTTTGAGGTTTCATACTGGAAAACAAGGCTTTGCTTGTTTGCACATATAAACTCATCTAGTTCCTCATCGTACTCCATATTTTCTACACGTTCGATTTTCTTTTTCCAGTTTCTTTTTTGTTCTTGATCAAATGTATTATATTTTATGTACGCTGTTCGTCCTTCTCTTTCTAAAAAGTCATAGTTTTCCTCACTACCATAACCAGAATCGGCAACTATTTTTTCTGGTTTCACTCCGTGCTCCTCCAGGTGTTGAAGATGAGGGATCAAGCAGCCTGGATCACCTGCTCTTTGATGTAGAGAGAAACCTGTAATAAATTGACCTTCTGTTCCTGTTTGTACATTATATCCTGGTTTTAACTGCCCATTTCGCATATGATCTTCCTTCATTCTCATAAAGGTTGCATCATTATCTGTTTTCGAGAAACTGTTTCTTCCATTGAAAAGTTGATTTTGTTCTTCATATTTCATTTTTCGAGGAAGATAGTCTTTCTTTAATAATCGAACAGCTTTTTTTGCCTCTTTATTTTTAGGTTCTGTCTCTAAATGCTTTTCTAACTTTTTAATACTTTCTTCAATCTGTTCTGAAGTAATAGGAGTTTCTTTCAGCTTTTCTTCTAGCCCCATGGAAGGGGCCGTCTTTTCCTCATTTTCAAGGATGTGCTCAATTTGTAAAGCGAGTTGACGATATTTATCATCTAAACTTTTTTCATATTTCTCTGTCGCTTTCCGCCAAACAAAAGTATACTGATTTGCATTTGCTTCAATCTTAGTCCCATCTACAAAATAGTGCTCCAGCTTGACTAATCCTTTTTCACGTAGTAACTCTACAATTGAGAAGAAGACTTGATAGATAATGTCTTTCATTCGCTCTGATCGAAACCGATTGATCGTACGAAAATCAGGAGTTTGACTACCGCTTAACCACATAAAGTAGATATTTTCGGTTAGTAACTTTTCCATTTGTCTTCCTGAATAAACTTTTTGTGTATAAGCATATATGATGACTTTAAGTAACATTTTTGGGTGATAGGATGGGCGTCCACCACCTTTGTAGGGTTGAACCAACAAAGTATCGTCTAGCTTTTCTACAGCTTCGTGAACAATGATAGATAAATGATTTTGAGGGATGAGAATTTCAAGGTCTAATGGAAGAACTAACTGATTCATGTTATAATTAACGAAAGAGATATGATCATATTTCATAAAAAAATCGTTCCTTTCTTGTATAAGGTGGTGTGGTAACTTCATTATACAAAATTGGACGATTTTTTTGTTTTAATTTTGTCTTTTAAAAAGCTGTTTTCGTAGATTGATGCAGATAAATATTATTTTAAATGGATAGTGGAATGGAGCGGAAGACACTTGACTCCTGCGGGAGGTAGAGGAAAGGCTGAGACCCCGCAGGCGAAGGCGAGGAGGCTCAGCTTCCTCCCCGCGGAAAGCAAGTGTCTGGAGCGCAATGTAACGAACCAGTTTTTATATTTAACTTTATTAAAAACACTTTTAAAAAAAGGCTAACCCAAAGGTCTAAAATCTAGACTTTTGGGTCAGCCCCATTTTAGTTTCACTTTCAATGTCTCTTCCCTAAACTTTTTTATCTAATTTCTAAGTTTCTCAGCAAGTTCCTCTAGTTCCTTAGGCTTTTGTATAAGATAGTGTCGTCCGTCCTTCTCCAAATATCCCCTCTCACAAAATTGCGAAAGAACATGTAAGAGATGTCGATAGGATACACCTAAAAAGTCACAAACAGTAACATGCTTTTCTTTATAAATTCCTTCATCTGCCGTTTTCATAATGAAATCAGCTAGTCTATTTTCAAGTGGGAATGCAAAGCTTTGAGAGGATTTGGCGGCCATTTTTGTTGCTTTCGAACTGAGAAATTTGCATAATTCACGTAAAAATGCTGCATCTTCCATCATCTGTGATCGGCATTGCTGAAAAGGAATGGCAAAGCATACCGTTTTCGTTGAGGTTTGAATTCCCTTTGTATAATAAACTTTGTGCAATAATTCCATTTCTCCGATGAAATCATTTTCATGAATAAAATTTAGTAAAGAAACTTTACCATTTTGATGTGTAATATAAATTTTTGCATTTCCTTCAATCACATAAAATAAAAAATCAGGTCTATTTCCTTCTTGGATAATCCATTCCCCGCGTTTATACTCACGGACTTCTATAAACTCTTCAATAGGAAAAGAAAATAAATGTGTAATCGAATAATGATCTAAGTAGTACTGTCTTTGCTCTTGTTTATAAATTTTCATTCTACACCTCAAAATATGAGATTTCTCATATTATTGTACCTATCTCCATGCTAACATGTAAACATTGGAGGGAAACAAAATGAATACATACCAATGGATGAGTAAACGTTTTTTTATTTTTTATATGACTTGGGGCATTTTTCTTCCATACTGGACGGGATGGATGATTATTGAAAAAGGAATTACAGTTTCTCAAGCTAGTTTAATTATGAGTCTCGGCCTTGTGGCTAGAGGGCTTTCAACATTATTTGCCTTTCCTTATCTATCTGAAAAATTTAGTGCAAAGACCATACTAAATGGAATGGCGATCGGAACACTTATAGCAATTTTATGTTATATTCCTGCTGATTCCTTTCCTAGCTTACTTGCTGTTACGTTTTTTCTACATGTTTTTTATCCAACCTTAATGCCTGCTTTAGATAGTGCGGCTGGATACCTTGTACAAAGTAAGCAGTTAAAGCATTATGGAAAAAGTCGTTCATGGGGATCGATCGGATTCGTAGTAGCGGGTCTTATCTTAACGGTTTTAACTGGGGCTTTTGGAGATTCCGTTATTTTATGGGTATTGCTAATTGGAATAATGGCGTTCATTGTTCTGTTAGTTTTGCGCGCACCAGATATTCTAACTGAGAAACCAAAAATTGATCCTACTAAAAAAGGTGGCATTCGTGAATTATTTCGCATCAAGTATTTTGGATTAGTGCTGATGATCGTGATCCTACTGCAAGCAGCTCATGCCTCTTATTACAATTATGGGTACATTTATTTACAAGAAATAGATGCACCAAAATATTTAATCGGTGTGATTATCAATATTGGCGTCATTGCAGAAATTATTTTCTTTCTACTTGCAGACAAGAAATTTCAAAAATTTTCAGTTGGCTCCTTACTAGCAATGGCAGCTCTTGGTTCAACCGTTCGATGGATTTTAGTATTTGCCTTCCCAAATGTGATTGTCTTTAGTTTTGCCCAAACATTACATGCCTTCTCTTTTGCAATGGGTCACTATGCTTTTATGAAATACTTAATAAATAATATTCCGCATACAAAGATTCCAATGGCACAAGGTGTATATTCTGCCCTTGCACTCAGCTGGAGCACGGCTGTATTTACGATTTTTGGCGGCTATTTATACGAAATTGAACCAAGATACGCGTTTATTGGGATGATTATCTGTACAATTCCATCCATGCTGTTTGCCCTTTTGTATCGTCATTTAGCGAATAAAAAGGAAGTGACGATTGTTCGTAATGAAACGATGGTTGATCATTAATCGATACTTTTCCATTTTGGGACATCTCTTACCTTTTAGTGAGAATGTCCCTTTTTTATTTCCGCAAAACGCCAAACGAGCAAAGCTATCATCTTCCTTCTACTATTTGAGCAAAATCGTCAATAGTAGTTGAATACTTTACATAAATTCGCGGTAAAAGATAAAGTTCATTTTTAATCCCTTTATTAGAAAAGTATTCAGGAGTTGTTGTGAGTCCAAAAGAATAATATTTCTTCGTTTCATCTACAACTTTGTTATTTGCATTGCCATAGGGATAGGCAAGTGCAATAACTGGTTCTCCTGTTATGTTATAAATTTTATCTTTTGAATCTTTGAGTTCATGTTCAAATTTGGTTATCTTCGTTAAATCAGGATGTGTTGCCGTATGAGATTGGATGGAAATGATACCAGAGTCAGACAACATCTTTAAATCTGCAGATGATAAACGGTTAGATCGTCCGATAAAGTCACTTATCACAAAAATAGTCGCTGTTGGCTTAAAGCGTTCATTCTCTAGCTTTTTAAAGATAGCAAATGCATGTAAATTATTTTTGTATCCATCGTCAAAAGTTATAAAAATCGGCTTCTCTACTTTATCAAGATCTTGCCATCGTTCAAAAGTCAGTAAGGTAAACCCATTGTCTCGTAGATACCTCATTTGGTTTTCAAAATTTTCAGGTGTAACGTACAACTCCTTGTCACCAAGTCCTTTAAATTCGTCAATGGAATGATAAATTAAAATCGGAACTTGTTGTTGAGCTGAAATATGTATTGGAAATACTAATGTAACAAAGCACAATAACATTGTTATGATTGGTTTCATATTTTTCCTCGCTTTTCATTCTTTTACCTTTATTGTTCCGAATAATACAAAGTTAATGAAAAAACACCTCTTCATTAAGTTTAATGAGGAGGTGCACAATACTTATGTGAGTTAAAAATAAAGATACAGCATTTTCTTTTGTCGATTTTCCATGCTAGCTTTTAAGATAATAGCAACAATGACTAATAAAATGAAAAGTACGGCAATCAGAATAAATTCTGAACAACGCTCATTTCTTTTATTTAGATAAAGAACTGGTTTCGGGAGTTCGGAAGTAGGTCGTTTGTGAACATTTAATGTTCGAAGAGAAATGAACCCAATGATAATAAGCAAAACAAATAAAATGATAACAAGAACCCATCCAATATCTTTAGAAACTTGAGGATATTGATCAAGCATTTTTTCTTCCCCCTTTTATGTAAAGGGCCCTCTAATCAGCATCGTATGACGAAAATGTCAGATTGTTTACTGTATCATATGATTGAAACGTTTATTATGTATGGACTTTAGAGCTTGTTTGAAATATTAAAACAGAAAGACTCCTTTATAGGAGCCTCCTGTATAAAACCGATTGTTTTTATAGTCTTAGTACCAAGGATTTCCGTACCCATAACCACCGTATCCTCCATGTCCATAACCACCAGTTGTATAACTTGCTCCAACAATGATTAGAAGGATAAACAACACAACAATAAGTGCAAAGCCTGCACCATAACCGCCTACTGCTTCACTCATTTTCCTTCACCTCCCAAATTTCTCAATTCTCATAGTATGTTGCACTAGTAAATTCGTTTGGGCTTTTGCATTAATTTTTTGAATGAACTAATAAAACTGGGCCTATTTCTAAGTGCTAATTCCGCCTAAGTGCTACAGTATAGCCCACTCTTTGATTTTCTTGAAATACATTAGAGTTAAGAAAATGTAAGCAGTGAATAAACATGAATTTTCCGTTTGAATGAAACTTACAGAAATAAATAGCATTTTTATATCATTTTTTGGTAATTCATCTTAAATTAATATTGGTTTAATCTCATTTTGAGATATATAATAAAACCAAGAAGTTCAAGAAAGGTTTACATGCGTAACTTCTAAATAAGGAGGATTTCAAATGAGCCAACAAGTTAGAGATTTCAAAGTGAATGATTTACTAAAAAAACACAAATTTAACGAAAAAGAAATTGCTGAAATGGATGATTCACAAATTGAATATTTTCACTGGCTCTATTTCGAAGATTCTGTATACGATTATATGTAATTATTAATATAAAAAATATATAAGCTATTGTGCTAAGAGCACAATAGCTTTTTTAGTGTTAAATGAATAGTTTTGGTTTTCATTAAATTTATGAACGACAGTTAGCGTCAGATCATAACTAGTTTTGTTGTTCATCCACCTCATGAACGACAGAACGTATTCCGTTCCGGCCAGTTTTGTCGTTCATCCACCTAATGAACGACAGAACGCATTCCATTCCAGTCACATTTGTCGTTCATTCACCTTATGAACGACAGAACGCATTCCGTTCCGGCCACTTTTGTTGTTCATCCACCTAATGAACGACAGAACGCATTCCGTTCCGGCCAGTTTTGTCGTTCATTCACCTTATGAACGACAGAACGCATACAATTCCAGTCACTTTTGTCGTTCATTCACCTTATGAACGACAGAACGCATACAATTCCAATCACTTTTGTCGTTCATCAACCTCATGGGGACAAGAAACCTGTCCCCACGGCCCTTTCCCCACGGCCTTTTATTTCATTAGTTCTTGTGTGAATTGAATGAGATAGGTAGCTTGTTCTGTTGTTAGTTCTTTGTCTGTTTTAGCTTTAACATGGTTGATGAAAGCATTTAATTGTCCGTTTCTGGCTTTTGTATTATTTTTTTCAGCTGACTTTTTAGCAGCTTCTAATTTTTTAAGATATGGTTGGAAATTAGCTTCCTTTCCATTTTCTATGAGAAATTGTTGTGTTAAGTTTGCTAAGCTATCATACTCTACTTTTATTAAAATTGAAATGGAGCTATTTGTTTTGTTGCCGGCTAGGTCGATTGCTTCAGCAGTAAACTCATGATTTCCTACTCCAAGCTGGTAGGCTGGCTGTGTGTTCTCCTTACAAGTAGAAGAATCTATGCCAGATAGAGCGTCAACAGCTTCGCAAGTAACATTTATTTCTTCATCGATACCAAATTCTATTCCATCTTCAAGGTTAAAGGTAATGACCGGTGAAGTTGTGTCTAGATTTATGGCTACTTCTTTCTTATCTTCAACATTACCAGCTTCATCCTCACTCCAATAGTGAATAATATGCTTACCGTCTTCTTGAATTGTAACAGTATTTCCTGATTGTTCAGAGCCATTATTTACTTTAAAATACGTATTCTCTACCTCAGACTCATTGTCAACTGCTGTAAAGTTAATTTTTACAGCTTCTTTGTACCAATTGTTCTGAGCTGCTCCAGTTATTTCATGAGTTGTTTCAGGTGCATTTTCATCATTTTTCCCACCAGACACTAAATAAATATTAGGTGATGGTGGTTCTTCCATTCCTTCACCAATATAAAAACTAGGGTGTGGAGGTTGGTTGTAGCCAACATTTTGCCATGCGATGGATTGTCGATATTGAGCATCATGCATGAGAGTAAAAATTTTATGATCGGTTACAGCTGTTGTTGTGTAAAGGCGTAACGCACTGCTGTCTTCTGTTCTCCAAATCGCTTCTTCTCTCCAGTCACCTAAAAGATCAGCCTGTAAAGAAGGAGTACCCTTTGTTGAGTTATTGGAGTAAGTACCTTCAGCAAGTAATAGATTCTCAAGTTTTTTGTCTTCGTGATTCCATTTTGCGATTGTACCTGTTCCTACTCCTTTATTAGCATCCCATTTATGATCGAGCAATTCTCGTAAAAGATCTCCATCCCACCAAATACCGAAGTTTGAAGATGGAATATTTTCAGAGATTTTCTCACCAGTAGCTGAATACAAACCACCAGTTGTACTATTCCATTCACCTGAAATAGCCCATGCCTCAGCACCATCATAAGTAGGATCAATATCAGCCGTCATACCACGGCCAGTATCTTCACCAGTTTTAACGCCCCAGATGAATTCACCTGTTTCAGCATCACGAAGATCATAGCCATATTTTGCATCGGTATGCTCTTGTACGGAGAAAATTTCAAGTCCTGGACGATTAGGATCTAAATCACTAACATGAAGGGCGTCACCATGACCTAATCCAGAGTTATAAAGACCAGAGCCATCATCATCGATCGTCATTTGACCATAGACAATTTCATCTTTTCCATCATGGTCAACATCAGCGACGCTTAAGCTATGATAGCCTTGACCCGCCCAGCTACTATAGCCTTCATTATTCGTATCAAATGTCCATTCTTTTGTTAGCTTCCCATCTCTAAAGTTATAAGCTGTCACAACGGTTCTAGTGTAATAGCCTCTGGCCATAATAAGACTAGGTTTCTCACCGTCTAGATACGCAACTCCAGCAAGGAAACGATCGACACGGTTACCATATGAATCACCCCAAGATGAGACATCACCACGTTGTGGGTCATAGTCAGTTGTGACAAGTTCCTTACCAGTTTCACCCTCAAATACTGTGAGATATTCTGAGCCTTGAAGGATATAACCTGATGAATTTCGATGATCCGCATCTTTCTTACCAATGACGTTTCCTTGTCCATCCACTGTTCCATCGGCCGTTTTAAAAGCAATCTCTGCTTTGCCATTTCCATCAAAATCGTAAACGATGAACTGAGTGTAATGGGCTCCTGCGCGAATATTTTTACCAAGATCAATTCTCCACAGTTTTGTTCCATCCAGCTTGTATGCATCGATATACACATTTCCAGTGTAACCAGCTTGTGAATTGTCTTTTGCATTTGATGGATTCCATTTTACAATGATTTCATACTCGCCATCACCATCTAGATCTCCAACACTTGCATCATTCGCTGAATACGTGTAAGGATCTCCTAATGGTGTGACACCATCCTTTGGCTTATCAAGTGGAATGTCTAAGAAGTTATTGCTTAAAACATTTGCGCGATCTTTTGTTTTCTTTTCTTTCCTATCTAAAACAGCGCGTACCTCGTAAACGTCATCTACGGTTCCTTCTTTGTCAACAAAGTTTGTGCTGTCTGAAAGAGGTGAAGTGTTAATTTTCTCATCGTTGCGATATAAGTTGAATGACACATCCTTAGGATCAGTTCCTAATAATCTCCAACCGAGATAAACGCCTTCATCGGTTTTAACAGCTACGAGACTGCGATCAATTGATTCCATTTGTCTATTTAGTACTGTTACTGCCGGTGTTTCAAGGCTATCAGATTGTTCAGAGATTCCACCAGCATTTACCGCAGCAACTTTGTAGTAGTATTTAATAGTGGTTAGAACCGTTTTATCTGTATATTTCGTATCACTTGTTTTACCAACTAATTGATACGTTCCATCTTTCTTTTTAGATCGATAAACATTATATGTTTTAGCTCCTTCCGTTTTATCCCAGCTAAAGGTTAGATCATTTTTATTAACATCTCCAAGCTTAAGGTTTACGGGTGCATTTGGAACAGAAACAGATGGATCAATCATCGATACAGCTAATGGCATAGAAGGAACAGTTTCGATATTCGCACTGTCAATTGTAGTAACTGTGTACTCATATTCCATACCAACATCGATACTAGTATCTTTGTAAGAATTCGTTGCTGATGTACCAATAAGCTCTACCTTATTAGTTCCTGCAACTTTTCGGTAAATATTATATTTTGATGCACCGTCTACTGCTTTCCATGATAAATTAACAGACGGATTTTCAGGATCAATCGTCACTTCCTCAGCCTTCAGTTCTGATGGTGCGAGTAAAATCGGCGTAAGCTCAAGACCATTTGCAATTCCAGTAGATCCTTTGAAATTCACATTCATTTGACCATCTGTTACAGAAACATCAGAAAACACCTTTGACGTATAATTTCGACTTGAAGCATTTACAGGACCTAAGTCTTTACCCTCTATCGATACGTCTGTTCTAGCACTTCCAAGGAAATCTGCAACATGAACCTTCACAGCATATAGTCCATTTGGTACATCCACTTTGAATTCCCAACCAACGTTAAAATATCCTAGCCAATCACGTGTTACGTCTCGAAGTGGTGTATCTCCATCTCCACGGTCACGTGTGATCATGCCTGTATTATCTTTAATTCCATACCCTCTTTCTTCGGTATATACAGTATTAAGATCAACATTCGTAAAACCCTCGGCAACAGGACTGCCAACCGGCCCGAAGTCAAACTTAAGAGTTGCTTCTTTTGTTTTTATTTCAACAACATCTGAACGATCGGACTCTCCTTTTCCATTTACAGCAACCACATGCAGATGATAGGTATTTCCTTCATCCATACCTGATAAGCTGATTCTAGGAATAGTTGAGGTACCAGCTAAAACATAATTTTCTTCAGTTGAAAGTTTACGATAAATTTTATAAATATCCGTATTCTCAACTACATCCCATGTTAACACTGCCCCGGCATTACTGATGCTGCTTGCCGTTACACCAGTAGGCTTGTTTGGAACATTTGCTGGAGGCTCAACGTCTGTTACATACGAAGCTAGTGGACTACTTAACTCTTTTATTCCAGACGATAAAAGGCGTGCAATTTGAATTGCTCCATATTCCTGGAAGTGCGTATCATCTTGTGAACCATTTGGAAACGCTTGATAAATCCCTGGCTCTGTATGAAGGAATATAGAAAGAGTCCCAATAGGACCAATTGAGTTATAATATTCACGGCTAAGTGTACTTAAATCAACCAACTCAACATCAAGTTCAGCTGCCACTTCTTTCATACCTTCTACATATTCTGGAAAACTTACATTAAAAATGCCTGTTTCTGAATTAAAATCACGTCGACCAACAGGTGTAACTAAAATTGGAGTGGCACCACGTTGTCTTGCTCCATTAATATAGGTTTTTAAATAATTTTTATAATCTGGAACTGATGCATAACGCTCAGGTCTGCTGATGGTAGCATCGTTATGTCCAAATTGAATAAGAAAATAATCATCAGGACGGATTTCTGTCAAAATATGATCTAATCTTCCTTCGAAAATAAACGACTTAGAACTTCTTCCACCTATAGCATGATTGTCAAAAAGAATGTCATCATTAAAGTATCGTGGAATCATCTGTCCCCAACCTGCTTCAGGCTTCCAATATTCATCATATGTTTGCACAGTAGAGTCACCTGCAATATAGACAGTTGGCTTCTCACCTGCATCACGTTTAGCTAGTTCTGTAATAATAAGTCCGTTAATTTTTGGATTACTGCCAGTAAGCTCAACATTCAATTGTCCGTCTACTAATGCAATAGAAAAACTACGATCAATGAATTCTCCTGCGGCAACAGCTGTATCCTGAATCTTTTGAATGGTTTCAGCTTTCACACCTATATTTGTAGCTTCCTTCGAATCTCCCGCAATAACTGATACAGAATAATCACCATTTGGCAAATCTACATTAAAACTTGTTTCCTTTGTTGAAATAAAATCAGACTGCAATGCGTCAGTTGCTCCATTGTCTCCTGAAACGACCTTTGATGGATCTTGAAAACCATATCCAACGTCTTCGCTATAAGCAGATTCCTCTGAGACTTTGCTATATCCTTCTTTTACTGCACTTGATGATGTTCAAAAATCAAATTTTTTCGTTAATACATTTTCCTCTGCCTTTGCAGCTTGAAAACTAATAGGAAAATTAGATAGCACTAGCATGGCACTTAATAATATTGCAGCATGCTTCCTACCTTTTCTCATACCTTTCATAAGTTCACTACCTTTCGTTATTGAAAATAGTCACCTTATGCCTTGTCGAGTTGAATGTATCCCTCCCTTCACCATTTTTGAAAACCCTTACAAAAGTACATAATAGATGTTGTCAGAATATTTAGATATATAAAATTCAGACATTCTCGTTTAAAAAACAGATATGATTTATAAGTAGTTCTTTTTGACTATCCAAATTTCTCTGGGTTATAAATCCTTTTTCTTAGTAACTTTGCAAATGTCATGACAAATGGATTAGTAAATCAGTACACTTATAGGAATTTTGTTTACATCCCTTTTTTATATCATTTTCTGATAAATCATCTTAAATTAATATTGGTTTAATCTCATTTTGAGATATATAATAAAACCAAGAAGTTCAAGAAAGGTTTACAAAGCATAACTTCTTTATATTAGGAGGATGTAAAATGAGCCAACAAGCTAGAGACTTTAAAGTGAATGATTTATTAAAAAAACATAAATTTAACGAAAAAGAAATCGCTGAAATGGATGATTCACAAATCGAATATTTTCACTGGCTCTATTTCGAAGATTCTGTTTATGATTATATGTAAGTGTTAAGATAAGAAATATAAAAGCTATTGTGCACATGTTGGCACGATAGCTTTTTTAATAGTTAAATATTAATAAGTTTTTTCCTTCATAGTGGCTATGAAGACCATTAGTGGTGGTTTTGGTAGGAGTTTTGGTCTTCATCGGGGTTATGAAGACCATTGCCGGTGGCTTGGATGAAAGAGTTATTCTTCATCGCAATTATGAAGACCATTAGTAGCTGTACCGCTAAAAGTATTAGTTATCATTTAGTTCATGATCAACAGTACGGGCTCTTTCCTTCCCACTTTTGTCGTTCATGAACCGACATTGCCTTCTTGCCTTTTTAGCTTTAAATTTAACGAAATCTACTATACTCTTTAATGAAATAATAAAAAGACCAGACCCCCAGTTAAGTAGATAACTAAGATTCTGGCCTTAAAAATATTCATCCTCTTAACTTCACATCATGCTTTTCTTCATACATCCTTTTATCTGCTACACTATATAGTTCATCCATGATTTCTCCATCAAGAGGATAACGACTAACACCAATACTAGCAGAAAGAGTCATTTGTCCTGAACCTGTTCGCTTCATCGGAATAGCTAATTGCTTGCGAATTTGCTTGATAATGGTTTCTGTTTTATCAATATTTAGTAACAAAACAAATTCATCACCGCCTAGTCTTGCGGTATGATGTTCAGCTCCAGCTGCTTCTTGTAAGATTGTTGCAAGGTATCGTATAGCATGATCGCCTGCTTGATGTCCTAATGTATCGTTTATTTTCTTTAATTTATTAAGATCTAGCAAAACAAGGTCAAACATTTCTTTTCTACTTATAAGCTCTTGAATTTTTATTTCAAAAGCAGCCCGATTGGATAATCCTGTTAAAATATCGTGGTATGCGAGATAATACTCATGTTTCACCTTATTTTTGGCTTCTGTAACATCTTTTACCATAACAAACTGAAGTGTCTTTCCTTCTAGTAAAATAAAGTCGGAATCAAACGACAATATTGTTTCTTCCCCTTTTATATTCACAAAAGAAAGTTCTTCGTCAGTAAGCCTAATTCGATTTTGAAAAAATGTTTGATGTGCTTTTATAAACTTTTCTTTATCAACACCATTTAAAAAAGACAGAATCGAATTTTGAATAAGTTCCTTATTGCTAACACCTAGATAATTGGCTACCTGAGGACTAGCCTCATGAACAACCGCATCTTCATCCATAAGGAGGATCCCTAGTGGAGATCGCTGAAACAAGATGTTATATCGTTTCTCATACGATGATAAATAATCATATTTTGACATACTAAGGAAAATGGCGTATGCCCAAAATAATGAACCGTGCGGAATTAAGAAAGTGATAAATGATAAATTCGTATTTTGTAAAAGGATGGAGCCTACCAACATCGTTAAGGTCCATACAAAAAATAAGATCATACCTTTGAACCATAATACTGCAGCTTGATTTCCCTTTTTCATTTCCTTTATGGTTAAAAATACGTTTACTATAAGATACGCAAAATCCACAATCCATAACAAGATCAGACCGGGACCTGGAATAAACATAGGTTTTAATGCGGTCTCATCAAATTCGTTTAACATCCATGAATCAAAAGGAATCGTTGCAATCACAACGATTCCTGGAATAAATAATAGCTTAAATAATTTCCCGTTTTTCATTTTATACATATTAGCATTGATTAAAAAAAGATGCAGGGATAACAAAGCACTAACGGCAATTGACCCATTTATCCAGTAAACAACAATTTTATCAAGATACTTAGGATAAATAAGGCTAGATGTAAATACCCCAAAAAACCATAGAGACGACGATAGAAAAAATAAACTACATGTAATATGCTTCCGACACTTTCGATTATGACCATAAACCATACCTGCCAAAAAAATAAAAATAATCGCAGGAATCAGATACATGATACTGAAAAAGAAAATTTGCAAAACCCTCACCTACTAATTAACACTAATATGTTATAATTTCTCGCTTATATTTTGGAACCCAATTTCATATAAAGAATACTGACAAAACACAAAAAAACTGCTTACACAGCAGTTTTTTGACATGATTTGTAACCCGGCTATCATGCTGTGCGTAGACCCGTGGCTTTGCGTCCTATGCTTTCACATAGTTTGCCAGAAATATATGATTAACTTCATTATAGTCTATTTTTACTAGGAATAAAATACTGTTAGATAGTAATGGGTTCTGCCAATTTATGACTTCTACATAAAAGCCTGAGATGTATATTGAGTATTGGTATATTACCCATTGAAAGAAGATTAGGCAAACTTCTTTAATTACTATTAATGAACCAACGCTTGACTCATTAATCATTGTAATTGAAACAGGACTTGAGCAACAAAACAAGGATTGGTCGCAAAAAAGCAGTACATTGAGATTGACGAGATCACCTCGTTAACGTTTAAAACATTTTTAAGCAATATGAACTGCAATTAGTTTTTCTCCAATCGTTAATTGATGTTTAGGAGAAGAAAAAGTAAGAAAGGAAAGAATGCACTCTTCCCTTTTTAATGTGGTTCAATATGGATATGAACTCTTTCGATATTATAAATGTCTCGGAGTCTTTCCTCGATTTTATCTGTAATACCATGTCCTTCTACTACGGAAAGAGTAGATTTCACAAACACGATCGCATCTACTGTTGTTTGATTTCCTGATACGCGAGCCTTTATATCTTTTACAAACGTAACTCCTGGTGTATTTTTAATCGTTTCTTCTATCTCTTTTAACTTTTCCGCATCAAAGCCATCTGTTAAATCATGAACAGCTTCTCTAAAAATCCCATATGCAGTATGAATGATAATCAGCCCGACAATACCCGCAACAATTGGATCTAAAAAGCCCCAGCCTAAATATGCTCCAACAATCCCAATTACGGCACCTATACTAACTAACGCATCAGAACGGTTATCCTGAGAAGCTGCATATAGTGCCTTACTTTCAAGTTTTTTGGATAAATTGCGGTTATATCGATAAACAAAAAACATAAAAATAGCACAAAATAACGCAACGAATGCCGTAAACAGCTGTGGTGTAGTCTCTGCCGGAGATCTTAGATTATTAAAAGCATCAACAATAACTTGTATACCAACTGTAAACATAATGATTGAAGCAATTAATGAGGCAATCGTTTCTGCTCTTGAATGACCATATTTATGATTTTCATCGGCAGGCTTTTGGGCAATCCTTAATCCGACTAAAACAGTTACAGATGCAATTACGTCTGTTAAGTTATTTAACCCATCAGCTTTTAATGCATCTGAATTCCCAATATAACCGGAAATTAGTTTAACTGTAGATAGAAAAACATAAGCGGCTATGCTAATCCATACACCTTTCTCGGCTTTCTTTAAATTTGTATTTTCCATCATTTCCTCCTACTACGACCTGAAACTTATGTAAGTATAGTAATTAGCTTTTATTGGGTATTTTATTACTGTGAGGAAATGGAGCATTAAAAAATAAAAAAAAGCAACTATCATATCATAGTCGCTTTTTCAACATCTTTTCCTCTTCCAAGATAAATTCAACGATTTCCTCAAGTGTTAATTTGTCACTATGCTGAATGGAAATCCCCTTTTTCATTAATTCACTGTCTAGGTTAGAAAACTGATTTGTTACAACTTCAATCGATGTGCTATTAATAGTGTTCACACTCACTATACTAGGATGATTTTTCAACTCATTTGGTAATTCAGTAATCCACAATCTCGCCCATTTTTCATGAATTTCATCTTTTTCAAAAGAATGAAGAATGTTTCCTTTTTCTAATATCGTAATATAATCACAGATTTGTCTCACATCGTCCATATTGTGAGTTGCCAGAACAATGCTTTTCTCTCCATCCTCCATAAAGTGAATTAAATCTTCTTTTAGCTTTCTTTGTGACATAATATCTAGGTTTGCTGAAGGTTCGTCTAATAAAAGGATGTCTGGGTTATGACAGATAGAGAAAACAAATTCTACTTTCTTTTTTGTCCCTTTTGAACATTTACCAAATTTCTCATTTTCGTTAATGTTATATCTGTTTATGAAATGAGTATAACGATCATGATCCCAATTTGGATACCAACGTGAAATTAGTTTAGCAAGCTCTTTTACTTTAAGAGAAGAGAATGGTTCAAATAAATCACCAATATACCCTATTCTTTGCTTCGATTCTGTTTATGTTCTCTCCAAACATAGAGATTGTACCTGCTTCTGTTTGCAAAATATTCATTAACAATCTAAAAAACGTGCTCTTACCTGATCCATTACCACCTAATAACGCTACAGCCGTTCCTTTTTCCAAAGTGAAATTAAGAGGTCCTAGCTTAAAGTGTTTAAACTTCTTTTCTAATCCTTTTACTTCTAAAACTGAGGTATTCATCTTTCATTCCCCCGTCTAAAAATCTTTTAACACTTCTTCAAAAATAATCCGAAGCTCTTCCTTTGTTGCCCCTAATTGCAATCCCTGTTCAATTGCTTTCTGTAGTGCATCATAGACAACTTTTTCTCTTGTTTCTTTTTTATGTGGTTCCTCTATTTCTCTAACAAACGTCCCCTTACCTTGGACTGTTTTAATATATCCGCTTGTTTCAAGATTTTGGTAAGCTCTTCTGGTTGTAATCACACTGCATGATAGTTCACTGGCCAATACTCTAATAGATGGCAGAGGAGTGCCTGGTGGTAGCTGGCCACCAACAATTAATGTTTTTAGCTGGTATTCAATTTGATGATAAATGGGTTCTCGACTATCCTCTGATACACGAATAGGAAGCTTCATGCCTACCCCTCCATCCTACAAATAATCCTTAGTAGATAAGCGTTTTGTTAACAAAGCATGCCATAAAACGCATCCTACCATTCCGATGAAAAGAAAGAGAAAAGCGATTGGCCAACCTATATGGATTGAAAGAGATATGGTTAATTCAACAATTCCTTTTTCAATAATTGAATAATAAAAGTAAAAAGCAAATACTAGGATAACAAATAAAAGATAAGGAAAAAGATGTAGTACTTTTCCGCTCGTCCCATATTCCAAATAAGTGTGAAATCCTCCTAAGGCCAGAGCATAGCCTAACCAAATAACGATAAATATGAGGTAATCATTTATCGTGAAATAGTTAAATAAAAGGTCTGCTAAAGAGTAAGTAATCGTAGAATAAAAAACGATGCTCAACAGAAATAATGTGATAAGCATTAAAATCGTCCGGCTTAAAGCGAGAACTTTGATAGGAATTGGCAGTGAACGATAAACAGCCATGCGCTTATTAAAAGGATCATCTTTTATTGCCTTATAGTTCAAATATGGACCAGACATAAAGATCGTTGCTAACGCAGGTGTAATCACAATAAACATAAAATCGATGAAAAAGAATCTGTCATTCATACTTTCTGTATCCATTACATTCATAATCGACTGTTCTAAACTAAGAGAAGAAATACCTCCAAAAAAGATCGTTACTAAGATGGAAGCTCCTAACTGAAGTTTATTAAACTGTAATTCTTTAAGAGCTAACCAAAGGGCATCTTTTAGCAATTTCATCTCTCCTTTTTATCAAACTACGTATCAGTTATTTTCAATTAAGTCTTCAAAAAAGCCTCTGTCCTCATACCCTAAGATATCTACGCCGAAAAGAGATAATACTGCAAACACTAACCCCCAAACGACAATACTAGCAACCATCCAGATAGACGTTTTTTTCTTTGTTCCGCCAAATGAAATACTCATAAAAGCTGTTAAATGACTACCAACAAATAAAGGGCCAATGAATGCTAAACCTGGTAAACCATATTTTTTCCATAAGTTTTGAGCACGTAATGCCCTTTTACTTGGGTTTTTCTCCTCATCTTCACCTTTTCTTTTTCTTCTCCACTCTTTAATTTTGTTCACAAAAAGAATTAGCAATAAAACCGTTAAGATGTTACCAAGTAATGCGATTAAAATGGAAGGCACTGCCGGTAATCCAGCAATAATCGCTAATGCAATCACTCCGTACCCTTCAAAAAATGGGACTGCAGCTAAAACAAAAACAACTAAATATGCCCAAAGCAACTCCATAAATTCCATAATAAATAATCCCCCTAAACTGTTAAAGTGTGTATATCTATATACACACTTTAACACCAAAACAAACAAAACACAAGGAGAATCAAGGGGACAGGTTCCTTGTCCCAGCTGCTTATTAATTCAGTTCTTAAACTCATCTAACCTCGCAAAAAATTCAATCAGAAACTCATAAAATAACTTTTCTGTTGGTAAAAGCACCCGATCTTTAGGAGTAATCACTCCAACTGTCCTAGTCACATTTGGTTCAGCTAACGGTATTTTGACTGTTGATCGTGGTAAGCTATCAACCAAGGTAACTTCTGGCATGAGGGTAACCCCTAACCCTGCCGAAACAAGTCCCTTCAACGCATCAATATCATCCCCCTCAAAAGCAACATTCGGCTTAAAACCAAGATTTTGACATGCTTGAACAACCATATCGCGGAAGACGAATCCTTGTGGTAATAAAACAAAAGGCTCGTCCACAAGCTCTAGTAATTTTATAGACTTCTTTTTTGCAAGACGATGATTAATTGGCAACAATGCCACGACATTTTCTGTAAATAGTGCTTTTCGATTAATTTTCTTCTCTTCTAGAGGTAAAGGACCAATTAGAGCAAGATTAAAATCCCCTTTCACCACACCTTCGATTAAATCACGATAAAGAGCTTGTTTAAGCTGAAACTTAGCCTCTGGATAACGCATTCGAAATGCATAAATCACTGTTGGTAAGGTGTACGCGGCTAAACTAATCGGAAATGTAATCCGGATCGTCCCTTTTTCGGGATCTAGGTATTCCTCAACTTCACGCCTCGCTTCATCCACAACATTCATCGCATGCTTCATCCGTTCATAGAATATCTTTCCAATCGGTGTTAAATGAACTCTTCTTCCCTCCCTAATAAACAAATCAACACCAAGCTCACTCTCTAAATTAACAATTTGTCTGCTTACAGAAGATTGGGCAACATGTAAAGAATCTGCTGCTTCGGTTACATGCTCACGATTAGCAACTTCCATAAAATAACGGATTTGTCGAAAATCCATCTTATATCCTCCCTCTATAATCAATGCAAAAAACGCATTAATATTATCGTTTCTTTATATTGATTCGATTATTTCTTTAATTATAAAATATTTCATAATAACAATTCTTTAAATATTAGGAAAAAAAGAAAATAATTTATACGGAAAAAGGTGAGTAAACCATGAAAACAATTGAAAAACATCAAGAAGCGTTTACTGAAAGTGTTCATCATTACGTCGATCAAGTATTTGAAACAGTAAAAAGGCGTAATCCGAATGAAAGTGAATTTCATCAAGCAGTCAAAGAAGTATTCGATTCTTTAAAACCAGTTCTTGCGAAGAATCCACAATATATTAAGCAAGGAATTCTTGAAAGAATTGTTGAACCTGAAAGAGTGATTTCTTTCCGTGTGCCATGGGTTGATGACCAGGGAAATGTAAAGGTAAACCGTGGATTCCGTGTTCAATATAACAGTGCAATTGGTCCTTATAAAGGTGGATTAAGATTCCACCCTTCTGTTAATGCAAGCATTGTTAAATTTTTAGGCTTTGAGCAAATTTTTAAAAATTCCTTAACAGGTCAGCCAATTGGTGGAGGTAAAGGTGGCGCAGACTTTGATCCTAAAGGGAAATCAGATGGAGAGATCATGCGTTTTTGTCAAAGCTTTATGACAGAATTAAGCAAATACATTGGGCCTGATACGGATGTTCCAGCCGGCGACATCGGTGTTGGAGCTAGAGAAATTGGCTATTTGTTTGGGCAATACAAAAAAATTCGCGGTGGATATGAAGCTGGCGTGTTAACTGGAAAAGGAATTGGTTATGGCGGTAGCCTAGCTCGTAAAGAAGCAACAGGATATGGAACAGTATACTTTGTGGAAGAAATGCTACAAGATGAGAATTTAAGCTTCCAAGGCAGTACAGTTGTTGTTTCAGGCTCTGGAAATGTATCAATTTATGCAATGGAAAAAGCGATGCAGCTAGGAGCTAAAGTTGTCGCATGTAGTGACTCTAATGGCTATATTTATGATCAAAACGGAATTAACTTAGACACAGTGAAACGCTTAAAAGAAGTTGAAAAGAAGCGCATTAGTGACTATGTAGTGGATCATCCTGAAGCAATTTACACAGAAAATTGCTTTGGCATTTGGACGGTTCCTTGTGATATTGCCCTACCTTGTGCCACGCAAAACGAAATTGATTCAGCTTCTGCTTCTCTATTAGTTTCTAATGGTGTAAAAGCCATTGGTGAAGGTGCAAATATGCCATCAACATTAGAAGCGGTTGAAATTTTCTTAGAAAACAACGTACTTTTCGCCCCTGCTAAAGCAGCAAACGCTGGAGGTGTGTCTGTTTCAGCGTTGGAAATGGCGCAAAACAGTGCAAGATTATCCTGGACCTTTGAAGAAGTTGATCAAAAATTACAGGATATTATGAAAAATATCTATCTTAATAGTAAAAAAGCTGCTCAAGATTACGGCACTCCAGGCAACCTTGTTGTTGGAGCGAATATCGCCGGGTTTGTTAAAGTTGCAGACGCGATGATTGAGCAAGGTGTGATTTAATTTTTTAAGTCTTGTGGTCATGTATTTCATCACTTAGATGTGATGAAATACATGACTTTATTAATTTCTACACCTCCTTTCCCCTTTAAATGACTACTCGAACAAATCTATTTAACAAACAGAAATTTTCCCTTTAGAAAGTAAAGTTTTTAATGTTACACTAGAAAGGCATAAATGGAAATATCAGGAAATGAGGATTTTTATATGGAAGAAATTATCTTAACAATTATGGTGTAAAAACTGTCTTAAATGGGGTGTCTTTTCAAGTAAAACGTGGCGAAATCATTGGATATATTGGTCCAAATGGAGCTGGAAAAAGTACAACTGTTAAAATCATGCTTGGGATAGTTGTAACTTATTTCCCTTATATTCTACAAAGACCTTAGCTAACAATAGACCATCTTCTACTCTTAACTCCATTTACGACCTCTTACACCAATAACAAATTTTTCAATAACTTCTGGTTTCTCTTTAGAAGTATGAGAAGCTAGGGGGACAGGTTCCTTGTCCCAAAATATAAAGTGTAGTTCCACATCAATAAAGTAGGATTGTAAAGCACTTACATGCGTAATATGAATTAATTCATATTAAAGCCCAATGAAAGACTGAGATATTCCTCTGTCTTTCATTGGGCTTTTAATGTAGACTCCACAGCGATTACCCACAACATTTCTTATACTTCTTCCCACTTCCACAAGAACACCGGTCATTTCTACCCACTTTTATTACTTCCCCACTTTTGCTATTGTTCTTATTTCCTGGTAATGGTTGTAGATGTTTCTTTTCTACTTTAGATAATTCTGTTGAGGTGTGGCCTTTGAGAAACCATTCTCTTGTGTTGTTCATTAGAAAAATAACTCTGTCAACTAATTTATGGAGAGTTTCCTCATTTTCAAATTCAAGCATCTTACTTAAATATTGTAGAACATCATTAGGAGAATCACCGTTCTTTGTTGCATATACACACTCTTTTGCAATTTGATCTGCATCTGCCTTATTGATTTTGAAGTTTTCTGTTAGAAAGCTAACTAATTGAACATAACCTTTATTTCGCTCAACAAATTCATATTCACCAGCTGTTAAAAGTTGCTCTTTTGTAACCGGGTAAAATGGAACACGCTTTCTCAACGTGTGTTCCTGCAACACTTTCTTTTGATCAAACACTCTTAAGTGAGAGAAACCATCTTCATCTATATAAAATTGCTTGTGAAAATCATTTGCATCATGGATAACTTGAAAATAATCCCGAAGATTCAGAGGTTCTTTTGTATACTTTTCAAGCATTTCTATTAATTGATCCACATCTAATGTTCCATAATAGTATAATAGACCGCTTGTAAGCTTGATCCAATTCGTATTCCTTTTAATTGTCGTCCTTGCTTCAAGATTACCTTTTAATGTTGTAATTTGTTCAATAAGTTCAGTTGGAACAGCAAGAATCTTCTTTCCTTCATGAACTCCCGTATAAATTAGTCCATTTGCACGAAAATATCTGATTTGTTCATCCTCAATGTTCAGTGCTTTGCTTCGACCTTCTTTACTAGCAATATTCGATAATAAATTAAAACGCTCATTATCCCATAACAGATAGATCCTCTCTAGATAATGAGGAATTTCTTCTACAAGCAAATCAATAAGCTTGTCCTTTTTCAAGTTACTTACATTTTTAATTTGCAAGGTTTTTCTTATCTCATCAAGCTCATATTTTGTATATTTACCTAGGCCTTCCTTTAATGAAAACGGAACCTTTATTTCGCTCCAATACTTTTTATACTGTTTTTCCTCCTCCTGTCTTCTATAATCCTTTAACCCCGCTAACATATTTAGCATTGCATCTTCTAATTTCTTATCTGTTTTGTTGTTCATGTTACACACCTACTTTCTATAATTGTCCTATAAATAACCAAACATTATGTTAAGAAGATGATTCTCTTCTTCTTTCATTCGTTTAGAAATAATAGCTTCAATCTCAGTAATAAGTCTAAGATATTGGTATTCCTTGTCAGTTGGTTTATATCCATACATGTCATTGACCATGTATTCTTCATCTTCAATACAGATAGCATGCTGATATTTATTTTCAGTTTTCATCATCAATGCTTCAAAAACATCATCTGAATGATCATTTAATTCACCTGTGAGTGCTAAAATGGGACTACTTTTTTTATTAAATTTGTAGATGAATTTTAATGCATATAAAGGTTGATCTTCGAGATTAGTAATCAGATAGGTTTGACCACGTATAGAGAAAAATAGATATTCATTTTCTTCTTTAAAAACTACACATTTTACTTTTAGTAATTTAATAAAACGATTGTGATGAGGCTTTACATCAAGGAAATTTTCTTTCCCTTTTCCCTTACTCTTGCATTCCTTACAAATATGCTGCCGATGTCCTTTGCCACTAAACTTCTCATTAGCACGGTATCGATCACAGCCAAAACAGTAATGCCCATGTTTCTTTTTTCCCATTGTTACAACTCCGACCTATCAATCTTCTTCCTTGAACTTTTTTCTTATTAAGATATTTACTCCTATTGTGTTTTATTATCTATGAATAATCTATCAAAATAAACATAAAAAGAAGCATGAACCGTATTTTCATTAATTAAATTTCATCATTTCCCCAAAATAATTCTGTCTTTTCTTTTTGAATCAGCTCTTTGCTCGGCCTGCTATCAAAGTAACAATCAAATAACATATTAAGTAATTTTATTCTCTCACCATTATCCATTTCTTCAATTGTTTTCATTATTTCATCAGCAGTCATTTTTACCACCTCATATACAGTATTATTTATATACTTTATTTTACAATGAAACAATCATCCAAATACAACTAAATGTGAGTGTTAAAAAAGTAAACCAACGAAACCTTATCATTTTAAAAACGTATAAGTATGTAAAACCAATGATAGTTTATGTTTTGCGCTATAAGGAGATGTAGTTTATGTTAGGTCTAAATATAAAAAAATCAAATAACATAGTGAGTATTAAGTGGCAGTTAACGAAGGTGGAAATCCCGACATCTGAAATTATCGATGTATCTGAGGAAAAAGAAGCTATTAGAATTGGCACACCATACGGAACTACTGATAGAGTAGTAATTAAGACAACGAAAAAGACTTATATTCTTTACACCACAAATCCTACTTCCATCAAAAACAAAATACTGTCATAAAAGGAAAATATAATAGAAAAAAGGCATACAAAGAAATCTTGTATGCCCCCCCAAACCTAAACCATAACTTCCTTCTTCAAACTCTCTTCCTTCACCAACTTCTTCACAAGCTGATCAATCTTTTCGATTTCCGCACTTGAATTCTTCCACCAATTTCGGCTCCAAATTCTCGTAATTTTCCACCCTTTTGTCTCCAAGAATCTTTGTCTATAAACATCTCGCTCTTTGGCAGATGGTGCACTATGGTACATCGCCCCGTCACATTCAATACCGATGATATATTTCTCCGGTTGGTTTGGATGCACAACGGCTAAATCAATTCGATATCCAGACATGCCGATTTGGGTATCAACCTTATATCCTAGTTTTGTTAGAGCTGAGTAGACTTGTTCTTCAAAAGGTGAATCAAATACTAGATTGCTTTCTTGCTTCTTCGTGTTTTGGTTTTCATTGAGCTTTGTTAAAACAGCTTCAATTTCATCCTTTCTTACATGTGATACAGCTTTTGCGTATTCCATGTAGCTTTTAAGGAACTTTGGTCCTTCATTTTTTGTAGAGCTAACGCTAAGTTCGCTTGGTTCGATGCTTGTGACAACGTGAATTTCTTCCTTTGAACGTGTCACCGCAACGTTTAAGCGATTTTCTCCGCCCTGTTGACCGAGTGAACCAAAACGATTATAGACTCTTCCCTCTTGATTTTTCGCATAGGCAATCGAGAAAATAATAATATCTCTTTCGTCCCCTTGGACATTTTCAATGTTTTTCACAAAAACTCGTTCATCCATGTCTCTGCTCATGATTTGCTGGTACAACACACCGAACTGTTGATCTTCTTCTACTTGAGCATCGATGATATCTTGAATTTTATCTTGTTGCTTTGCGTTAAAGGTGATGATTCCAACTGTTTTCGATGGGTGTTGAAGAACTATTTTTTTTAACAAATCAACAACCGCTACTGCTTCCACTTCATTACATTGGTTAATCCAGCGTCCGTCAACTTTATGCCATTGAATCGCTGCTGGCTGACGCAATGGTTCCACGTTTGGTGCGATTTGGATATTTCCATTGTAGTAGGCATGGTTTGAAAAGTTGATTAACTCCTCTGATTTTGATCGGTAATGCCATTGCAGCATTTTTTCAGGCAGTGAACGTTTTGCCAAGTTCAACAGACTTTCCGATTCTTTAAAATCATCAACTTCAGCATCATCTTCGTCGTCTGAGATCACACCTCTAAATAAATTAGAAGGAGGTAATTGCTTTTCATCTCCGGCTACAACCAGTTTCTCAGCTCGAAATGCTGCTGGAAGTCCATTTTCTACTGTACATTGTGATGCTTCATCAAAAATAACAATATCAAATAGTTCCTTTTGCAATGGGAAAATGGCAGAAACTGTTTCAGGTGAAGTTAACCAAATTGGCATAACATCTAAAAGGCCATTTAATGAAAACTCCCGAACGAGTTTTCTTACGGGCCAGATCATTCTTTGCTTCCCAGTTTGATGCTTTAATTCTCTCATCGCTTTACTATTCGATTGCTTAACAGAATTTAATTTTTTCAAAAGGCGATTGATCAGCACTTTTACTGTGAGCTCTCGCTTTTGGAGTAATAGAACTTTAAAATCTTCTCGTACTTTCTCCATTTCTTCTGTTCCAATTTTCGTTAGAATTGGATGCTTTGATTCAATGCCATCAATCCAATGAATAAAAGCTGATTGTCTCACAATATCGACCCATTCATCAGAAAGCTGTTTATGAATGTTGTTAGACGTTTTATCTTTTAGCATATCAATCATTCTTTTAATATTCGGCAAAAACTCATCATACTCACGATCCATGTTCCGCAAATCTTCAAAGTCTTGCAGAATAAATTCATGTTTCTGCTCAATTTCCGTTAAAGGAATATCTCCCTTAGAAATTCTCTCATTATATTTTTTTACTAGTTCATCGTTAAAATAAGCTTGTAATGATTTAATTTCAGTTGACATTTTTTCCGATACTTGAGAAAGGTCAAACAAAATTTTTAAGCTTTCTCTAATTCGTGGCCATTCTTTTGATGAAGTTCCTTTGAATTTTTCACCGTTCAAAAGTTCTTCAACAATCGTTTTTCCAGTAAAAGAAGTCCACCACCATAAACGCAGCTTTTGTAAGGTTCTTTTTTCATCTGGATTCAAATCATCATAAATTTTTTCTAATTTATCGTTAATCAACCAAGTGTATTCTGGAGTAATATCATCTTGATCAAATTCATTTAAATAAGAAATACTTGTCTTTGCTTTTTCAATCACATTTTTTAAAATTTCCACAATCGTCAGTCGATCTTTGAGCTCTAATGTAGCAAATGATTTTCTTTCCTTTAAAGGATAATCATCACTTCCGAATCGGCTGTAATACGTTCCATATGAAAAAATCTTCATTAACACATCATCTAAATTGTCTTTCGTTAAAGAATGAAGAATTTCTTTTAACTCCAAAATCACTTCGATTTCATTAATCGGTTTTCCTAATGAATATAAATCAAACGCCTTATATCCATGAGGCTGCACCTCGTATAAACCCTTTGCGATTGCATTTAACTTTGATTCATATTCTTCTATTTTGGACGAAAGCTGAACCAATTCATTTTCATGGTCACTTGCTAGTTTTTCATCTTCTAGTAACGTGTTTAACTTTTTATACAATGGTTTCCGATCATTTTTTTCATCATGTAATAACGCAACATGTGAGGATAATCCTAGTGCTTCTAAGCGCTGATAAACAACATCAGTGCGGCTCTTTTTTGACAAACTAAAAGCACACGTTTATCTTGAGAAATCGAATTCGCGATTAAGTTCACAATGACCTGCGATTTACCAGTCCCTGGTGGCCCATGAACAACTAAACCACGATTGCGATCTACCTCATTAATAATTTCTTCCTGTGATGCATCTGTATCAAGAACAAAAAACTTCTCTTTTTCCGGCTTCGTCTCTATTTCTTTAGGCGTACTACCTTCGTCAAAATCAGACGTTTTTAAATCCTCACCAGCATTCAGTAATTCACTTAAAATCCCTAAATCAGCCTGTTCATCTTCTGTTGCCAATATCAAATCTTCATAATCCTTTAATAGCGCTGAATTTCCCTGAGGATAATTCCCTAATATCGCCATATTATCTAATTGAAATTGCCCCTTTTGAAATTCCGGAATTTCACTTTGTTTATAATCTTTAAACTTCTCAAGCTCCTGTTGATTGTTCCAAAGAATGTTAAAGGAATACTCTTTTAACCACGTAATTAACTTTAAAAAGTCAATAGATTTCGCTTGCTCTTCTGCTTCATCATAAATTTTCTCGTCAAGATCTAATCCGCTAAATTTTTTGAATGCTAAAATAAGTGTACGATTCAACTGAGGCTCGCCCTCATCAACATCCAGCTTCCACTGCGTACCGTTCACTTTTTCTCTCTCAAGCTTGACTGGATATAAAAACAAAGGAGCGCGTACATATGTTCCATCTAACATACAGCCAGATACGAATGGATATCCTACATACAGATCATATAACCCTGTTTCTTCCTCGATTCCCTTTACATTACGATATAAAGAAGTCAACTTCCCAGATTGAACCAAAGAGTCATCATTAGAAACATCTTGCTTTAACAACACAACATGTCCTTTTCCTTCAACTACTCGATCAACAACCGTTTTGGCATCTACTTTTTGCTTTAACTTATCAATCGAACTAATATCAAAAGCCCATTTATCATATAATTTCAAGGTCCGAATTGACCTGTTGCGTTTACTTAAATCATTTAATCGATCTTTTAATTGAGTTAATTTATCCTTCATCTTTTACCACCTATATTAAAAAATAAAAAATCATCAGTTCTCTGTCTGATGATTTCTATTAAGTCATAACTTAAATTATACCCCCTAAATATTTACAAGGAAAGACGAAATTCGACTTTGGGAAAAGTATGCAAAGAAGTGAAGAAGTTGTTTGTGAGTTTAGGTCTAAAACCGCAAGAAGTGTACTCGCGGTTTTGGGAGTCATATTTCTTTTTTTTGCTTAGTTTCAAGTTAAGGAGAGATAACCCTACTTAATTTTGGTTTTAAGGCTGTTGTTTGTTTTTTAACAAATCTCGGATCTCTGTTAAAAGCTCAATATTCTTATCAACAACAGGCGCTGGCTTGTTCTCTTTTTCTTTCCTATTGACATATTTGTTAATAATTCTTACAAAGAGGAAGATCGAAAAGGCAACTATCAGAAAGTCGACCACATTTTGTAAGAATTGACCATATTTAAGCTCTGCTTCCCCTATTTTTACCGTCAGTTTTGTAAAATCGACTCCACCCATTAAAAGGCCTACTAGTGGCATAATCATGTCATCAACAAGGGATGAAACAATTTTCCCAAACGCTGCCCCAATTACAACCCCAACAGCCAGGTCCAGGACATTTCCTTTCATAGCAAATTTCTTGAATTCATTCCACATACCTTTGTACACCCTTTCTTTTTAGATAGAGGTGATTATACTATGAAGGTGATGTGAAAACCAAATTTGGTAAAATGTGTACCCTAATATTGGAGGCTAAATGAGCCTTTAAAGTAAGAAAGATAACATACTTAGTCACATCATAAAACGCAACATAATAATATTATGTTAACTAAAAACCGAAAAAGTAGAAATCTAACAGAATTCCTACTCTTTCATTTTAAATTCTTATGTGATCCATCACAGTTAGGCATTCTTTTAGAAAGACCACATGTGCAATCAGTTAATCCTTTACCAATTAAAATTCGCTCAATACATTTCATAATCCTTGATACTCTAGTTTTTGATTGTTTTGGTTGAGAAAAATGAAGAATATACGCTCTTTGCCTTCCCGGTGTTAATGCTTCAAAAGCTGTTTTCAAGGCAGGCAGTTCATCAAATTTTTGATGAAGCTCTTCCGGTATAGTAAACTCTGAATGCTCCTTAGTCTTCACTTCTAAACCCGCTTTTTCAACCTCAATAGCTTCCAGGATATAAGCTTTCAAAATAGATTCCATTTCAATAATTTCTTGTAGATTTGTGAACCGAATCTGTCGAGCTGACTGGACATTCTCCGTTTGTTGAATGAGTATTTTCTGCGGATCCTTAAGCAAAGCACCTTTATGAAAGAGAAGTGCACAGTAGTCTCTAAATCCATGGATTAACACAATATTTTTGCCATTTAACGTGTAACAAGGATGCTTCCACTTAAATTCTTCTGTTAACTCAGAGTCCTGAACGATCTCTCGTAGCTTCTCAAACTCTTCCTTCCACTTTTTCGCGGCACTTAAAAATTCATCAACTTTTGGATTTAAATTTGTATTGTTCATTTAGGTATACCCCATTTTAATTTTAGGTCAGTAAAACAGCTAGGATTTCTCACTTTTGAATTTATAACAACACTTCTATTATATCAAGAAAGTAGATAAAATACGGTTGGGTTCGTTCCTTTTCCTTTAGTACATAAAAAAACGAGACTAAAGAATTAGCCTCGCAATTGAACTATGAATTTAAATTATTAGTAGGATTTCCATCCGCATCAGTACGTATGTAACCTCCACCCTCTTCTTCACTCAGATTGACAGAAGTATCTCCATCTCCATCTCTCCAATAACCATCAATCCATACCCCATCACGCCAATGCCCCTCTACGTAATGAGGTTGGACATGGTGAGTTCCGGGCTGTTCTGATGTTTCTATTGAAGGTGCTGCTTCTGCCTGAGCCACATGAGGTTGGACTTGGTGCACATTTGATGATCCTTCTTTTCCTGCATCAGCCACATTTTGCTGATCGGTAACTGAATCAGTACCATCTGCTCCATCGACTAAATCAATCACCCCAACAGCGAGTGTCCCTATTGCCACTGTTTTTCCGATATTTCGTAATCCTTGCTTTACTTTTATGTCATCTCCTTCTTTAATTCCTTCATATGTAGATTTTCCACTATGATAGGTATTTTTAGCAGTTTGATAGACACCCTTTGCTGTTCTACCTATTGAATCCGCCATATCGTTTAACCCTTGATCTTTTTTATGCTTATCTTCTTGAATCAATCCTGATGCCGTATTCCAAGCACCATCTGCAACTTGCCCAACCGTATCACCAGCAAATTCGGAAGCTTTTTTAACCCCATCTCCTACTTCTTTAATAAATTTACTACCTGTTACATCTCCAACAACATTGACTGCCCCACCAATTACAGTTCCTGTTGCTTTACCTGCGAATTTACCAACATCTCTTAAAAATCCCATAAACGTGTTCCTCCTCTATCTTATGTAAGCGAAAAAAAGACCCACCCAAATAGGTGGATCATACCGACGTATCATTCTCCATCTTTTTAGGCGACTCGGCTACCATAGCAGTTGCTTTAGGCCCGTAGTTTTGCGTCCCTACTTTTCAATAGGTTTGCCGTTGTCTAATGATATATATTTTATAGGATAATTTTACTATATAATAGGCGGTTTTTAAATAGAATTTTGCTATCAGACTCTAGATCTTAAAAATAAATGATTAAAAGCACATTTGAACTTGGGAAATAATAAGACCATACGGTATAATAGTAACAGGAAAAAAGACACAGGAGGATCCATAACCTACATGGAAACATCAAGAAATCAAACAGTAGAAAATAACCAATTAGCATCAGAATATGAGAAATTAAGCTCTAAACTCCTTACCATTGCCATACCTGGATTACTACTTTCATGTATTCCCATTGTATTAGCTTTAAGTATCTTTAAGATTGTGCCTTTCAAAACATTTTTTTTAGTCTGTCTAGTGATTCCTATCTTAATTGGTAGTCTTTACCTGACCTATAAAAAGTTTCACACCCTATCAAAAGGAAAGTATTTATTGTCCGCTCTTACATTCTTTATCATCTTTGTGTTTATGTGGTTTATCCCCTCATATGAAATTTGGGCAGCAATACCATTGTATCTATTACTTTCTTTAATCTACTTAAATTCTAAAGTCATGATTTTCGCTACCATTTATTCGTATATTGTTTATACAGCCCATCTTTTCCTTAACCCTTACTTTGAAAAGAACTTAGTGATGGATCAAATTGTGATTTATGTTGTTTTAACGATGCTAGGGGAACTTGCTATTGCATTACTTTAATGGGAAAACGCATGCTTGCAGATGTTAATCAAAATGAAAGTAAAGTCAGGGATTTACTACAAGAAATCTCCAAATCAGTCAATCACATTGAAGGTTTTGGAAAACAATTAACGAAAAACGTTGAAGAAACGAATACAATTTCGAAGGAAATTTCGCTAGGCTTTAACGAGATATCTTCAGGTACCGAGTCACAAGCTGCTGGAATTATGGACATTAATGAAAAAATTGCGAACACGAATGAATTTATTGTAGCTGTATCAGAAAACTCAAATACGTTAAAGGATTTATCGGTATCCACCTCAGATGTAACAAACAAAGCAAATGAAACAATGAAGGAATTAGTATCAAACTTGGAGCAAGTATCACAAGCTCAAGTTCAAACAGATGAATTAATGACATCTTTAGAGGAAAAAAACAAAGAAATCAGCAGCATCTTAAAGGCGATTGAAGACATCGCAACACAAACGAATTTGTTATCATTAAATGCCGCTATTGAAGCAGCAAGAGCCGGAGAACAAGGAAAAAGCTTTGCTGTTGTAGCAGGAGAAGTTCGAAAATTAGCTGGACATGCAAGCTCCTCAGCAACAGAAATCTCAACCATTTTAATGGATATCCAAAACCAAACCAGTGCCGTATCATCTCAAATAAGTACTGGTAAAATAGCCATTGAAAACAGTCAAAAATCAGCCGAAACATCAACACTGTACTTTGATTCTATTAATGAATACATGCTAAATGTACAAAACAAAGCAACCGAAATTCAATCGATGCTAAAAGACTTAGAAAATAATTCACAAGCAATCGGACAAAAAGTCGAAACCATTTCAAGCGTAACACAACAATCCTCTGCTTCTATTGAAGAAATGACTGCTTCACTAGAAATGCAAACAGAGCGTATCGGTGCGATCACTCATAGCTTTGATGATTTGGAAAAAATGATTGAGAGTTTGAATAAGCTGACGAATAATGATGTGGAGTAGGTATTTTTGAGACAGGTTTAAACACTTGTCTCTTTTTTTATATTATTTTTACTATAGAAAAGATGTAGATCATTTAGACTCAAGTCGATTTACGCATAATGCAAAAAAATCCCCATTAAAAGGGGATAAGAAATCTTTCTTTTCTACCGAGTGAATCGATAAAGTATGAATCCTTTAATTAAGAATAATAAGATCAGCTGCTCTATTTCTTTATTTTGTAATTCTTATGATTCACAATTGTTTTAAGTGGTTCATTTTTTTCTTTTGACATACCATAATCGACCATCACAGAATTTTCCCTAACCCCTGATACGACACCTTCATGGGTTTCACCCTCGCGTTTAAAGGAAATTACATCACCAATTTTTGCATTCACCATTCTTATCACCTCGCCTTTTTATCATGTCCAAAAGAGAGAAAAAATAGAATTCATTTTTTTATTTACAATAATGATGGACCTCCCAAGGCTCTTTAATATTTCCTTAACAGTAATACCATATAATATAATAAGCTTTTAGAATAATTTCCTAACATTATATCTTACAATGACCTCTTTCTTAACGTCTTTTATTTCTCCATCCTTTTCTTCAATTTCTTCTTGTATTCCTTCATTTAAGTTGGAAAAAAGTAATAGAAAATCCTGCATTCTATTACCAAGGTTTATGTTATTTGGTAGAATTAACATTATGCCTTAAATCAACAACCCTTGAAATTAAAATACTAATCATGACAGGCGGAGTGATATGTTTGGTTTTCAGGAACTATTATTAAATTTCCTTTTTTTAATTATTTTTATCCTTTTCATACCCATTATTTTAGAGATCCATTACACAAAAATTTCTATTCGAAAGAGATTTTGGTTGCATAATTTATCCTATTCATTAGCTATTCTTAGTTGTATTTGCTTTCCAATACAAATTATGGAAGGATATGTTTTTGATTTACGGTTAGTCGCACTGACATTTGGTGGATTATATGGAGGTATCTATTCGATCCTTACATTAGGTGGGGCCACTGTCATTTTCCGTTTAATTGTTGGCGGGTCAGGTGCAACAGCTACATTAATCGTTGTCATGTTGCTTAGTATCTTGTTAGTTTTATTGTCCAATAGATTTATGAAATCCTCACGAAATAAAAAAGTTATACTTGGCACTACCCTTTCTTTATTAGCTGCTGTCATTGCTTTATTAAATTCAACTTTACTTTTTGGTGCGACTTTGAATATTTTATTTATCATTACTTACATAATCATTACACTAACTTCTACAGCCGTTATCATTTATCTTTATGAAATCTTTAATGAGAGTATCTTAATTAAAAAGCGTTTACTGAGAGCAGAGAAAATGGAAATAGTAAGTCATCTTGCTTCTTCCATTTCACATGAAGTTAGAAATCCATTAACTGTTGTAAAAGGTTTTCTGCAAATAATGCTACAAACTGATTTACCTTTGAAAGAAAGAAATGATTATTTGAATATTTCCATTGATGAGATCAACCGTGCCAATGAAATAATAACGGATTACTTGATTTTTGCAAAACCCTCCCCTGAAAAAGAAAAGGTTCTTAATATAAAAGAAGAGATCCAACGGACCTGCAACCTTATTTCTCCATTAGCCAACATGAAAGGGATTGAGATAGAAACAGAAACACAGGACTTATATTTCAAGGGAGAGGAACAATCTTTTCAACAATGCTTATTAAACATCACAAAAAATTGTATCGAAGCGATGCAAAATACAGGATTGCTTAAAATCAAAACAAAAATGGTTAATCATAATCTTCTGTTAATCATATCTGATACTGGAAAGGGTATGAACAAAGAACAAATTTCTCGTTTAGGAGAACCTTATTTTACGACAAAAGGAAGAGAAGGAACCGGACTTGGTATGATGGTAGCCATTAACATAATTGAATCAATGAATGGCAACCTAAGCGTGGAAAGTGAATTAAATAAAGGAACAAATTTTTATATTTGCTTACCTCTCGTTGAAAATGATTGATGGATAAAAGGAGATGAAGCTCTCCTTTTATTACATTTAGTGGAACTCAGGTTTTTTGATTATTAGAATGTGCTTTTATATCTTTATTGGACAGCTATGACAATTTTATGTTTTCCTGTTGGTCATTCATCGCATGTCTAACAGCTATACTATATTACTAAGTTTCCACTCCAAGTGGGGTACGACCGAGATACATGTAAAAAAGGGTCATAGTATGGTATTGTTTACCATTTATAACCCTTTCTTGCTCTTTACTTTCTTATATACTATACAGGAATATCTCCCTCGATTGGTTGTGGAATATTTTCTAAATCGATCATATAGTCTCCGAAACGTTTTATATGCCTAGTCAGATAAGGGCTAAGCATGACAATATCTTCTTTTGAAAATACATAGCCTTCTTTAGAAAGTTCCCACAAAATAAGTGTTATATCACATACATTTTGGAATATTACTGCGTTGGCAACTAAATCATTATATTTAATTCGCTTTTCTTGTTCTTCTGGATCATTTTCTGAAATGATCCCATCGCCACCAAAAAATAGCCATTTGGAAAAGCCGTTATATGCTTCGACTTTGTTTGTACTAGCACCAATTTGCTCTCTTAGTTTTATATCAGAAATATATTTAAGCAAAAATACAGTTCTTACAATCCTTCCTAATTCCCTAAAAGCTTGATATAATCGGTTTTTTCTACTATAGTTACTTAGTTTTCTAAGTAGTGTAGAGGGTAATATTTTACCAGCTTTTATAGAAAGAACCACTTGGAGCAGATCTTGCCAGTGTGTTTCAATTAGGTCCCAGTCAACGGTATCACTAAACAACTGATCAATGTGGTGATATTTTGTGTCCTTATCAGCCCTGTAAAATTTTAAATCCTTCCAATTTCGAATACGAGGCATTAAATTAATCCCCAATAAATGTGCAAGTGCAAAAACAGGCGTTGATTGACCTTGCGTATCAGCATGTAACGTATCGGGCTGAATGTCTGATTTATTTTTCAGCAAACCATCAATAATATAAACTGCTTCCCAAACTCCACATGGAATGAAGTGACTAAAGAGTGCAATATAAGTATCTGAAACATGATGATATGCAATCCCCCCATAACCTCCGTATCGAATGTGGTATTCAGAGATTAAGTTTTCTTCGTAGAGATCAAATTTTGTTCCATCTGCAGCAGCCGTTTTTCCATCACCCCATAGTCTAGGCAAACTAAATTGATTGTATTGATTTAAAATATTACGAATAGCTTCGTCTATTTTAGATGCATTAATATGTCGCCGATTTACAAATGAAATCATGTGTGGGGTTACTGCTTTTTTCATGTGCTTAGAAGTCTGTGTTGGTCCTAAATTACATCCGTATCCAAAAGAAGTAATGATATAACGTTCCATTGCATTTTCAAGCTTAGGATCTGAACCAGATAATGGTCCAAAATGCCGTGTCCAATTTGTCCAATGTTCTACATTACAAAGAATATCTAAGACATTTCGTTCAGGTAACCGTTGAGAAATAACTACCTCTAACGCCTTACTTGTCTGAGGTTGTTCTTTTCTCATTATTTTTCTCAACGTTGGTTCTCCATTTTCATTAATGATTACCTGGCCGTTATCAGGGTAGTTTAAATCTACTTTTTGTGCAGTATCTCCTAGCCAGAGCTTTAATTGTTGAACAAAATCCCCTGAATTTGAAGAAAAGCCAAGTTCCTTACAGTATTCATCTACCATAGGTTTACACTCATCCCAAGAAAGGAGCTGTTCACGGTAATCAGCAAAATTCTCTGATCCTTTTACACAAAGGTCTCCCGTTTTTAAATCGCTTGCAAGATAGGAAAAAATACAGATTTCAAGGTGTTTACGATGGATTAAGTTATTTTCTTTAGGTACATAAATCGTTTTTTTCCACTGTTCACTAGCAAATGAAAGATCCAAATCTATTTGTAGATTTTCAATTTTTCGGTTCTCATTATCACGTAAAAATTGTAAAGCTTCTAAAAGTGATTGATCCTGTGTGGTTGAATTAATTTCAATCATACTAATCAATCTAAAAAGAGTTTTCCTGTGGCTTTTATAGAACTTCCATAAAAGAGGAAGGTAGTTATTGCCATTATATGATGAAATTGATTCACAATCTTCTTTTAATGCGTCGATACCACCTCTTCTCCCTAATAACTCCCTTATTTTCTGACCAGTCAAGGTATCGTTCTCATTTATACTTGTGGCATTTAAGACTTCCGCCAAAACAGATATAAGATTTTCAGTTTTTGATCTATGTTTTTCTCGAAGAAGTTCTAGCTCCTCTTTGCCTTTGTTATGTATTGTTCTGACTCTTTTGAGAAACATCTCTACCAAACTATCTATAGCTGAAATTTTTGAGCGATAAATCATACAAAGTAGCAGCATATATCTTTTAGCTAAATTAAAGTCTTTTAATTCTGATGCATCAAGCGCTTTTGCTTCTAAAGCGAAGTGTTTAATTTTTAAATTTGGAATATCCTCTAGTAAGCTATCAATTTCTTCTATAAAATCAGTTAACAGAAGTAACCTATTTTGTATTTCTTTCATATGCGAAAGTGTTGCGCTTTTTGGAATTTCTTTTAATAAGTTATATTCAGAAGTCCGATTATCATTTTTAGTAACTAGTAATTGATCTAATTTTCGCTCAATTTCAGGAGTCAATTTTGAAAATACTGAATTAAATAACTGGTGATTCACTAATGTTCTTATACGACGAGCCAATCGATCTAATGTACTAAAAGCAGGTAATTCACACCTTTCTTTTATTAATATTTCAATGGATACGTTGATAAGATCGGCTGGATTGTCCATTACCTGTGTAGCCTTATAAATTGAAGTAGTTGCAATATGTAAGGCTTCTTTTCCATAAGGACGTACATTGAGGTAATCTCTAATTGCTTTTTGATGTCGGTAAATTGATTTACTATTGTAATTCGGTTCAACACTAGCAGAGAGATTCAAACAGGTCCGAATATGAATCATGATCTCTACAGGAATATCTTTCGGTCGAGGAAAGTAACCAAGTCGTTGGAAAGACTTTAACATAACTAATAGACTTAGAACTGAAACAGGTCCTCTAGCAACTTTATGCGCAAATTGGTTTTCTTCAGGTGTAGGGGAGTAAACATCACGAAGTTCTTTTGAAGTAGGACGTTTTTTAAATCTTGGATAAGCCGTACGTTCTATAGATGCCAAATTACCAACTCCATTCAAATTAAGTTGGGGGTGGTGACAGAGTAGCTGCCCTAGTCCGTCACATAATTCCCTAAAAATATAAGAGATTATTAATTTGCTTCTACTAGTTTTCTTTTATTAATCGCTCGATATAATGATCCCTGTGAAAGTCCTGTACCTTCTACAATTTCTTTTACCGAGTATTCTTTACTGTCATACATCCTCAAGGCTATTTCAATTTTCCCTTGATCCACTTTAGGCCTTCCTAGTTTTTTTCCTCTTCTTTTACTCGCTTCTAACCCTTCTTTAACTCTTTCTACAATTAAATTTCTTTCTAACTCTGCGATGACACACATCATTTGAAACATGGCTTTTCCCGTTGATGTTCTTGTATCCATGTTCTCCTTAATAGAAACGAACTTTACACCAGTATCCTCGAATTGCTGAATAATAGAAAGAATATCAAGTGTTTTTCTCCCTAAGCGTGAAATACTTTCTACTACAACGGTATCACCTTTCCTTATTACATCTAGCAATGAGTTAAGTCCATCTCTATCCTTTGTAGTCCCAGTAAATTTCTCTTGAACCATTTTTTCACAGCCGTACTCAGAAAGTAATATAATTTGTCGGTCTAAATTTTGGTCAACTGTCGAAACTCGAGCATAACCGATTATCATAAAGAAGCCTCCTGCACAATTTAATAATCTAATTGTACAAGAGACATCATTTTTGTAAAAGTATTTGGTAAAACTTTTGGTAATTATTTTTGGTAACCTATAAAATTAGTAAAATCAAGCATCAGTATTTCTCATAAATATTGTTACAAAAAATATGGTTTTTGGTAACAATCTTTTTATTAATACAAAACCAATCAGATATAATTATTTTGATAAACGCTCCATGAGAGTAGCTTTTTCTGCTTCAAAACCAGGTTTGTCAAGTAAAGCAAACATATTCTTCTTGTATGCTTCGACTCCAGGCTGGTCAAATGGGTTAACTCCTAATAGATGGCCACTAATCCCACATGCCTTCTCAAAAAAGTAAACCATCTCACCGTAAGTGTATTCATTCATTTCATCCAGTTCAATCACGAGATTAGGTACTTCTCCATCTATATGGGCCATAAGGGTACCCTGAAATGCACTTTTGTTGACTTCATCCATCGTCTTACCTGCCAGGAAGTTTAATCCATCAATATTTTCTGGATCCTCCTGAATAGTCACTTCAATTCGAGGTTTCTTAATCTGTAAAACCGTTTCTAAAAGGTTTCGTCGACCTTCTTGTACATATTGCCCCATGGAATGCAAATCCGTTGAAAAATCAACGGAAGCAGGGAATAGCCCCTTTTGATCTTTTCCTTCACTTTCCCCAAACAGCTGCTTCCACCATTCCGATACGTAGTGAAGGGAGGGCTCATAGTTAACAAGCACTTCAATTGCTTTTCCCTTATTGTAGAGTACATTTCGGACCGCAGCATACTGATAGCTCTCATTTGTCAATAAATCAGGATTGTTGTATTTACGGGCTGCTGCTGCTGCCCCTTCCATCATATGATCAATATCAAGTCCTGCTACGGCAATTGGTAAGAGACCAACTGCTGTTAGCACAGAATACCTTCCACCTACATCATCCGGAATAACAAACGTTTCATATCCTTCTTTGTCCGCGAGCTTTTTTAATACGCCTTTTTCCTGATCAGTAGTGGCAAAAATACGTTTTCTCGCCTCTTCTTTTCCGTATTTTTTCTCCATATAGTCACGAAAAATACGGAAAGCAAGGGCTGGCTCTGTCGTTGTTCCTGATTTGGAAATGACGTTAACAGAGATATCTTTCCCCTCTAATAGTTCAAATAAATGAGATATATAAGTAGAACTGATATTGTGACCGGCAAAATACACTTTTGTCTTATCGTTCATTTGGTTATGAAAGCTATGGGACAAAGCTTCTATAGCTGATCTTGCACCCAAATACGAACCACCAATACCAATTACAACCATTGCGTCTGAATGTTTCTTGATTCTTTCAGCAGCTTGTTTAATTCTTTCAAATTCACTCTTATCATAGTTTAGTGGCAAATCGACCCAACCAAGATAATCAGAGCCGGGGCCTGTTTTTTCATGTAGCATTTTATGAGCCACTTTTACAAATTCACTTAGATTATCTACTTCACTCTTTTTCATAAATGCTAATGCATTGGAGTAATCAAACGAAATAGTCATACATTACTTCCCCTTTCAATCAAATTTAGCTTAGCTGCTTCAATCGGAGATCCTTCTCCGTAAAAAAGATCTCTCGGCATAGTAAAACGTTTCATGTTAGTGCATTCTCCTTTTCTACAGTATATAAGGGAAGTTTTTAAAAACACATTTAAACTCCCCCTTTTCAATTTTGAAAAATCCTTAGTGGGACCGTGTAATTATCAATAGCGTACATTAAAAGACAGTTAGTATTAAGAAAACTCAATGGTCCCTCTCTACATCGGCACTTAGTATGTCTTCTGTTTTGATTTCAAGTAATATTTCCAAGAATCTTATCGTTCCTAATACTTTTCGAGTGTCTCCCTCATTTTGAACATTCTCCATTTTCTTTTGTTGGATCAGTTCACTTATTACTTGCTTGAAAGCATTGGTTTTTATAAGCCATTCTCCAACCAGTAGCTTAGTTGAGTCTCTCTCGTGTTCGGTTTTGACAGCAAATAAACTTTCGGTATCTGTCTCTCTTAACGTGATTGAATTAAAATCTTCGCTCATTTGAATCCGAAAATAATTCCTTTCACTATCATAATATTTTCCGTCCCTTAGAAGAAAATACTCTATCCCTAATACTATTTCATAAAAGGGCTCATTATCTGATGGAGAATGGAGTTCTTTTACTTCGATATTCTTCACCATGTCTAAATAGGTTTCTAAACCATATTGTGTGTTAATGATTTTTGCATCCAATACGTTCATGATGTCACACCTCAATATTGTTTTATTTTTTTGGCTCTGTTAAACTTGTCTGTTGGCTCCAGGTGCTCGCTTTCCGCGGGCGAGCCGGGAGCCTCCTCGGCGCTGTGCGGCTGCGGGGTCTCCCTTGTCATGTTTTTCCCGCAGGACGTTGAATCATCATCCGTGAATAGGCACCGCACGAGAAAATGTGAATGCATTTTCGAGGAGTCTCGCTCCTTCCGCTTCAATCAACATAGTTAGCACTATCAACGACTTAAGTAAATCTACCAATTTTTGGGATATACCAAACTAAAAATCCAATGAATTTCCGGCTCATTTTAACGAAAGACATATACAGCAGATGACTTTATGATTTTTCCACAGCATGTCCGCCAAATTCATTACGAAGGGAAGCTACCACTTTACCTGTAAATGTATCATTGTCTAATGAACGGTAACGCATTAGTAAAGACATAGCGATAACAGGGGTAGCTGTTTGAAGATCCAAAGCGGTTTCAACTGTCCATTTCCCTTCCCCAGAAGAATGCATAATGCCCTTAATTTCATCTAATTTTGCATCTTTAGAAAATGCGCGTTCTGTCAATTCCATGAGCCATGAGCGGATGACAGAACCGTTATTCCACACCCGTGCCACTTTTTCATAGTCAAAATCGAAATCGCTTTTTTCCAGGACTTCGAATCCTTCACCAATGGCGGCCATCATTCCGTATTCTATTCCATTGTGGACCATTTTTAAGAAGTGGCCACTACCAGATTTCCCAGCATATAAATACCCATTATCTACAGCTGTATCTCTAAAAATCGGCTCGACAATGCTCCATGCTTCAGGATCTCCACCAATCATATAACAAGCACCATAGCGAGCACCTTCCATCCCCCCAGAAGTACCGGCATCCATAAAGCTCACTCCAACTTTCTTCAACTGTTCGTAACGACGAATGGATTCCTTATAATGCGAATTACCAGCTTCAATGACGATATCTCCTTCACTTAGAAATGGTGTGATTTCACTAATAACTGAATCAACGACGGAGTGTGGGACCATTATCCAAACAACTCGTGGCTTTTCTAATGATTGAACAAGATCTTGTAAACTGGATGCTCCTTCAACTCCGTATTTTTTAATTTCTTCAATAGTATTTGTATTTAGATCAAACGCCATTACACGGTGTTTATTGTCAATTAAGTTTTTTCCTAAGTTCATACCCATTTTCCCTAATCCAATTAATCCTACTTTCACTTGAGTTTCCTCCTTTAAATTACAAAAAATAGCCTGTATTATTATGCTACCCATTTGTTGTTCTTCATGGTCTCCTTATGGAACCATAAGGATTCAACAAATACTTTAAGTTCCTTGGGTAAATCGCGTAACAATTATCTGTCAAATCCAACCTCGGTTTGCTCTCTTCATACCAATAGCCTTCCAGGGAGGTGCGGATTAAACTCCCCCCCTAGTTTCCCACCATTTAAAACCATCCTCCTCCAATAATTGCGAAGCAGCTTGTGGCCCCATCGAACCGGCTTGATATAGGTGGAGTGGAAGGGCATTTTCCTCAAACGCCTCTAAAACGGGCTGTACCCATTTCCAAGATAATTCAACTTCGTCCCAATGAGCAAAGAAGGTAGAGTCCCCACGCAGAGCATCAAATATTAAGAGTTCATATGCTTCGGGCACGTCTTTTTTACTCGCTGAAAAATCAACAACAATAGGTTCTAATTTTCCATTTATCGGGTTTTTACTATTTAACTGCAACGAAACACCTTCATTAGGACTTACATTAATAACTAATAGATTGGGTTCAGCATTTTGGATTTCATTGGTATACAAATTCTTTAATGGGTTTTTGAATTCAATCACAATCCGCGTTAATTTTTCCGTCATTCTTTTTCCTGTCCGGATATAGAATGGGACCCCGTCCCAGAAGGAATTATCAATCCATAGACGAGCAGCGACGAATGTATCGTTTTTAGAAGAAGCATCAACGCCAGGTTCTTCTAAGTATCTGACTACTGGTGTACCGTTTATTTCACCTGATCCATATTGGCCACGAACGACGTGGATACCTACAGTATTTTTCTGTAATGGTCGCAGAGATTCCATAACTTTTCTTTTCTCATTACGGATATCTTTTGCACTAATCTGTTTTGGGAGATGCATGGCTGTCATCATCAACAGCTGTAGCATATGATTTTGAACCATATCACGAATAGCGCCTGCTTGGTCATAATAACCAGCCCTCTCTTCTACACCAACCGTTTCACTAGCCGTAATTTGCACATTGGCAATAAACCGATTGTTCCAAAGTGATTGCAGCACAGGATTGGCAAATTCCAAGGCTTCAAGGTTTTGAACCATTGGTTTTCCGAGATAATGGTCAATCCGGAAAATTTCATCTTCTTCAAAAGCTTTGCTTAATTTTTCGTTTAAATCTTCAGCAGATTTTAAGTCATACCCAAATGGTTTTTCGATAATCAATCGTTTCCATCCCTTTGTCGAACCTAAGCCACTCTCCTTTATGTTTAAAGCAATTACATCAAAGAATTCAGGAGCAACAGAAAGATAAAACATTCGATTCTCTTCAATACTCTGGTCTTTTTCATTTTGTTGAACGACTTCAACTAACTTCTTATACCCTTCAGCATTCGTGAAATCTAACTGGCAATAACGAAATGCCTTTACAAACTCTTGTTTTTCGGATTTATCATTTATCAAGTGTCTAGAAAAAGTGTATAGCGAGTCTGTTACATGGTTTTGAAAATCAACATCAGACATTTCGTCTATTCCTACACCAATGATCAAAAAAGAATCTGGTAATTTTTGATTCAAATATAAATTAAACAAGGCAGGGTAGATTTTTCGCTTAGCTAAATCCCCAGTTGCCCCAAATAAGACAAACGTCATAGAATCCACTTTTCATTCCTCCACTTTTTCAAAGCATTTTCAAATAGAAAAATGTCTGATTTTCTTCGTTTCCCCTACAAAACAACAAGGATTTTCGCTATTGCGTTATCCTACTTTTGGATGTAAGTTTCGTTTATTTCTCCCAGCTTGTCCGGTAATAATGATATCTCTTAATTGAGAATGTCCACATTTTGGACAGGTTTCATTATTTATGGTGATGATTAGACATCTTTCACAAACTTTTCGCTGCTTAGTTTTGAACCTTTCCATGCGGATCTCTCCTTTCGTAAAAAGCAACAACATGTATAAATTATTAAATGAAGTTTCACTTCATCTCACCATGCTTGTAGCAGTATTCCCTTAAGGTTTGGTAGTATTCTTTAAGCTCGCTATTACTTGAGCAAAATCAGTATATTACGTATGTTATACTTTTGAAAGTACGCACTTTATTAACATATAGATACATTGGTATAACATAGTGTTAAAAATAATACTATAAACTTGAATCCAATACCAAGAGTGAAAAGCCAAGGACAGCGATTATACAAGATTCGCTGCCCTTGGCTTTTTAGTAACTGATTCTTTTATTAAATGTTGTGTTTTTTCAACCTTTTAAATACGTAGAGATATAAAAAAACACGGACAGCATCTTTATTAAGATAGCTAACCGTGGTTTGTTAGTATATGAACTTTTTTACACTTTTTCGAACCCCTAGGAGAAACTCTTTTTTCTACTGAATAGACGATTTGTTTTCTGTTTCTTTTTCCAATACATTCTCAATATAATCTTTACCCCAGTCATACATAGCTTCCAGAATAGGCATCAGACTTCTTCCATACTCAGTGAGTGAGTATTCAACTTTTGGTGGAACGACAGGATAGACTTCACGATGAACAATCAAATGGTCTTCAAGTTCGCGCAATTGATTAACAAGCATTCTTTGAGTGATACCCGGCATGAGGGCCTTTAGTTCACCAAAACGTTTGGTTCCTTCTTTTCCTAGATGCCACAATACCAACATTTTCCATTTTCCACCAATAATCGAAAGAGTCAATTCTTTTTCACAATTAAACACTTTTTCCCCAAGATTCGGCATTCATTTCACCTCCAACCCTTATTATGTCCCATAGTATACTTTTTGTTACTATATGATAAAAAAGTGCATACTTTTAATTTAGTAACATACCCAGTATACTGAGTATCATACCGTTAGTAAATAGCTATCAATTGGATACAATAACACTGTGCAAAAGAAAGCTATACGGCACAATTATACTATTATATAAGGAGCGAGTAATAAATGAAATTACAATTAGCATTAGATCTTGTAGATATTCCAGGAGCCATTGAATTGGTGAAAGAAGTAGAAAATCATATAGATGTTGTAGAAATCGGCACGCCGGTTGTGATTAATGAAGGCCTTAAAGCAGTAAAGGAAGTGAAAGCTGCCTTCCCTAACTTAACTGTATTAGCTGACCTTAAAATCATGGATGCAGCTGGATATGAAGTTAGCCAAGCATCTGCAGCAGGCGCTGACATCATCACCATTCTTGGTACAGCTGAAGACGAGTCCATTAAAGGTGCTGTAGAAGAAGCAAAAAAACAAGGTAAACAAATCCTTGCTGATATGATCGCAGTTAAAGACATTGAAGGTCGTGCGAAAGAACTGGATGAACTAGGAGTAGATTATATCTGCGTTCACACAGGTTATGACCTTCAAGCTGTAGGAAAAAATTCTTTCGAAGACCTTGCAACCATTAAGAGCGTTGTAAAAAATGCGAAAACTGCTATTGCAGGCGGAATCAAATTAGAAACACTTCCAGATGTGATTAAAGTACAACCAGATCTTGTCATCGTAGGTGGCGGTATCACAAGCAAAGACGATAAAAAAGCAGTTGCAGCTAAAATGCAAGAATTAATTAAACAAGGTTAATTATAACTATGAAAACTACTCAATATTTAGCTGAAGTCGTTCAAGAATTAAGTCGGACAGTCGACTTAATCTCTGACGAAGAAGCAGAGAAGTTGGTTAATAAGATTCTGGAATCCAAAAAAATCTTTGTTGCAGGTGCGGGCAGATCTGGATTTATGGGCAAATCTTTCGTGATGAGAATGATGCACATGGGGATCGATGCTTATGTAGTCGGTGAAACTGTAACAGCAAATTTAGAAAAAGGTGATTTGTTGATCATCGGTTCAGGTTCAGGTGAAACGAAAACCTTGGTTTCAATCGCTGAAAAAGCAAAAAGTTTAGGTGGGACGGTCGCAGCTGTAACGATTTCCCCTGACTCCACGATTGGAAAATTAGCTGATATTATCATTAAATTGCCTGGATCACCGAAAGATCAATCTGAAAGTGAATATAAGACCATACAACCAATGGGGTCACTTTTTGAGCAAACGATGTTATTATTTTATGATGCATTGATCTTGCGTTTTATGGAAAAAAAAGGCTTAGACTCTACTAAAATGTACGGCAAACATGCCAATCTCGAATAGAGTACACTTTAAAAAATATGGAAACATCGTAAAGACCGCATTTATTTCTTTTATGAATTGCGGTCTTTACTGCATATTACAAATAACACAGTCCATACAGGAAAGAAAAAATAGCCTCTGATTCAGTCCCTTCTATGGCCGGATCAGAGATCATTATTGGGTGGGGCACAGCCAAGAATTTAGCCATCACTCACAGTATGAGCCCTATTTGGGTTATCACCAATATTTCACTGGTAGGCCCCATGTCTATATAAGTTTTTTTATGGGAAAATAAAATCCTATTGGCGATGAAAAACGCTTCATAAGTGTAGTAAACAAAACTCTTCGTTTTATAAAACAAAGGAATGAGGTTGAATAAATGGTTCGATTCGGCGTAATCGGTACTAATTGGATTACAGAAAGATTACTTGAAGCAGCAAATGATGTAGAAGATTTTAAACTAACTGCTGTTTATTCTCGCACGATTAGTAGAGCAGAAGAATTTGCAAGTAAATATGGAGTAACAAAAATATTTACAAACCTAAAAGAAATGGCAGTTAGTCAAGAAATTGACGCGGTGTACATTGGCTACTCCCAATTCATATCACGCAGAACAAGCTATTTTATTTTTGCAAAATGGCAAACATGTGTTATGTGAAAAGCCACTGGCTGTTAATGCAACCGAAGTAGCGAGGATGATTCAAGCCGCAAAAGATCATAACGCCCTATTAATGGAAGCAATGAAATCAACCTTACTTCCAAACTTCAAGGTCATTCAAGATAATTTACATAAAATTGGTCCTATCCGTAGATACTTTGCAAGCTATTGTCAGTATTCATCTCGTTATGATAAATACAAAGAAGGAATTGTCCTTAATGCCTTCAATCCAGAGTTTGCGAACGGTTCATTAATGGACCTTGGTGTCTATTGTTTGTATCCACTTATTACATTATTTGGTGAACCAAAAGAAGTGAAGGCAACTGGCATTATGCTTGATTCGGGTGTGGATGGTGAAGGTAGCGTCATCTTAAAATATGATGATAAAGATGCGATTGTGATGTATTCCAAAATAACGAACTCTTATTTACCAAGCGAAATTCAAGGCGAAAAAGGAAGTATCATGATTGATAAGATTCATACGGCTGAAAAAGTAGAAATTCACTACACTGACGGCACGGTTGAACAATTAACAGTCGACCAATCTCATCCAGCTATGTATTACGAAGTGAAAGAATTTATTGAATTAATCAACCGAGGAAAAACAGAGTCTGATACTAACTCATATAAAAATTCATACACCACGATACAAGTGTTGGATAAAGTGAGAGATGAAATAGGTCTTGTATATCAAAGTAATCATAAGTGAAAAAACACAAAAACCCCTACAGCGACTTGTATTATTCTCTTGAGAAATTACGAATCTGGCCTGTTTGTCGAAGAATAAAAGAAATCGTTTTAGAACTTACCTAAACTATTTTGCATCCATTCTTTTTTATAAGAGCATTATAGCATTTTCTACCCGGCTAACAAATTTTAAAGGACTTTTGCTTATTATGCAAAGGTTCAATGCTCATTTTTTAAGATGTGTTTCTTCTTATTAATTTGTGATTTAGTTTAAGTATTCCTTAATAGGAGTAGCGACAATGACACTACCCCTATTAGGATCCTACCAACAACCGCACTTTTCTGACCCCACCCTACCCTACAGAGTAAAAAGGGTTGTAAATGTAAAAAAAATCCATGCTATGACCCTTTTTTACAAGTACCTCGGTCGTACCCCCAAGTCGCATTTACAATTATACTGTCTTCAATATAATTTGTTTCTTCAAGAAGTGATAACTAATCCTCTTATGTAAAATGATTAGCTGATATTGTCCAGCTAATCATTCACTTCACTTATTCATTATAAGCTCACAATCATATCACAATTTAATTAGCTTTTTCGATTCCATCGTTTTGTTGTTTTTTTTCTTCAACTACTTCATCCAAATACTGAGTAAACTCCGATTCACCTGAATAAGACAAACATAAATATTCCTGCGCCCTAGTCATTCCAATATAAAATAATGAAACTTCTCTTTCTTTGTTATCAACCAACGGAAAAGGCATAGATTCAATGTTTACAATGAAAACCGCGCGGAAATCCAGGCCTTTGCTACTATCTATGGTACTGATTTTTATTTTTCCATCCTCTTTTTCGTAGGATCTTTTGGAAACATCATTTTCTGTAATCCAATAATATGGCAAATTCTCATCACCTAAAGCTTTTTTGATTGTATCAATAATAGGATGTTGGTGTGTACGTTTTACTCGGTAAAGAATTAACATTTCTTCATACGAAACCTTTTTCTCTTCATTCAATTTCTTAGCTTGGCGAGCAACCAGTCGCATTTCTTCAAAGAAGTTTTTTGCTTTTATAATGCCAGGCTCTGGTCCCTTTCGTTTGGTGCTCTGAGGTGCGATAATCTCTCCCTCTAGTTCACGCTTTACAACCTTATTTTTCAATAAGGAATGTTTTCTATAAAAGTTCCAAGCAAAAGTCACAATTTGATGTGTGTTACGGTAATTAATCGACAATACCTTTGATCTACCTTGAAAGCTTAACCCGGTGTCTTGAAGGTATGAGCGTTTCTTGTTGTAAATAGTTTGTGCCCGATCTTCTACTAAAAGTAAAGATTGTGTTTGTTCGTTAATAAGCAAACTAACTAATCGTAGCCAGTCCGCTTCAAAATCTTGTCCCTCATCTATTAAAACTGCATCATATGTAGGAAGAATAGCTTCTTTCTTTTCCAGCTTTTCAATGACAGATGGAAGTTGATGTTCACTAATTTTTAAATCATGTTTTAACCAAGCATGAAAATTGCGAACGGTAATATGTTTATTTTGAATCGTATTTGTGGCAGGATCAAAATCAAATAAATCTTCAGGTTCGTTTAACATATGGGTGATCATTTGCTGAATGGCATTTGCTAGAGAGATATTGTAGCAAAGTATTAAGATTTTCCAGTCAGGATTTTGCTTTGATAACATTTTAGCCCTACTAGCTAGGATAATTGTTTTGCCGCTTCCAGCTACACCACGAATTAATCGGTTTTTATCACCGATTTGCTTTGCTAAATTTTCCTGATGGAGATCCATTGTTTTAATATCATGAAGCGATAATAAAAGCTGATCTTGATATGGAACAGGCTGTTTAAACTCAGCACTAATTCGAACCTCTGGAAACAAGTGATAACGAATCGCACTTATATCTTCGTTTGAAAGTGGTTCTCTTAAACGAAAGGGAACGACAAACATATTCAAGATTTTCTCCATTAAGACTTCTTCAGAAAATGATTCTTTATCAGGATCAATTTCATCTCTCGTTAAGCAAAGGCTTGGTTCTACAACAGAATAAAGACTATGCTCAATAAAGTCTTTTGAATACATTCTAGTAAACACAACACCATGTCCATAAGGAAACTTCAACTGAAACTTATACTTTCCCTCAAGCTGAATTAAATTTTTATCTTTTTTCAAAGCATTCACAACATGAAACATATTTTCTCTTGCTTGTTTCATTGGACTTTTCACAAAGGTTTGCTCACCAGAAGATGTGACAATTTGCCATTCTTCATGATTAATCTGAAACAATGTATTTTTTGTGTAATCCTTAACCTCTAAAATAACAATACCAAGGTCTGGTCCAATAATAATAAAATCCGGTCTTCTCCCTTGAATATCTGGTTCGTAATAAACAATATAATCATCAGGTAAATAGGTCTTTAGTGTTCGAAATAATAACCTTTCCCCCGCGGTAGCCGTTGATCGAATATTTTCAGGAATTGTAACTGCCATACCAAACGCTCCAAAAAATGTATTTTCATCAATTATACTACAACTAGTTATATAGTCTTACATTTTTTGAGAAATATCGCCCTTTTTCTTACAATTATGATAAAATAAAACAGATTATTCATTGAAATCATCTAGGTAATACAAGATCAGAACCACGCGATAAGAGGAAGTGTAAAAACATGATTAAAGGACTACTGGAGAAATTAAGACAGCCTAAACAAAAATCATCAGCTGAACCAGACAGACAATATATAAGTGAAGATCAAGTACAGGCAATTGTTGATCAACGAATAAAAGAACATGCTTCAGCACTCCAGACTCCAAGTACTGATGATGAAGAACATCTTTTAACGCCAAAACAAATTGACTATGCACTTTCGTTAATTGATAAAGTTAAAGATGAATTTGTGATTGCTATTGATCCAACTAAATTGACTGTTAAGGATTTAAATAGGTTGATTGGTTATAATCGGTATAAGAATAAGGGGACTTTAGTGAATTTAGTGAAAAAGGGTGTTTTAAAAAAAGTATAAGGATTCGTAATGGTGCTTATATCTCTTAAAGAAAAAAGGTAACTTAGAATGCTTTCATTCTAAGTTACCTTTTCTGTCTATATTGACTTTTTAATACAAAAACTGCTCCTTAACAGGAAGTACCCATTGAGGTAAGTTTTGCGCTTCAAATGTGATTGCACCATTATTAATTTCAAGAACAATTTCACCGTCTTCTTGACTGTTATCAACCAGGACAATGTTATCAACCATATGTGCATATTGATATAAATGGTCAAAAGACGTTTTGCTTCTTCTAAGGATATCTTCAGTCGGGATATCATGTCCCCCATTTTTCACCCTCATGGCAACACGCTTAATATTCTGACTAACATCACTCAAAGCTACATAAAACATAGTGATTTCATAGCCCATCTCTTTAGCTTTCTCCATTTGTCGAATAGCATTTCCACCAGCAAGTGTGGTCTCAATTGAGAAATCTTTACCTTCTTTGATATATCTATATACAGATTTTATTACTTCTTTTCCAGCTGTTACCCTTTTGGATTCTGGGTTTGAAGGGTCAATTCTTCTTGCAATTGCGTCTGGATCTAGATTAATATCTACACCAATTTTGTCGATGAGTAGGTTTCTGATGGTGCTTTTTCCACTCCCATTGTTCCCAGCAAACACGTAGAACATAGGTCTGTGGCTATGACTCATGATTGATCCTCATTTGTGAGAGGAACAATATCACCATTGGGGAATTCTTTAACCAGTTTTCCATTCTTTTCGTACACAATATACGTATTATTTACTTTTGCGTCAATTCTTGCACGTTCACCAGTCATCTTCACCCATTTATCAGCCCATGCAAACTTTCTTTTTTGTACATTATTCGGTTCTTCTAACATCAGAAAACACCACCTTAGTAGAGATTATAGCAGATAATAACTACATAAACACCATTCGGATAGATGCATTTTTTTGATAATTCATCAAATTCATCAGTCGAAGTGAAAAATATTAAAAAAGAGCTTGTCAGATTATTTTGCATTGTTTTTTTGAAATCAGCATAGTCGGTATAAGAATAGGGACGGTTAATTAACGATTAAGAAAGCTGTTCTTAAAAAAGGTAATAACAGTGTTTGTCCACTGATTATTAGTAAAAAAGGATTTGGAAAATAAATTTCTAATTCTTTTTTGTAATGGAATTTTTATAAAATATTTTTATTCGCCCTCGGCACCAAGTACGATGGCATTTCCTCATGTAACGCCCAAACAAAACTCACTGGCTTACTGCCAGAATGCTTTACATAATCAACTAACCCTAGAAAAATGAATGAAGATGTCAAACCATACTCTTTCTTGTATTCCCTGACAAACAATGCAAGCTTATGATCAGTTTTCATATGAGTTCGATATCGGTTTGCAGTCTCGCTGCCTTCTGCAACCTTTGACTGTGTTTGCCAATGGAACAATGTCTCATTGATCGCATAGTCATCATAAAGTGTTGATGGAGAAAAATCTTTTTCAGATTTATTAAGAGTAGTAAAGAATACATCAAGGTTTTTCTCTTTAAAATGCTTAACTCCTTCTCTAAAGGATGGACTTGCTTCTTCACTATAATATCCTAATGCAGCTAGCACTTGGGCAGTTGAATAACGGCTATGAACAGTTAAAGGACAAGGAAAATCAAACTCATTTTCAATTTCCATTGTTACAAGTGATGAATACAAATACTCTAGTATTTCGACTATTTCATTCCTAAACTCTTTGATTGAGAGTATGGCCCATAGTCCATCTTCAATTGAAGAAAATCCCTGTTTCTTAGGATGATGTTGATAAAAAGAATAATAAAACATCGCAAGCATTAATCTTTCTTCTTCTGTTTGAGCTGTTTCACCATCAATAAAACGATTATAAAAATCAAGTAGTTTTGCTGAATTGAGATGGAATAAGTTAGGTAGACGACTTGTGATAAACTTTTCATTCTCAACCTCAAAATTCTCTTTAGCGTCAGCATGTACCATCAAGCGAGTGAAGCTTCGGTCTTTACTTTTTCCGTAAAAGTCATAAAGGGATAAATGATAATGCTTTAGAAAATTATTAAGAGTTAGCTTTAATCCTGTATCCTGTTCAAAGTATTTCATTTTTGAAATTAAATTCGCTTTTGTGTTCGCACCTGCTTTAATATTTCTTAAGATATATTCCTTAGCTTGCCTTTCTAGCTGTACAAAGCACCCTTTAGGAAGATTGAAAAATCCATTTTCAACATAATGTTCAATCGAATGCTTTGTTTTTCCTAAAAGTGCTCTAAATTTCTCTTCGAAGTTATAATCTTTATGAGCTTGTCCGATGAAATCGAGAACGGTTAAGCATTCTTTCCCCTCAGCTAGTCGTAGTCCCCTACCGAGCTGTTGTAAAAACACAGTTAAACTTTCAGTTGGCCTCAAAAATAAAATGGTATTAACATCAGGAATATCGACACCCTCATTATATAAATCAACAACAAATATAAATTTGATTTCGCCTCGAGTTAGCATATCTTGCGCCTCATGACGTAGCGTTTGACCCACATTACCATGTAGGGCAAGGGACGGAATTCCCATCTGATTAAAATAGTCAGTCATATATTTAGCATGCTCCACTGAAACACAAAATCCAAGCCCTTTTACATCATCAATTGAGGTGACATACTTATAAACACTTTTAATGATTTGATTACTCCTCATGTCATTAGAAGTATATACATTTTCAAGCTCTTTCACATCATAACCTTTTCTACTCCACTTTAATTTAGAGAGATCTACCAAATCACTTACACAAAAATACTGAAAAGGTGATAGTAATTTTTGATTAACTGCTTCCGTTAATCGCATTTGAGCTGCAACGGTATGATCAAAATAATGAAGAATATCTTTCCCGTCCATTCGTTCAGGTGTTGCCGTCAAACCAAGTAAAATGTTTGGCTGATAATGTTTAAGAAGCTTTTGATAAGATTCAGCAGCGGCATGGTGAAATTCATCAACAATAATATAATCATAAAATTCACTCGTTGTTTTTTCATATAACTTTTTACTGTTAAAGCTTTGAATACTTGTAAATAAAGTATCTAATGATGATGGAACATGGTTACCTACAAGCATTTCACCAAAGTTTGGGTCTTTTAAAATCCCACGAAAGGTATCTAAGCTTTGTTTTAGAATTTCCTCTCTATGAGCTACAAATAAGAACCTTGCTCTATTTCCATTACTTGTATAATATCGTTTGAAATCAAATGCTGATATAACGGTCTTTCCAACCCCTGTAGCCGCAACAACGAGATTTTTATAACGACCAAATACCTTCCGTTCAACCTCTAATTTTTCTAAGATTTCCTTTTGGTAATGAAATGGTCGAATATCAAAGACAAAATTCAAATCTTGGTCAGCTGCTTTCTTCTTTTTAGATAAAGCTTTCCGAAGTAACTCCTGATCTTGCTGATTTCTATAATCAAATGGTTGAAATTCTTTGTCATTCCAATAGCTTTCAAATGTAGCTTCAAATTTTCTAACGATATCAAATGAATCCTTCTCCGTTACCTTCAAATTCCACTCTAGCCCTGAAGTTAACGCAGGGTTTGATAAATTGGAAGAACCAATATATGCAGTCGTAAAGCCTGTATCTCTTTTAAAAAGGTAAGCCTTTGCATGAAGTCTAGTCCGTTCAACATCATAAGAAACCTTGATCACAGTATTAGAGAGCTTACTCAATTCTTCAATCGCTTTAAAATCAGTCGCTTCCATATAAGATGTGGTAATAACTCTTAACTCTCCACCTCGATCAGTAAATTCCCTCAATTCCTCAATGATGCACCGAACGCCACTCCACTTTATAAAAGAAACAAGCATATCAATCTGATTTGAAGTCAAAATCTCTTTCTTTAACTCCCCAAGCATGTTTGGTTCATAATTCGATCCAGTAAATAAAGAGCTTTGGGAAATTGGTGTTACTGGACGAATAACTTCATCCTTTCTAATACTCTTTATAGAATTAAGACGTGAATAAATCGAAGTAAGAACTTCTCCCTCTTCCTCAATTTGTAAGCTTCTAAACTCTTCATCATCTAGCTTCATACTAAGAAGCTCAATAATCTCATTACAGACTTTAATTTGTTGAAATAAAGCTTCAGAATCTTCATTTTGATTTTCTCTAAGGGATTTTAATGCTTTTCTTGTAATTGTAGATATGTAGGAAGAAAGCATTTTTCTAGCTTCCTCAACGTCTAACTTTTCTTTTCCTAGTTCAAATGTATCGTTATCTAGATTTGCTAGTTCATATTTTAATTTCTTATTTATAATTTCTTCGTAGATTCCTTGTTTGAGCATTGTTGCACCTCGGATTGTTTAATCATATATTATATACGTAAACTTCTTACACGTTCTACAGCTTTTCTAATTCCTTCATAACTGATTCTACCGTTTCCAAAGAATGGGGTGGAGAGTAAGAAAATTTCTCTATTATTATGCAGAGTCACTTTAAAAAGAGTATATTCTTCATGGGCGAATTTCCAATTGTCAATCGTCTCAATAACTGAGGAAAAGAAATTGACCATTTTTTCAGTTAATGTTCGGTCATAAGAGACTATAAGACCAACATTTGTACTCTGAATAATGGCGTCCTTAATTAATGAAAACCTTTTTTCGCCAACCTCTTTATAATAATCTTCTACAGTAGACCAAATTGATTTATACGGATCGATATTTCCTTTAGATTGTTTTGGTAAGGGCATAAGTTCACATAGAAAATGATTTGAGTCTTCTCTACCAAATTGCTTGGAATAAAAAATATAATCTTTAATTTCTTCAGTATTTGGTTTATGTCCCTCTAATTCTAATAAAAATGCGACCATATAACGCCATACATTAGGTCCACTAAATGATTCTAACGGTATATTATACAATTCTTCCCACACGTAACGAAAATCCATTTGAGATTTATACCTTTTACGTAACTCCAAGCTTTGTTCAAGCGTTTTTGTTTTATTTCTCCATATCTCCGCTCCACCCTCTTCAATTCCAATAAACCAGGTAGAAGCATTGATATTTCCATAACCAAGCCAGTTATATAAACATGATTGAACCAATTCTAATGAAACCTTTTCAGACTTTGTTTGTGAATCAACGTTTTCATTAAATGATCTTATATATTTTATTTCATTAGGCCTATTATAAGAGTGCGCTTTTATATCTTTATTTGACATCGACTTCATTGCATCTATGATAATTTCATGTAATTCCTCAACCGAGTAATCCTTAATTTTTATCCATCCTTGATTGTCTACTTTATAACCCTTTGTAAAGATCATGTCAGAATCCATATATTTACCGATCACATATCCGTTTCCACTTGGATGTAATTGAGTAGCGAGAGTCTTCCCTCTTTGTAAACTACCAGGATAAACATAATCAACTCTATCATTACTTATAGATTTCTCGAATAATTCATTATATGAACTGAAAATTGTTTTCTTATGTTCAAAGCTTAACATCATATCAACTCCCTGCTTAAGTGACTTCTAACCAAAATGTAACTCTCTGTGACAATTGGGACAAACAGCTATCGCATTATCGGTAGTGTCTTCTCCACCATCTGCTAGTCTTTTTTTATGGTGAACTTCTAGATAAGGACTACCATCTGATGCCCTTTTAAACGGAGCTTCTTTTCCACATTTTTCACAGGTTCCATTTGCTCGAATCAAAACTTCAGCTATAACGTCTGGGTCACGTCTAAAAGCCTTAGTAAGTACTTCATATGTATCTGGATATACAGAATCTCTGTTATCTATGCGTGATAATCTTTCCTGCTTGTTATTCTTCATCGCCTGTTTAACAGCTTGATAGAGTTCTTCCTCATCACTTAAGACTTTGTTTTTCTCTTTTAACATTTGTGCAATAAGTTCAAAATGATTATGCTCAATCTCAAATAATGTCCCCCTATGAAAATGGACTGCCTCACAGTCTTCTAAATTTCGTGAATTTATTAGACTATCCAGTTCTAAACCAAGTTCATAATCACTTATTTTTTGAAATTCTACAGAAATTTCATGATCTTCTTCATACTTGTCTGTTACCTTACAAATAGTGGTGATTGCTCGTACATCACCAATTTCGTATGCTACTGCTAAATCCCCAACAGTAATTTCTCTAAAGCACCGTGGGTTTTTTCGTTTGTTTCCATTCATATTAAGATTTGAAAATGTTTGAGTTGTGCCAAGTTTTTTATTAGTAAAAGTCCATTCATAACTAGTTGAATCAATATTTAACCAGTAAAATCTCTTCTGACTTTTAAATTCAGGAAGTACTACATATTGTCCACGACCAATTCTTTCAAAATATTTCTTATATGTAGGACTATGACCATTTTCACTTGCATTAGGTAAAATAACTCTCATATGCTTTTCGCTTGCGTTTATTTTATTTTCCTCACAAAAAAGTTTTACCTTTTCATATGTAATCGGTTCGAGTATATCCCCAGTAGCAACAGCTTTCACAATTTCATATCCTAAGCCACTATATCCGTGTTTCGCCATGTTGAAACAACTCCTATATTTATCTTCAAGGGTTCTTTATTATAGTTAATTCGACAAAAAAAGAAAGATCCCTTGTAAATTATGGGAATAAATAACCGGGATTGACTTAAGGGGATGATTAAATGGAATTACTTGGATTATGTCGAAATGCTATTTTTATTTGTCAAACCTTGTAAACTCATAGTAAAATTTTATTAGTATATAAACTTTAAAATTAGGGTGATTTAGTTGGGCCATTTACAAGAAAAAGAACTAGAAATATTAGGTCAGATTTGTAAAAAAAATAATTTATCAATAAAATCTGTATATAATTTATTAAAAACTGCTGAAAAATTCTCTTATGAAAATGTTTCTGCAGGAGCAAGAAAGAAAGAGTACCTTGATTTGATAGATTTCTATTTAAAAGGTGGTAAATAATGCTTTTTAAGAATTTAATTTTTGACAATTATAAAACATACTATGGTCATCAAGAACTGGAACTTTATATACCTTCAGAAATAAGAGAAGAAGAACAAAAGAACATTATACTTTTAGGCGGTCTTAATGGAGCTGGTAAAACTACAATCCTTAAGGCAATTTTATATGTCCTTTTTGGAAAACGTGGCATTTCTGAACAGGAGTATAAAAGACAATTTTCGAATGTGATTAATAATACTTTCTTCAACGAAGGAGGTAGAGATTGTTCAGTCACATTAACTTTAGAAACAGACCAAAAGGAAGTTTGGGAACTTAAGGTTAAATGGAGTTTCGATCATCTTAAGAGATTGATAAATGAGAACCGAGATATTACTGTATGGAAACCAGGTGCAAGACATGGTAAACATGCTTCAATAAATAATATTGAGGTATTTTATAGATTTATAGATAAGATAATTCCCTATCATGCATCTCCATTTTTTATTTTTGACGGTGAAGAGATTAAAGACATTATCTTAAGACAGAATAGTAATGAGATGAAGGAATCTATCCATAAATTAACTGGTATGGATGCCTACAATCAATTATTAAAGGATTTAATAGCAATCCAATCTAGCCTTGAACAGGAATTATCTAAATCAGTTAGCAAAAGCAAAATTGGTAATTTAAATAAAGAATTAGAGCAAGCAGATTTAGATATAAGTACATTGACAGAAAGAAAAACGAAGTTCACTCAAGAAATACAAAAAATAGAGAACTTAATTGATAAAACTAAGCAAGTACGAAATGATAAACTTGTTCAAAATTCAAAGTCGCGTGAAGTTGTAATAAAAAAACAATCACGTCTATCAACTGAATTAAACATGCTAAACAAAGAATTTAGTGGAAATTTCAAGGAACATTCAATAATTATTATCCTAAGTGATAAAATAAAGTCTTTAAAAAAGCAATTAAAGAATGAAAGTGACCAAAGATATCAAAAAGTTTTAAAGGAAGCTACTCTAACACCATATAATAACTTTATTAATCAATTACTTAACCAGAACATCAATCCTCCACTTTCGAATGGGCAATTGACTCAGTTAAGAGAATTAGGAGAAGAAATCTGGAAAAAAGAAAATAATGTAAATGTTGATCGCAACACGACTTTCAAGGAAGAGCTACACGATATCTCATCAAATGATTACAGCTATTTTATGAATTTGTCTATAAAGGATACTAATTTTATTTCATCAATTATAAATAAAATGGAAAAGATTAAGAATGATTTAGAATTTATAGAAACTGAAATTAGAAATGCACCAGAATCTGTTGATATATCAGATGAAAATGAAAAAATAGACATACTTGTAAAAAAATCCGGTGAAATTAACGTAAAATATAAATCAATTGTCTCTAAACTTAATAGAGCAAAAGAAACAAAATCTTCAATACTTAACAACCTTACTAGGCTTAACGAGCAAGGTGTATTTTGCAAGAAAAAAATGCAGAGTCGCGCAAGACTTTTTGCAGAGTTTTGCCACCCGATTTCAATACCTATCTAGCCTTAGACAGTGCGTTTGATAGTCTATAACTTCCACCATTGAACGTTAGGACGTGTGCGTGGTGAATTAAACGATCTACTAAAGCAGCTGTTAATCTTGAGTCAATAAATATACGGTTCCATTGACTAAATTCAAGATTCGAAGTAATAATTAAGCTTTTCTGTTCATACCATTCTGCAATTAGTTGAAACAATAGTTCTGATCCTTCCTTACTGAACGGTAGATAGCCCATTTCGTCCAAAATAATTAAATCTACCTTTTCAAACCTTTTTCTAAAGGAAGCCAGTTTATCCTGTTTTAACGCCTGTTCTAATTGTTCAATGAGGAGAGAAACACGATAGAATCTCACCTCATATCCCACTTCACATGCTTTTCTTCCTAATCCTGTTGCTAAATGGGACTTTCCAGTCCCTGGTGATCCAATTAATACGACATTCTGCTTTTGCTTGATAAAGTCTAGGCTCATTAAACCATCTTTATCAATTTGTGTTGGAAATCGGATTCTCTCGTTCCATTCATAATTGCTTAAACTCTTAGAATCTAAGAATTTGGCGTTTTTTATAAGGCGCTGTACCTTTGCTTTATCACGTAAACGAAACTCTTCCTTAAATAACGCTTCTAAATACTGTGTCGGAGAGTCAAATGGAATTGTTTCGTAAATTTCCGAAACATAGGCTAACCTTAATGACTTACACATTGAACGGATAGTGTCGCTCATCATTACTCACCCCTTTCTAGTGGTGCCAAAGAATCATATTCCGACCAATCTAGCCCAAAGGGATTCTCATTCTTCCCAGAAATTAAATCATAAAATTCCTCATTAATTCTCTTCATATCATGTGTTACAAGTAAGTTAACTAATTCTAATAATCTTTCTTTACGAACCACTAAATCATCAACCATTAAGTAATCATTAACTCGACCCGGTAGGTATTTTTGATACCTTGAATAAGGTACTACTCTTGGTTTTCGAATCCAATCTTTGAAGATAGATACCCACGGAATAGCCCGTTTTTTGTTCATGTACGATCTAAAATCTTCTAATAAAATTTCCCCGTCGGGGGAAACAGCTTTAAATTTATCCCAATATAATACGAAATATATAAATGGATAATTTGATGCTTTAGGAATATGTATTAATGTGCTATCAATCTTGGCTTCATTAAACTTATTCACCTTTGCTTCAACTTCTTTAAAGATTGGATAATCTTCCGTTGGCAACTCCAGTAAAAAGTCCTTCTCTATATTCCAGAGGTCCTCAATCATTACTTCTTTTTCATAGTGAAGTCTTTGTCTATCATTTTGGAGCTGTTTACGAAGTGTTTCCGTTAAATCTTCAAAACTATTCATGACTGGAGATGTTGTAAAGAAGTTATATCGAATATTGTTTTTGTCAATATTAATTTGAGCCAGAGTGATCACTTCAAAAGTGAGCCACTTTATCATTTCTAGCCCCCATTACTGGGAGGGATTGGGTGTTTGGAGGTCTTGCCCCGAGGAGGGGCAAGACCTCCAAACACCTCGCGTTCACTCCTGGTTATGCTTTAGTTTCTCCATTTTGTTTCATACTTTGTCTAAATCGATAGGATTCTCCGTTCAGTAAGTGGATGTGTGATCGATGGGTGAGTCGATCGAGAAGGGCAGCTGTCATTTTTTCATCTCCGAAAAGACTAGTCCACTCCGTAAATTCAAGATTGGTAGTAATAATAACGCTTGCACGTTCATACCTACTTGAGAAAAATTGAAATAGGAGCTCTGATCCAATTTTTGAAAAAGGTACATACCCTAGCTCATCTACGATGATCACATCAAATTTGAGCCACTTCTTTTCTAAAGCACCGAGTTTATGCTCGTCATTCGCCATCAGTAATTCTTCTACTAATTTAGACGCTGTAATGAACTTGGTTTTATAACCATTCTTTATCATCTCAATACCGAGTCCTGTAGCTAGATGGGTCTTTCCAGTACCACTATTTCCGAGAAAGAGAATGTTTTCCTTTTTCTCAACGAATTCACCTTTAGCTAGTGTTAAAAAACGATTTCGATTTAGACTAGGCATTAAACTGAAATCATAGGTATCCAAGGTTTTCTGGACTGGAAAGTTTGCTTGTTTTAGTCGCCTCTGTTTTTGATTTTCATCTCTCATTTCTATCTCTACTTCAAGTAAGGCTAACAAATACTCTTCATAGCTAAGGTTACGTTCTTCAGCTTCTCTTGCGAGAGAGCGATACTGTTTGTGAATGGTAGGCATTCTAAGCTGCTTGGTTAAATGATCCACTAGTAATTCTGTTGTCATCTTACTGACCTCCTGTTAATTGTCCATATTGAGCTACATTCGATTTTTTAACTTTATAATCTACTAGATTAGTAGGCGTTTTCTCTTTCGAAAGGTCATGGATTTTGACGTTTGCGTTTGTCAGTTTTTGAATTATTTCATGAACCACTTCATACCTAAATATCTGCGTTTGTTCCGCCTGTTGTAAAGCTTGCGTGAGTTTCTCCATTCCTATCTCCCGATGGAGAAGGAGTAGACGAATAAACTTTCGATCTCCTGCAGCACCTTCTTGTTCACGCATCTTTTGATGGAAACGCCTGAACACTTCTGGTACTTTAGAAGATTGAAAGGCACGGGCATCTCTGACAGCACGTGGTTTCTTTAATAGAGCTTCTAGATAATGATCTAAAACGGTAACCATTTGATTTCTCTCATAGGAACGAGAATGTTCCGCGATCACTTGATTTTGAGCCACAACGATCACACGATCCACAAAAATTTTTGCCCACACAGCTTGACCGACATAGCTACATGGAACAGAGTATTGGTTGGTATCAACGGTTATTAAAGATGTTTTATTTACTTGGCATGAAACAAGCCTACACGCCTCAAAACGGTTCTCTGGCAATGGGTGAAGCTGTTGTTTCTCCTTTTCCCACATAGCTAAAACTGTTTCTTTTGAGTAAGGTACCATTCGTCTATCAGCCTCTTGTAGGCACCATTCTGAAAGGTATTCATTTAATTCCTCTAACGATTGGACTTCTGGTTTAGGTACAAGGGCATTTCTTCTTATATAACCTACTGTCCCTTCAATGCGTCCTTTTTCGTTTCCAGATCGTACATTACAAAATTCTGCTTTGAATAAATAATGAGCCTGGAGAGCGATAAAAGATTCTTGTTCGAGGCGATCACGCCCCTGAAGAATTTTAAGTACAGCTGTTTTTAAATTATCGAAGAGTCCTTCAGTTGGAACGCCTCCAAAAAACTCAAACGCATGAACAAAACCATCTAAGAAAGCTTCTTGTTTTTCATTTAGATAAGCTCTTACAAATCGTAGGCGGCTTGCCGAAAGCTGAATGCAAAAGAGGTAAACACGTTGCGTTCGACCCTGTAGAATAATGTCCGCCTCTCCCCAGTCGAATTGGAATTGGTGGCCGAGTTGAAAATCAAGTGGAATGAAGACTTCCTGTAGTTTCTTTTTACGTTTGGCAACGATTTTTCGAATATTGGATGCGGAACCTTTGAAATCATACTCGTCTTCTAGTCGATTGAAGATTCTCGCAGCTGTATGTTTTTGTTTTCCCCAGCTCTTTAGATCTTCCTCAAGCCATTGATCGATAATCGGCAATACTCGCTTTGTTTCATCAGAATACTGCTTTGTACCATAGACCTTTTGGCGTTGAATGGTTGTAGGAGCTACATTTTGTTTTAAGTATTTACTAACGGTGTTTCTTGAAATACCAAGTTTTTCTGCAATTTGTCTTTGTGATAATCCTTCAACCTCTTTTAAAAATTTGATACGATGAAATTGAGCCATATTGATCATCCTTTTGTTCCTCTTCTCTGATTGATAGTTTGGTCACTTACAATCATAAAAGAGGTTAATTAAATTGGAAATCGTGTGGCTCATTTTTTATGTGATCAAACTATTGAAAAGTGGCTCAAATCTAATTTATCAAATACAAATATAACCTACTTTGTTTTCCACACTACCTTTTTCATGACCACTGCGTGGGTTACACACCTGAACTTCAAATCCATAGTGATTTTGAAATTGGATAAAGGCATCAGTTAATTTTGCCTCTTCAGTTTTTGATCTTACTTTTTTAACAGCCGGAGTTAAATTGTCAATTCTAATTCTCCTAGGAACTCCCCCAGATTGAGTGAATAAGAGTTTCAATCCTTGAAGAAAACATTCTTGATTTTCAGATGGTAATGGGGCAGCGAATGCGGCATTACTATGCGGGTACGACATAACTAAAACATGTGTATCGATAAACTCCCCATCTTTAACAACCTCCATTACCCCGAAGTCTACTTGTGCTTCACTAGGAGGATGTTCCAATCGGTCATGTCCTTTATCTATTTCTTCGTTATGACTATTCTCCCAGTCAGATATAAAGTAACAGACCGTACGATAAGAGCCTTTGAAGCCTAACCCCAGTAGTTCATTAAATATTTGCTTCTTGGTTCGGCGTAACTTTTTCTTTAATTTGCTATCTTCGAATAGCCAATCTGAAACTATTTCTCCCCATTTATCTGTATACATCATTCCATTTGATTGTTTAATCTTAGAATCTGGTAACTGATCCTCGTCAGCATATTTCTTGGCAGTTCTCCAATTAATCCCTAATGTTTCCTTTATCTTTGTTATAGATAAGCCTTTTTTGTTTCTTAGGTGTTTGATACAATTAATATCAGACATTGCTAGCATCCTTTCATGTTCCTCCACTCTGTATTGATTCGACACCATTACAGTAGAGGGACTTGGGGTGGCTGGCAAGTCTTTTTTTTTGCACCTATTAAATAAGTGCGGAACTCTGCATTTTTACTTTGCAAAGCTCTGCACTTCTATTTTGCAATACACAACTGATACAGAAATTACAGAAGAATATATTGATATTATGAAGAAACACTCTTACAAACAATATATGTTAGATTACAATGAGGAAAAAAAATATACGATTGTCAGAGATGGCTATTTTGAATTTGTTGGGGTGGAAAAAAATGTCTAATAGAAGAATGAGCTTATCAGGTTCTGGAAAAGAGATATTAGACCAGATGTCACAATTGCTTGAAATTGAAAGACCACATGGAATCAAGATAGCTCTTGCTAAAGGAATATCAAAATTTGATGGTAATTTTGATATAGATTATAGAGACTCAAAAGATAAATGGAATATCCCCGATAATATTATCAGAGATAGAGAATATCTACTTTTTAAACATTTGATCATTCAAGAAGTACAAAGGCCATTAAATGATGAAGAAATTACACAATTCATGTTATATTTTATTGAATTTGGTTTAAAAACAGTTCAAGAGGAAATTAATAATATGTCATCTATGGAAGATTACCGTATAACAGTATTAGGTTAAAAAGATATTATATTAAGAGGAAACTCAAAGAGGGTGTATCAAACTATTGGTACACCCTCTTCCTTTATTATATTCTTTCAGATAATGGTGATATTTCAACTACACTTACTGTAGGTTTAGATAATTCTCCATTTGGCATAATAACAGGCCCATGAACAATACACTGTCCTTTTTTTAATTCTGAAAGTCTTTTTTCCCAATGTTTTTTTTCTGACTGATCATTCGCAAGGCTTGTTGCAATACTTGAAATCTCCTGTTCTGGAGGAGAAAAGTAAATTTTTTGAGATGAATTTTGCAGTCTCGCTAACTCATCACTATCTAGCTGTGATTTTAAGAATTGTGTAGCATACCAAGCAGACCACCCAAACTTTCGTCCTTCAGTTAATATTCTTGCTGATGGAGATTTTTCTGTATGATCTAAATTTTGTGCTTCATCTAATATTACAGGCATTGGTTTGTTTTTATTTCCATAACGGACTGAATAATTCCATAAATCCCATAAAATAAATTCAGTAATAATAAGTTGAACATCTCTTGGATATCCAGTTAGTTGAATAACAAAAACCTCTCCATCACTATTTATTACATCATTCCATTGTATTGGATTTTTATGGGTAAATGGATTACGGTCAATTAAAGGGCGAATTTGAGAAAGAGCTGTTTTAGAATAATTAGAGCCTTCCTCTTCCATTTCATCTTTTAATTTTAATAAACTCATTTCTTCTCCATATTTTTCTAATCCGCTTAGTGTTGCTTCATAAATAGCGTTTTGTTGTTGAATCCCTAGACTTTTATACACCGCTGAAAACACACTTTTAATTCTCTCTGCTACATCTGTATTTGATTCAGGTAAAGTTAATCCACCGATATCTCTTACATTTTTTTGGAATGGATTTATAGGCAATTGATCACTATAAACAATTCTCTGTTTTAATTTATCTCCTAAAGAATCTACAAATTCCTGCTCAAGTTGGTTTGGAAGAAAACCTTCTGTGTAGTCTACAACGATACTAGGAATTCCCTGTTTTGATTTTTCTAATAAAAGACATTGCATAAAATATGTCTTCCCTTGACCTGACTTACCAGAAATAAGCAGGTGTCTATTTGCAAGTCCTTTATTTCCGTACTCCCAAAAAATTTCTTTGTTTGAATTCTCCGCTTTTCCTAGAAGAATTCGTGAATTTTCTATATTTAAGCTTTGAGTTTTATCTTCTGCCAAACTATTATCAGTTTCAGAAGTAGGAATTATCGTCTCACCATGGTATCCCGGTTCTTGTTCATTCTCATAGTTTTCAGGTGAATCAATAATATTTGTAATATTTTTATTTACTTCCTCTTCTTTACCCTCTTTGTCTTCCGTCTTCTTGTTTAAAGGATTGTAGACATATGATAATAATGCTTCTTTTACAAAATCATTTTCTTTAGTTTGAATCCATTTATGCATGTCTTCAATAGATTGAACTAAACCTAGATATCCATCAGTTTCAGTTAATCCAAGTAAAGTAATTCCTTCATCTAAATAGGCACTTCTATAATAAGCATCACGTTGAAACGAGAGTATTGCACCTTCTCCAATGTATGAGTCTAACTCATCAGATACTTCATATTGGTCCTTATATAACTTTTCAAGAATAAAATCAGATAGGTAATAATCTTTATCATCCCAAAGACCACTTTGTGCTATTTTTTTAGCATTAGAAATAAATAATTGGACAAAAAAGTTTCGATAAAACTTGCTTGTGAATTTCTTTGACTCACTATCAATTATTACCTCTTTAAAAAGTTTTTTTGTATGCTTGACTTGATTTCTTGCTTTATCTAAAACATCATTTTTATTTATCCCTATTTTAACTTCTACTGGATAAAAGTGTATTTTAAGGTCTTCATTTCTTTTTTCTAGACCAATAAGTAATAAATCATCACTATGACTACCCTTAACTCCTAAGTTTTTTGCAGTAAAAACACCTTCAGATTTATTTAAGCTTACAGCCCCTGCTACACGTAATATTTCTTCTAGAGAAACCGGTACCCATAATATATTTTCATTATCGAAATAAGACAATGAGAATTTAATAGCAGAAACTATACTTAAAACCACTCTCCATTAAAAGTATTAAAGGCTTTAATAGTATTTATAACATTTTCATCTGATCCTTCTACATTTTTCTCTTTTAAAAACTCACTAATTACTGAAAAGTACTGATTTGATTTATCTGTTACTGTAATTGCATCATAGCGATTTGAAGAAGAATACTGATCACTATAATGAATTACTACGAGATTTTTTCCATACTCGTTAAAGAATGAAAGATCAACACTTGGATCAACAAATGTTACCCAATAAGATGAGTTGAAAATCTTTTCAAGTGTTTCATCATCAGTAGTAGTGGTACGAGAAAAAATTGCCTCACCTTTATGGTACGCATCATTTCCTTCATTTCGTAAGTTGGCAGCAAGTTCGTTTAAGTAATAAGCTGTTTGTGTAAGGATGTTGTTCTCTTCAATTTCATACGCTTTTGTACCAAATCCACTCCTATAATTCTCTTTACCTTTCATAGATGAGAGTGAAGAATATAGCCCGTTAAGTGATAATCCTGAGTTCATATCTGACATTGGCTGTAATGCAAAACTTTCTTGAGCTTGCATTTTATAAAACGAGATGTGCGCATATTTATAATTATCTCTACTTTTAAAGTAAGATAACTTTTCTCTAATAAACCTTAATATGTCATTTGGTTCCATATCTTTCACTTTTAAGCTTACATTAAAATGGTCTTCAAATTGCTCAATGGTTTCTATTCTAGAAAATAAATCAAATGCACTCTCTTGTTCTTCATTGTACAAAGTTATTTCCACTCTTTTAATTGCGTCTATACCCTTAGCCTTAAGGCGTTTTATCATCCAGTTAATAATGCCTCTAAAAATCTCATGATCATTCACAATATTTATAACATTAATTTGTAATGGAGCTTTTGAATTATCAATAAATAAGTAACTAAAATGATCTTCAAATTGTTGTAATTTATCTTCAATTACTTTAGCTAAATATTGATTGGCATCTGAAACAGATACCTGATTAACTGGTTTAAATGCCATCCACTCAACTGCTGATTGCTGGTAATCTGGTTTATATAATTGTTCTCCATTATTGTATATATAAATGAAAGGAAGTAAGCTCTCAGGTGTTAATCTGTTAAGGATACTATTATCTACTTCTTCACTCGAGAGGTCGTCATTTAATTTTATTTGGTATGCTACAATTAAGGGATGAAATGGAGTTAAATAGACAATATTTGTTCCAATAACAGTTCCAAGTTTAAATAAATCTCTTCCTTTACTCCCTGCTTCATCACGTTCATCAAAGGATTTTATTTCATTTATATATGCTTGAACATAATCTTTTGCTCGTAATTCAAGTTCAGAGTTTAGAAAACATAAACTAGGAATACTATTGATTGTCTTAAAATATGTTATATACCGACTATATGCTTCTCTTAGCTCTTCACTAAGCTTGATATTCTCTTTGGTTAGTTCGTCTGCATCTAACCTTGCACATCTAAACCCTCCGTCGAGCCATGTAGATTCCCAATTAAAAAACTGTCTGTATTCAGCGTGAAAATAATACTCACTATTACCAAATATGAGTTTGTTATTATTTAATTCAAAATTCCTTTGTTTTTCTCTTTTTAGCTTCCAAATCCTTGCACCAGTTATTGGAGTAGACTCAGGTAGTTCATTCTTAAATAATAAGGGAACAACCCCATTTGTATTTAAATCTTCAATATAAAACTGTAATTCATCTTCATCATTAAAAGCTTCAGGTTGAGGTAATAATAAAAGTTGTTCATCTCTGTCAAACTTAATTATTTGGTTATTTTCAGTTATTTCTATTTCTTTTCTATTAAAACCTTGTCCAACAGAAAGTTGACTTTCATTTGTGTTTATTTCAATAAAATTAAGTTTTGAGTTAACCATATAAGTTGTTTTAAATGGTTCTAATAAATCTGCTTCAATTGGTAAAATGACAATTGAAAATTCAGCTCCTAGAGATGCCTTATTATCGTGTTTGTAAGAAAACTTTGCAAAAGTAGGATTTGTTTCATTTGCCGTTAAGGTTAATTGTATGTTTGTATTTCCTACTTTTTCAGTTATTAAGCTTTTATATGTGTTCTGTACCTTAAAGAATTCTTTATAAAGTTTTTTATCCTTCCCACCTTCAAAAGTAAAAGAAACTTGAATATTAATCTCTTCTTTTTTGTGGGGATTAAATATAATGATATGCCTTTTACGATTTCCCGCACTAGTTTCTTTTTCAGCCTTATCCCAGAACGCTAAATTATCTTTTACAGTAACTTCTTTAAGAAGGACTTTTGTTTTTTTCTTTAAAAATAAATAATCCTCATGGAATTTGTTTACCTGAGAAAAAGGTACTTCTGTCCACTCTTCTTGTTTTAATTTGGTTATACCTTCAGAAGAAAAGTTTTTTTCAAGCTCTTCCTCTGCATTTAAGCCAAAATCATGAATCCTTCTTACATTATCAAATAAATCCCTGTTTAGATTTAATCTTTCTTTTAACCGATTCCCAGTAAAGGTCGATAGATCTTCATCCTTGAACAATCCAAATTTTTTATAATCAACACTATCAATTGTCCCTTTGGCAAGTGTTGAGAAAATATCTTCAAAATCAAAGAAAGTAATTTGTTGAAGAGCTAGTTCTTTAATTAATCGATCTATATTATCAAATAAAATAATTTTCTCTACTTTGCTTAGAACACTGTCTTCAATATCATCTTTTATTTTTTTATATAGGGTATTAGGATGTAATGGCATCCCTTCTTTTTGCAGGTCACTACTTCCACCAAGTATTGAGTCTAATTGTTCAGAGACTATACTTAATAATGCCGTATTTTTCCATACACCTTTTTGTTCTCCCACTTGGTTTCTTAAAGTTACTAAAAAATCAGGCTTAACAGTTTCAGATGTAGAAGCTATTACTAATTTAATACCATTAACTTCAATATTAAAGGTTTTATACGGTTCACCAAGCTCATGTTTATACGTAAATTCAGCTACATTTTCTTGATTATATAAAGTTGATATTAAATCTTTTACATCTTCATCTTTATCAAGATGTAAGTAATAACGGTCGCCTGCTTTTACGGATGTTTCTTTAAAATACTGTAGTATTATTTCTACTATATAATTATAAAATTGGTTTGACATACTGAGCATCACCACTATCACTTTTTTTATCAATTAAGTTTTGTGAATCTAATAAATCAATAATTTCCTTTTTCGAATACCGGTCGAAAATAACACCTCTAAGTTCAAATTCGTCAAATAACTGATTTAAAGGTATTCGCTTATCCTTCACACAGACTGCTGTTAACATCAACAATGATTCATGGTTTAGATTTAGGATAGGACCTAAGCTTCCCCTGTTTTTAAGAAACAGGTTGGCTCCTAAATCCTCGATATTTTGTCCAAACTTTATACATACTTCTGTGCTCATTCCTTCTTTTAGACAATTAAAGAGTATTTGAAATGCCTCAGAAATTGTTGATGAATTGTCTTTATTTTCAAGTCCTCTCCATTCGCAATAAGTTGCAATCCAATTCTTTAAACTAGTTAGAAAAACTTGTTCAGAAGAATCTTGAACATACTCATTTAATTGAACATAGTTCATGAATGGTAATTTCCCAAAACTATTTTCAGGATTAAATGTATTATGGCTTAGTTGAGACATTGTGTGTATATGGACAAATAAGTTACTTTCTTTTTCTCTAACCCTTTTAAAACCTTCTAATTCATCAGCAGGTTTTCTTCTTTTATTTAAAGACTCCCATTCTAACCCAAAAAATAAAGGATCAACTTTTGAGTAATCTGCCTTATCAAATCTATCGAACTTCAACACTAATTGACATGCATAGATAAAGGTATAGAAATGTGTTAACAATGAAAAAGTTTTTAGAAAATAATCTTTATGGTGACTCAAAAAAATTAAATCCTCTTGATATAGTTGAGTTAGGCAAGGCAATAAAGGTTTGTATTGTTTTGTATAGCTTTCTGATTTAAGATCTTCTAAATTGTCTATTATTAACTCAGTTAATATATCGTCTCCACTCTTATCATTAAAAATCTGTTTTATGTCATTATGATCTTGAACAAAAACATCCATCATGAATTGTGCATATTTTCGTAATTCATTTTCATTACTACTATTAGAGAATGGTATGTAATTGAATAAAAATGGATGAATAGGATTTATTCTTTTTTCTTTATTATATAAATACTGCTCAATAAATCGTTTCAAATCATATTCTATATCGCTATTTTCACATTCAACTTCAGAAACAATTTGTTCAATAAAAGGATTGTCCTCTTCAAATAGCGCATCAGGATCTTTCTTAACTTTATTTAATTTTAAGTCACATATCCGACGAATATATTCTCCAAGTGTATCATTAAAATGTTCACGGATAACCCTTGTCCTTTTTGATAAAAAAGGGATAACATCCATAGTTTGTCCTACATCATGCTTATTTTTCTTTTTTAGTAAATCTTCTAAGTATTCAACATTTAAAACCTTTTCCATGAATAATTACTCCCTTTCAAAAACAAAAGCACCAAAATCGTCTTTTTTAAGCTTGTAAAAACGATTGTCGTTTGGAAAATGGACCAACATTTCTTCCTTCTTATTTCCAAAACTCATAACCTTTTCAATGAATTCTACAAACTTAATAGCTTCTTCATAATCTTTTTTATTTGGACAATATCCTTCTTGAACTCTTAGTAGTAACTGATATAAGGGAAAATCAATGTCTAAGAAGATTGTATTATTCGGATCGCCATTATGGTGAGCCATTGAAATATTAGATCTAAATGACTCTAATATCTCATTACTATTGAATTTTAGATGTTCGATTGATGGCCTTAAATTTAATGATTGTGCTAATCGGAACTTTCCATTAGGATTATTAATATAGATATAATTTTTAACAGGTGATCCTTTCCATTTAAATAGTGCATCCTTTACTTCATCATAATAATCCCTTATGCCACGTCTATTTCCAGAATTAAAAAAGTATAAATTCTTAGCAAAATCTCTATATACTTTGTCATAAATATCTTCTGCAAAATCTGAATTTGTTAGATAAGCAAGTCGAATTATTGCTTCTGACAACTTATTCATCGTATATTCTGACAAATCAGGGTTACTTAAAAATAAATCTAGCCATTTAGTGATATTAAGTCAATTATTTTAAATTATATTCAATCAGATAAGTCAAAAAAAATCCCTGTCTCATCCTTTGTTAAGAGTAATGTTCCAAAAAAATGAGGTTTATGGTTCATTCTTATTGTATAATCATGTCCAAAAGAATCTGTTACAGTTTGTTTAAAATCAACCCATAATTGCTCAAGTTCATTATCTGTCCAAGCATAATTCCTTTGATAATCTGGTACTCTAAACTTTTTATTACCGGAGGTCAAAAATGTCTTTAAAGTATGTTCTTTTGCACTAAAAAAATCAATTGGTTCAATCATTTTTCCTACTCCTCTCAAAAATAATGTTTCAAAAAAATTTTACGAAAAAAATCACGAGTTAATTTATTAATTTATTTAAAACCATTTCCTGAATCTCCTTCGTATTAAACGGAACAATTACATTCTCTGCCAATTCCCTTTTATCTTCTAGCAATTGATGCATTAATTCTTCAACAGTACCTTGCGGGAAGTTATCATTATCCGTAGTAATTATCTGATAGACATAGACATCTTTCTGTTGTCCAATTCGATACGCTCGATCTGTTGCTTGATTTTCAACAGCTGGATTCCACCATCTGGTATAGTGAATGACATGGTTTGCACTTGTAATAGTTAAACCTACACCTGCAGCTTTTGGTGATAATAGGATAATCCCGAATCCAGGTGATTGATTAAAGGCTTGAACGACTGCTTGTCTGTTTTTCGTATCTCCATCAATGACAGGCACTGAAATTCTATATTTCTGCATGAAGATTCTTTTAAAGATGGAATGTAGTTTTCTAAATTCTGTAAAGATTAGTACTTTTTCATCTTTGGCTTTGACCTCTTCAACGATTTCTAGTAGTTTATTAAATTTAGGAATTTCTTTTATTTCTAACTCTTCATATTTTGGTATAACGACTCCAGGATGTCCGTATAATTGACGGAGTCTCATTAACATATTTAAAATCGCAATTTGCCCTGTTTCTTTTGTTTCTAACATGGAGTTAGAGATGGATTTTTGTGTTCTTGATGCTTCTACATAAAATGGTGCTGTTAAATACTTCTTCGGTAACCGTTTATCTAGTACTTCACTTTTCGTTCTTCTCATATAAAACGGTTGAATGGCTTTTAATAATCCATCGTAATCTCCTGATTCAGCAAATCTTTCTCTAAATTGACGTAATGAACTTAGTTCCCCTGGTTGCACAAAGTCCATGATTGACCATAGTTCATCTAAACTATTTTCAACTGGGGTTCCTGTCATCGCTAATCGGAAGTCTGATTGCATAGCACGAAGAGCTCTTGATCGTTGACTTGAATGTGATTTTACATTTTGGGCTTCATCACAAATGATCGACTTGAACTTTACTTTGCCTAATAGTAGTTGATCAATTTTTAATGTGTCATAACTAGTGAAGACTAGATCATAACCATCAATGACTTGAGAAGACTTAATTCTACCGCTTCCTCTGTGAATATATATACTGTTCGATAAAGAAGGCGCGAATTTCTTTATTTCTTCCATCCAGTTTTCAATAAGCGCAATCGGAAGGACCACTAGGGTTGGTTTTAACATATTACGAGATTGCTGGTGTAATAGAAATGAGATCACCTGAATCGTTTTCCCTAATCCCATGTCATCTGCTAGTAATCCACCAATTCCCTTTTTTTCTAAATGACATAACCACTGAAAACCTTCAAGCTGATGTGGGAATAAGTCTGCTTTTAGTGATTCAGGTACTTGAAATTCTTCTAGTGCTAATTCATTTTTTGTATCTATTGAGTAATCAAGTTCTTGTTCATTATCTTTAATATCAAGGACATACTTATTACTCAATTTAGCTTCTTCATCAGCTGGAATGTCTAAGAGGTTTTTTCTTAATGTTGGATCAAGGTAAATCCATTTTCCTTCGTGTTCAACATACTGTTGATCAGGGTATTGTTCCATTAAGCCGCTAAGAAACTCTTCGTCATACGGAACATACTGGCCCGTTTCTGAATCAAACCATTGGAAACCAGATCCACCTGTGTTGTATGGTGCCACTCGCTCTATTGAAACCAATCCCCTTACACGATCTGAGAAGGTTTCAAGATCGAACTGATAATCATGTTCCGGCAGAACCGCCGATGGATTTTCAAAAAATAATGGAACTTCTTCACCTGTGATATGTCTCTTCTGTGATAACTTCTCCATATCTTCTTGAACAGCTTGTGTTTTCACATATCGATTTCTTTTTATGCCTTCTTTGAAACTTGTAACAGTAGATGGAGAGTTTAAATGAAGAGTCTCTTGTTCATTTACTCCAGAAGGAATTAATTCGATATGATCATGGTTATGAACCTTAATATCGATATCGTATTTGCCGACAACATGATAATTTTCTGTTTCTAAGAAATTCTCTAGTTGGATCCCTGCTTCTTTAGCTAATTGCTGGGAAATCCCGATCTTCTGATATCCATTTTCATACTCTTCCCGCATTGCTTTTTTCAATTTATATATGTTTTCTGGAAGTAGGTGGAGGCCATTTTCAATTTCATATAATGCACCATATTGCTTCCCGATTCGATCTATATTTTTCCCTTCATTATTATGAAGTCGTATTGACAGATCAGCCTCATCTGCTAAGGATTTTAGGGAAAGTTCTCCGGATAGTTGATCTGGATTGATCGGTAACCCTAAATTAGATAAAATATCTACTCCATCTTCCTCTTTGAGTACATCATAGTAACTTTCATACGGAAGAAATGAGTTTTCAACTATACCTAGTTCATAGAGCTCTTCCCATGCTACATATTTCATAAAACCTTCAAGTCGATAACAATCTTCAATTTGTTCTTTCGTTAATGGGACTTCTAATGGTTGAACATTTTTACCTTCAATTAATTCAAATAAAATTTGTACACCAGTTTCTTTAGGTACAAAGTTAACCTTCATCTCTTTCTGCTTCTTTTTGAAGAAGAGCATCTCTGTCTACCTCCCAACCAAGTTCATCACTTAGCCAATCATCAAATTTACTTTGCCAATCACCTACATGTCTCAACCAACCACCAGAGACGATTTCCCATTTATCCATTAATTCGCTTCTTTTCACTTCTTTAGGAGGTATCCATGACCCATCTAGTCTCTCTTTTTCTGCTAACATTTTATCTACTTTAGGTTGGAAATGTTTGTTAAAGGTACTTGTTTTATAAATATATACAGCTCCCGTACCTAGTACTTCTATTACTACCACATCTGAAAAATACATAATTAATGTTGATTTTCCATCTGTTACAACTACATCTTCTAGATTAACAATAAACTTCTCCCAATACTGAAATCGTTCATGATCCTTATTAACCTGTCCAAAGAAGTCTTTTATCTCAAGTTTTAATATCCAATTTGCAAATCGCTTCTTCTCTTCTTCACCAACATACTTCCAAAGCATTGGTTTACGTCGATAAGTCTTTAACTTCTCAAAAACCAGCTTCCCTAAATCTTTCACCTGGTTTAATTGACAATTCCTAATTAATCCATCTGCCATCTTTTGTTGCTCTTCATTTGTTGCTTCTTTAAAGTATTTTTTATAAAGTTCTTTTTCTTTAATAAAGAAATCTTGATCAGCAAAGTTGAAGACATCCATTAATACGAGTTTATATAATGGAAAGTTTTCGGTTAAGTAAAATGACTCTAGAACACTTAGAAAGTCATTTTCACTATAATAAGCCTTTTCTGCTAAGTGATGAACTGGGTCTTTGCTTAAGAGAAAATCACGCCACTCTATTGATTGCTCATTGTTAAAACGTTTCTCAATCCGATCTCTATGAGAAACATAAGAGTACTTCATTACATTCCAAATTTCATCAAGATTACACGTTTGATAGACGGTATCAACAAGTACTCTAAACGTTCTTTTGTCAGTAGCAGCATTATTCTGCATGATCTTAATTAACCCTTTTTTCGCTTCATCATTGAGTTCATCTGAATATAAATTAGGAACTAAAAGTTTTTGTCTTCGAGAGAGTTTCTCACTCCATTGAACAAATTCTTCTACTTTAGCAGTTTTCACAGATTCAAACTTTTTTATTAATGTTTCAATATCAGATTCATATTTTGTATTAGGATCTTCAATTACATGAGATAAAACCTGATTACGATTATCCCGCAACCAGGTTTTTAATGATGTTGGTTGATATTCATATCTCATTTATCCTTCACCAACTCTTCAATCGCTTTTATTGCCTCATCGTCTTTCAGTCTGAATAAAAACTCAACACGTCTTGAACGGTCAGGATCATATTCACCTTTGTCGTTTGTTAAAGGTTGATTAAAACTTCTCCCATTTGCTGTAATATATTTTTGTGATAGTGACTTTTCTTTAAAATCAGGAAAATCTTTACTATAGATATATTCTAATACTGAATACGCTCTGTCTTGTGATAATGCCATATTGTACATATAATCACCTTTTTTATCTGTGTGTCCTTCTATCATGACGCTAGAAATCTCATCTTTAAAGCGATCTTGTAAAAGAATTCCTAAATAGGCTGGGATAAATTCTTTCAAAAACCCTTCACCTTTTGCAGAAATTTCTGATGAATTTGATTCAAATAGAACACTACCTGGAAAGCGAATCGCACCTGTTTGTTGGTCAATTTCGATCGCCATATTTGATTCTTTAAAAGCTTCTGTTAAGGCTTTTATAATCTCTGTTTTCACATTGACTACTTCTTCAATTTCTTTTTCTTTTTGCTCTAGTAATTCACGATAATCAAGAATAACTAATGTTAAAAGTAGAGCAAAAACCATTAACATGGCACTCATTAAATCGGCATAAGACATCCAATAGTTGACTTGTTCTTTTTTCCGATATCTCACTCTTATGCGCCTGCCTTCGCCTTACTAATTTCTTCTGATAAGTCTTCTAACGTATCGATGAAGTCTTTTTGAACATCACTGAATTGGTAAACCAACTGACTTACTTGTTTTACAGCATTTGTTAATGTTTCATCGAAGTGGTGATATGTTTTTGAAAGACCGTTATCAACGTTCTCACTAAAGTCCTTTACTGATGTGTTAAGTGTTTCTCTAGTTTGCTCAAATTGTTCTCTTGTTGTAGTCCAGCTTGTTTTCATCACATCTAGTTGATTTGTCATTTCGTTCATATAAGACTTCGTTGTAGCAAGAGCTTCTTCTACTGTCTTATTCGTATTTGTTTTCATTTCAACTAGTTCTGGTAATAATTCGTTTTGTAACTGCTGCATCTGACTTAATTGTTCTTTTAAAGAATGAATGTTACCAACAACATCTTTTAATTCAGGTGCAACTGGTGTTAAATATTCAACTACCTCTTTTACATTTTGTAATAAGGTGTCTGATTCTTTCATCATAGTAGATTGAGTGACTAATGACTGAGAGAAACGATCTGTCATATCTTTAAATGAGGTACTTAAACTCTTGGAAACAGTAATTACTTCATCCATTAGATTTTCGTATTTAGTTTCTATAGCAGAATTGAATTCTTTAAACCGCTCTGTAAGTCCGTCGTACTTTTCCGCAAGGGATTGATTGCTTTTCATCACTTCTTGCTGAACCGGTAGCTGTTCTTGTGTTAAATGTTGAATTTGTTGGAATGCTCCACTTAATCCTTCCATGAAAGATGAAGCCTCTTTATAGCTACTTCTCATTTGATCGAGCTCAGATGTCATATTTTCAAATTGAGCAAACATCTTTTCCGTTCTTTCAAGTGTTGTTGATTGCGTTTGTTCAGAACTAGCAAATTTCTCAACAACTGTATTTACTGTTTGCATCATTTGTTGTTGAAGGTCTTTTGTATCACTGATGATGTTTGTAAATTGAGAAATAGATTGTTGTGTTCCACCTGTAATTTGTTCAACAAGTCGATCAGATATATCATTACTGTTAGACTTTGAAAATTCAATTTGTGTTTCTAATAATTTAGATTGCGTTTCTACACCTGATTGCAGTTTTGAAAACTGATCGTTCAGAGCTCCAAATGCATTTGATACTTGTCCATTTGATTCACGAATTGTTGATACAATTGGCTGCATAGCCTTTTCCAGTGCATCCGTTAATAAAGTCTTTAAATGATCAGCCTGACTTCTTGAAATCTTTTCTAATCGATTTAAGAACAGCTCTTCATCATCCGTACTTAATAGGTAATCCAGCTTCTCTGAATGCCAATCGATCTTTTTATCAAGCTGGCTACTAATTACTCGGTCAAATAAGGTCCATGCAAGAGATAAGAAGACACCAAAAACTGATGAATAAAATGCAACTTTCATCCCATCAAGTAATCCACTAATTCCTGTACGAAGTGCATCTGTATCACCCATGTTTAAATCTGCTAATCCCGTTGATAAACCAATAAATGTCCCTAACACACCAATACTTACATTAATTCCTGCTCCGACATCCATTAAAGGACGATATCCCATATGATAATGCATCACATCAAACCCAAAGAAAGGCTCAACACGGATGCGTTCATCTTCATTTTTTTCTGACACCCTGTTGTAATATCTTGACCATAAATCCTTATAACGCGAGCCCTTAATAATTGAGAAGAGATCATTTATCTCCTGATCAATTTCATGTGCCTGTTTATTAGAACCACGATTTATTTCACTTAGATTCTTTTTTAACCGGTCCATAACTCTCATTTCTTTTACTATTCGTGTAGTTTGAAAGAAACATAGAATAAAGAAAAGAAATAATTGAAAAACTAAAAATATATTTGTAAAGCCCTCTACACCCATAGAACTAATATTTTGGAATAAATCTTCAAAAATACTAAACAAATTGACCCATCCTCTACTATAAAATGACTATTTCTATTTTATAGTAAAAACACTATACCGAACTTGTTTTCGACAAAAACAGACATGGATTTTTATTTCCTGACTAGGAAAATAATGTTTTACACTGAAAAGGCCATATTTTTTTATAATAATGGCCTTTTGTTTCTTTATTTGTTATATAGTCCCAATTGTGAAGAACCAAAAGAAGGGATCCATCTTCACTCACTACTGAGCATTTGTGTTATTTTTATAGTCTGTAGCTCTTTTTGAATATTGCTTATTGACGTAATACTACTCTTGGATCGTTGAGCTAATTCGTTTGGTAGCTTTTGGATATTCTCTATAGACGTCTCTAAATCCTTTTCTAAACTTTCATTTGCCTCAATTTCAGAACTGCCTTCATTTTCCTTCCAAAACTGAAGTACATCTAGCGTATTCTCCCCCATTTCCTGTATTGAATTAATAATCGATCTAGTCTTATTTACGGTAATTAAAACACTTGAAGATAGCTCAAGAACTTTATGAGCTTCTATAGTAGTATTCCTTAAGTCTTCAATCTGATAAATCAAATTTGAGTTTAACTCTTGTTCAATTTGCAATAACTGTTCAATGCTTTTTTCTTTTTGATATTTTTCAAATAATAAATTTATATTTTGATAAGAATCACTCAGCTCTTGTTTAATAACTGTTAAGTTCTCCAAGCGAAATAATATGCTATCAATTTCATCTAGTTGAATCTTTGCTAAAGCTAAATTAGTAGTTATGTTACCTACAACAGGAAAATCAACAAAAGTGTTGACTCCTCTAACGACGGTAATTGCTGAGTCAAATTTGCCTATTGCATCCCTTATAGGAGCTAAATTTTCATTTAACCACTCAACATTTTTAACTAATAAATTTATATCCTGATTGTATTTATCTAGGTCGTTAATTATTTTTGGTAGTTCCTTTTCTATTACTTTTAACGAATTATTTCTAGCTTCATTTACTTCGTTTTTCATAGTATTTAACTCTGTTGGGTCACCAACACTATTGTTGACAACTATTTGACTAGCAGTATATCCTACTAAACCTGAAATTAACATTGATGAAATAATTGTAATTGGAAACAAATATCTATGAAATGCCTGTTTCTGGTTAGATACGGCCCTCTTCTTCTTCTCCACTTCCATATGCAGCTCCTACCTCCTAAATTTCGGAAATTTTTTGTGATTATAACCAAAGTTGACCTATACCCCAATATTTTAATATGTCGAATTATCGACCTTAAATATTATACGACGTTTTTCTTAAGAGATTTTTGTCATAATACTTGCGAATAATTAAATATACTTTTATTTAGTTTAGGACTTGAAAAAGGTCTTATTTAGTGGTTCAATAAATTATTTGTGCTATCTGGATCAGAAAAGTAGCATTTTTTAAAGGAAGTATTTCAGAGTGTTGGGTATACAATAATGAAAGATTCATCCGTTCCTGTATGTAGATTCTTTTACAAAAGAGAAATTATTTATTGCGTAGTATCTAGTCTAATATGACTTTACAAAAAAACCTCTTCCAAACATAAAGTTTAAAAGAGGAATTTCTATCAATTATTTTATAAAATATCATCGAATTCCATCGATACTTTAGGCTTTTCTTGTACAATTCCTTCTAGTAATGGAGATAAAGAATCTTGATAAAATACTTTAACTTCTTGTTGTGCACGTGTTAATAATACATACATTAGCCTTGCATGCAATTCATCCTTTGGAAAATTATCTTCGTTTGCATTAACAATGATCACAGCATCAAACTCCATGCCCTTACAGTAATAAGAAGCCAATACTGAGACAAAGCCTTGTTTGATCTCTTGATCAGGATTAACATATGTCGCATCTTGGTTAAATTGATTCTTTAAATATTCTGCTAAGCTGATTGCCTTTTTTTCATCTTTGTGGATGACTGCAATTCGTTTGTATCTGGTTTTCCACTCATTAATGGTTTGAGCTAAATTCTCAAGTAAGTTTCTTCCTGATGAAACCTCTACGAATGAAACTGCTGGACCACTTCTATTTAATGGCGTAATTGGATTATGGTCTTCCCCATAGTGATTTGCTAATACCACATTGGCAACTTCAATAATTTCTTTTGTTGAACGATAACTTGTATCCAAAGTGAGCATTACATGTTCTTCGTTATGAAAGGCTCTATCCATTAAATTCTCCCAATTGTATTGTCCATAATTGAGAAAAATTGATTGTTCTTTATCTCCAAGAATTGTAACTGTTTTTGTTAGCTTCTGTAAAACAGTATAGTGAATATAGCTTAGGTCTTGTCCCTCATCTATTACGATATGTGCAAACTTTTCCGGAAGTTCAAAAAGTGATAGAAAGATATAGTATATTGGCGCGATATCAAAATACGTTACTTCTTTTAACGAATATCCTTTAAAGAGTTCCAAGGTTTCATCATTAAGTTCATGTTTAAACATGTCAAGCATATCAGATGATAACAGTTGTTTATAAATTTGATATGGATTCTGTATCTCCATGACTTTCTTCCATCTCGTTATTTCCGATTTATGCTCTCTTTTCAATTCCTTTATTTTATACTCTCTCACACGAATAATTTGCTCTTGAACAGTCTTTACTTCAGTGTCGAGAAGACCACCATCATTTAAAAGAAAGTTGTTTGTTAAAACCGCTTGTGTTTCTAGATCATTTATCTTACGTTCCAATACATCCTTAAAATGATTTTCAACATGTTGGATAAACTTTTGAACTCTTTTAATAAATGGATAGTATGAGTACCCCTCATATATTTTGACAAGATCCGAAACCTGTAAAAATTCATCAAAAATAGTAAGATTTCTAAAGCGAGCTTCAAACTGTGTTTGAAGCTGATCAAGAAAAATATCAATAATTCTAAGAAAATCTTCCGACCCTTTAAATTCCGTGATCTTCTTTTCCTTTTTAGTAACACTTGAAAATAAAACATCTTCAAAATAATCCTTAATAGATAATTTTTGTTTACTTGGAAGGAAAGGCTTTAGATGCTCATACACAAGATTATGAAAAGTTGATTGTCGTATACCTTCTAAATTCAAGTCAGGTAAAAGCCCTTCAAATGAACTAATAAATAACTCTGAAGGTCCAAGAATTAATAGATCGCTAGGTTTCAAATGCTTATTATTAAATAAAAGATAGGAAAGTCGATGAAGAGCAATGGATGATTTTCCAGAACCAGCCACTCCTTGAATGACAACATTATAATCGAGTGGTTGGCGAATTGCTTGGTCTTGTTCTTTTTGAATTGTTGCAATAATTTCTTTTAGATACCCAGTAGTTTCACTA